>JANPJY010000121.1:0-58771 GCA_031425735.1 Akkermansiaceae bacterium | reverse complement strand
ACTTAATGTGTTACCCATGTCCGCGCACGTTTGTTACCTATGTACCAAGTCTGTACACGCCGTAGTCGACCCAAATCAAAAACCTCTAGGCCTGATCACTCTTAAAGAAGTGAGACCTACTTAGACGCTCATTTCTTTATCCCCTAATCAAGGAAATCACGGTCAACCGCGGCGGGTTGACCCTACCTTTTTTAGGTTACGCCTCCACACTCAGCGACAGTGCTCGCGAAAAATCTTCTGCCTCGCGGTCGCAGGCGGCTAGAAAAATCCGGATCTCTTCTAATAGCGCATCGCACTGTTTGTTCCATTTCGATTGTCCACGGAGAATTTGAGTGCTTTCACGCAGTCCCGTAAAATGAACTTTTTCTGCACCAGCATCGCGGAGCTCGGCGATTTCCGCACGTAAGGTCTCGAAAAACGCGAGCTCGAAGCCGTTGCCGGCGTTGGTGGCGGTGTGAACGAGACAAACCGTGACCGGCGGCGCCAGCGGTTGGAGTTTATCTGCGATCGGTGCGCAGCCGATTTTCACCAGCATCTTGCGCACGCGCTCGAACAAATCCTCAAGGTGCAACAAACGCAGCGCGCATTTGCTTTCCAAATACAACTCCACGCCGTAGCGGATTTCCTGCGCCATGGGAAAATTCTCATGATCCGCGGCTCTCGCGGCGCGCATGATCGCGTCTTCCAACCAATCAGTATCGTAATCGAGCACCTGGTAAGGGCCGATCTGAATCGCGGGGCGTTGGTTGATGAAAGCGATCACAAAAGTTTTATAAGGAAACGTTGATTTTTAAATGAGTTGAACAGCGCGTCATTCTTTGAACAAGCGGCGTTGGAAGGTATCGCGCGCGGCGCGGCGGGAGAGCGATTGAATCTCGGCGATGAACTCGTTCACGTTTTCGAACTGACGATAAACCGAAACGTAACGGACATACGCCACCGGATCGATCTCGTGGAGCTTGTCCATCACCTTGGCACCGATCGATGCGGACGGAACCTCGCTGAGGTGATCCTTGTGAAGGTCGGTTAGAATTTCTTCCACCGCTCGATCCAAACGTTCCATCGAGACCGGACGTTTCTCGCAGGCCTTGATTAAGCCGCTGGTGATTTTCTCGCGGTTCAAAGATTCGCGTGTGCCATCGCGCTTCACCACGCGCAATTCGGTGCGCTCGATCTGCTCGTATGTCGTGTAGCGATATCCGCATTTCAGACATTCGCGCCGACGACGAATCGTCGTCCCGTCTTTCGACGAGCGGGAATCGAGAACTTTGTCTTTTAAGGAACCGCATTGGACGCAACGCATGAGGATAATCGTGAAGCAACGCCGGCCAGAATAAATCACGATGTGGTAGCGTCAATTCAAAAACTACGGCATATTTAGTAGTTAGTGCCGGATAGTTTGGGTTTGTTTGGTGTTAGTTTTTAATATTCTCACGTTCAAGAGTCCTAAAATTTCGGAGAGCCATGCCTCCGGCCGGCTCAACTAACTTTGCAAATAAAAGCCGGCCAGAGGCACGGCTCTCCAATTAGCATCACCCAATCAACGCACCGTAGGCGCTTGGGGAAAGCAGGCCGGCGATTTGATCTGGCTTGCTGATTTTGATTTTGAAAATCCAACCATCGCCATATGGCGCGGTGTTGACTAAAGATGGATCGCCTTCGACGGCGGGGTTGACCTCTACGACTTCACCGGAGAGCGGTGAGTAAATATCGGAGGCAGCTTTCACGGATTCGACGACTGCGGTTGGATCTCCGGCATCGACTTTTTTACCGACGGGTGGGAGTTCGACGAAGACTACATCGGTCAGCTCAGCTTGGGCGTGATCGGAAATTCCAACGGTGGCGATGTCGCCATCGATGCGTGCCCATTCGTGGGAAGTTTGGAAAAGGAGTTCGGCTGGAATTTCGGAAGCGCTCATGCGGATGGTTTTTTGGACGATTGAGTGGATTTAAGAAAGGGTTTTTTCACGGTAGCTGCAGCAAATTGCCGACCGCGTACATCGATCTTGAGAACGGTGCCGGGTTTCGCATAGGCGGCGGGCAGGTAAGCCATCGCAATTCCGATGCCTAACGAAGGGGAAAGCACGCCGCTGGAAAGCTCGGCAATGGTTTCGCCTGCGGTATTGAGAACGGTGTAATGCGGACGCGGTGGCGGGCCTTTTTCGGTGAGCTCGATTGCGGTGAGTTTGTAGGCTGGGCCATTTTGTTTTTGGCTGAGCAGGACGTCGCGACCGATGAAATCCGGTTTCTCAAGATCGCAGAAAAACCCGAGTCCAGCTTCGATGGGTGAGCGCTCTGGAGAGAGATCGTTGCCATTGAGTGGGTAGCACATTTCCAAACGCAAGGTGTCACGAGCGCCGAGCCCGCATGGGGTTGCGCCCGCGGCGATGAAAGCGTTAAAAAACTCACTGCCCTGTGCGGCTGGGCAGAAAAACTCAAACCCGTCCTCACCGGTGTAACCCGTGCGGCAAAGGATTTCGCCGCCTGCGGTTTTCGAAATGCCGTTGCGCGGTGGCAGGGTTTCGGTGGGGAAAAGTTTGCTGAAAGTCGCCACCGCATCTGGGCCTTGGATCGCGAGACCCGCCCATGCATCGGACTCGTTGCGCAAGTTCACGCCGCTTTCGAGATGTTTTTCCATCCACGCGACATCTTCGGGAATCATCGACGCATTGATGACCAACAATGTTTCATCGGCGGATATGCGATAAGCAATGAGGTCATCGATCACGCCGCCTTTCTCGTTGAGCATGAGGGTGTATTGGCCTTCGCCGGGCTGGAGCTTGGAAATCCGATTCGTCAGCAAGCGATCCAACCACGCGAGATGATTTTCACCCGTCACAAAAACCTGGCCCATGTGGGAAATATCAAACACCCCGACGCGTTCGCGGACAGCGGCGTGCTCGTTGAGGATGGAAGTGTATTGCACAGGCATCGCCCAACCGCCGAACGGAATGAGTTTTGCGCCGAGGGCAAGGTGAGCGGCTTCTAATGGCGAATGCAGGACGTTTTCTGACACGCACGGAATTTGCCGCTGCGAGCGGAGCTTGTCAATCAAGCGCAGGTGGTGAAGTCTCACCGCGATGCAATTTCTGGATAAATGGGAGAGAAAATTTGGCTGGGTTTCCATTCCAGGGTTCCTGCGCTATTACGCGATTTTTCATGTGCTGGTTTACTTGCTACAGTTTGTGAATCCCGAGATCGGCATGCTTTTGGAGTTTGATAAAGGCAAGATTTTAGGTGGCGAAGTATGGCGTTTGATCACGTTTCTATTCGCAAGTAGCGGAATGGGTGGAATAGGAGGTTATGGCGCATTGCTGTTATTTTTCATGGTGATGGTTGCTTTTATGATGAGCGATGCGTTGGAAGGCGCGTGGGGCGTATTCCGCACCAGTGTGTTTAATTACGCAGGCTGCCTGGGACTTATCATCGCCAATTTCCTATACGATATACCATTGGGTGGCAGTGGTATGCTGATCTATGGATCTGCGTTTTTCGCCTTTGCGACCTTGTTCCCAAAAGTTGAATTCCTCATGATGTTCATTATCCCCGTACAAGTCCGCTGGCTGGCTTTACTGGGTGCCGCTTATTACTTGATAGGAATTATTCAGGCGCCATTGCTCGCTGGGTATTATCTGTTAGGTTTTGCTAACTACCTTTTGTGGGCTGGCATTCCAGCACTGCGTGGTCAAGCCCGCATCGTCGAGGCCACGAGCCGACGCAAGCGATTTCAGAAAAACGCATATACAAATGAGGATGCGTTTCACCGTTGCGTGGTATGTGATCGAACTGACGTGAGTGACCCAGAATTAGAGTTCCGGATGGCGACGGATGGCAAAGAATATTGCACGGATCATATCAAAAACTAAAATTTTGCTTTCCCTAAACGTGGACTCATTCAAGTTAAATCCATGTTGAAATATATTGGTATCGCTGTGCTGACGCTGCTTGTCGCGATTAGCTGGTATAAATTTCACCAATCTGGAAAAGAAGCTGAGCGCTTGAAAGATCGCATCGAAGAGCTGAGCTTCGATGACGATACTGAAGACAAGGCCATTGAATTTAAAAAGAAGCTGAACGGAATGGAAGGCGAGCGAATCTTCTCGGGGATTCTTCTAACATTTTTAAGTGCGGGACTGATTGGAATTGTTTTTGCCACCCAAATTCTCCCGATGCTTGCAAATAAAGTTTCCAGAGCTGTTTATTCCAGCGATGAAGAAGTCGAAGCTGATCCATTTCACGATGCACGAGTCTTAATGGCGCAAGGGAATTGGGAAGGCGCGATCGAGTCTTTTAGGCTCGCAGCACAAAAAGATCCGAGCAATCGGATGATATGGACTGAGATCGCGAAGATACAGCGGCAGCACCAAGAAAACCCACCAGGTGCGATCGCTACTTTGCGGCAAGCCATCGAAAGCCAAGATTGGGAAGTGGACGACGTTGCGTTTCTCATGTTCCGCCTCGCGGAAATTTACGAAGAAGATTTCCACGACCATGCCACCGCGGGGGCGGTCCTTTCACAAATCATCGAACTATTTCCAGAAACTCGTCACTCCGCCAACGCCCGCACTAAACTGCATCAGTTAGGAGCTTAAAAAGTTATTTGTTCTTCGTTGTCCCCCAATTTCCTATTCCCCAATCCCCAACTTGTCCGCCATAGCTCACAGAGCGATGGCGGATCCCCCCTCTGATTGCACCACGCAGGAAAAATTTCCCGCTTCTGGGTTAAGCGGCCGTTGTTCATCATTGCCGCAGGGATGGTTGTGGTCGTTGCGCTGGAAGCCGTTCACCTAGGTCTCGGATGGCTCACAGCGCTTTGTTTCTCCTTGTTGATCGGTTGGCTAGTCCATTGGCGAATGGCCACAGTGACGTTTGTTTTAGCGGCAATAATTTTAGTCAACACCCACTACCGTGATGCCCTGCAACGGGACGGCGAAGCATGGCTTGCGAAACAAGAACCACAGCGAGTCGAAGCAAGACTGTTAGAAGATGCTAAAGGTGCGAACAACCGCTGGCACGCAACTGCGAAAATCCGCCGACCCAGCCAGCGCTCCGTCAAAGTGCAGTGGCTGGGCGCGGGCGATCCCCCACCCGCTGGCACGGAGCTCATTTCGCACGGAGTTTTCAAAGCACTCGAGCCGGAGCGCAATCCCGGCGTGCCGGATCGTATGGCGAGGATGCGAGCGGAGGAAATCATCGGGAGCTTTCGCGCAAGTGAAATGCGAGAACGACGTTGGATCGGTCCTATTTCAAAACAGAAAGCAGCGTTCAAAAAATCGTTTCGTGAAAGCATCGTCGCAGGAATCGATTCGGAAAGCACGGCGGCAAAAGTCATTCTCGCCGTGGTGATGGGCGAAAAGTCACCGAACTCTCTGGGTCTGATTCGTGCCTTTTTCGAAAGTGGAACACTACATGCATTTTCGGTTAGTGGCCTACACGTGGCGATGGTTGGCGGAATGCTATGGGCTCTTCTCAGCGTCCTAAGGTGCCCGCGCCGCTGGGCAATCCCCCTGATTATTTTCTCGATGTTCGGTTATGTTTGGTTGACCGGAAACAGCCCTGCCGCTTTGCGCTCGGCATGGATGAGCGCCGTTTTTCTCGGGGCATTCATGTTACGCCGTAGACCCGATCTTCTCAACTCGCTCGGCACCGTGCTGTTGTTCGCAATGCTGTGGAATCCCGGAATCATTCGCTTTCCAGGCGTGCAATTGTCCTACGGTGTGGTCGCAGCAATTGGACTGGGCACGGCGCTCGCGCGACGCTGCTTCGAATGGATCGCTGAAGATGAAGAATTACTGCCGAAGAGCGAGTTATCATGGCTACAAGCGAAATGGCTAAAATTCAGAGAGAACCTCGCAAAGAGTTTAGCCGTATCGCTCGCGGCATCGGTGGGATCCACTCCATTGTGCATATTTCATTTCGGGGTTATCACGCCGATATCGGTCTTCGCTACGGCTTTTCTAGTATTTCAATTTTTTATCCTGCTCGCGGTCGCGCTCATCTCTGCGCTAGTCTATCCAGTCTGGCCGGGTGGATCGGAGTTTCTCAATCGCAACAACGCCATCGTCGCCGATACCTGCGCGTGGAGCGCCGGTGCCCTTGCGAATATACCCGGCGCATGGGCAACGACCAATACCCCAGATCAAGACACACTGATCATCTACGATCTCGATTACGGTGCGGAGGCCGCATGTTTCACATCCACTCAAGGCAACTCCGTCATGATCGATGCCGGTGGAAAATTCAGCCTACAGGGAGCGATTGGCATGTCTCTTAACCAGCTTGGGATGCGACCCGACTCCATCATTTTCACACACGCCGATGCCTCACACGTAGCCCCGCCCCAGCTCATGCTGGAAATGTTTCCCATCCGACAAGTCGTGCTCGGCATGCCTCTGACCAAAAAATCTGTCGCGCAAAATTGGGAAAACACCGACCCAAACATCCGCCTCATCAAACCCCATCGTGGATCGATCATAGAACTAGGAAACGGAGCACAAGCAGAGGTTCTGCTCTCGCCGCATGATCAAACCGTCGGTGCAGTAGCCGATGATCGATGCCTCGTTTTCATGATCCATTGGAATGGTTGGAAACTGCTCTGGCTCGGCGATGCTGGGCGTTTGAGCGAACAAGCCATGCTAGAAAGTGGAATCGATCTCAGTGCCGAGCTCATCGTCGCCGGACTGCATCAAAGCGATTACAGTCTAACAAAACCTTTCATCGATGCCGTCGCACCCCAAGCTATCATCATCCCAAGCCTAGCTGGCAGTAAAATGGATGGCCCACGCCTCGAACAAATCGAGCGCTTACGCGACACATCCCTCAAAATCATCGACCGCCAACAAACCGGCGGACTGACCCTGACAATTGATGAGCAAGGACAACTTGTGATTGATGGTTACTTGGATAAAAGCAGCGTAACACTCGTGCTCCAGATCGTAGATTTTGAAAAATCCATCTTCTCATCAACACGGGCATGACCAACGCAGCTCAGGATAGCGCGCAAAGCCCTTGTCTAATGTTACCCACTCGATGCCATACTCGATTGCTAATGCGGCATGATAAGCATCCGGAATAAGATTTCCGCGTGCATCTGCATTTTTGCAGAGCCCGACAAAAATATCCCAATGACCTGTTCCAGGTTGCACAATGGAAACGGATGCACGTGCGCGTAGATCTGAAACAAACTCAAGCGCCTGATAGAGTGGAGTCGGCGTCTTAAATACTTTGGGATGAGTGACCACACGAAGAAATCCCGAAAGCACTAAATCAGAAACTGCTAATCCCGATGCTCCAGCTAATTGAGATTCCAACCACGGACGAATCACTTCATGGAAATCAGCGTCTTCACGATGAGCGGCTACGAGAATATTTACATCAACTAGCTTCATGCCCGCTCCATCTCCTCAAGAAGTTCGGATGAATGACGAAGATCAATTCCAGGACGAACTCCATCGCCCCGAAAAGTTTTCAGAGGTGCGCTCATTATTGCCGAGGATCGTTTACCCATTCCAAGTAACCCAACCCGCAAAGCTTCGTTCACAACCTCACCAACTGTGATCTTTTGTTTCCGCGCTCTCTTCTTCGCCTCCTCCAACAGGCCATCTTCAATGCTCAAGGTCGTTCTCATACATCAAATCATCACAAAAAATCATCAAGATGTCAAATTGATAGTTCGATTCGAAATATTCTTTCATCCCCAAACCATGGGCCATCTTCTTCATTGAAATTTGTGATTTGAAATTTGAAAATTCGCGGATGATCCGCTGCCCTTGGCTCCCTGCAAATAAACCTTTATACGTAAAATATCACGACGAAGAATGGGGCGTTCCTTCACGCGATCCGCGTTACTTGTTTGAAATGATCTGTCTTGAAGGTGCACAGGCGGGATTGTCTTGGTGGACGGTCTTGCAAAAGCGTGAGCGCTACCGTGAGGTGTTGGCTAACTTCGTTCCTGAAAAGATCGCGAAAATGACCGACCAGCAGTTAGAGAAACTCGTCGTCGATCCTGGGATCATTCGCCATCGTGGAAAAATTTTCTCTGCGCGCGATAACGCTCACGCTTGGCTCGCGCTAGAAAATCCTGTTGAGTGGTTATGGAGTTTTGCCCCAACTAAAAAATCAAAAAAGCGCCCACGCACGATGGCAGATTACGCATCAAAAACCCCAGAATCCGATGCTCTGAGCAAAGCTCTCAAAAAAGCTGGTTTCAACTTCGTCGGTTCCACCACCATCCACGCTTTTATGCAGGCCACCGGCATGGTCGATGATCATGCGGCTGGATGCTTTAGAGCAAAGAGTTAGGAGCGTGCCGAGATCGGATTCTGGTAATTTGGAGGATTTCGCTCACCAACCGATGATGCGGCTGGTGGCGATGCGGAGGGCGACTTCTAAGATAGCTGCTTCTGGGTGGGTCATCGGGATCGAGACTTTGCGGAGGGCTTTATCGGCTATTTCCTGGCGGGAAATGGAGAGCATGTAGGGAGCGCGATCGGGATCGTCGCGGAGGGTGAGCTCGAAGGTGCTGGTGGCTTTTTCGGATTTGTGGAACAGCTTGGCTTCGGTGGTGCGGTTTTGCAGCAGGGCAAGAACGGCGCCGATATCGGAGAGGCCCCATTTCATGATGATTTTATTTTCCCAATCGAATTGCTTCTCGCCGCTTTGCGGAGCGGCATCGAGAAAGATCGCACCTTTGTCGGCATTGAGGTTGAAACGGATCGCTCCGCCGCTGCCGCGTTGGTTGGGTTTATAAATGGCGTAGTCGTTCGAGTAGGTTTTATTGGCTGGTTCAGATAATGTATTGTTCATAGCGTGTTCATGTGAACACGCTATGAATGTCTTTGGCAAGAATAAAATCCGCTGAATCGATTACTCGCTCTGCAGTTCGGTATCAGTATCGCTATCGGTTTCCGGAGATTCAGAGGCTTCGATGTTGATGGAACCTGTGGATTCGCTGTCTTCACCATCCGGGATGACTAAGGAAATGTCCTGGAGTTTCTCGCCGGCTTTGAGGGTGAGAAGTTTCACACCTTGGGCATTGCGGCCGGTGGTGCGGACTTCGCTGACGCGGATACGGATCGACTGACCGGTGGAGGTCATGAGCATGAGCTCGTGAGATTCTTCCACGGAGAGAGCGCCGACGAGTGGTCCGGTTTTATCCGTGACTTTCATGGTGATGATGCCTTTTCCGCCGCGTGATTGTTTGCGGTATTCCTCGAAGTCGGTGCGTTTGCCGAGGCCATTTTCCGAAGCGACGAGAAGGGTGTGGCCTTCCTCGACGAGTGAGAGGCCGACGACGAAATCGCCTTCGACCGGACGGATGCCCATGACGCCTTGTGAAGAGCGGCCGAGTGGACGCGTGTCTTGCTCGGAGAAACGGAGACTGATTCCCTCGTGCGTGACGAGGATGATGTCGTTGTTTCCGGAAGTGAGTTTAACACCGATGAGCTCGTTTTGCTCTTCAAGGATGATCGCGATCGTGCCGGCTTTGCGGTAGTTGCGGAAATCATTGAGTGCGGTTTTCTTAACCTTGCCAGTGCGAGTGGCGAAGAACACGAAGCCTGCTTCCTCGCGGAACGTGTTGTCGTTTCCGTTTTCATCCACGGTGCGCTCAAGACGTAGCATCGCGGCGATTTTTTCATCCGGTTGCAAGTCAAGCACGTTGCGGATGTTGCGGCCCACCGAGGTGCGCGAACCTTCCGGGAGTTCGTAAACGCGTTCGACGTAGAGTCGGCCGGTGTTGGTGAAGAACAGGATGTAGTCGTGCGTTTGAACCGAGAAGAGATGTTCAACGAAATCATCTGCGACGTCTTTGGCGGTCGCTTTGGTTTCCATTCCTTTGAGGCCTTTTCCGCCACGACCTTGCAAGCGGTATTCGCTTGAAGCCGTGCGCTTGATGTAACCGCGATGCGAGAGCGTGACAATCATGGCGTCGTTGGCGATGAGGTCTTCCATCGCAACCTCGCCGACTTCTGCGACGATAGGGCATTTACGAGGACTGGCGTACTTCGCTTTGATCGCTTGGAGTTCGTCTTTGATGATGGTTAGCACGCGCTCTTCACGGGCGAGGATGTCGAGGAAATCGGTGATCTCCACAAGGATGCCATCGTATTCCCCTTTAATCTTATCGCGCTCAAGACCCGTGAGCTGATAGAGGCGAAGTTCGAGGATCGCATTTACCTGACGCTCAGAGAAAACGTATTTATCTCCCTGAATTGCTGCTTGCGAACGGAGTAAAATACCGAGTCCTTCTGCGGTTTTGGTGGAGAATTTGTAAGCAGCAAGGCGCTCACGAGCTTCGTCGCGGTTTTTAGAATCGCGGATGATCTTGATGAAATCATCAAGGTGGCCGAGCGCGAGAAGATAGGCTTCTAACAGTTCTGCACGCTCTTCAGCTTTTCCGAGAAGATAACGTGTGCGGCGGATGACAACCTCGCGGCGGTGCTCGATGTAGCAATCGATGGCTTCCTTAAGAGAAAGTTGTTTCGGGCGCTTCTCGTGAATCGCCAGCATGTTGACGCTAAACGAAGTCTCGAGAGCAGTGAGCTTGAAGAGTTGGTTGACAACGACCTGCGGGCGGGCATCGCGTTTCAGTTCGATCTCGATGCGGGTTTCCTCGTCGGAAAGGTCGCGCATGCCGGAGATGCCTGTGAGGATTTTCTCATTCACGAGTTCCGCGATACGGGTTTGCAGCACCGCGCGGTTCACTCCGTATGGAACCTCACGAATGATGATCATGGATTTTCCATTTTCATTCTCCTCGATCTCCACTTTACCGCGAAGTCGCATCGAACCACGTCCGGTGCGGAAGTAATCTTCAATGCCGCGGATACCGCGGATTTCGCAGGCAACTGGAAAGTCTGGACCTTTGATGTGTTGCATCAGGCCTGGCAGATCGATGTTGGGATCGTTGATCATCGCGCAGATGCCATCGATGACTTCGCCGAGGTTGTGAGGCGCGAGGTTGGTGGCCATACCCACGGCGATGCCGGTTCCGCCGTTGACGAGGAAGTTCGGGAATGCAGAAGGCATCACCGAAGGCTCCTGAAGAGTGCCGTCATAGTTCGGAACGAAATCGACCGTGTCTTTATCGAGATCATCCATCATCGCCATACCAAGCGGATGGAGGCGGGCCTCGGTATAACGCATGGAAGCCGGAGCATCGCCTTCAACCGAACCGAAGTTACCCTGACCATCCACGATCAATTCGCGCATGGACCATGGTTGACCCATGTTGACGAGAGTCGAGTAGATCGAGGAGTCTCCGTGCGGGTGATAGTTACCCATCGTCTCACCGACGATTTTGGCGCACTTCACGTGGGATTTGGAAGGTGTTACGCCGAGTTGGCGCATCGCGTAAAGCACGCGGCGCTGAGATGGTTTGAGGCCGTCACGGACATCAGGGAGTGCCCGTGAAATAATGACGGACATCGAATACTCGAGGAACGACTGGGAGAGTTCGTCAGCGACGTTGATGGGCTTGATAGAATCGTTAGACATGGTGGAAATAAATTAGGCGCGGTGTAGAGCGTTGGCGGAAACGAAGAAGTTGTGAATACGGAGTGCGGAGAGAGTTTTTTGAATAAAAATATTTTTCATTTCTGGTGAATCCTAGGCAAATCAAGGAACTTTCTTAAGGCGCGATCTTTGATCGAGCCACGCTGGTTGTTTCAAGGAATATAGCTGGCATAGTTGTTCATAAATTACTGAGAGAAAAGTATACACAAATGTAGCTTTCATTGAATGTGAAGTATTTGTCATGATTGGCTAAGTCCTCCGATTAGTTCATTCCATCGTTTTTTATGCTCAAATTTGATGGATGTATCAGCTTCCAACAAATTCACATAACACTCGATGAATTCATAAGGGTCATCCAAAAGTCTCAGATAATATTTTATAGTTGGCATAATACCGTTAACGATAACTTGGCACCCATGAGTGTTTTTTATTTTTTGGGCCTCCTCAGTAATCTTCGCCATTTCCTGTTTAGTAGTCTCTGCCGTCGAGAGTAGATAAAACCGATCAACTGGCGTAGACTGGAATTTATTCCAAGCATCTTGAACCAGTCCTAAAGTGATGGGAATACCATGTTTTACTTCGACTGCTTCAAATGACCTTCCTTTTGCATCGGCTATCTCGACGTCTCCAATACGGCCACCTCGCACATCTGACGAAGTATGGTTTGCGATGGGTAGAAGTGTTTTGCCTTCATAACGCTTAAGTTCCCGAACTAAGCATTGATAAGCGGCATAAACTCCCAACACCGGGAGTCTAGAGGCTCCGTCAGCAACGTAATTACCGTGAAAATGAAAATCCAGCACCATTAGAATAACAGAAATCGGAAGCGCTGTAGGCTTAGCGAGATCAATCCTTTGTGCATTACGTTGGATGATCAGCCCTTGCATCAATACTTTCATGAAACTCTCGGGATCAGCTCCACTCTCGACCTTATCCAACAAACTTAGAAAGGCGTCCTTTAACGCCGGAGGTTTAATCGCACCGGTATATTTAAAATCATAGGGCGACTTTTGCTCTAATGACCGCGTAAGCCAGCCGCTTTCCGCCATTGCTGGAAAATTTTGCGCTTTTAAGAAGGGTGTGATGTGTTTGGTGTCAAACGTTCTTCCTGAAAAACCGTTCCGAATACTTGACTGATGATTGCGAATATCTTGGCCTGGATTTAAGCACTTGTAGCTGAGGCACGTGAGTAAGACGGTCATCACTCCCTTAGAGCTTTCTGATTTTGAAAGAATTACTTCCAATGCTTCTAGATTTGCGCCCTTAACATCAGTCGTAATTTCTGATCCTGAACCCACTAAAGCAAGGGATTCAGAATACACGCGGCTTAAAAATTCCTCTGGAGTAGACATATGATTCAAAGGAGCTGGATTTTGATTTGCCTCATGAGTTCTGATATCATTGGTACGCACACGCTGTTGCCAATCTGGCGATAGAGATCTCCAAGTGGTGAAACTTTAATAAATTTTTTGGGGAATCCCATAATTCTGAAACACTCATTGATTGTGAGTTTCCTAACTCGCGTTCCATCATAGATCCAAAACCGCCCTGCACTCTCTTGGGACGGCAAGGCAGGATGGATTCCCTGTACTGAATAAATCCTGTTAGGTTGCTTATGCACTCGTGATAAATTTTCTGTTCCTGGTCTAACTCCAGCTTTGCGAATTTTTTTATTTCGATACCCACAGAAAATCAAACCGCTCTGCTGAGTCCGGAGTTCTTCTAAGATGGTATAAGGTTCATCGAGATATTCGAATTCCGCGTTTTTATCCAAAAAATGTTTTAGCGGTTTTTTTGGCGTTTTTTCTAACTTCTTAAAATCAAATTTCTTTTTTTTATGGCCGACAATGATAATTCGCTCGCGATTTTGTGGCACTCCAAAATCTGAGGCGTTTAATAATTCCCACGTTGGAGGATAACCCAGCTCATCAAGATGTTTGAGAATTGTATTCAGAGTCCTCCCATTATCGTGATGAATCAAATGTTTAACATTTTCCAATACAACAACTTTAGGCTGACATTTTTCGATGATCTGGAAAGTGTTGTATATCAAAGTTCCTCTTGTATCCTCAAAGCCTTTCATCTTTCCAGAAATACTAAACGGTTGGCAGGGGAACCCAGCTGTCAAGACATCGTGCTTCGGAACTAAATCGAGATTTAGTTTAGTGATGTCGCCATAAGGAACTTCGCCGAAATTACGCTCGTAGGTGCGTTTAGCTTGGTAGTTGAACTCCGAACTAAAAAGACATTTTCCGTCATTTTCTTGTAGCGCAATCCTAAATCCACCTATGCCTGCGAATAAGTCAATGAATGTAAAGTCGGGGTTATCTGTTGGAGGAAACGGGACATCAAAAACCGTTGGCAGCATGTATTGAATCGCGTCTTCGGCTAATTTTGTTTTAACGTTAGGATCAGAATCTAGTAACTCATAAGCGATTTTTTTAAAAGCTGTTACTCCACGTTTATTTCCATTTTGCAGGTAATGTGTGAATTGAGCATATCTCTCATCAAGATCACCGCAGTCTTGGATGCCGAATTTAAATCTGATGTCCGAGTATTTCATGTTTAGACATCCAAGTTACGAACGTTGAGGGCGTTGTCTTCGATGAAGCGTTTACGAGGTTCAACCACATCGCCCATCAGGACATCGAACATGGTATCCGCCTCTAACTTATTATCATCGTCATATCGAACGCGAAGGAACTGGCGGGTTTCCGGATCCATCGTAGTGGCGAAAAGCTGCTTGGCGTTCATTTCACCGAGTCCTTTGAATCGCTTGATCTGGACCCCTTTGGCGGAAATCTCGAGGACTTTCCCGAGGATTTCAGAAACCACAAAAATCGGGGTGATCGTTTTCTTTTCTCCGTCACCTTCACTAATTTCGAAGATCGGAGTGTCCATCGAGTAAAAGGTCTTGGTATCGATTCCTAACTCGTTGAGGCGAGAGAAGATTTTCGTGATCGCATGTGATTCGTGAAGTTCGTGGAGAACGGCGCGGCGAGAAGGGCCGGTAACTGCAGCGAGCTCCTCTTCGGTGAGTTGCTCGTCGAAGAGGCGGAGGTCACGGTTTTCTGCGGCGTACGTGGAAAGTGAGGATTCGTCGGCAAAATAGAGAACCGATTCTTGGTTACCCTCACGAATGCGGACCATGTATTCCGGCAGATGGCTGTCGGCACGACGGGCGGCGAGGTATGACTGGAAGTTTCCGCCATTGCCTTCGATCGCTTTTTGGAAACGGGACAGAGAAGAGAGGCTTTCTAAAATGCCTTTGAGTTCCTCTGCTGTAAACGTGCGAGATTTATCAAACGTGCGGAGAACCACTTCGCCAGCACCGAGGTCGATGAGGATCTTATTCAGCTCGTCATTATCTTGAACATATTCGGAGCGTTTTTTCCGAGTCACCAAATACAGCGGTGGTTGAGCGATGTAGAGGTAGCCTTTTCTCACAAGCTCCGGCATGTGGCGGCAGAAGAAAGTCAGGAGCAATGTGCGGATGTGGGAACCGTCGACGTCGGCATCTGTCATGATGACGATTTTGTGATAGCGGACTTTTTCGATATTGAATGAGCCATCTTGATCTCCATCACCAATGCCCGCTCCGATGGCGGTGATCATGGATTGGATCTCCTTGTTTTGAAGTGCGCGGTGGAGACGAGCTTTCTCTACGTTGATAACCTTTCCGCGAAGTGGAAGGATCGCTTGAGTGCGGCGATCGCGACCTTGCTTGGCTGAACCACCGGCGGAGTCTCCTTCGACAATATAGAGTTCGGATTTCGCAGGGTCTCGCTCTGAGCAGTCAGCGAGTTTTCCGGGAAGTCCACCACCGGAAAGGGCGGATTTACGAACGGTTTCACGAGCTTTACGAGCGGCTTCGCGAGCGCGGGCGGCGTTGACGGATTTCTCGATGATCTTTCGAGCGAGCGCTGGGTTTTCTTCAAAGTAGGTGTTGAGTCCTTCGTAAACGATGGAGGAAACGACGCCTTCGATTTCGGAGTTCACCAGTTTGCCTTTGGTCTGCGAGGAGAAACGCGGGCTGGGCATTTTCACAGAGATAACGCAGACGAGGCCTTCGCGAACATCGTCGCCGGAAAGCGCTGGATCTTTGTCTTTCAGAATCTTGTTGGTCTTCGCATAGGCATTGATCGCACGGGTCAGAGCTGTGCGGAAACCTGTTAGGTGAGTTCCACCGTCAGCGTTGGGAATGCTGTTAGCGAAGCAGAGGATCTGATCGTTATAGGAATCGTTGTATTGGAAAACGACATCTGTGAAGACGTCCTCCCTTGTTTGCTTGCCATCGTAGTCGTAGTCGATCTCCCGCTTGCCGCTGATGATGACTGGCGATTCATGAACAACGGTTTTGTTTTCGCAAAGCTGTGCGACGAATTCCACGATGCCGTCTTTGTAGAAAAACGAGGTCTTTTTCGCCGATTCCGGGCGCTCGTCATCGAGCTCGATGGTTAGGCCCGGGTTGAGGAACGCGAGCTCACGGAGACGGGTGGCGAGGCGGTCGAATTGGAAGACGATGGTATCAACGAAAATGGTGGCGTCAGGATAGAACGTGATCGCGGTGCCGGTTTTCTTGGGATCGGCTTCACCGACGACGTGGAGTTGCTCAGTGGTTTTGCCGCGCTCGAAAGCGATGCGGTGCACTTTTCCATCGCGAGTGATATCTGCGCGGAACCAATCCGAAAGGGCGTTCACGCATTTCGCGCCAACGCCGTGGAGACCACCGGAATATTTGTAAGCGCCTTGGCCAAATTTTCCGCCGGCGTGGAGATTTGTTAGAACCAACTCGACAGCGGGCATGCCGAACTTCGGGTGCATGTCCACGGGAATTCCGCGGCCGTTATCGGAAACGGAAATGGAACCATCGACATGGATCGCCACTTTGATTTTCGAGCAGTAACCGGCGAGGTGTTCATCGATGGAGTTATCTAGAACTTCGAACACGCAGTGATGCAAACCACGCTCATCGGGATCTCCGATATACATGCCTGGACGCTTGCGAACCGCCTCCAGACCTTCGAGTTTATCAATCTGTCCGGCGTTGTATTCTTGCTCGGTTCCGACCTGCGTTTGCGCTTTTTCTAACTCGTTTTGGATCTCTGACATAGGGCGCGCGTAGGGTCTGAAATTGGCGCATTGGAGACAAGGACTTATTGCTTAAATTGGGCTTTTTTTATCCTCTCATAACCCATTGATAATCAGTGAGTTACAATATGAGTTTCGGCCCTCAATTTGTCACATTTGAGTCATTACTGATAATCTAAAAAACCACGGTGAAAATGACGCGCTTACAGAGACTTTTTATAAAAAAACATAACAAAGTCTTGCATCTTCACGCAACTGGTAGGAATCCTACTCGCGCAGCATGCACGAGTAGCTCAGCGGTAGAGCAGCCCGTTTACACCGGGTCGGTCGGCGGTTCGATCCCGTCCTCGTGTACCATCTTTTTTTATCGCATCAAGTTGGCGCATCAGTCGTTGGCATACTCTCGGCCCATCTCTTCAACCACAATCAACCAGTTTTTCATGGTGATCGGCGGCAATTCAGCTGGGTGACTAATCGCGGACAGATTCATCGTGATGCTGCCAGCTGATAAAGTCGTACCGGATGTCGTTTTCGTATCTAGAGGCCTAACTGGATCAACCGAGTCTTCACTCGCAGCGGACCCGACTCTACCCGTAAATTCGACTGCCAGAGGACTCACCCCAACGCCGTAGCGTTTTTCGGGAGAAAACAAGGATGATGGTGGATAGAAAGCGGCTCCGTTCGGGGGCGTGTAGCCAGCTGGCGGAGATGTTGCTACGACATTGAAATCATCACCGATGTGGAGACTTAGATTGGTTACCAGAGAAAATCCTTTGGTAAATGATGTGAGATCCGCGCATTCCTGAAGGATCACACCGTAATCGACAACCGTGGATGGAATGAAAGGTTTATTCAACGTGCTGCTGTTGACATAGTCCACATTCACAGCAAGGGAATGATTAACGGCCAAGCTGTCGGCTCCAAGCAGATCCAAGAAATCTTTGAACCGCTCGGGATAAATCGCCACGCATTTCCGCCCCGTAGGTAGACTTTTAATTTCAAATGGATAGCGAGGTTTGAAGTAGCCGGATTTTGTTGAGGAAGGAAGAGGATCTCCGAAAGAGCCATTATCAAACATCACGCTACCACTGACGCTAGCTCTGAAGAAGTAGCTCCCATCCGCACCATAGGCCACATCAACTGGAGTTGGGAAATTTGCCGAGGTATTTTCAGCAGCAGCGAAAATATAACCAACTGGTAAGTCCGTTGCCACACCTGTGTCGAGGGGCAGAACAAGGGTTTCGCGACTTCCATTTTTCATATAGCTGAATGTCAGTTCGATTGGCGTCGGATCGCTGTCACTGGCGGCTTCGGTGATATCGAGCCTCATCGCACATTGCATCGCCCCAACCGAATACTCATTCCACGTGGTGGGAGAAATCGTATCGGTTTCTTCCACATGAGCATAGCGATCAAAAAAGTCTACGCCGCGGTTAATCGGCACAAATGCAGCTTTGCCGCTTTCCGAGGCCAATGATACGGGGAAAAACTCGCCTTCCGTCAAACGATAGGTTTCACGAATACCGGGAGTGAAAGGATTAACATCAAAAGTTTGGCCGCCAATGGTAGTGCTGTTAGATAATTCAAATCCACGCCGGCTAGCCAAGCTATCGAGAGCTGTCGTGCCTTCCACCTGCACACGACTTCCAAATACGGTGCCGGAAATCGTTACGTTTTGCCAAGCTGCGCCGTCTGCATATTGACCAAGCGCCATGAAAGAACCGGCTGAAATGGGTAACTGCGAGGGAATTTCATAAATCGATAATACGAAAGTCCTTTCGTAACGAGATAGCTTGGTGAGGGTGTCATCGTGTGCAGAGAGATTCATTTTGAATGCCCACCAGTTGCGTTTTGCAACAAACAACTCGCCCGGCTGTGCGTAGCCAAAATCGATCTGAGGATAGGGAATCAAATTGAAATCCTGATACGTATCCGTGTCCAAACCAACTTCACCATCCGCTAATGCTCCATACTTTTTGTAATCTGATATGATGGGATAATTGTCATCATCAGCGAGTGTGCCATTGAAATTAAGAGCAGGAGGATACTTCGCTCCTAAATTTTGGTTCAGCCCGCCAGTCACGGCAGTAGTGCTGCCAATCGCTGGTTTGAAAATTTTCGTTGTGTCAGCGAGAGCTGAATCACCGCTGTTTCCTCGTATCACATTCCCTTCACCAAGTTGTTCGATGAACTCCGTAGAAATGGATGTTCTCGCATTCGACTGTTCGACAGCATCCCGAAAAATCGTTTCAAAGGACACCGCATCTCTTCTATCAACAGAGGAGTCAGAGCCATCCTGCATGGCTTGAATCGCGCGATTAGGCACTATCGCAACAATGGAGCGTAAAATCGTTTCTTCTTTCTCTCTATAGTCCGTCTGGGTCTGGATATCACTCAAGGTTGCTTGAGCATTGATAGCTCGCTTGTAGGCGAAAACCATCATAGCCAGCATAAAGAGCGATATCGTAAAAACTCCCAGCAACGAGATGTATCCACGTGGATGTTTTTTATTAGATAAAGTTTTCATTACATCGCTCCTGAAAAAGTGATTTGCTCACCGGCTGGTCCCGTGAGGCGAGTGCGTATGATACCAGATTCCACGTAAAATGCGACGTCTGCGGGCTTATTTGTAATTGCCCATTCTGGCTCCCCTAGTTCTCCAGCGAGTGGAACCACATAATAGTACAAAGCCTCCCCTTGTCCCCTATCTTCAAAAGACAGAATTCCTGCGCGTAACGTTCCGTCAGGTTGACGGAAATTCAGAACCACTACTGGTGAATCCGTCAGACGTGGATCTTCTCCGCTTAGCGCTTCTTCCAGCGAGGCGTGTAATCGAAACCGCTCAGCATTTAGAAGTAATTTCGAAACGTGATGGCTCACAATGGGTGCCTCTTCATTCAGGAAACTCTGAGCGCGAAATATAGTCAAAAATGCGATCTGCTGATTAAGCATTGCTAAAAGAATCGATCCAATGGCCATTCCGATCATCATTGCCATCGTGAGTTCTAGAAGCGTGAATCCTCGCTTCATCATTTTTTTAACAGCTTTCATTGGGCGCGTATCACGGTTCGGGATTTCACATAAGTTCTATTGGAAATCGTATAGCGTAGCACACTTTGGACTTTCCATATTTTCATCGCTGCTGGATTGGTTGCTTCGGTGCCACTTCCTCCATCGACCGGAAAGTTTGTTTCATCTGCGTAACGCGTACGAATGACGCTTCCCCGTACGGACCTCCCGCCTGGTAGCTTGCCGATCTCGATATCCTCTGACGCGACGTCTGGAAAAACCGGCCACGGAGTTTCGCTATTAGAAACCAATGTCTCAAAGGGAATACGTTCCGCTTTGGCTCGCTCAAAAGTGAGATAAGAGTCCGAAAGCACCTGCTGTAGCGCATATTGCCGTGGAGTGATCACATTCATCGCGAGCGTAAATAAGATCAGGCCGACAACCACTAATAAGGAAAGAGACGCCGTTGCCTCGATCAAAACCATGCCAGGTTGCAATCTTAGCGGCTTGCGAAATGATTTCAAAAAGAAGAGACTACGTCCGCTTTCAATTTTACCATCGGTGCCATGCAAAGATCTGTTAGATATTTCACCAGCTTGTTGCTGCTTTTCTCTTGTACAATCCAAGCCCAAGAGCTTTTGAAACCACCTTTTGGTGTTAACTGGGGTGACTCTCCGGAAAAACTGGTTTCTTGGGCTACTGGAAATGCCTTGGATCTTACCATCACGATTCCCGCCGAGCAGCCGGGATTGCGCATCATCAAGCTCACCTCTCCCAAGGGAAAATTGCCCGACTCTCTGGCCGCTTCCGTTGAAGGCAAGTTCCTTCATGGCGGGTTGTATGAGATGACCGTTCATTATGAAGATTCTGCCGTATCCGCGACGATAATGGAAGAACGTTTTGAAGAGATTAAAAAACAAATCACTCGTGAAAACGGTGTGCTTCTTGCGAATCAGCAGCACAAGGCGGTTGAAAATCATTTCGTAACACGGACACAGGCGTTTCATAGGGAATCCCTAAAAGGAGTTTTCTTGCTCATCGCTTGGACAGAGGTCGAGGACCTCCTCAGAAAAACCAGGCAAGCCAAGTTTTCGATGATTTATAGAAACGATAATTACAAGGCCGAGCTAGAAGCGAAAAAACCCAAAAATTAACGCATCACTACTCGGCGGTTGTCACCGATCCATTAACGCTGATCGTGCGATCAACATTGAAGGTAACCCAATCAAGACGATCAATGCCGAATGGCGTTGTGGTGAGCTGCTCCATGGTCCAAGTGCCGTTTTCTGTAATGATCGAGTCCCATTCAGATACCGTAAACAGTCGGTTTTCGGGAATAGCTTCGTTCACAGTGTACGCTGAGCCAGGAACTACAGTTCCAACATAGCCGTCATCACGTTTTTCGCCTTTATAGATTTGAGCGTAAATCCCTGCACCCGGATAAATGTCATTGAACGCAAGAGTGAGCGTGGGCGTTGAGAACTCAATGGTTTCATTATCGCTGATCCCAGAAATGGTGCCGTGAGCCACAGGCCAAATTTGAACGGTTTGGGCGGCGAGTTGAGACGATGGAGCTTGGAAGTCAGTTAGGGAGAAAATGGAAAAGCGCTCTTCTCCCCGAATTTTACTTCTGTCTGCACCTGCTATGGTGGTCAACGTATAAGTTTCTTTTTTTAGGCTGACATTTGTGTCGATGCTGACTTGAGACGCTAGAGTTGCCTGGGTGCGATCAATCTCAGTTCCGGTACCGCCCTCACCGTAAGACTGCGTGTGGTGGAAAAAATTGACGCTTTTTGAAGCCGCCGGGTCACCGGCACCTGATCTGAGTCCGGATACCGTTATAATAACATCAAAAGGGCGATCAGCACGTGTCCGTGGAACCGGTGAATTCACATCTTCTGTTTGGATTGCTATTTCAGCGATTGGAACATAAGCACCTACGAAGCGGCTATCTAACAAATATTCTGCCAACGTTGTTGAATTCATAGTAAAGAGATCAAATCGGGCACCGGCTTCATTAATTTCAAGCGGCGACGCAGCTTGGTCGACTGGAGCGAGGTCTGGCATAATCCTCGAAACCGTTCCAGTTGGCAGCACGGGAAATTGGGTCTGACGGATGTAATTGGTGTATTGGGCATTGGCCTGTGCGCTTGTGGCGCAAGCTGTTATCAGGACTGCCATCCATTTATGTTTAAAATTGAGTTTCATGGTTTTGTTCCTTCTGGTTTTGTTTTTTCGACAGGTGCAGCATCTGTCTTTAAGGGAAGCACGGAAATTGGCCCGTTTTGGAGTACTGCCACTATCATATTCCCACTCTTGTTCAATGTCTCTAGGTGCTTTTCAGATACGGGCTCCTCGCCTTTCGCTTGAGAGAAATTCACCTCGATCGTGCTAATCCAACCACGATTTTGGCTAAAGAATTCAGACCAACTAACAAGTTTGGATCCCTGCTTATGATTATTGATGCGATTTTTATACTTCTCCGGAATTTGAATAATGGAGTTTTTAGGAACCAAGGTTGTAAGGCCGTTGAATGTAATGAGATCTGAGGTCTCCATTAAGCCGACCACCTTGTTTTTGACCGTTGGATCCTCACCCGTGATCGGGGTGAATTTGGCCATCGGATTCGTCTTCGAAGTCTCGCGGAATTTCGCCGAGAGAGTTTCATTGGTAGCGGCGTCACGGAAGGCGGGTTTGGGTGGTTCACCCAAAAGTGGGTGAACCAGTAGTAGTAACAGTATGACGGGGCATTTCATGATCTCAAAGAGTCAGGTAGCATTTGAATGCTTATTTTCTTTCATCATCCACAGTTCCAGAAGGGTCGAGTTGGCCATTCGGACCACCTTTGCCTCTTCCTGGATTTGAGGAGTCAACACCATCGATGTTGTTACCATGTCCGTTATTCCCTTTAGGTGCGCAGGTCATAAGCAACACCATGTCTTGGAGATTGTAGAAAGGACTGTTGGTATTGGAATCTGGCTGGGTCAATTCCATCATGATAATGGCATCAAGTGGCCCGATTTTGATACGTCCGCCCCCATCGAGATACGGTGCCATGAAACTTTTCAGTTGGGCAGAGGTATAAAGCGGGTAAGCAGTCGGTGGATATTCCCCGTTTTTCAGAATTCTGATGTTTCTTGAAGAACTGTCAGAATTGTATGTGGTGCTCCATTGTCCACCGGCAAAATAACGTCCGCCGAAACGAAATACGGTTCCTGAGTTAACGCGTTTGGACCAAACTAAGGCATTCGGGTTAACTTCCGTATTCACTCCATAAAAGATACTGGAATAAGCACCTCCATTGACGCTGATAAGAGCCTGAGTCGCGACCCAGTTATTATTATTACCTGAGCTGCCGCCTGTAGTTACCCCAGCTCCAATTACACGAATATCAACATCGAGCTGACCAAGAGTGGTGAGCTTGGCAGGAAAATCAATGGATGTATATGTGGCTAAGGTCGACGGATGAGTGATTGCCCAGCTCAGCGTTGGCTTGGTTCCAGTTTGAACAATCGTCGGATAAGCACTAAGCCATCCTTTCGGCACAGCGGGGATTGGCTGAGTGACCGCAGGTGTGCTATTGCCACCGCTACTGCCACCACTACTTCCGCTTCCACTTTTTGGGGCAGCGAATGAATTTCCTGAGGTCGCTGCAAACGCAGTTACAACGATGGAAGCCAACTTGATGGCTGTGAGTTGATTGGAGGTTTTCATGGTTTTTGGTTTTTTTATGATCAGAAATATTTCACGTCATATTTAGGTCTAAGAAAATGCGATTTTAAATTCGTTCTGTAAAGATGTTTGTTAATTATTTTTTAAAGAAAAAGCCGCCGACTTCCAAGGGCCTTGCGGAACTTCGTAATCCTCAACAAATTTCCACTCAACCCGGTCGCCACTGGGCATTTCTAGGAAATCTCGGACTGCCGGACTGACATCCAATCCCGCGCCTTTGTTGCGATTTGAGCGAGCATTTTCATTTCCGAAGACATATTCATGATGATCCGTCTCGAAAGGGCCGACGTCTTCCCACTGGGCGTAGCAAATCTTTCCATCGTAATGAATGGCAAGCCAACGGCCTTTGCATACGGAAATGCCGTCTCCTTGATATTTCTCCCAAAACCACGGGATAACCTCAGCTGCTTCGGGGCGATGCCGAAAATCCTTGCCGATATCGTTATAGGGTAATGCCACATAGAACGGATTCAGCTTGGGAGCGAAGGTTTTTGGGAAAAATCCCTCGCGTTGGTTGGGGTCGTCATATCCACCGAAGTTTTTCATCCAGTTCTGATCCCACGCGCTTTTGTCATTGGGCGTTGGGTTGTTTTCGGTGGGTTGTTCACCGACCCAGAAAACCGTGGTTACCACATTCCGTTTCCAAGCGGCATTGCGTCTGAATTCGCCCATAGGATCTTCGATTACGACTTTTGCAGCGGCTGGGACTCCGAACGGATCTGATAGCCCGGATAAAGCAGCTCGGCGGTTTTCGAGAAAATGTTCATGCACCGCATCCAACCGCTCTGAAAGCTGTGAGCCGTGTGCCATTTCAACGACCAACAGGCAGAAAATGGCTCCGAATGTGGATGATATCGACATGATTGAATTCTAAAAAGTTTAGGTATTTCACCCAACTTAGTGGATAAAATACCTATTCCTTTAAAAATACCGAATCAAGGCGTTTCTTATGAGATGCAGCTCAAAAATCAAATTCCAGTGATAATCTCCAGCCCAGGGAGCGCTTGCTTGAGCTTTTCTATCATTCCTGCGGAAACATCAGTCTGCCACAGGTAGAGGCGTTTCAACTGCGGGAGCGATTTCAATTTCTCGACTCCGGCATCGGTCACGCGAGTGCCGTAGAGATTGATCGATTCCAAGTTTTTCAATCCAGCGAGCGTATCGAGCGCCGCATCCGAAATCTTGGTTTCCGAGAGACGGACCATTCGCAGATCTTTTGCAGAGGCGAGTAACTTGACGGAGTTGTCCGTGATCGCTGTCGAGGAAAGATCCATCGCCACCATGTTGGGGATGACTGTTTTCAATTTAGCGAAAACTTCATCATTGAGATTACTGCGGAGTGAAACTGCTGTGAACGTGAGCTTCGCGGAGGCTTGAGACTCAAAAGTCAGGCCCCCGGGGAAGTCTTTTGATAAAGCTGCGACGGATTTGAGCAGCGCATCGGTAGGTAGATCTTGTTTGGCTTGTGTTGCGCTCTCGGATTTGCCGGCTTTGGGGTCGACACCGAGATCGAGTTTCGCCATCGCACCACGAATTTCTTCAGTGATTTCTAACTGCGAGACGGTTTTCTTGGGATCTGCACCGGAATCGATCCACCATTTGATGACTGCAAGCTCGTGATTTTCGATGTCAGTCTTCGATTCAGGTGGCATGTGTTCATCGTCGTCTTCAGGAAGTTCGCAACGATAAATGATGTTACTCTTCGATGAATCGCCCGGCTTGATGCCATCGCCTTCTTTTCCGCCTTTGACGAGCAGCTCATAGCTATCCATGCGGAACTTGCCTTTGGATTTGCCTTCTTTGTGACACTCAACGCAGCGTTTATTGAGAATCGGTTGAACGATTTCCGAGTAAACGATCTGGTCCTCAAGCTTCTTGACCGGAACCTCGACTATTTTCTTCTTCGGTTCATGCCCAAGGATTTCACGAATAGGATCGGGAGCATATTCGACAAGATAATCTTCTCCATGCGTGATCGATGCTCCGTCATGGCTGGCGTAGCTCATGATGATGACGCTGCTGAAAACCATCAAACGGTAGAGGACTTGAGAGCACTTTGGCTGCAATGGCCAGGCTTTAACGATCAAGGTCAGAACTGCTGCGCAGGCGAAAATAATACCGCCCCAAAGGTGATCCCCAAGTAGTTCGCTCATTTCATAACCGCCCCCAATATAAAGTAGGAACCCAAAAAGAACCGCGACAACTGAACTTGCAGCACCAGCAAAAATGGGAACCAAGCTAGGCTGCGGCTTGTAGCTAGTGAAGATGGCTAATAGCTCTTGGAAAATGATGAGGCAGAAAATACCGATCGGAAGGTGCAAGACAACCGGATGAAAATGCCCAAAGAAACGGACGGTATCCGATGTTTTTTCGGCATCCGGTTCGCCCGCGAGGAACGGCATCGCGATCAGCGCTATGATGATGAGCAGGCCAGAAATTGTGATGGCCCATGGGCTACAGCATGTCGAACAGCAGGTCTTTTGATCAGTTTGAGTTGTCATAAAAGGTATGAAGGGGCTGAGATTCAAACGTCTATCGTAACGTTCTTGTCGTCATAGCGTTGTTTTGATGCGGGGTATGTTTTCTTTTTTGGGAGGAAGGGCAACCATTTACGTAAGTCGTAGGCTAGGTAACTTGAACATTTAGGCCAATCGTCAGTAGATAGAGAGCGGATAGAATCACGCCCAACCATGCGAGTTTGCGTTTCATGAATTGGCTGCTGATACGCAGCAAGCGCCTGCCAACTTTCCGAGTTTTCTTGATTTTCCTACTCAACTCGCGAAATGTCCCCGCAGTTATGGATCCCATCTTACTCAAAATTCTCCACCTTGCCGGTGTGTTCGCCCTTTTCGCATCCCTCGGCGCAACCCTGCTTGGCGGCTCAAATCAAAAATCTGCATCCATCCTGCACGGAGTTTCTTTGGTCATCATTTTGCTCGCTGGATTTGCCTTCCTGAAAAAACCACCGATGGATCAATACTGGTGGATGGCGAAACTCGGCATCTGGTTGTTCATCGGCGTCGCCCCAGTCCTTGCGAAGAAAAAGATCATCTCGCCATGCATCGTGTTCTTACTGACTCTTCTTGGAGCCGTCGGCGCCGCTTATCTCGCGTTTTATAAGCCGTTTTAGTCAGCCCCACTCACAATTCGCCCTTGGTCAAAATCAAACGGCGTCATTTCCAACATCACGGATTCACCATTTGAAAATTCTGTTTTGGAATCGGTGAGGGGTTTCGAAAGATGACCGAGTATCACTTTCCCGTTCATCAACTCGACGCGGTAAAGAATCTCGCCTTTTCGTTCGAGGATGGTGCCGGTGGTTATGATGGCGGGTTCGGACATGGCCATAAGATCAACCGAGATCGCGCCAACGCACAAGCCCCGCGAGTGGCATTTCACCATCGGGATGCCAGAAAATTCCGGGCTCTTGTGCTTTTTCTGCGGCGCAGATTCTTGGCGGAGCGATGGCTTCCAAGCGATACTCATCCGCCAAAGGCTCAACCACTGCGGTGGAGAGAAACGCGATTTCATCTCCAAGCGTTTCGAGAGTGAGCGCATCTGGCATGGGAATGACGCGGACGAATCCACCACTCGGACTGGCGCGTAAAAGCATGGAATCACGATCTAGCAGAATCGTCCAAGCCACTGAATTCGCACTCTCCCAGAGTTTCATGTTCGCGCCGTTGGCAATCTGGAAGCGTGCGAGTTCGCGGGCGTTGCGAATCCCTCCTGCTTCGGAAAGCGTGGCAGCGATCTTAGGTTGATGTTCTTCTAACGCCTCTGCCAGCTTCCCACAGAAGCTTTCCACATCTCCCGCCACATAAATCGCCTGTACCGACAGACAGCCACGCTGGCCGTAGCGCATGATATCTTCAGCGAGCTGTTTTTCCAAACCATCGCGTTGTTCAAAAACAAATGCCGCACTGAGTTTTGGACCGTGCTCAATGATGCGAGTCTGCGGCGAAAGCCAATCGCGGAAAAACGTGATCGTCTCCTCACCACCGTAAATCACCGCGACTTCAGGACTACGCCATGTTTCGGGCAATTCGCGTTTTACATCGAACAAGTTCACTTCGCTCGCCCATTGCTCAAATTCTAACAAACCCGCCGAAGGCACTTTCACCCAACTTTCACAACCAAGCAGCAGCGAACGGAACACGGATTGAAACGCGGCGTGCTCCGTGTTGCCACTGACCACATGCAGCACCGGACCGCGCGGAACCACGCGCGAGCCATCGACCCATTGCTCCAGCCTCCGGTGATCGCCGAGCTCGAGAGCTAACCATTTTTTCAACGCATCCTCATCATAACATCCCACCCACCGCTCAAGCGTTGGCCGCTGAGTGACTAGAAATGCGATTCTTTCCGAGAGGGTATTCATGATATTTGCAATACGGCATCAACTTCACGCGAGCAACCCCGCGCTACCGCAGATGGATCCCGGCCGATCAATATAAAACTCCGCTCGCCCGTGGCGATCGCCAAGTCCTGAGTGCGGATCGCTGAGACGGAATCAAGATTCGCGAGGTCGATGATTTCCAAATACCCAACCTCGCCATCCGCAGCAAGATCTCCTGAAAAAACATCCACCACTCGTATCGCCGTCCATGACGGTCCTTGATGCGCCTCTGCATTTCCCCATTTGTAAAATTGAGAAAACAACTCGGTCATTCCGTATTCGTTGAGGATGCGCGATTCTGGCAGCGAGAAATGATGAGAGAGCCGTTGCCTGACTTCGGTGGGCGTGTGGCTGTTGCGCAGACCCTTGCTGCCGCCGGTTTCAAAAATCCACGATCCATCTAACAATTTCACTGGCTCGCTCTCCTCACAAAACCGCAACAACGCCAGCGAAGTCCCCAGCACAGCCGCCGCGCCGTTTGGCGAAAATTTCTCGGAAAGCCATTTACCATCGAGATCGATCAACCATTCACCGTCTTGGTCAAGTAGATCGAACATCCGCACCAACGATGAATGCGGCGCGTCTTTGACTCGCTGTGAAAAAAACCATGGCTTACGGATTTCCGGCAAGCCCAGTTCCCGCCAGCCAGCTTTGACCGCTGCTTCGTAAAGTTCCAGATCGCGATACTCATGCTTACCGCGCACATCACGCGTCGTGCCGGAAGTGAGGAAAAAACCTTTCACCTCCGCTTCAGGAAAACAACGCATCGCCGTGTCGGTTAATTTAAACACATCGGTCGGCACAGTAGGGATTTCCAGCCAGCTACTCACACTCTCCGGCGTCCGACCCAGCGACTCGCAGTAATTCCGATACGCCAGGTTCGCTCCGAACTGATATCGAAAAACCTCCAGCGCGCTGGCCGCGAAGTCGCCCTCGCCACCGCGCATCCATGCCAGAAGTTTTTCACGCAAACTCACTTCCGCTTCTTACCGCGCATTTGGTGTATTGAAAAGCCCCTTCGATGGGTGGTATTGAATGATGATCTACTTGAGTTCCTGCTGAAGTTCGTTGCGCATCTCAGAACTCAAATGACTAAGCCAAGCCTCGCGTGTATCCTCAGTTTGTTTGGAGATAACGCTTTGCATCGCGCTCGTAGCCTCTATGCGCAGTTCGGGATCATTGATCGACTCCAACCATTCAAAGGCAGCAACTGGATCTCGCGTGAGCCATGGCTCAGTCACCACTTTGATGCCCGCCACTCGAGCCGCCCCTGGGGAAAACAACACGATCCACCCTGCGACATCCGACTCTGAATTTGCTGCCCAACGTTGAATCACCTGAACCACAGCCGTATCCAACTCCACTCCGGTTAGATTGGATTGGGAAATCATGTTTGCCGCGCGTTGCGGATCATCTTCCGCGATTTGTATGGCAATGTGACCCATGGCCACAGCCGTCTCCCTTTCGGTTTCAAGTTCCTTCGCCCACTGCACTGCTTGCTCCAAATCCTGCTCAGCCAGACGCATAGCGTAATGTTGAATCAGGCGTAGTTTTTCAGAACTTTCCGCTGGCAAGTTTGCGAAAGCCTCATGCGCGATCTCCGAATCGATTTCGATGGCATTCCAGGCAACCTCCGCAAAAGCCTTTTCACGCTCCTCTGAAGATTTGGTTTTGCGCGCAACATCGAGCTTCGTCCGCAGCTCATCCAGAGGATCGATCACCTCTCTGCGCACCGCATATTTTTTGTTTCCAACTGCTTCACCCTTCGTCTGTTGATCTTGTCGATCACTGAGAGAATCGGGCTTGTCGCAGGAGACCAACGACAAACCTATTCCAACTGAAATCAAATAACGATTCATCAGGGAGTTACGGTGACATTACAGAATTGTGAGGTGTTGAGCGTGGTATCGCTACCGCCGCTTACTGCCAATCCAATGTAACAAGTGGAACCAAAAGTCGTGTTGGTGATGAAAACGGGTTCGTTGGTTGCATTGTTTGCAAATTCCGCTCTGCATCCTGTATCACCGAAGTCGTAGGCAAAAGATGCATTTCCTAAAAAAACAGGAAGCAGCGTTATCAGAAAAATGGTGGTGACCTTGATCAAAGTGATGGATTTTCTCAAATCACGTCTTGTAGGGAAAGCCAGAAGTAAGACAAATTGTTGGGACATCATCGAACGAGTCACGCTTCTTACCAGCTTGAAGGACTGATGCGCTGCCAGAAAGATGGAATTTAAGTCGCGGGTTCGGACTGGCTGGGACAGCACTGGATGTGGTTGGCTCGTGTGTTGAAAAGTTCGGATGGATAATGATAATTGCGATCTACCCTCGGAGGCTCTCGCAACAAGAAGCTTGTTCGACTTTGGCATGAAAATCGGGTGGCGCGTTCACTGCGATTGGCTGGAACTATTACGAGGGGGATATTTGTTGATGTTCGTTTTTCGTGGTTAGAAACACCCAACCTATCTACCGCTTCCTCAGCGCTTCAATGACTGAAGCTGGTAGGTTAGCTGAGTTGATCCATTGTTGAGCGGCGGCTTGATCGCGTTCTAGCCACGCACCAACAGCACGTTCATACATGCGATTGCGGTTACTTTCATCTTGGATGCGGCCAATTTGGTTGGCGGCGATATCGGGGGCTTTTTCAAAAGAGTTCCAGATAAAGTGTTGCACGGTGCGATCAGTGAGGTCTGCTGGAAAGCGGTTCATCAAATCAGCGGCGGCTTGAGGGTTGTTACGTGCATCGATCATAACGATACCGCGAAGTGCACGCGAACGGGCATCGCCTTCTGGGAGACTTTCGAAATTAGCGACCGCGGCTGCGGGATCTTTTTTAGCCCATTCGCCATAAACTTCATCCATACTTCTAACTGATGTATCACTGAGATTTTTCATCAACCACGCAGCGGTTCCAGCGGGGTCTTGTTTTGCCAACGCTTCAGCAAAACGAGCAACCGCACCATCGCGCAGGCGTTGATCGCTGAGCTCAGCAATCCATTTTTTTGCAGAATCAGCACCCATTTGTAAAAGATGCGGCATCATCGCTTCAAGCGCTCGACCGCGTTCTTCACTGAAAGGAATTTCCTGAAGTAGGGCGGTGGCACGGGCGGGATCGGATTCGACCAAGCCTCGAATGATTCCGACCATGTAGGGATTTGCTTCATCGCCTTGGTGGTTGGATTTCGCCCATGCGATGGCAGCTTCGGGATCGCGGTTGGCCCATGCGCTAAGAACGGTTCCGGTGGCCATTCCGCCGCCGGTATTTTTCGTGGTGTAGGCGAGCGCGGAGGTAGGATCGACCTCTGCCCATGCGGTCAGCAACATGGCGTACTCGCCCATCCGAGCTTCGGTGAGGCCGAGGCTGCGAAAGCGATCGACGGCGGCTTCGAACTCCTCTGGGGCGAGCGAATCGATCCATTCCAACATGGCACGACCCCGATCGAGAGCGTTTTCGCCACGGACGATATCCTCCATGTTAACGAGTTTTTGATCAAAACTGGTATCGCCGCGCTGCCGGCCTGGGCGGTTGGGGCGATTGGCGTTTTCGAGGGTTCTGGAATCCGTGCCGTCGCTGGTGGAACCTTGCTGGATCAAGCGTTCAGAGCTTTCGAGTAGGCGACTTTCTTCGGTAAGCTCGGTTTTACCGGTGGTGAGTTTTCCGAGCATAAATCCGCCGAGGCCGATGATGATACAAGTCGCGCTGACTGTGATGGCGTTCCATTTCATGAGTGGGAAGCTATCGGCTTTTTCAATCTTCTCAACTTGGAGTTTCTGTATTTATTCGGTAAAAATTCGCTCACTACCCGCTCACCCATCCAGATCCACATGCTCCGGCCTCGCAAAAAATACTCCGTCCATGATTTAAGAAAGCTGAAAGGCACGCGCTGCCTGACGCATGTTCACGTTAAAACTCCTGAGGAAGCGGCGGCAGCGGAAGCGGCGGGGATAGATCTTATGAGCTGCCCGTTTGATAATCCAGCCGCTCAAGCGCGCTTGCCTGAGCTGGTGGCTGCGGCACCCAATAGTTTCCTATCCTGCTCCACTCCGCATGGCATGGCCTCACAGGAAGAGGCGATTCGGATCGGATTTCAGGCACTCGAACTTGGTGCGAGTTCGGTATATTGTTCGGCCAGTCCCTATATCATCGAGGGCATGGCGCGTGAGCGCATCCCAGTGGTAGGCCATCTCGGGATGATTCCTCGGCACGTCACATGGACGAATTATCGTGGGATTGGAAAAACGGTGGACGAGGCGAAAGTGCTTTTCCAAGCGATAAAGGATCTGGAAAACGCCGGAGCGTATGCAGCGGAAATCGAATGCGTTCCGCATAATCTCGCTGCGTGGCTTTGCAAACAAACGAGTTTGCTTTTGATGTCGCTGGGCTCGGGCGCGGGTTGTGACACTCAGTTTCTTTTTTCAGACGACATCCTCGGAGATTACGATGAGCGCCTGCCGCGACATGCGAAATCTTACCGCGATTTCGCCGGCGAGTATCGACGTCTCCAACAAGAACGCATCGCTGCGTTTCAGGAATTCGCGACCGATGTGAAAACCGGCGCGTTTCCGACAGCTGGAAACCTGTTAGAAATGGATGCTGTGCTTTTGAGTGAACTTCAAAACGAACTGGGCTGAAAACCATGAACGAACCTCTGGAAAACGACCGGACTTTTCAGGACGCACGCGAGCGTTGTCCGGTGGCGGCATATCGCTTTCAAAACGAAGCCATCCCAATGATCCTCCGCCACGCCGCCGTGATGGAGGCCGCGAAGAACTGGGAAACGTTCAGTTCCGATGCGCCTTTCCGCGTGCCGATTCCTTCTGAGGAAAAAATGCGTAAAGTCCGCCAGTTACCGATCGAAACCGATCCGCCCTTGCACGGAGAATATCGCGAGATCGTGGAGCCGTTTTTCAAAAAACCACGCGATCCGGCATTCGCCGGGTTGATCGCCGCGTTGATAGAAAGAATGTTGGATAGCGCACGAAATGCATCTTCGGTGGAGGTTGTCAGTGAATTTGCCGTGCCGTTGCAATCAAAAGCGCTCGCACATTTGCTCGGCCTTCCCGAATCCGAGGCGGATGAATGGATCGCTTGGGGAACTCACGTGTTTCACAACCTGATCGATAGAAATTCCAACGAAACCGCGGTTGATGCCTACATCGCGAGACAACTGGATCGCGCGGCTGAATCTCTAGGCACCGATTTTTTCTCAGCACTCACTCAAGCGGAGTTTCAAGGAAGAAAACTGACCCGGGATGAAATGGCGGGATTCGCCAATCTAACATTCGCCGGCGGTCGCGATACGGTGATCCACACCATCACCTCGGTTATCGCTTATCTTGCGCGCCATCCGGAAGCGATTGAATTTCTTCACGCGGATCCGAAGCGCGCAGTCCTAGCGACGGAAGAATTTTTCCGCGTGGTTTCACCGCTCACTCACATTGGGCGCGTGTGTCCGGTCGCGACGGATGTGCATGGAATCACAGTCCCAGCAGACGGAAGGGTTTCGCTCGGATGGGCTTCGGCGAACCGTGATCCGGAAACGTTTCCAGCACCGGATGAAGTTCGGTTAGATCGCAAGCCCAACCCCCACATCGCTTTTGGTGCGGGTCATCATTTTTGTCTCGGAGCGTTTCATGCACGACTCATCATCCGCGAGCTGCTCAAACAAATTTCTCAGTCAGTCCGTAAAATTTCTATCATCGAAGAAACTCCAAACATCGAGACCACCGCGGACTTCAAGCGCCAGATCGGATACGAGCGATTGGTGGTGAGCATGAAATCATAATCATTCAATCCCACGTAATGCTTTTTGTTCAGCAATCCATTTGTTGTCTTTCTTAGAAAGTCGAGATTCGTGGGATTTGTATCGTTCGCCGCCAGGCTCAATGAGGGTGATGTCCCCTTTGGAATAAGAATCGAGTTTAGCGAAAACCTTACGTCCGTTAGAGCCCTCCCATTCGCGATAACCTTTGGATTCGAGGTTTTTGCGCCAAGCTTGGTATTGGCTTGAAGTAACTGCGACAGCTTGCTTGATCAGGCCCCAAACAAAATCTCCTTGGCCGCGCTTAAATCCAGATTCTTTCCAAAGCACTTCACCGCTCGGGTTCAGCATCAGTAATGTCGGGTGACCTAACACTTTATAGCGTTTCTTGAGGCGCTGTATGTAATTCCTAAGCTCAGCCTGACGGCTGATTTTTTCACCCAAGGTAAGATTTAGATCCTCCACAGAGATTGATGAATCCACTCGTAAGCGTACAACGTTTTGATTCGCCCATTTTCCGAATTCCTGAGTGGCGAAGAGTTCTGTGGAAAGCGCTTTGCAAGCAGGGCTCATAGCAGAGTCGGTGAACCAAATCAGGATCGGCTTGCCTTCGCGTGCTGCGGTTTGGCGCGCGATGGTTTCGCTCTCCTCCCAGGGTCCGCGCTTAGGCGCAGCCATCAACGTTTCTAACTCAGGAATTCCTTCATCGGGATTATCTGGGTTGGTGAAAGCGAGGTCTTCTTCTGGCGTGTAATGCAGCTGTTTAGGTCCGACATTGCCGCCTGGCTTGACTGGATTACCAGTCACTTCAGGCTGAGCGACTTGGGGTAAGCCTGGCGGACTAGGAGCTTGCTCAATTCTAACAGCCTTATCATCTGCACAACTACCGAGCACCACACTCATGGCAACTACAAAAATAGCTCTGCGGCGATTCAGCATGACTTATTTTTTTAAACGAACCGGCGTGCCGCAAGAAGAACACCTAAACCAATTGAACAATAGCAGATGAATGCTGAGCGGAGCGACAAATCCCATGTAGAAAAGCCGATGTGCCTTAACGTGTTTCAACGCACTTTTATGAACAAAAAGTCTCTGTGAACAGATTCGGCATTTGCACGGCACCCCACAGATCAAATATCCGATTCCAATGATTGGCAGCGCGATCGGAAACACGATCAACCACTTGGAGACCCAAGGGAAAGAATCTGGATACACAGTAAAAAGGAGTAACAGAAAGCCGGAGATAATCGCTGTAGGCAATAAGGGCACTAGAATCAAAGTGAAAACAGCACCGATCCGTAAGTGCCATGGATGCGTGTGCAGCACTCCACGAATGTAGCGGCGCGAATTAGGATTTCTCCCACGATTGGTGGATTCCCGTGGCGCACGGATCAGGGCAACTCTGTCTTCTTCATGGCCTTGCTTAGATTTTGGAACGCGCTGAACAGGAGCCGCATTTGGATCGATGGCTTTGAGACTGGATGGATCAAAAAATTTCGGTTGGATCTTTTGCCCAATCTCCGCATGGCTGTTCTGCCGACGTTGTGGAACATCGCTTGGTAACTCTGGATTGCCGATTCGGACATCGAGATCGCCAGAATAACGATTGAGCAATAAACCGGCAGGAATGTCAGAGACACGGATTTTTTTCTCCATCAAATATTTGCCAGGAAGCGGAATTGCACACGGCGCGTTGGCGAGCATCTCGGCAACTTGTTCACTGCCCTCGTAATTGACTGCTGTTGCAAGAGAGGGATTTTTGAACTCGTTCTTGTTCTGGTTCATCACCTCGCAAGCACTACTAATCCAAGCTTTAATGGCAGCTTGCTTCGGCACTCCGCCCTCGAACTTCAGGATTTTATTGGCTCGATTGATCTTATCTAACAGTTTTTTTGGCTCCTGTTCGGCAAGATGTTTGGCGTCACGAATTCCTGCCATATCAAGCAGCTCAGCATCTTTTGAATCAATGCCTGGAATTTCGTTTAGGTTTGCCATTAGGGTTATTTGAGAGCCTGCAGCATCTCACCGAGTTGGGCGAGCTTCGTTTTCCAATCTTCGAGACGTTGCTTTTCCTGCACCACAACTTCTGGGGGGGCACGATCCACAAACGAGGCGTTGCTGAGTTTGCCTTCAGATTTTTTAACCTCAAGCTCCATCTTCTCGATCTCTTTGGAAATACGGGTGCGCTCGGCTTCGACATCGACCAAGCCCTCCATCGGCATATAAGCCTCGCCGACTGGGGTGACGGCGGCGGGAGTTCCTTTCGGAGCCTCATAGGAATCATCTACTAGGATCTCCGTAGATCCGGCGAGTAGGGCGAGAACGTTGAGTTCGCCGGAAAGCCATGCGACTGCGCCTTTCATGACGAAGCGGACATCTTTGCGGGAGCCGAGGTTGTATTCCGCCTTGAGGTTGCGGAGGCGGCTTGCGGTCTCGTAGATCGCGGCGGCTTGTTTCTGCGCGGCTTCGATTTCTGCGGCGGAAAGTTCTGCGAGCAGCGGTTCGCTGGGCAGGGATTTTTTCATCAAGAACTCGCCGGCGGCAACGTAGTTCATGCGCTCCGAGAGTTCTTCGGTAACGTGCGGCATGTAAGGATGCAGCAGTTGGAGATAGCGACTCATGACGGCATCGAAAGTTCCAAGAGCAGCGGCGCGAGCTTCCGCGGTGGCGGATTCGCGGAGATCGGCTTTCACGGCTTCCAACCATTTATCGCAGAAGTCGTTCCACAGAAATTCGTAGAGACGCTGGGCGATTTCACCGAAGCGATATTCGGCGTAGATGCCTTTGAGATCTTCGGCGAGTTGGTCGAGTTTCGACATCACCAAAACATGATAAACTGGCATGCCTTTCACGCTTGGCAGTGGGGCGAACTCGTTGCCATCCATCTGACGGAAACGGCAGGCGTTGTAGAGTTTGTTGGCAAAGTTCCGACCTTCCTCGGCGGAGGATTCATCGAAACGAACATCGGCACCAACCGGTGCAATGCGCATCAAGCCGAAGCGTAAGCCGTCGGCGCCGAACTTGTCCATGAGGTCGATGGGGTCTGGGGAGTTGCCGAGAGATTTGCTCATCTTGCGGCCTTTGAGATCGCGGATGATGGAGGTGAAATAGACGTTTTTGAACGGCAAGCCATCGGCGAAGCGGTAGCCCGCCATGATCATGCGAGCGACCCAGAAGAAGATGATGTCCGGGCCAGTTACTAGATCTGCCGTAGGATAGAATTTTTTCAATGTGGCGGAGTTTTCGCCGACATCTGACATGGTCGCGAACGGCCAGAGCCATGAGGAAAACCAGGTGTCCATGACGTCTTCGTCGCGGATCCAGTTTTCGGGATCGGCGGGTGGTTCTACGCTGACATATAAATCTGGATTGGACTTATTGGACGTATGGGACGTATCGAGTGACTCGGCGGCCTGGAGCTCGGATAGCTTTTCTTTCCGATACCAAACCGGAATCTGATGTCCCCACCAAAGCTGGCGGCTGATGCACCAGTCTTGGAGGTTTTCCATCCAATGGGCGTAGGTTTTTGCCCAACGCTCGGGGCGGAACTGGATTTCACCGGACGCCACGGCATCAGTGGATTCTTTGATTTTCGGGTAACGCAGGAACCACTGCATGGAAATGCGCGGTTCAATCGGCACGTCGGCGCGTTCGGAATAGCCGACGTTGTTTTCATGTTCCTCCACACCGATCAAGAGGCCCATTTCCTCAAGTTTCGCGACAGCTGCGCGGCGGGCGACGAAACGATCCAGCCCATCGAGATCCGGGCAGGCGGGGCAGTTGATGCGTCCGTCGGGATGAAGGGTATCGACGATTTCAAGGCTGTGTTTGAGGCCGATTTCGAAATCGACCTTGTCGTGCGCAGGAGTGATTTTCAGGGCACCGGTGCCGAATTCGAGATCCACCGCCTCGTCGCCAATGATGGGGATGAGTGCTTCGGGGAAAGGACGTTTCACCATTTTGCCTATCCACTTCGCGTATTTCGGATGTTTCGGATGCACCGCGACGGCGACGTCCGCCATCAAGGTTTCGGGGCGGGTAGTGGAGATTTCGATGAACTCGCCGGGGCTGTCGGCGAGCTCGTATTTCATCGTGAAAAGTTTGGATCGCGAGGGTTTCATGATCACCTCTTCATCGGAAAGGGCGGTCAGGGATACGGGGCACCAGTTGACCATGCGCTTGCCGCGATAGATCAGGCCTTCATTGAAGAGATCGACGAAAACTTGGCTGACCCATTTGGTGTATTGCGGGTCCATCGTGAAGCGTTCGCGCGACCAATCGCAGGAACAACCGAGGCGTTTGAGCTGTTTGATGATGATGTCGCCATGGGTGTTTTTGAAATCCCAGACGCGCTTGAGAAACTCGTCACGGCCAAGGTCGCGGCGGGTCTTGCCTTCTTTTTCGCGCAGCTCGCGCTCGACTTTTGCTTGGGTCGCGATGCCCGCGTGATCGGTTCCTGGAAGCCAGAGAACTTCTTTGCCTTCCTGGCGAGCGCGGCGGGCAAGGATGTCTTGGATGGCATTGTTCAGGACGTGCCCGAGATGGAGGATGCCCGTGACATTCGGCGGCGGAATGACAATGGCATAGGCCTCCTTTTCGGAAGATTCATCGGCACGGAAACAATCGGCTGCCAACCATGCGGCATACCATTTCTCCTCCACGGCTTGTGGCTCATACGCTTTCGCTAACTCAGACATCGGGCGCGGATGCTGGACGGCGAGAATTCGTTTGTCCAGCTTGGAGGAGCGGCGCATCAGTTACTGAATCCATCTGTTTGCTTGCCAATAAATCCTTGGCAAGCCTAGCCCTGCCGATTAACGATCGTGAACGATGAGCGATCAATGGTTTGTACACAGCAATGGCGAGCAGATGGGACCTTACACCGGTGAGCAACTAGTGCAATTTGCCAAAGATGGCAACATCACCCCAGGAACGATGGTTTGGAGCAACGGCATGCCTCAATGGGTGCCTGCTTCGCAAGTGCCAGAACTGTTTCCTACAGCACCTTTTGCACCCGCAGAACTGACTCCATTACCTGCGAAAGCTGCACCACTCGGTGCGCGTTCACCTGCTCCAGCCAGCTCTTATTTTGCCACCACCACTTTCGCGTCTACGTCTCCAAAGGCTCAAACCGCGGGACGGCAATATCCTTTTTTTCCAGTTAAGTCGTCGAGTTTTCCTCTTTGGCTGTGGACATTCTTGGGCGGTTTTCTCTGTTTCGTTATCGCGATTGGCATGTTGGTAGCAGGTAGTATCGCAGCGTTTTCTGTAGCACAGAAATCCCAACAAACGCAGGCTACCGAAAACGTTGAGACAGAAGCAGCGGTTGAACCCACAGAGTCCGCAGAAATTGACGGGGCACCAAGAATAGATGAGGCCGCACTTGGCGCCGGAGCTGCATCCTTCGGAGCTGCCGGTATTTTGTTTTTCATCGGCTGGATCGCGCTAACGGCTTCCACTATTTTCCACTTCATTTATCTGTATCGTGTCTGGTATTGCCTCCAAGAAGGAATGCCGCGCACAACGCCAGGAAAAGCCGTGGGCTTCATGTTCATCCCGTTCTTCAATATCTATTGGGTTTTTGTGGCGCTGGCCGGTTTGCCCAAGGATTGGAATCGCATCGTTTCGACTTATGACGATTTGAAAGCGGCACCGAGGCTCAGCGAGACTACGTTTCTTCTGTATTGCATCGGGATGTTTGTGCCGCCTTTAGCTATCGTCATGATGTTCCCGATGATGTCCCAGATCTGCAAAGGCATCAATTTCTTTGCAGCTCGTCGGAATCCAACCGCAGTCGGTGCGCGCTAGTCCGGCTTTCCCATGCCATGCCTGAGAAAGGGAGTGGCGAGTCCGCTGCCCTCGGGCTTAAATCGTCTGGCTCACCCAAGTCATGAGTCGCATTTCCGTTTCGTTGCAGAATTTGGCTTTCCCTTGGGCGCTTGATCCGCTGAAACTCCCGCCGTTCTATGTCCAATCCCTTCCGCGAAGATCTAGTTTCCCGCAATCGTCCTGAGCCATGCACTGTGGTTATCTTTGGCGCGACCGGAGACCTCACTCACCGCAAGCTCATTCCTGCGCTTTACAACCTTGCCGTCGATGGTGAGTTGCCGACCGGAGTGAACATCATTGGCTTTGCTCGCCGCGAAAAATCCGATGCGGAATTTCGCAAAGGGCTCGAGGAGTTAAATCGCAAAGTTTCACGCAACGGACACGACGAGGAAGTTTGGAATCCGTTCATCAACAGCGTGACTTATCATCAATCGGAATTCACGGATGATGCCGGATATGCATCGCTAGCAAAACGTTTGGATGAGATCGATGCAGAGCGTGGTGGAAAAGGAAACCGCTTGTTCTACATCGCCTCCGCACCTGAGTTTTTCGATGACATTTTGCTACATCTCAAAAAGGCCGGACTCAACGAAGCCAAAGCAGGTTGCTGGGCGCGTGTGATTGTCGAAAAACCTTTCGGCACCGATCTCAAAACAGCGCAGCATTTGAACCAAGTCGTTCACCAAACTTTCCACGAGGCCGACACGTATCGTATCGACCATTACCTCGGAAAAGAAACCGCGCAGAACTTGATGGTGTTGCGTTTCGCGAATGCGATTTTCGAGCCGTTGTGGAACAGCAAATACATCAGCCACATCCAAATCACCTGCGCAGAAAACTTGGGCATGGAAGGTGGACGCGGAGGTTACTATGAAAAATCCGGAGCGCTGCGCGACATGGTGCAGAACCATTTGTTGCAGCTTCTCAGTTTGGTGGCGATGGAGCCGCCGACCGATCTATCAGCCGACGGTGTGCGCGATGAGAAAGTAAAAGTCATCCGCTCGCTGCGCCAATGGGACACGCCGGAAAAAGTCGCGGAAAATGTCGTCCGTGCGCAATACACAGCCGGCCACGTCGATGGCAATCCGGTTCCCGGCTACCGCGAAGAAGATCGCGTTTCATCAACCTCAGAAACCGAAGCTTACGTCGCAGTGCGTTTGTTGATCGATACTTGGCGCTGGAGCGGCGTGCCGTTTTACATCCGCATGGGCAAACGCCTGCCGAAAAAATCCACGGAGATTTCCATTCATTTCAAAGATGCGCCATCCGTGCTCTTCGGTGCACTTCCCGGTGGTGTTCCCGGCGGCAACGTGTTGGTCATCCGCATCCAACCTGATGAAGGAATTTCTCTGCGCATGGTCTCAAAAATCCCCGGCACAAGCTTGCGTCTTGAGCCAGTGAAAATGGATTTCCATTACGCCACCAGTTTCGGCAAAGGCAGCCCAGAGGCCTACGAACGCCTCATCCTCGACGCGATGGCTGGCGATGCCACCTTGTTCGCCCGCCGCGACGAAGTCGAGGAAGCCTGGCGTTTCATCGACCACATCGAGCGCGCTTGGCACGAGTCGGATAACAAACCGCCGATGGCGGAATTCGTCGCCGGTTCGTGGGGCCCACGCGAGGCGGACGACATGATTCAGAAAGACGGCAACGCATGGCGCAGGCTCTAAACTTCTGGCGACTTGCGCCTTCACCATTTTCCCTCTAATCTGATTTCATGAGCACAAAGTTTGTTACCAACAACAAGGGCAAGAAAATCGCGGCCATTTTGCCGATCCGCGAGTATGAAGATTTACTTCAGGACATCTATTCTGCCGCGCTCATTGTACGACGTAAAAATGAAAAATCCTATCCTTGGGAGGATCTCAAAAAGAAATTGATTCAAGATGGCATCCTACCAAGTTGAATATGCCAAAGGCGTCGAAAAGGATTTCAGGAAAATTCCTGCCAAGGCTGCGAAACGGATCGCCGCGGCCATCGATAAGCTTGGAACCAATCCTCGGCCCGCAGGAAGCGTTAAACTTGTGGGATTCGAGCTGGAGTATCGGATACGTGTGGGCGATTACCGAGTGATCTATCAAATCCATGATTCAGTGCTTGTCGTTTTGTTAATTGAAATAGGCCATCGCAAAGACATCTATCGCTAAACATGAGCACCACACTTACAGATAAATTCGCCGAGCTCGGAAAAGAAGTTTCTATTTCTGAGATCGATCTTGAGCTGCGCAAGCTCTGGGAACAGGACGAAGCGCGCACCAACGCTTCTCTGATGAACTTGGTGGTTTACTCGGAAAAATTCGGAAGCCTGTTAGAAAATTCTCGCATCATCAACGATCTCACCCGCGACAACGCTTGCCGTGCGATCTTGGTTGAAATCAACCGCGAAGAAGCCGCCAGCTTACGCGCATGGATCACCGCGCATTGCCATCTTTCACACGGCCAGAAATCCGTTTGCTGCGAGCAAATTTCTTTTCGTCTAACAGGTCGTGTCCCCGGTCGTTTCCGCAATACGGTTTTCGCTCACCTCAACTCCGATCTCCCGCTTATCTTCTGGTGGCAGGGCGAGCTCTCGGATGTCTTCACCGAGCGCCTCGCCAGCGTGATGGATCGACTCATTGTTGATAGCTCATTGTGGAGCGAACCGCAGATTTCGTTTGCCCGCATTCTCGAAGCACTGAGAGCAAATCCATCTCTCGTCGTGCAAGATCTTGCATGGACGCGTTGCTGGCAGTTCCGTGTCGGTATCGCCAGTTTGTTTGACGACGTCGTCGCTCAAACGGCACTCGATAGCATCGATCAAATCCGCATCAAACATAGCCCATCGAACCGCAACACCGCCCTCCAATTCATGGCGTGGCTGGCTGTCCAAGCAGGTTGGAAACCCAAAGGAAATTCCACCTTTGAAACCAAGACGGGTCGAAAAATCCAAGCTCAGATCGAATCTTGCGTCGACTCCGCGCCGCTTGGCTTGGTTGAACTTTCCTCCGGAAAAACCATCGTCCGCGTCAGCCGTGAGAAAAACTCCATCCATCTCTTACGGGAGATCGAGTCCGGAGACTACCACGTTACCTCACTCTCCCCCGCAGATCCAGAACCCTCTCCTGATCTCGTCGCCCAGCAACTCTCCCGAGGCGGTAAGAACTCGTTATTCCTCAAAGTTTTGCCGACGTTTTTGGAGCTGCTCAAGTGATCTAACAACCCCCTTGTATCATTTCTTCCAAGGGTTCAGTGTCGGAACATCAGCTGGAAAATCTTCTGTGTCACGCGTTACCAAAGTCAGCTGATGATGAAGTGCAGTGGCTGCAACCAGGCTGTCCATCGCGGGTATTTTTCGACGGGCTTTCTGATGTTTGGCACACAGCAGCGCCCAAGTGTTGATGACCGAGCTATCCAAGCTAAGAACCCTGCCCGCTGACCATCGCTCAATTCTTTGATACCAAATTTCAATTTGTTGGCGGCGTTTCCCCTTATCCATCAGATAAATACCTTTAAGCATTTCACCTAACGAGATCGTTGAAAGATAGAGTTCAGCATCGTGATCCTCGAGCCATTTTAATACAGATGGATCAGGGTTGGGCTTTGATGATTCGCAGAGCACATTCGTGTCGACTAAATAAGACATGCGATTCATTCGAATTGGATGTCACGAGCTAGGCTGTCATCACGCTCGACGTGCCAGCCCTTGACCGGACAGTCACGCAGGATGTCCGCGAGTTTTTCTTTTGGCAGCAGACGAGCATAAGTCTCGGCTGAAATCACTACCGCAACTGGCTTGCCATGCCGGGTGATGGTTTGTGCACCACTTTTTAATACAGTCTCAACCAACTCGCTGAGCCTATTTTTGGCATCTTGTAGTGGCCATGTCGTTTCCATGACATAGAGATCGCTCATAAAAACTAGCTTGTCTAGCTAGATTTTGCCTTTTCACTGAAAATGAAAGGTTGCCGCGTTGGTGGCGTAACTTATGCTCTTTTTTGTTCTTAAATTCCCGAATCAAAATCCGCATGTCACTTGAGTCCTCAAACCGTCGTCGCTTTCTCGCAACCAGTGGTGCTGCTGCCGCTGCGATCTCTTTTCCAACCGTGTTGCGCGCTCAAGGAGCCCAGAACAATAAAGTGCTTAAAATTGGTTTGATTGGTTGTGGTGGTCGAGGAACAGGCGCGGCAGAGCAAGCCCTTCAGGCTGATCCGAATGTCCAGCTCTGGGCGATTGGTGATGCGTTTGCCCCACAGATTACCTCGGCGTTGAAACATCTCCAAAAGTTTGCCGGGAAAGTAGATGTCCCTGAAGCGCGTCAGTTCTCCGGTCTGGATGCTTATCAGAAAGTGATCGATAGCGGCGTTGATGTAGTCCTTCTCACCACCCCTCCGGGTTTTCGCCCACAACATCTCAGAGCGGCAGTTGAAGCCGGCAAACACGTCTTTGCGGAGAAGCCAATGGCGGTCGATATGGCAGGAATCAAATCCGTTTTGGAATCCGCTAAAATAGCCAAAGCCAAAGGCACCACGCTGCAACACGGTTACTGTTGGCGCTTTTCACCTAACACTCGTGAGGGTTATGGAAAACTTCTTTCCGGTGAACTCGGCCGCATCGTTTCTGTTTACGGAACCTACATGGCGAATGTTCCCAAACCGTCCACAAACATCGACATGCGCGACAAAGAATGGGGCGATATTGAATGGCAGATTCGCAACTGGATGGCGCACGAATGGCTTTCCGGCGGTCCGCTCTTAGAACAGTGCATCCACACGGTGGACAAAGTCGCATGGGCTATGGGCGATGTCGCACCGATCGCTGCAAGAGCATCCGGTGGCCGCGTTCAACGTTCCGACGACGGCAACGTCTATGATCACTACGATGTGGTTTACGAATATCCCGGCGGTGTCATGTGCCACGTTGCGCAACGTCAGTTGCAAGGTGCGTTTAACGAAGTGATTGATCGCATCTATTGTGAAAAGGGCATGCTCGAAGCTCCCGGCCGCGTGATGACCAAGGATACTTCCGGAAAAATCACATGGGCATTCCGAGGTGAGCCGGAAAACATGTATCAGGTCTGCCATAACGAATGGTTTGCAGCGATACGCGCAGGCAAAGAACTCAACGCCGGCGAATTCATGGCGAACAGCACAATGCTCGGACTTCTCGGCAGAGAAGCCGCGCACACCGGACAACGCATCACATGGGATCAATTGTTGGCATCTAACCAAGACCTTGCGCCAGATGACTTCAAACTCTCCGACGCGCGCCCCGTTCCACCTGTTCCAGTGCCGGGAAAATACAAGTTCAGCTAAAGCTTCTTTGCTTGGCGAATTTGGCTCCTCGACCTCGCTAGCTTCGTGGTTCATGATCTTTTCAAAGATTGGTTATGGGTCACAGCGAAACTCACACTCACGAACGCAAAGGCGGGTACCCCGAAGAAATCGCCTGCGCACTTGGGTTGTTATTTCTGATCGCGGCGGCGGTGGTTGAAAAAAACAACGGCGTTTCTAACATCACGCATGGGCTCTACGCTGGAGCTTATCTGTTCGCGGGTTATGAAGGTTTGAAATCGGCCTTATTATCGCTGCGCAAATGGGTGATCGATATCGATGGCTTAATGGTGCTCGCGGCGTTGGGTGCCGCGATTGTTGGAGCACCGTTCGAGGGCGCGCTGCTACTATTTCTATTCAGCTTTTCCAATGTTCTTCAGCGCTACGCGATGGATCGCACGCACAACGCGATCCAGTCCTTGCTCAAGCTCCGGCCAGATCAAGCGTTAGTGAAACGCGACGGCGGCACGGTGCTAGTGAAAGTCGAGGATCTGGAGCTGGGCGAAATCGTGATCGTCAAACCGGGCGAGCAAATTCCTGTGGATGGTAAATTGGTCGAAGGCGATACGTTTGTAAATGAATCGTCTCTAACGGGCGAATCCATGCCAGTCGCGAAAACCGTTGGCAGTAATGTGTTTGCCGGAACCATCAACCAAAGTGGCGGCGTTGAAATCCAGGTGAAGAAGCGTTCGGAAGATTCTGCGTTGGCGCGTATGGTCAAATTGGTCGCAGCAGCGCAGGCAGAAAAATCTAAGACCCAACGCTTCCTCGAATCTGCAGAACAATATTATGCAGTGGGCGTGATCCTTTTCACCATCGGAGTCTTTCTCGTTCCTTGGATATTCTTGGGACAAGAATTTTCCCCAGCGTTTTATCGAGCGATGACCGTCATGGTCGTCGCTTCGCCGTGTGCGTTGATCATCAGCACACCGGCAACCGTATTATCTGCGATCGGAGGCGCAGCCCGTGTCGGGATTTTGATCAAAGGCGGATCGCATCTCGATCGTGCTGCTACGATAGACATCGTAGCTCTTGATAAAACTGGCACGCTCACCGCAGGTAAGCCATCGCTCACGGAAATGGTTTTACCCAGTGGAATTCAATCGTTAGCCAACCCGTTAGACGCAGATGGCGAAGCTATCCTGCGAGCGGCTGCCGCACTCGAAGCACGCTCCGAGCATCCGCTCGCACGGGCTGTGGTGGAAGCAGCGAATCGGTTAAAGCTCGCCGTTCCTGAAGCCACGGCTTTCCAATCCATCACCGGACACGGCGCCGAGGCGACGGTGGAATCCATGCATTACCTCATCGGCAGCGAACGGTGGTTTCGAGAGTCCGCAGCGCAAGGACTGAACGCGCTCGCGTTGCATGCAAAGCCGCTACAAGAAAAAGGCCACACCTGTGTCTGGCTCGGTGTGCGCGATGGCGAACAGCTTATCGCCAAAGCCGTATTGGTGATGGCAGACACGATCCGTCCCGAAGCAAAATTTCTGACAACACAGTTGCATAAGCTCGGCGTGAAAAAAGTCGTGATGCTCACCGGTGATCATCAGTTGGTTGCTAATTCCATCGGCGCGGAAATTGGGATCGATGACATCCGCGCGGAGTTACTTCCTGAGCACAAACTCAACATCATCCGCGAACTCAAGAAAGATGGCCGCGTCATGATGATAGGCGATGGCGTGAATGACGCCCCCGCGCTTGCCACCTCAGATCTCGGCGTTGCGATGGGTGCAGCTGGCACCGATGTCGCGATGGAAACGGCGGACATCGTGCTGATGGGAGATCGCCTGGAAAATATCCCGTTGCTGCTCAAACATGCGCGTCGGGCGCGACGGGTGCTGTTAGAAAACTTGATTTTCGCGGCGAGCATTATTGCCGTGCTCGTCGTCGCTGCTCTCGGTTTTTCCCTGCCGCTTCCCATCGGCGTGATCGGTCACGAAGGCAGCACGGTCATTGTCTGCCTCAATGGATTGCGGTTGCTGATGATAAGCCGATCCAGATTATGATCGCCGGCTCAACGTTTGATCGGATTCGCTGAATATCGAAAAGACCGCACGAAGGATGGCTTTCACGATCCAAAACATGAACCCAAAAGCCGCGATCAACAATCCAACGGTGACGAGTAAAATGAAGGCGATCATACCGAGCACGATCCACAAAGGCATCCAGCGCTTATCGAGCACACGGATTTTTCCCTGCCAGCTCTGCCAATCGACTCTGCGGCTTTGTTGGCCTTTCGGCGGATCGACTTGCGTGCGCGGCTCTACCGCCACGCCGTCAATCTCGACAACTTCCGCTTCAAGGATTGGTTCATCCTGATTCTTCACGACGCGACTCTACGCTTGATAGATGAAGATGCACGGCAGAATTAAACGTCGTTCAATCGGTTTAAAAAATTTAGGGTCAACCGGTGAGGTTGACCCTAAATTTAAACCAAGGACTAGAAAACGGAAGCGGCCCGACCGATCATCCCCGGGAAAAACCCATTAACCCGAGGCGTCTCAGTCGGACCGCTAATCTTATTACAGCAATGGGCGTGCCATTATTTCACGATGCTGCGAAGTTTTTTGAAAACGAGACGATCGCAAAAAAGCGCGAGATTGCGTGAGCGTAGGAAATCGTATGTTCAAGATTGTGTGTGGGGTGGGGGATATTTTAGGGAAGCTCCCTGAAGACAACGCAATAATCATCACAACTTATTGCGTATGGCCAGAAATAAATTTCTAACCGATTTCTGGCGAGTTCAGATAGGCCACATTCGTGAACTCTTAATTCTCACTCTGCAGCTTTAATCTCGATGCGTGGAAAGACTGGCGAAGGTTTTTCAATTTCGTGACCGTTAGGAATGAGTCCCCATGTTAGATCGTCGAGTTTGAGTTGTGAGAGTTGAGGAAGTTTCAATTGAGCCGCAAGTTTAACCGCGGCGTCAGGAAGGACAGGTGAAAGCAAAACGGCGCAGTGCGCGACGGATTCTGCTAGATGATGCAGAACCGTAGCGAGACGATCTTTGTTCTCGGGATTTTTGTTGAGCTCCCACGGCTTCATGCGTTCGGCGTACTGGTTACAATGCACAACGTGGCGGTTGAGCGCTTCGAGGCCCATGGAAACTTCATGGTTGTCCATCGCTTTGCGGTAAGCGGCGGTGGAATCGATGAGAGATTGTTGGAGCGCGGTATCGTCGTTAGTGAGTGTGCCGCCGGGCGATATGATGCCTGCGGTGAAACGCACGCTCATGTTGAGTGCGCGGTTGCAGAGGTTTCCGAGTTCATTCGCAAGCTCGGTATTAAACAGCATTACGAGGCGCTCGACATCGAAGTTAGAATCTCTGCCGGTATGGATGTCGCGAACGAGGTAGTAACGGAGAGCATCGACACCAAACGCATCGGCGAGTTCGACGGGGTCGACGATGTTGCCGAGCGATTTGGACATTTTTTCGCCACTGCGGTTCCACCAACCGTGGACGAGGAGTTGTGGCATTTGGTTTTCGCTGAAACCAAGAGCTTTAAGCATGGCCAGCCAGTAGATACCGTGGGCGGGGACGAGGATGTCTTTGCCGATAATGTGGACGGGGCGACCGGTCCAGATGGTTTTGAAATCTGGTAACGAATCGTCAGGTGTGTAGCCGACGAAGGAGATGTAGTTGATCAATGCGTCGAACCAGACGTAGGTGACGAAATCGGGATCGAAGGGAATTTCGATGCCCCAGGTGAGGCGTTCTTTGGGACGGGAAATGCAGAGATCGGATCCGGTGTTTTTTTCGAGCGCGTTGATGAGCTCGGATTTGCGAAAGCCGGGGAGAACGGTGTCCTCAGAGGATTCTAAAAACTCACGCAGCCATGGAGTGTGATCGGAAAGTTTGAAGTAGTAATTTTCTTCCTCGATCTCAGTGACCTCGCCCCACTCCGGACCGAAGTTGCCTGCTTCATCGCGATCGCGATCGGTTAGAAATTGTTCTTGGCGGACCGAGTAAAAGCCTTTGTAGGATTTTTTGTAGATTTGGTTTTGTGCGTAGAGATCGGAAAGGATGGCTTGCACGCAACGGATGTGACGGGGATCGGTGGTTTCTGCCCAACCATCGTAATCGACTCCGATTTTTTCCCACAGTGCGCTGAAACGAGCAGTGACGGTTTTCACGTATTCCGCGGGTGAAACACCTTCTTTCTCAGCGGTCTGTTGAACTTTCTGACCGTGTTGGTCCACACCTGTTAGAAAATACGTATCTTCTCCGGTGAGGCGGCGATAGCGCGTGATCACATCGGCCAAGACTTTTTCATAAGCGTGTCCGATGTGCGGTGAGCCGTTGGTGTAATCGATGGCAGTGGTGACGAAGAACATTCTGAAGTTTGCTAGTTGGAAGTTTTCAGTTTTCAGACGGAGAGTCGCGAACAATTTTCCCGCCCATGGAGAGGATGCGGGAGTTGGCTTTGGCGGCTTCGGCGTTTGGGATGTCGCCTAGGCGGACGTAGATTTGGGAAAGGGCAGTCCAGGCGAGGAGATCGTTTGGCTGGAGGGTGGTGGCTTGGAGGGAGGCGCCGAGGGCTTCTTTGAGATGATCGGTTTTCAGCAGCACCATGGAGAGTGCGTGCCAGGCGTCGAAGTGATTGGGATCAAGTTCGACGCATTTGCGGTAGAGTGCGGTGGCTTGTTCGAGTTCGCCAAGGGCGAGGTGGCCGCTGGCATCGTCGAATAAAGTTTGGATGGCTTCGCTCAAAATTTCAGGTTCTGGTTTTCAACCCGCAAGGAGAGATGCCGCACTACGGCTCACTTCCGGTTGAGGCGCTCGATGTCCGACACGTCGGCTTTTTCTTTGAGCCATGTTTCGAAAGCGCTGATGCGGTTGCCATCGCTGGCACGGTTGTATTGGGCGTCGATCCCAGCCTCGGAGTTTTCATCTTTCACGAGTTCGCGTTTTTCAACGAGGATAATGACTGCGCGGTCAGATTCGATCACTGGCTCGGTGAGCGCGCCAGAAGCGGTATATTTAGCAGTCTCAAATAGTCCCATCGGTGATTTTGAAGGATCAACCTCTGTGGTCTGTTTGACTTCGTTAAGGCTGATGATTTCAGATTGGATACCAGCCTCCTTGGCTGCGGCTTCGAAGGATTTTCCTGCTGCAAGGGCGGTTTTGATTTTCTCGTTTGTCTCAGCTGCGGCAGTGGTAAGTGCAGCGGCAGCTTGGTCGGAAGTTAATTGGCCACGAGCGGCTTCCTTAGCTTCTTCGTAGGTCTTTACGCGACTTGCCTCGATGTCATCAACATGGGCGACGAGCCAATCATTTTCGCCGATGGCGACATCGATGATTTTAGAGGCAGAATCAGATGTGACGTTCAAGCGAAACAGGGCATCGGCGGCGGTGCCTTGTCTGCTGGCTCCGCGGATGTCGGCTTTAAGATCAGCAGGAGCTTGGCTTTTTGCGATGAGTTCGGTGGTCTGCAGTTGAAAGCCGGACTCTTCTGCAAGTTTTTTGAAATCTAGGGTGTGTTGAGTTTCGAGCTTGTAGAGAAATTCATCAAGTTTCCGGCCGATTTCGAGTCGTGCTAGCCTTTTGCCTTCGGCGATAGCGATATCGCGCTCGGCGACTTTTTTAGCGTGTTCCGTTTTCGCTGCTTCATCGGCATCGGCTGCTAGAGGTGCGATTGCAGCTGGTTCGGCTGGCAGAGATGGCTTGGCGATTAAGTAGGTGAACTTGCGTTTTTCATCGGTTTTGAATGCATCCTGAACGGTCTCCCAATATGTTTTGATGGCCTCTTCCGTTGGGGAGATTTTTGCTTTGATGGGAGTAATGTCGATGTGAGCGAGTTTTACGTTGATGCGTTGTCCGTCGAGCGCGACTTGCTTGGCGATGACATCACGATCAGTGGTGAGGCCGGCGCCAAGAATTTCCATGAGCTTGCTATGGATAAGGATGTCGGAAGCGAGCTCGCGGATATCCGCTTCGATTAAGCCGAGGCGACCGAGGCCACGTTCGATGAAGTTGCGGTATTGTTCTTGGGAAAATGCTCCGTCGGGGCTGGTGAACGCGCGACATTGGCGGATGAAACTATCGATTTCATCATCGCTCGGATAGATGCCGAATTCTTCCTGCGCAGAGCGAAGTAATATGCGATTCGTAAAAAAGTTCTCGTTGGCTTCCTCTTGGGTATAGGGATTTCCAGTGAGCATGGTGAGGAAGCGGTAGACTTGGAAATCACCAGATTGGATAAGCATTTGAGTGAGCTCGTAGCCAGATGAACCAAGTTTCTGCATGTCGCCGTCTGTGTAAGTGCGCTTGGCAATTTTCAGAACCGGAACTCCGCCGCGAGATTTCTGCATGGTGTTCGCATCCATCAGAAAGAATCCGCAGATAACGAGGACGATGAGGACAACGATGAGGGTCTTGTATTTACTTAGATTTTCGATCATGGCGCGAGGGCTGGGCGGGAGAGTTAAGCGGTAAAATCAGAAGTTTAAACCCTAAACTTCAACGAATGTAATCACTCGAAAGCTAGGGCGATGGGAAGAGGCTTGCGGAAAAGCGGGATTGCGGGTTGTTTGTGGCATGAATTTGCGTTGGTTGAATGCTTTGCTGTGGGGAAATTCGGTTGCACTCGCATGGATGTGGGGTTTGGGACTATTTTTCAGCGTCCAGATTTCCTTTATGTTCGGGATGCGCGGGCTGCTGATGTTTGCGGTGCCAAATGCGATCGGGCTGATGCTTTTTGGCTGGTTGACCCAGATTGTGGCAAAGAAACACCAAGGCGGTCAGGAGTCTTTGGCGCTGTTTTTCGACAAATTCGCTAAACCGTTCCGGCTGATTTTTTACATTTATCAGATCGTCGCTCTGTCGCTGACGGTATTTGCGTTGGTGAAATATTTGTTCGTGCCGTTGTTGGCGACGTTTGGAGTATTACCCGGAAGCGCTGTTTTTGCGCTGGCGGTGACCATGGCGGTGTTTGTGCTGCTGGCAGTCGGGTGTTTGTTTGGAGAAGAATTTGGGATTCGGAAAATCAAGGCCGGCCATGCTTTGTTGGGAGTCTTGCTTTTAGCCTGCATTGCTACGGTGTTATGCTCGCTGAGTGGACTGGATATTGGCGATGGGGTATTGGGGCTTGGAAATCAATACGGCTACGCGGAAACGCGTTTCTGGGGATTAGCCGTGCCTTTGGTCGTTGGGTTACTGGTCGGCCCGTGGCTAGATTTGCAACACTGGCAACGAGCGATTCAGATTCATCGTGAAAATACTTCGATCCGCTTGAGCTATGTGTTTGGCGGTTTGATTTTCTTCTGCCTGCTGATGTTCCATGGCTATTTAGCGATGTGGGTGATGGGCAATGCAAAGCAGAGCATTGGACTAGCTGCCTCTGAACTCGATAAACTCTTCTACGGCCATCATCTTGTGGTGGAATATTTCTCCACAGTCTTTACCGGGAACTCATGGATACCAGCCGCGTATTTCGGGTTTCTTGTCATCTGTGTGCTGACCACTTTGGACAGCGGATACGTTTCACTGAAATGGTTCTTGGAAAAGAACGTGGAGAAGAGTGAGAACATGCTGCTCTCCATTATACCGAAGCAGATCGTCTCCTCGCCGATCCCGACGTTTGTGGTGGTGGCGATCATCGCCTTGTTTGGATATTTCGCCAAATTTGAGGTCGAGTATTTCATGGTGTTTTACGCATCGTTTTTTGTCGGCTACGCGGCATTGGCGATCGCGCGTTGTTTCGTTGCTAACAGCCAACAGCCGCTCCCGCAGATCAGGATGTTTTCGATGGCCTGCTTGTGCTTGGTGATTTTTGCCTTTGGTTACATGGTCGATCAGAATGTTCTATTGTATGTCGGATCGTTGCTTCCGCTGGCCTATGTCGTATGGTTGGTGACGACGACGGATTTGTTGCGCCTGGTGACGGAAAAGGCGGATCAAGTGATGCACGCCGCAGCAGAAATCCCTGCAATCAAAGCGATTTCAAAACAAGAGCCCGTGACACGCAGCGAAGTGGAAGCGCCAGTTTCCGGTGGCACACACGATCTGCACGGTCACTTCGAAGGCAAATGGTTCGTCTATTCCATGGTCGCGACTTACCAAGATACGAACTCCGTCGGAAACGTGTATTTCGGGATGTATCCCCTCTATGTCGGAAAGACTCGTGAGTTGTTCTTCAATGCAGCGATGCCGGATTTCGATTTAAAAACGACCAAGTTCTACATTCTCACCCGTTCCTTCGAGCACAAGTTTGTGCGTGAAACCCGCGAGTTCGATACCATCACGGTGAAGATCAAAGTTGCCGAGGCGAACCGAAAATTCTGCACCCTTGAGCACCAGATTTTTGGCTCAGAAGGCCAGCTGTTAGGAAAAGGCAAGCAGAGCTTGTTATTTGTTTCCTCCAAGGACTACGGATTGTTAGATATTCCGCCGGAAGTCTACACAGCGTTCATGAAATACCTGTAATGGCGGCGGATTTTATCCGCCATGCCAAATAACAGATAGCCGGGGCAGCTTAGACTTGGAGCAAATGGGAATCGATTGGCATGGCGGATAAAATCCGCCGCCACTTACGCCAAATCCATCACCAGCACTTTGGCCCACAGTTCTTTATGGCTGCCGGAAAATGCGTCGTGAATGGGATCCGCTTTCTGATATTTCTCGTGGGCTTCCATCGTGTCGAAATGTAATGAGATACCATAATCCCATGAATGGTCGGTGACGGGGCGTTGCTCGGTGGCGGCTGGTTTGCCCCAATGAGCTTTGGAAATGTTACTGGATTTCACCAATTCGTTGAGTGCGGCTTCCATGCGCGCGCGACCTGCTTCGGTTTTGAATTCGTCTTTGAGCCAGAAATAAACGTGATGTTCCATGGCTGGAGATTTGTAAATCCGCAGCCAACTGGCAAGCGGACTATGAAAGTTTCTCGCCGCGGAGTTCGAAAACTTTTTTCACGGTCGCTTCAATCAGGTTATTCGGGCAGGACGCGCCTGCTGTGAGCCCGACAACAATGTGCTCTTTCCCAGCAAATACATCCGCATAATTCGAGGTAGTTTCCTTTTGGTGATGCAAATCGTAATGGACGATTTCTTCCAGCGATTTGATCTGCGATGCATCGCGGATGAAAAACGTAGGAAGCTCCTTCTCGCCGATTTCTACGAGGTGCGCGGTGTTGGAAGAATTGTATCCGCCAACGACGAGAAGTAGGTCCATTTTTGTTTTAAGCATCACGAACAATGCGTCTTGGCGCTCTTGTGTTGCTCCGCAAATGGTATCGAACACGGAAAAATTTTCGGCGGAGCCGTCGCGAGCCGTGACGGCTTTTGCGAGACGGTTTTGAATTTCCTGGGTCTCGCTTTTCAGCATGGTCGTCTGGTTCGCCACGCCGATTTTTTTCAGGTCGCGATCAGGATCGAAACCCTCGGAATACGATCCGCGGAAACGTTCGAGAAATGCTTCTTTGTCGCCACCGTTGCGGATGTATTCGCAGACAATATCGGTATCCGCGAGCGTGAGGATGACGAGGTAATGACCTTGGCCTTGCTCGCCGAGCGCGCGTGAGGATGTAGCGCGAGTTTCTTCATGATCGGCCTTTCCATGAATGATCGATGTGATCCCGTCCTTCGCGTAACCCCGCACCCGGCGCCAGACTTTCATCACGTCTCCACATGTCGTGTCTACCGTGTAGCAACCGCGCTCTTCAAGCTTATCCATGAAATGCGTCGGCGCGCCGAAGGCTGGGACGATCACTACATCATCTTCTGTTAGATCATCATAGGTCGAATCGATTTCTCGCCATGGCAGCGAAACGATATTCATCTCGCGGAGCTGGCGATTCACCTCAGGGTTGTGAATGATTTCGCCGATCAAGAAGATGCGATTTTCTGGGAAAACTTTGCGTGAGGCGTAGGCGAGATCGATCGCGCGTTCGACGCCATAGCAGAAACCAAAATCCTGCGCGAGTAGCAGTGTCGTGTTGCCGCAAGTGAGCTTTCCGCCTTGGTCTTTAATTTTTTCCACCAAGGAAGATTGGTAGTGCACCGCAACCTCAGCGGAGACGAGCTCCATCACATCCGGGCGACGGACGTTGACGCGGGGTCGTTTGTTTGTGGGTTCGGACATGGGGGTTTATTTTTTCAGCGAATCAAGGAATGCCACGAGGTCACGGATATCGGATTTGTTTAAAACCAGACCCATGGGAGGCATGGTGGACATGGCGGGAGGAAGAGTTTTGATATCGGTTTTTTTGCAGACCGTATCTTGTTTGGTTTCGATATTTTGGACGACGACTTCGGTATCGGTTTCTTTCATCATCATGCCTGCGACGAGAGTTCCGTCATTCATGGTGATGGCGATGGGCGAGTATCCTGGTGTGAGTTTGGCGTTGGGATTCACGATGGATTCAAGGATGTAGGCCGCGTTTTGACGAGCTCCGACGCCATTGAGGTTCGGACCCGCTTCACCGCCGGGACGGTCGCCGGCTTTGTGACATTGCACACAGTTTCCACTGCCATGGAAAATCTTACGGCCGTTGTCCACGTTGCCACCTTCAAGCGAGACTTGGAACGCGGCGAGAGGATCGGCTTTGTCGAGGCTGGCTTCGTATTCCGCGATGACGGATTTAAATTCGGGTTCAGGGCGTTTTGCGGCGGCGTTGAGAATATCGAGTTGGACAGCGACAGGTTGGGCGGAAAGTTTTTTCAATCGGTCTAACAGAGTGCTGGCTGCTTTGGGATGATTGAGTTTGATGAGCAGGGCATAAGCGCGCTGTTGGTCATCTGGCTTGCCGGAGGTAAGGATTTTGGTGACGACATCGAATGCAGTTTCTGGTGCCAATTTGCCGAGAGATTCGAGAGCAGCGGAGCGGATGCGCGGTTCGGGATCAGCAGTGAGTCCTGTAAGGATTGGAGGCAATTCGTTCGGGGCATCTTTTTCAAGCGCCTTGAGTGCGACCAAACGGATGTCCGGACGTATGCTTTTCCCAGTGAGTTGGCCAAACAGGGCATCGCGTGGGATGGTAATGCCGAATTGTCCGGCGGCACCGATCACTTCGACGAGCAAGTTATCTGTAACCTTGGTGAGCATGGGCTCAAGTGCTTTGCGAATTTCCGGGAGCATTTTTTCAATGCTGCGTGGCTCGGTAATGGGGCGATACATCCCAGTGGTGGGATCGGTAGGAGGAATTTTATCGAAGCGCCTAATAAGAAACACCGCTTCGGTGCGGGCATTTTCAGAAAGCGATTCATCAGCGGCGATTTTGAGTAAGCGGCGGACATTTTCGTCGCCACCTGCGCGGATGATCGCGTTGAGGATGCGGAGATCGACCGCCCATGTGGACTTGCCGAGAAGTTGGGTTGCGGAGGCGAGCGCGGGGCGAGCGCCCTCGATATAATTGTCGTTGATTGCCTGAATCGTCTCAACAGCGATAGAGAGGTCGGAGTCTTTCAGGAAGTCGCCGATGCGAGCGTCTTGCATGCGGCGAAAGGCAAGGACGACGGCGCGGCGCACTGCGGGAGATTTGTGTTTTGCGAAAGCGTAAATGGCATCTGCATCTCCGATGCGCACCATCCCCTCCACCGCACCGTGGCGAAGGTATTCATCTTGGTCGTTATTTTTTTCCACGAGAGCCATGAGGGCGGGAACGTGTTCTATAGTGCCGAGTTTCCCGATGGCGATCGCAGCGAGCATACCAGTGCGCGCATCGGAATCGGAGAGAAGTTTAACGGCTGTTAGAAGAGCGGGTTTGTGGCGAGCATCGCCGAGTGCCTGTATGGCTTGGCCACGGATTTTGGGTTCAGTGTCGGTGCAAAGTTTCACGAGTGCTTCCGCAGATGCGGTGTCCTGTTTCAAACGTGCGAGGTTTCCAAGACCCCAAACACCGTGTAAGCGAGTGGTGATGTCTTCTTCCGAACCTGTGGCAACAAGCAATAGCGGGCGGTTTGCGGGATTTCCCGCGAGTGCGAACTGAGCACGAAGGCGAACCCGCATATCGGGATGGCGAAGCAGTTCAGCGAGTTTTTCTGGGGATAATTTCTCGATGCCTTTGGCAAAAAGCTCGCGGACTTGTTTGGTCGCCGGCTTGGCGGTTTCGGCGGGATCCTCAAAAGAGAAAATATTTCCGAAGCCATGAGTCGGCCAGCTTCCAACGTAGTCGGTCACGTAAGCTTTGCTGTCGTAGCCGAACTCGATGTCGGTGCAGAGCATTCCAGAAACGAAGTTTTCCTTGCTGGCTACCTTGAAGCCCGCGCCGTTCGGCTCCATGCGGAAACCAATCACCGCGCTAGTCGCGCCGACGAAATCGCAAACAAAGAAATGGTTGTCCCATTTTTCAGAGAGGCCAGTGCCGGGGTTGTAGGCGAGGCCGGACGGGCCTTTGCTGACCCAACCTGCCGGGGCAAGAATGGCGCGCGGGCGAAGCTTGCTGTCCATATCCCAATGGCGCTCCTCCATCCAGTTGGTTTGGTGGCGGTTGGTACCTTGGATGAGGTTGGTGAATTTCTGGAACGCCTGATGGCCACGTTGCCAACCAGAGTGGGCGCCTTCCACAACAGCGACCACGCGGGCCATATCCTGCATGTCTGCCTCGTTATCGACGGAAAAGGCATTTCCGTAACGATCAAACGCGATCTCTTTGGGATTTCTCAAACCTGTGTGCACCACTTCGAGATTGCTGCCATCTCGCTCCATGCGAAACACCGCGCCTTCGTATTGGGCGTAAAGGTGGCGACCTTCTTTGGTTTTCAAATTGTAACCGCGATCGCCGATGGTGAACCAAATACGATTGTCGGGGCCGAGGGCGAAACCGTTCAGGTCGTGGCCGCTCAAGCTAACAGAAATGCCATAGCCTTCTTGGAGGGATTCGCGTTTGTCTGCTTTGAGATCGCCGTTGGTGTCTTCTAACAGCCAGACGTTCGGGATACACGCGAGATAGATTTTTCCATCGAGGGCCATGACGCCCGCAGCGGTGCCATCGAGAGGATTGTTGAAACCATCCGCGTAGATGGTGGCGTGATCGCATTTGCCGTCGCCATCACGGTCCTCAATGACACGAATCATTTCTGAATATTTGGTGAAATATTCCATGGGCTTTTTATCCGGGAATTTCTCTGCGTATTTTTTCAACATCTCCAAACGCTCGGCGGTGGAGGTGAGCTTGTAGTCGTCCGCCACCCAGGGGTTGCGGCGGTTGTCTTCAATGCCGCGTTCGAAGCGGTGAGTCTCTGCGATGTAGAGGCGGTTCTGGTCGTCAAAGGTGATCGCGGTTGGATCTTGGACATCGGGCTCACGGGCGAAAAGTTTGGTCACCGTGCCCTCGGGTGCCTTGATGTTGGCGAGAATGGCCTTTTCCTCTTCCAGTTTGGGAAGAGCCTGAGGATTCGCGGTGCCTTCGGTTTTTACGGGCGGCTCCTCGGTGAGCGCAGCTGCGGTCAGGATAGAAAAAACTCCGACGGTGGCGAGGCGTAGGAAAGTTGAGGCGAGATTGGATTTTCTAAAACTCATGGGCGGGCATTGTTCGTAAAGCGGGCAGAGATACGATCAAAAAATCCGCGTTTTCGCGTGGGGAGAGAGGAAACTTATTATTCCTCCCGGACAGGGCTGCTTTTACCAATCACTATGGGCTGGAGGCACGTGATCCGCGTGGCTGCAAGTGCAAGCGAGTTTGCCGACTTGCGGGTAAACTTTCGAGAACGTGTAGGTGCCAATATCGCGAGGACGATGTAACGAGATGTCTTCGGCGCAGACGAATCAGGCGTTTGGGCAGTTTCCATAAAATAACTCGTGTACTCTTGTGTTGATCAATCTAGACCACAAGAAGCATTATGACTCGTCGGAGATCCCAGAATGATCGGCGACCGAAGACCTCCTCCACGGCAGCGCGAGGATCAGGAAAAAGATCAGCGCGAGGCCCTGCATGGCGAAGAGATAGATCGGCCATGGGCCGAGGTGATCGATGAGTGAGGGATTATCTGGAACGCGGGACGCGAAGGCGAAGTTGGTTTTCAGGAAAAAGTTGATGATTAATGCGGTGGCTTGGTAGCCCATGGAAATGGCGAGCACGATGAGCGGGGATTTCCACCAAGGTTGCATGGGTCGCCATTTCAAAACGAGGGGAATGTAGAGCGCCGCGGCGACGATGACGAAGTGTTGGAAGAAGAAATGGATGAAAG
>JANPJY010000120.1:0-9372 GCA_031425735.1 Akkermansiaceae bacterium | reverse complement strand
CCATAAATGTATCGTTCCAAGACATACGTGCAAAATGGGACGGGTTTGAGGAAAGCGCGAGGAATTTTTCCTCTTACATTCAAGAACCGATCCGTTAGCGTGTGCGCGGATGATCTGGAAAGTGAAAGGACAAGCCGTCGATCTCTCGCGCCGCGCGCAAGTGATGGGAATTCTCAACGTCACGCCGGATTCTTTTTCGGATGGTGGATGTTTTGATAACGTCGAAAAAGCGATGCTGCACGCGCGTGAAATGATCCAGCAAGGCGCGTTGATGATCGATATCGGTGGAGAATCAACCCGACCCGGCGCGGCGGAAGTTTCGGAAGCGGAAGAGTTGCAGCGCACGATTCCTGTCATCGAGCGCTTGAGGCAGGAATGGAATGGGTTGATTTCGATCGATACCAAAAAGGCCGGAGTCGCAGCAGCGGCGCTCCGTGCCGGCGCGGATATCGTCAATGATGTTTCCGGTCTAACAGCCGATCCGGACATGATCTCTGTCTGCGCGAAAAGCGATTGCGGCGTGGTGGTGATGCACATGCAAGGCTCGCCGGAAACCATGCAAAAAAAACCTACCTATCACGAGGTGGTCAGTGAGATCCGCGTGTTTTTTGAAGAACGTTTGGCGACGCTGATCGCTGCGGGAATTCAGAAAGAGCGAATCTGTTTCGACCCCGGTATCGGTTTTGGAAAAACCTTGGAGCACAATCTCACCTTGTTGAAACATCTGGATCAACTCGCACCTGACGGGCAGCCGTTGTTGTTAGGAGTTTCACGGAAATCGTTTTTTGCGAAACTCTGCGATGCGCAGCAACCCACCGATCGCGATGCCGCAACCGCCGCCGCAACCGCATTAGCAAGGCAACAAGGAGTCATGCTCCACCGCGTGCATGACGTGAAAGGGAATCTCGATGCGCTGAGAGTTTGTGAAGCGATGTTGGGGTGAGAAAATGGACCGCGCGACTCCAGTCGCGCCGAATCTAGAGCGCGAGTGGACTCACGCGGTCCAGTCATTTAGCTCACACACTCCCACCTTCAACATCCCATCATCCAATATCCGGCATCTCAGCCCACCTCGGCCTTTCATGATTTCTTCGGTGCCGAGTTTGCCGCAGGCTTCGTCCATCCAGTAGCAGGGTTTGCATTCTTCAATTCCTTCGAAACGAATTCCGCCGAGCTCGAAGGTGACGCCGATGAGTTTGTTTAAATCGATGCCACTCACCACCACGTTGCGGCGAAACGCGCTGGCGGGGAGATCTGGATTTTCCGCATGACGGCGGATGTCGGCTATCAATTCCAGTTCGATAAACGTGATCTGGCCTTTGTAATCCTCTTTCCAATCGAAAAACCGATCGCCCTTCACGCCTTTGCCCGCGACCAATTCGATGGCCTCGTGCTCGACGATTTCATGGTTTTCGGAGGGTTGGCCGTGTCGCCCGAAGAAATTATGCCCCTCGGAAGTGAATAAATGATGGATCCGGGCTGGCTGCATGCATCGACCTAAGCGGGATTATTCCCGTCGAACAAGAGTTTGATGACGCATGAGCGGCTTTCATCGTGGGGATGGTCAGGATTTGATCTTGTTCATCTCGGAAACTCAGCGGTGGCATGGGCGGTGCTAAAATCCATGGGGAATCACCCCACGTCATCATGGTCTCAATCGAAAACGCAGGCTTCACCGAAGAGCAAACCAACTACCTTTCCGGATTCGTTTCCGGGGTGCTTCAAGCTTGCGAAATGCCATTTCTCGGACAAGACGCAACGGGTCGTTTCACTCACGAAGCATCCGCTGCGGTGGAGGAAAAGGTATTCGGCACACCGCTTGACGAGCTGTGTAAGGAAGAGCTGATCAAACATGAAAAGAACGGTCTCGATTGCTACGATGCCATCCTCGCCAACGCCTCTGCTGGGATTTTCCCACAAGATGGCGATGTGTTTCGTTATAAATTCCACGGTTTATTTTTCGTCACCCCCGCGCAGGAAAGCATCATGCTCCGCTGCCGTGTTGCGGGCGGTGCACTCAGCACCTATCAGTTTCGAGGTCTCGCAGAAATCGCCGATGACTGGGGGCCGGGGCATGTGGATTTGACCACGCGCGCGAATCTCCAAGTTCGCGAAATCATGCCGGAAAATTGCCCGAATATTTTGATGAAACTCGCCGACCTCGGTCTAACATCCCAAGGCGCAGGCGCGGACAACATCCGTAATATCACCGCCACGCCGACCTCGGGTTTTGATCCCGATGAAATCCTCGATGTGATGCCTTACGCCCGCGCGATGCATCATTACATTTTAAAAAATCGCGATCTCTACGGCCTGCCCCGCAAGTTCAATATTTCTTACGATTCCGGTGGTCGCGTTTCGGTTTGTGCCGATACGAACGACATCGGTTTCTACGCGGTCAGGGTGGGGGAGAACGATCAAGGCATCGCGCCGGGTGTGTATTTTCGCATGCAGCTCTGTGGTATCACCGGACACAAACAGTTCGCAACCGATTGCGGAGTCATGCTCACGCCAGAGGAAACCATCCCAGTCGCCGCTGCACTTATCCGTGTGTTCATTGAAAATGGGGATCGCACCAATCGTAAAAAAGCGCGTCTGAAATATTTGGTCGATGATTGGGGAATTCCCAAAACACTCGATGAAACTCAGAACAAACTCGCGTTTCCTCTGCGCTATTTCTCGCTCGAGGCTTGTGAGCCTTCTCTGCCGAAAGTCAAACACGGTCATCTCGGTATTCATCCGCAATCGGATGGTAAACATTACATCGGTGTGCTCACGCCCGTGGGCCGGATGTCAGTCGCACAAATGCATGCGCTCGCCGATATCGCGGATCAATTCGGACGCGGTGAGATTCGTCTAACCGTTTGGCAAAACCTGATCATTCCGGGAGTTTCTGAGGAAAAATTACAAGACGCGATCACTGCGATCCATGGAGCTGGGCTGGATCATCGGAATCAAACCATCACCGGCGGACTCATCGCTTGCACGGGAAGCCGTGGTTGCAAATTCGCTGCTGCCGATACCAAAGGCCACGCAATCGCTCTCGGCGAGCATCTCGCTAGCAAGATGATTCTTGATCAGCCGATCAACATTCACTTCACCGGTTGCCAGAATTCCTGCGCTCAACATTATATCGGCGATATCGGCTTGATGGGAACTCCGGTGAAGAATGCCGAAGGAAAAACAATTGATGGTTTCAACATCGTGCTCGGCGGTGGAGTCGATGATACCCAAGCCATCGCGAAGGAAGTTTGGAAATCAGTTCCAGCCGATGATGTTCCTACCTTGCTCGAACAACTCCTCGTCACCTACCTGCGCGATCGATCCGAAGGTGAAACGTTCATCCAGTTCAGCAATCGCCACACACCCGAGCAACTCATCGATCTCTGCGATCCACTAAAAATCAACGCAGCCTAATATGTCTCTGACGATCCCGAACAACGCACCTTTTAACGGCGCACAAAAAATGTGGCTGCAAGGTTTCCTCGACGGAATCAATAGCACCCTCGCGCCCTCCCAAACGAATCACTCATCCACTGCGGTGATGAGCGGCGGAATGCCGGTTACGATCCTATGGGGTTCTCAAACGGGAAGCGCAGAAGGACTTGGAAAAAAACTGGCGAAATCGCTCAGCGCAAAAGGTCACTCACCGTCGCTCAAAAGCATGGCGGAAGTTTCACCAAAGGATCTCTCCGAGATCGCGCATTTGCTCATCATCACATCAACTTACGGCGATGGCGAACCACCCGATAACGCGGCTGCATTCCATGCCGCGCTGCTCGCAGCCGATGCACCATCGCTCGATTCACTGCAATACAGCGTGTTCGCACTCGGCGATTCGAATTATCCAGACTTCTGTAAGTGCGGTCGGGATTTCGATCAGCGACTCGCCGCACTGGGAGCGAATCGACTAACAGAAATCGTGGAATGCGATGTGGAGTTTGATGATGCATTCGCGTCGTGGTCCGCCCAGATTGCCACCGCCCTCGTTTGCGCTTGAGTATGTGATCCAAACCCTCAAGTCGCTCGTGTCAGTTCTCTCACCAAAACATCCAACCAAGACGCCCGAAGTTCGGACGCTGATTGATGAACTGTTGGCAGAACAAAGCAACTTGCAAACACCGGTCGCGCGTTTCTCGGAAATCCATGATCGCGGCTCGGATCTGGCTGATCATTACCGGACCTTGATCCCGCTTACGAAACCCGGTTCCACTGAGCAATACGCTTTCGAGGTTTCGCTGGATCGTTGCACCGGCTGCAAAGCCTGCGTTTCCGCATGTCATTCATTAAATGGTTTAGATGACGAAGAAGTCTGGCGCGACACAGGTGTTTTGTTAGGTGGCAGTGAAGCACCGGGCTGGCAACAAACCGTCACCACAGCTTGTCACCACTGTGAAGATCCCGGTTGCATGAATGGTTGTCCCGTCGGCGCTTACGAAAAAGATGCAGATACCGGTATCGTCCGCCACCTCGATGACCAATGCATCGGCTGCTCTTACTGCATTCTCAAATGTCCTTACGACGTGCCGAAGTATTCGAAAAAACGCGGCATCGTCCGGAAATGCGACATGTGCCATCAACGCCTCGCCGAAGGCGAAGCTCCCGCTTGTGTGCAAGCCTGTCCGACGGAAGCGATTCGCATCGTAACGGTAAACAAACACCAGAGCGGGGAGAGAAAGAGTTTTCTATCGTCAACCATCTACGATCCAATATCGGCGATCCCGGATTCTTCCATCACGCGTCCGACCACGCGTTACGTGGGTCGCAACGTTCCCGCCACCGCCTATGCAGCGGATCGGGAAGCTTTGGTTCCCCAACATGCTCACTGGCCACTCGTCTTCATGCTCGTCTTCACGCAAGCAGGCATCGGTCTTCAAGGGAGCGCGGGCATCCTGCCCGCATCTTTTCCCATCACCCTAACAGCCTCCATCATCTTCTACCTCGGCATGGCCGCATCCGTCTTCCACCTCGGCCAACCCCTTAAAGCCTGGCGTTTTTTCCTCGGACTCAAAACCTCATGGCTCTCCCGGGAAATCCTTGTTTTTTCCCTATTCGCGCCCATCCCATTTGTTCTCTGCGTCCTGCCATTCCTCCCCGATTTCCCTCTCAAATCCCTCTTCTCACTGATCACTTCGCACTCGGCACTGCCGCTAGGCTTAGCGGCCATTTTCACCAGCGTAATGATTTATCACGACACCCACCGCGCCCTCTGGAATCTGCGACGCGGCGCACTGCGTTTCTTCGGAACAACCGCTGCGTTCGCTGCCATGTCGTTTATGATCGTTCAGCCATCCATGCTTACGACAGGAATTTTCGCGGGGATCATTCTCTTGAAACTTCTTCCGGAAATTTCATTCCTACGTCGTCATCGTGAAGAAACTTGGTCGCCAGATTCACAAAGCGCACGCCTCCAACTCGGTCCGCTGCGTCGTATCCTGATCGCACGAGTTGCGTTCGCTCTAACAGCTATACTCACTGCGTTCATCCATCCATGGCTCGCATTGCCTGTTTTGCTAGTCACTGAAATCCTCGAACGCCAACTTTTCTTCCAATCCGTCCAAGCGCCAAAAATGCCAGGGGGATTTGGAATGGTGTGAAGTGATTTTCATCCCTCAAATTCCCATGGATTTACCACAGAAATTCCCAAGGCGATGAAATCGGTGGTGTTGCGAGTGGCTAGTGTGAGGCCGTGGATTTTTGCGGTTGCGGCGATGAGGGAGTCGAAATGTGGAGTTACATGATCGGCGCGGTAGAGCGCTGCTGTTTCAGCGATCTGGCGATCCACTGGAAGGATTCGATAGTAGCGCTCCTGATTAACAATAGATTCATACCAGCGATTTAGCTTTTGGCCAAACTCTGGATCTTTGGTTTCCACATTCCGGATGCCTAACCGAATTTCATTCAGTGAAATGACGCTGATGTAGTAGCAAGGCTCATCAATCGAGGCTGACCAGGCTAAAATTTCGGGTGGTGTGCGACCATCTCTGCGAAAAGCGGAAATGGTGACCGTGTCTAAAAGGTAGGGCATGAACTTATGATTTTGAGTCGGGTTCGAAATGGAATGGTGTGGCGCGAAGTGGCATGACGTCGCGGTTTAATAGCGGATATTCTGTCTGGCTAAACCACTCGGGTTCCTCGGGCATTAGTAGCGATTCAGCTAAGCTCGGCGCTTTCGGATCGCTGTGCTTTTGAGCTTTGAGTTTAGCATCCAGTAGCTCGCTGATCAGCACGGACAGAGATGTATTCTCATCGATGGCTAAATGGCGCGCCTTGCGGACGAGATCGTCGGGTAATTTGAGGGTGACATTCATGGTTTTTAAGCTTCGTGCAGCACGGTAGCACGATTGCACGAAGGTTGCAAAGCGGGAATTTTATCCAAACATGACTCCTTTTCATCAGGGGAATGATTGGGTTGTCGGTGGATTGGCTGAAATGTGGGAGAGCTAAGCATGGCGAGTGCTTAGTTGTGTTGTAGATGCTTCAAACTTTGCTCAAACAACACACTGGCCCGCTGACTCGTGATTTGGTGTTGGAGCCGGGGGCTTTTGGACTTGGAAAAATTCCTTCGCGGTTGAAGCCGGTCTCAACGGTGGCTTCGGTTTGCGGGTATTGCGCGACTGGGTGTCAGTTGAAAATCCACCTCAACGAGGGGGGCGAGGCGATCAATTTGAGTCCGCAGGCAGGTTATCCGGTGAATCTCGGAATGGCTTGTCCGAAAGGTTGGCAGGCGCTGGATCCACTGGATTCAGAGGATCGCGCGACCACGCCGTTGCTACGGGATGAAAATGGCAATTTCCAAAAAATCGATTGGAGTATAGCGCTTCAAGCATTTGTTTCGCGATTTAAAGATATCCAAGAAAAGCACGGTCACGAATCGGTCGGTTTTCTTTCCACGGGCCAAATCCCGTTCGAGGAAATGGCGTTGCTGGGATGCTTGTTCAAATTCGGCATGGGCTTTCTACATGGCGATGCGAACACGCGCCAGTGCATGGCGACGGCAGTGACGGCCTACAAACAATCGTTTGGATTCGACGCGCCTCCAGCGACGTATGCCGATTTCGAGGAAAGCGATGTGATCGTCCTAGTCGGGGCGAATCTCTGCATCGCGCACCCGATTCTCTGGCAGCGGGTGATGCGGAATCGGCGTAATCCGAAAATCATCGTGATCGATCCGCGCTCGACCGAAACCGCGCAGGCAGCGACCCAACACATCTCGCTCAAGCCAAAAGGAGATTTGGCATTGCTGTATGCGCTTGCGCATTGCGTGATCCGCGATGGGCGGACGGATGAGAAATCGATTTTAAACACGGAGGGTTACGCTGAGTTCGCGGAGTTTGTGAAAGATTACTCGCCGGAATCGGTTTCGGAAAAAACGGGGATGTCGGTGGAGGAGATCGAGGCGTTGGCGCGGACCGTCTCGGAATCAGGGAAACGGGTTTCGTGGTGGTGGACGATGGGGGTGAACCAGTCCCACGAAGGCGTTCGAACCGCGCAAGCGATGATCAACCTCGCGCTGATCACGGGAAATATTGGCAAGCCCGGCACGGGTGCGAATTCGATCACCGGACAATGCAATGCCATGGGCTCGCGGTTGTTTTCTAACACCACCTCACTCGTAGGCGGACATGATTTCGCAAACGCGGAGCATCGCGCGAAAGTGGCGGATCGGTTAGGAATTCCGATTGAGAATATCCCTTCCGAATCATCGCTAGCTTATGATCAGATTTTGGCCGCAGCCGAGGAGGGGAAAATCAAAGGGTTGTGGATTGTCGCGACCAATCCCTTTCATTCATGGATCGATAGCGGTCGGCTCGCCAAACTCCGCGAGAAACTGGAGTTTTTGGTGGTTCAGGACATGTATCACAGCACGGAAAGCGCACGCACCGCGGATTTGGTTTTACCGGCGGCGGGGTGGGGGGAGAAGGAAGGATGTTTCATTAATTCCGAACGCCGGATTGGCACCAGCAAAGTGGTTCGCAAAGCACCGGGAATCGCACTTTCGGATTTTAGAATTTTTCGCCTGATCGCCAATGCATGGGGTTGTGGAGAAATGTTTGCCGAGTGGACCGATCCTGAGGCGGCCTTCCGCATCCTGCGTGATCTATCAAAAGACCGACCCTGCGACATCACGGGCATAACCGGTTACGAACAGATCGATGAACTCGGGGGGATTCAATGGCCGTATCCAGCCGACGCTCCGCCGCAAGCCCAAGAGCGACGTCTGTTTGAGGATGGAAAATTTTTCACTCCGAACGGGAAAGCGCAGTTTCTATTTTCACCACCAGCAGCGTTGCCGGAGCCGACGGACCAAGCCTATCCATTCACACTTCTAACAGGTCGTGGCACGAGTAGTCAGTGGCACACACAGAGTCGGACGGGGAAATCAGATATTCTTTCCAAGCTCGCGCCTTCGCAAGCTTATGTGGAAATTCATCCAGAAGATGCGTCTGAGCTGGGTTTGAAAAACGGCGGCACAGCCAGTGTGAGATCGCGAAGGGGAAAAATGGTCGTGAAAGTCTACATCGCCCCAACCGTGCAACGCGGTCAGCTATTTATTCCTATGCATTATCCAGAGGTGAATCAACTCACGCACTCGTCTTTTGATCCTCACTCGCGTCAGCCGAATTATAAAGCGTGCGCGGTGGTGGTGAAGAAGTCGTAAGATTTAAGGCAGAGGAATGATAGGCAGAGGAATTAAGAGGGTGGTGACATCGAACTAAGGAGAAGGGACATTCCTGTCCCTTGTTCATCCCATTAGTGCGTATATCAGAAATCCAAACGCTGGCTCCAAAGCCACGCTAATCAGACCTGATATACACCCCAAAACAGAAAAAATTCTTTTCAAATCAAGGGCTTTTCTATCAGTTTTTAAAATGAAACTCGCTGGATACACGGTCCCGAGATTACACGAATAAGCTGATTGCTTGCCCGAAATATCTTTGGCTCTTTTACCTAGGGCGTTGCCCTATGCTTTCGTGTGTTGTGCTTTCAGGGTGGTGGAGGGGAAGTGTTTTCCGCCGCAGGCTCTGGACTGCTGGGATCATTCCCAGCTTTTACGGTGAGTGTCTATGACCGGAGCGATGGGTTATTACCGACCATCTCCGTTTTAAATGATCCACCTTAAAAGCTGCGGATCACCGCAGCAGTCCAGAGCCTGCGGCGGAATATAAATACCGTTTTGGAAATCTTGCCAAGAGGGGGTTCCTAGGTAAGTTGCCAGCACGTGATGGCTTACGAAGACCTTGAACCTGTGACTCCCGACCCGAAAAAGCTGCGTCTGACGGCTTTTATTCTGATTTTAGTGATGATTGTAGGAGGGGTTGTGATCCTGAAAGCCTACGAAAAGCGCAACAAAGAAGCTGCGAGTGATGA
>JANPJY010000119.1:0-31814 GCA_031425735.1 Akkermansiaceae bacterium | reverse complement strand
GCTATTTAAGCAACAAAGGTTCGGAGCTATGTGAAAAACTTTTCCAAGAAGTAAAAGCACTTCTCAACGATCCAGAAACCATACGCTCTGTAAGCACCGTTAAGCTCAATTAAACGCACGGACTTTTGGCAAACGGTCTAACCTGAGTCTTCCTTCGCGTCTTTGCGGCTTTGCGGCTTTGCGCGAGAAAAAGTTCAAATCATCAACACTCCACCATGTTCACCGCAAGGCCGCCTCTGGAGGTTTCTTTGTATTTGGTTTTCATGTCCTGACCCGTCGACATCATCGTTTTGATGACTTTGTCTAAGGAAACGTAATGAGAACCTTTGCTGTTCATCGCAAGGCGAGAGGCGTTAATGGCTTTCACGCTGCCCATCGCGTTGCGCTCGATGCAGGGAATCTGCACCAAACCGCCGATCGGGTCGCAGGTCAGGCCGAGGTTATGCTCCATGCCGATCTCTGCTGCAAATTCCACCTGCTGCGGTGTCCCTCCGAGATATTCCGATAGCGCACCCGCAGCCATCGAACAAGCGACGCCGACCTCTCCTTGGCAGCCGACATCCGCACCTGAGATGGACGCGTTCTTTTTATATAAAATAGCAATCGCCCCGGCTGTTAGAAGAAAGCGATGCATCCCATCTGAATAGGCAGACTTTTTGAAACGAACGGCGTATTCTAACACAGCAGGGATGATTCCCGCAGCGCCGTTGGTTGGAGCGGTCACCACTCTACCTCCCGCAGCATTTTCTTCGTTCACGGCGAGCGCGAATAAATTCACCCAGTCAAGAATCACTAACGGATCTTCCAGTTGTTGTTCAACGGATAGCAAATGCCGATGCAAATCTTTAGCTCTGCGCTCCACTTTGAGCCCACCTGGTAAAGTGCCGCTGACTGATATGCCACGTTTGATGCAGCCTCGCATTGCGTTCCAGATCGCATCCAGACGTTCACGCGTCTCGGCCTCGGGTCGGTAGGCACATTCGTTGGCCATCACGATTTCTGAAACGGATTTTTTCTGCTCGGCACAATGTTCCAGCAACTCTTTGGCGTTATCGAATGGATAAGGAAGGGTTTTTGAATGTTGATGCGTTGCCGCATCCCAATCGTTATCGCTGATGATGAATCCGCCGCCTAAAGAATAGATCACATCTTCAGCAATGATTTCATCTGCTTCATTCAGTGCTGTGAAATGCATGCCGTTCGGATGACGTGGCAGGGCTTTCATGCGGCTGAAATCCATGTCTTTGGATGGATCAAAAGCAATTTGCCGACCATTTGGTAAGGTGAGCGTATGGGTTTCCTTGCAGGCTTTGAGGATAGTAGGAATCGCATCAATATCGACGGACTCAGGAAGTTCACCTGTTAGACCAAGCAGGATCGCGCGATCTGTTCCGTGGCCTTTACCCGTCGCCGCGAGCGATCCATAAAGTTTGCAAACCACTCGCGCCACCGGCTTGCCCTCAAGCGAAGCCGCAAAATTCGCCGCCGCCCGCATCGGTCCAACTGTGTGAGACGACGACGGACCTATCCCAATTGAGAAGAACTCAAGGATAGAAAAACTCCTCTTTGGAGCAGATGGGGTTTCAGAGGTTTCGGGCATCGGTTACAGAAATTCAAACAGCATCCTAACCATTGCAGATTTCATTCCAAGCAGGGAATCAAGGAGGGGCGGCATCCTGCCGCCCAATATGAGGTGGATTCTCAAAACGAAAGTAACCGCGTTTTTCAATCGCGACTGCAACCGCCGCGTTAGCCCTAGATATTCCGCTCACGAGGTCGCGATTGAAAATCGCGGTTCCTCTCGGTGGGTAGTCGCATCACTCTTGCACCACCAATTTCCCCTTGGTGTGACTGGCATGTTGCGCTAGTTACTGAATTTGAATAAGCCTGATAGCACTCACACTCATGGATTATTCGTTGGATTAAAAATATGCATTACTCCGTATTACTGTTTCTGTTGTTTTTGAGCAGTTGCGCGACCTTGCCGCGTGCGAATAGGAGTCAGAGTGCAACAAGCGGAGCACGCGACAATCGAATCTACGTCGCAAGCCACGGCTGGCATACGGGGATCATAGTTAAACCAGAAAACCTGAATCATCTCATGCCGTCCTTGGCGGAGCGATTTCCTCAGGCCGATTACTACGAGTTAGGCTGGGGCGATGCGGGGTTTTATCAGGCGAAAAAGATCACGGCAAAAATCACTTTGAACGCGGTCTTTTTACCAAGCGATTCGGTGGTTCATCTTGTCGGATTGAATGGCGACCCCGTGGAGCATTTCAGCACCAGTGAAGTCCAAGAAGTTTCGATATCGGCCGAAGGGATGAAAAGTCTTTGTGCGTTTGTGGAGTCGAGTTTTGCAAGAGATGAAACAGGTAAGCCAAAAATGTTAGGACCGGGACTTTATGGAGATAGTCAATTTTACGAGGGCGAGGGCAAATATCACTTGTTCAATGGATGTAACAAATGGACGGCGAAGGCGTTGCATAGTGGGGGAATTGATATTGAACCGATTTTCAAAATAACTTCCGCGAGTGTGATGGATGAAATAGGGGCACCTGATAGTTCGTCGAAATTCCAGCCATTGCATCGTAAAGGCGCACGTGGATTCTGAACCGAACCCTTAGACTGCGAGTTTGTAACTCGCCACTGCCAATAGAGAATCTTGGAAGTTGTGATCGATTCATTATTGCAGACGAACTTTAGCGAATTATCCCGGAGCATCGTGACGATTGCAGTCGCGATTTTTAATCGCGGGTCCTTTCGGTAGGGTTATACCTCATATCGTATGACTGGAATATTCGCATGATAAGGGCAAGGCTCCCGCAACATCTTTTTTAAATGACATCATCTTACACAGACTCCACCTCTGGAGTTATCACAGATCATCCTAGCAGCGAAGCCCAGCTCATCACCCGTGCTTTGCAAAACGCCATTCTCAAGAGCGAGAATTTCTCAAGCATCGCCACGGACGCGAAAGGCGTGATCCAGCTCTTCAACGTCGGTGCCGAACGTATGCTGGGCTACACGGCATCTGAAGTTATGAACCAGATCACCCCTGCGGATATCTCTGATCCAGATGAAGTCATCGCAAGGGCTATGGCTTTGAGCATTGAGCTGGGAACACCTATCACGCCTGGCTTTGAAGCTCTCGTCTTCAAAGCTTCGCGCGGGATCGAGGATATTTACGAACTCACTTACATCCGCAAGGATGGTAGCCGTTTCCCGGCAGTGGTCTCAGTCACCGCCTTGCGGGACGACGAGGGCGGCATCATCGGCTATCTGTTGATCGGCACGGATAATACGATGCGGATGCAGGTTGAGGCGGAGCGCAGCGCCCTTGAACAAAACCTGCGCGACCAGCAGTTTTACACCCGCTCCTTGATCGAGTCTAACATTGACGCGTTGATGACGACCGATCCCTCCGGAGTAATCACGGATGTCAACAAGCAGATGGAGGCTCTCACCGGGCTCTCGCGCGATAAACTCATAGGAGCATTCTTCAAAAACTACTTTACCGATCCCGCACTGGCCGAGGAGGGCATCAAGCGGGTGCTTAGCGAAGGCAAAGTATGGGACTACGAACTGACCGCGCGTTCCAAGAATGGCACCGAGACAGTCGTTTCTTACAATGCCACCACCTTTCATGATCGCGATGGGATCCTGCGGGGAGTCTTCGCAGCAGCCCGGGATGTGACGGAACGCAAGCTCTGGGACAAGGTCTTGCAGGAAAACACCGTGGAACTGGAAACCGCGAAGGCGATTGCCGAGAAGGCCAACCTCGCCAAGTCCGACTTCCTATCCAGCATGAGCCATGAGCTGCGCTCGCCGCTCAATGCCATCCTTGGCTTTGCCCAGTTGATGGAGTCAGACTCACCCGCGCCTACTGCAAGCCAGAAGGCGAGCATTGAGCAGATCCTGCATGCAGGCTGGTTTCTGTTAGATCTTATCAATGAGATTCTGGACTTGGCCGTGGTGGAGTCCGGACGACTCACCCTTTCGCTGGAGCCGATCTCACTGCCGGAGGTCTTGATCGAGTGCCAAGACATGATCGAGCCGCAGGCTCAGAAACGCTGCATTCACATGACCTTCCCCACGTTCGCAGAGCCTTGCTTTGTCAAAGCGGACCGCACCCGGCTGAAGCAAGTGCTGATCAACCTTCTATCCAACGCCATCAAATATAACAGAAATGGCGGCGCGGTCATCGTGGAATGCGTGGAGACTTCCACCGGCCACATCCGCATCAACGTGAAAGATACCGGTGCCGGGCTGTCACCTGAACTGCTGGCACAATTGTTTCAGGCGTTTAACCGCCTCGGCAAAGAAGGGACTGCTGAAGAAGGCACCGGAATCGGCCTGGTCGTGAGTAAACGCCTAGTGGAACTGATGAATGGACAAATCGGCGCGACCAGCGAAGTGGGAGCGGGTAGCGTTTTCTGGATCGAGCTCATTCATGATAAAGAAGCCCACTCAGAGTATATCAAAAAGGCAACGACGAAGCTTGTCTCGCTGCCGATCTCGAAAGCCGCGCAGAAAAGTGTGGTGCTCTACGTGGAGGACAACCATGCCAATCTTCAATTGATCGAGCAGCTCCTCAGTCGCCGCCCCGATATGCAACTCCTCACCGCGAAAAATGGGCGCGAAGGGATCGATCTAGCAGTCGCATGCGTGCCGGATGTCATTCTCATGGATATCAACTTACCTGGCATCAGCGGCATCGAAGCCATGCGAATCCTTCAGACAGAACCGACCACCGCCCATATTCCCATCGTAGCCCTCAGCGCCAATGCCATGCAACTCGACATCGCAAAGGGCCTGGCCGCCGGATTCTTCAAATACATTACCAAGCCAATCAACGTGAATGAGTTCATGGAAACCCTCAATTTCACTCTCGAGTTCGCAGCGAAACGCAATGATACATCCACGCCGGATTCCACCATTATGCAACTGGAGCCTGTGGTTTGACGAAGGTAACTCCATGGATCGTCTCGGCGGGTTCAGCAACCATGAACAAGCAGCGCGCCGACCTCTCGCGACTCTATCACGCAGCCTTGCTGCTTCACTTGAAACAAGGGTCCGCGACCAGCATGGAGCAACCGCAGGCCATTGGACACTTTGCGGTCACTCATGGTCTTGAAACACTGGACATCGCCAGAATCCACGAGATCGCCGTCGCCTCACTCATTCTCCCGACGTATACACCGAAAACCAGTGGCGTTCTGATGGGACGCGCAGCAGCGTTCTTCACTGAAGCACTCGTCCCTATCGAAAAACCCCACCGTGGTGTCTCGGAAGCGAATATCCACCTGAATCAGATCGTCAAAGCACTCGGCCAGCGCACATTGGAACTGGCCGATACAGTAAAGGAACTCAAGCTGGAGATCCTTCAGCGGAGAGCGGCAGAGGACGCACTCAAGACCAGCGAACTCACCACCAGCAAGCTACTGGCAAAGTCTCTTGAGATGCAGGAGGAACTACGCCACCTCTCACGCCAACTACTGTTTGTCCAAGAAGAAGAGCGCCGGAGAATCAGCCGCGAACTGCATGATGTCATCGCCCAGACCCTCGTCGGCATCAATTTCCATGTCTCGACACTTGCTCGGGAAACAAAAAGCGAAATCGGAGGTCTGCATGAACGCATCTCAAAGACCCACCGCTTGGTCGAGAAATCGTTAGAAATCGTCCATAAGTTCGCCCATGATCTGCGTCCGACCATGCTGGATGATCTCGGTCTGATCCCCGCGCTCCAGACCAGCCTCAAGATCTTCATGGAGGAAACTGGCATACGCGTGAGTCTTAAGGTATTTGCCGGGATTGAGAAAGTCCCTGAAATCATTCGTACTACATTCTATCGAATCACCCAGGAGACACTCACGAATGTGGCCAAACACGCCAAGGCGAGCGCCGTCGAGATCCTAATCCAGAGCCTAGACGGCAGCATCTCCATGGAAATTACCGACAATGGCCAAGGCTTCGAACTAGATAAACACCAGACATCGAAAAAGAAAGGGCGGCTCGGTCTGGTCGGGATGAGGGAGCGCGCGGAAATGATCGGCGGCGACTTCTCCATCACTTCCGCACCCGGCAAACCAACCACCATTCGCATCGTTGTAGCATCCCCCACAAACTCAGAAACGCACCTGCGAAACCCGCGAGGCGATTGAGAAAACCATCAACGAGGTAATCTCAGTTTCCTCCTGCAAAAAATAACCCGACCGCCCCATCTCTATGAAATCTGAATCGCAGCCAAAAGACTTTCCGGTGGTCTGCGTGGGCGGCTCGGCGGGCGGGCTCGATGCCTATATCCGCCTGCTTAAAAATTTACCGGCCGACATGGGTGTCGCCATTGTCATCGTCAATCATGTGAGAAACGTGATTACCTATCTCCACGAGATTCTGCCACGCTTCACCTTGATGCCGGTCGAACTCATCACCGAGCGGCTGGATATCCGGCCCAACCGCGTTTTCATCATTCCGTCGCAATGCGACCTCCATGTGCGCGATGGCGAATTCCACCTGCTGCCCGTTTCCAAACCGCAAGGCTGGCCCGACGTGATCACAGTTTTCCTGCGCTCCCTGACCGATCACTGGGACGGAAAGTTGATCGCTGTCATCGTCTCTGGATATGACGGCGATGGAGCGGCCGCGCTCTGCGGCATCAAGGAGGTCGCCGGCATCACGATCGCGCAGAAACTCGATACGGCTACGCAGCCCGACATGCCAGAAAGCGCCATCGCCAGCGGCTGCGTGGACTTCGTGCTCTCGCCCGAGGACATCGCCAAAAAAATCATCGAGATCGCGCAGGGGTGTAATTTATAATCCCGGGCAAACTGAATTCGAGATCGCATCAAGATGAACTCTAACAAAGCAATGGGTAGGCGTCATTCAGATTGGCTGTCTCTTGGAATATGCTCCTCACAGTATAACCTGTCGGTTGTATTTGATCCTGCCTTCTTGGTAAGCACTTTTCGTCTCTGCTTTAATTTTCCTCCAACCCGTAGCCTCCCTCTCCAAGGTATAAATCCAAATCTTGTTCGCTTCGTACAGTGCGTTCGGACCTAGTGTCACCCTGATCCTAGTGGGTAGCGCCTTCTCTGCTGTCAGCCGATCAACTCTTACTGGAATCTGAGCCCCGTCGCCTTCCAAAACCCAGGACCGTCCGTCGTTCTGATAAGTGGGGCCGAAATCGTCACCGACCCTGCCGGGGCTGCCCTCGAATACTGGAACGCTTTGGGCTAAATCCTCAAGGGTCGCATCATTTCCGTCCGGTAGGCTTGATCGGTATGGTATGAAATCCTGTCCCATGCGAGAATACGGTATTCCGTAGCGCTCCACTTTAAGGTTCTGAGAGCAACCGATACTCAGTAGGAATAAGGCGATCAGAATTGAGAAACGAGCCATAGTTTGTTGCAGAACAGTGTTATTGAGCCACATACTGTATCATACCTGCGAATACAGCATGAAAGAGCGTAGCTCTGGGTTGTTCTTTCATTGGATGAATTTCTATCATCACAAGGAGGATGGGCAAGATGATATTGGTGAAGGGGATGCATCCGCCGGAGGCTTTGGACTGCTGGGATGATTCCCAGCTTTGTCGGAGAGGTGGTTGTTTCGTAGCGCGAGGTAGTGACCAAGGCTGTGGGGTATCAGAGTCAACCTTGAGAGCTGCAAATGATTGCAGCAGTCTAGGGCCTGCGGCGCTCCTAACCTACAGCTCGCCTTCGATGAGGTCGTCTAGGGTCTGGCGTTTGCGGACGACTGTTGCGTCTGAACCTTCGACTAGGATTTCTGCGGGGAGGGGGCGTGAGTTGTAGTTGGATGCCATGACGAAGCCATAGGCGCCGGCGGACATGAGGGCGACGTGGTCGCCGGGGTTGAAATCAGGGAGGGGACGGTCTTGGCAGAAGAAGTCGCCGCTTTCACAGATCGGGCCGACGACGTCGACTTTGATGAGTTCGGTGGATTTTGGTTGGGTGAGAGGAACGATTTCGTGATGGCCTTCGTAAAGGGCAGGACGGATCAGGTCGTTCATTCCGGCATCGACGATTTTGAACGTTTTGGCAGAGCCTTTTTTCTCGTAAAGGCAGCGGGTGAGAAGAACACCGGCGTTGCCGACGATGTAGCGACCGGGTTCTAACAAAATTTTCAACCCGAGGTCTTTAAGGCGAGGAACGAGTTCTTGGCCGTATTTCTCGATGGTGAGGGGACGTTCGGATTCGGATTTTGAGAGCCACCAATCAGCGGGGCCGGATTGCAGGGAATCTTTATAAACGATGCCGATTCCGCCGCCGATGGACCAGAACTTGATGCCGTGTTTTTGTTTTAGGGCGGTCACCATAGGGATGACTTTTTCGACGGCTTCGATAAAGGGATCGATGGAGGTAAGCTGCGAACCGATGTGCATTTGCAGGCCGCGGAGCTTGATGTTTTTCAGCTCGGCTGCGGCGCGTTTGTAGAGGTCGGGGATTTTTTCGAAATCGACTCCGAACTTATTTTCACTTTTCCCAGTGGAGATGTATTTGTGGGTTTTGGCATCGACGTTCGGGTTTACACGAACGGCGGCAGGAGCGATTTTTCCGAGTTCGCCAGCGACTTGGTTGAGGTAGCGGAGTTCTTCTTCGCTCTCGACGTTGAAGGAATAGATGCCTTTTTCCAGGGCGTAGATGATTTCCTCACGGGTTTTGCCAACGCCTGCGAAAGTGCAGTGAGCGGGATCGCCACCGGCTTTGATGACGCGGAAGAGTTCGCCGCCGGAAACGATGTCGAAGCCTGCGCCTTTGGTGGCAAGCAGGCGGAGGACGGAAAGATTGGAGTTCGCTTTGACAGCGAAAGCGATTTCATGATCGACGCCGGAAAGCGCTTTATCGAGACGCTTGAAATGATCTGTGATCGTTCCTGCCGAGTAGACGTAAAGGGGAGTGCCGTGTTGCTCTGCGAGAGATTGCAGGGAAACGTCTTCGCAGAAAAGCTCTCCGTCTTTGTAGGAAAAGCCGTGCATGGCAGCTTACTTAACGATACCCGCTTTTTTGAGGGTCACGTAAGCACCATTTTTGTTGATGGTCTTAAGCGCGCGGCAGCTCAGTTTGGTGCGGATAAACTGATCAAGTTCAGGAACCCAGATGCGTTTGTTCTGAAGGTTCGGTGAAACCGAGCGTTTGGTGACTTTGGTGACGTGACGACCGATACCGCCCTTTTTCTTGGCCAAGCCAGAACGATGGATCTTGCCGCCGGAGCGGACGCGGGTGCCTCTGATGCTACAAATACGTGCCATGATGAAAAATTGGTTATCGGGGGGCGAAGAATGCCTTGGGTTTCTGATGCGTCAAGACGAAATCTTGCGGAAAATGAAGAAATTTTCGAGGGGTCGCACTTTTGACATGAAGAATTCAACGCAGAGGCGCAAAGGTCGCAAAGGAACGCAAAGCCATAAAAGCGAAAAAAATTATATGGGTGATGGAAACTTTATATAATGTGGGGAACTGAAACCGAAGATCCTATATAGAACAAAGGTTATATTTCAGGGAAATGCGCTGTTCCGAGGTGAAGACCGTTATTTTAATCTCCTTTGCGCCTCTGCGTTGAAAGAAAATCTAGAAATCTGATTTCAGTCGGATCTCTGCTGATTCAGCCATTTTCCTACGTCGCGGAAGATTTTTTCCTTTTTCTCATCGTACATCAGCAGGTGGTAGGCGCCTTTGTAGTTGTGGTAAGTGCTGTCGGTGGATTCTGGGAGGCGGGCAACGAAGCCGCGGACATCGGAATCTGTATTGAGGTTATCGTTTTCTCCATGCAGCACGAGGATAGGGATCTGGATTCTTGATGCGCAGGTATTCATGCCGTCGATTAGCCTTGCGAGTGTTCCAAGTAGGCGGAGTGTGTGTTTCTCGATATTGTAGGAGTTGGTTTTGGATTGCTCTTTGTGGAGAGTGGTCTGGGTGACTTGGACGTCTTGCGGGCCGGTTATCGCATCGAGCGGGACCCGAGTAAGCGGAGCGGTGGTGGCTGCGACCTGAACCAAGGCGATTTTCCATGGTTCGATATCGTCTTTAAAGCGCACGATAGGAGATGAGAGAATGAGGGCATCGCATGGTGGGTTTCCGGCTGGCGCTGAGTCGAGCGCGTGGGTGGCGATGAGTCCGCCCATGCTTTCGCCGTACCAGATGATTTTTGCTTTCGGGTGGCGTTTCCTAACGAGCTGAGTGAAGGCGTTTAGATCCTCATACCATTGCGATGGATGGCCAATATCGCCGCGGCGTTCATGGATGGGATCGCTGCCTTGGCCACGGACTTCGTAGGCGTAAACAGCGGTGTCGGCCTGGCGATTCACGAGATAATTTCCTAGATTGGCGTAATCGATGGAGGCTCCGCAAAATCCGTGGATTCCGATGACGACGATGTCCTGTTTCAAATGGTCCCGTTTCCAAGTGCGGTAACCAAATGTTTCTCCGCTCTGTTTTGCGGGAACGGAATAGTCTGTCGGCGCACAGCCGTTGAAGGCGGCGAACAAGATACATAATGAGAAAAAGCGGAAGAAAACTTTCAGCACGTGATCAAGATGGGGTGGTATGGGGGTGGATGCAAGGTGATATAGAGACGAAGGTCGACCCGCCGACGTCCAGCTTTGCTGGACTATGGCGGACAAGAGGTCGAAAGTCTGAAAGTCTTGGTTAGAATCGCTGGTGCGATTGAGTAGCTGGAACATCGACTTTAGACCTTCAGACTTTCGACATTGGACTGCTTACGAAATTTGAAGTTCCGCTTCTTGCGGATGGTGGGTTTAATACCGGGGTGATTGCGACGTTGTTGGAAAATGCGGTGGATAAGCGTATGGGCTTATTGGATGAGGGAACAAATGCGTTGCGCTTGGTGGATGGGGCGGGGGATGGGGTTCCGGGATTTGCGATGGAGGACTATGCGGGAAAATGGATGGCGATGACTCCGAGTGGTGAGATTCAAGCGGAGGTGAAAGCGTGGTTGAAGGCGAGTGGTTGGAGCATTTATTGGAAGCGGTTGGATCAGCATCAGAAAGAATCGCCCATGCATTTGTATGGCGATCCGGTGGTGGGGGCGTTTCCGATCAAAGAGAACGGGTTGAATTTCGAAGTCTCTTTTGAAAGTGGATATTCTCAGGGAATCTTTTTGGATCAGAGATGGAATCGGGCCGAGGTGATGCGACGCATGGCAGGAGGCGGAAAGCTGCTGAATTTATTTTCATATACCGGTGGATTTTCGGTCGCAGGTGCGATGGGTGGCGGAGAAACGACAACCCTCGATCTTTCCTCGGTCTACTTGGAATGGGCGAAGCGGAATTTCCGACTCAATGGATTAGACGATACCCAACATCATTTCTGCAAAGGTGATGCGTTTCATTGGTTGAAACGATTCGCGAAGCAGGGTAGGAAGTTTGATGGGATTGTGTTAGATCCGCCGACGTTTTCGCGGGATGATAAAGGTAAGGTTTTCCGAGTGGAAAAAGATTTCGGTGAGCTAGCGGAGCTAGCGAGCAAGGTGCTGGCGAAGGATGGATGGATGTTGTGTTGCACGAATTTCAGAGGGATGTCTGAAAAGGACTTTATGCGAATGATCCATCGACCCAAGATGGAGTGCGCGGCTATGCCTGAGGATTTTTCAGAGGAAGCGTATCTGAAAAGTGTGTGGGTGGGTGGTTAAGTTTGCTAGGTTGCTAGTTGGAAGTTTCAAGAGAAGAGGTTGCGCCACCAAGTGGGTGATTCAGATTTGCCCTTGTTGTTGGTATGTGTGCATCTAGCTTTGGTAAAAATGTCCCAAAAAAGATTCACACGAAAATCGGCGTTCATCAGTGTCGAAATTGCTATCAAAACGGATCATGAATCTGACGCTTTTGTGAAGTGGTTTGAAGATAGGGATAACTTCGTGAACAAGATCGAATCGGAGTCAGAAAAGTGGTATATCTACTGCGATCCAATTCAAGGACCAGATGCAAATTCCGTGATACTCAAGCTCTGTCAGATGATTGAGAATCTTCCGGATGATGTTCGCAAAGACTGGGATTGTGCGAAGGAAAGAGAGTTTTATATCGGATATTATGGAGGTGATGAGCCGCGATGCTTCTCAGAACATATCCGGATTGAGACGATGAAAGCGGCCATCGCTGTGAATGCTGCGCTGGGCTTCGCTCTATATCCGGCAGTCCCGACGGATGATGAGGGGTTCACGTTGGATAATATTCAGTAGGATTCATTTTTGTGATTAGTTTGGATGGGGTGGATTTGCTAGCTCGAAGTTTAACACGTAGACATGATGTCACAGCAACCGATCCACACTGCATCCTGCATCACCGCATTGCCTGAAATTTAGGGTTTAGAATTTAAAATTTAGAATTTAACGTCCAAGCATGTCGAAGGTGATGGTTGGTTTATCGGGTGGGGTAGATAGTGCGGTTGCGGCTGCGTTGTTGGTGGAACAGGGGCATGAGGTGGTGGGGGGATATATGAAGAACTGGATGAATGATGAGGGGATTCCGGGGGATTGTCCTTGGGAGCAGGATATCGAGGACGCGCATGCGGTGGCGAAGACCTTAGGGATCGAGTTTCGGGTGATTGATTTGGTGGATAGCTACAAAGAGAAGATCGTTGAGTATTTGGTGAATGGTTATGAGGAGGGTTTAACGCCGAACCCGGATGTTTGGTGCAACCGCGAGATGAAGTTCGGGGTGTTTTTGGATTATGTGTTGGATCAAGGATTCGAGGCGGTGGGGACGGGGCATTATGCGCGCAGACGGGTGCTTTCAAATGGTCAAGCCGCGATTTTGCGCGGGGCGGATCCGAATAAGGATCAGAGTTATTTTTTATCACTCATGACCACAAGGCAGGTGGAGCATGCGCGTTTCCCGACAGGAGAAATGCTCAAACCGGAGGTGAGGGAGGTGGCGCGTCGGTTCAATCTGCCGGTTGCGGAGAAGAAAGATTCGCAGGGGATTTGTTTTCTCGGGCAAGTGAAGATGAGCGATTTCCTGGCGCATTATTTACCAGATAAACCGGGCGATATTGTCGATACGGCGGGTCGGGTGATGGGGCAGCATCGCGGGCTGCATTTTTACACGATAGGTCAGCGCAAAGGGCACGGTGTGGCTTCGCCGAGAGAGGGCATGGCCTATGTGGTGGTTGGGAAAAAGGCGGCGGAGAATCAGTTAGTGATAGGCTGGGATAGAGAGGATACGGCTGGGCTTTATTTGCAGGAGTGCGTGGTGGGCACGATTTCATCGATCAATGAATCGATTCCATCGCTGAAACGAGTCGAGGCGCAACCGCGTTACCGCGCCAAAGCCGAGACGGCAAAGTTGGAGGCAATGGATGGTGGGCGCGTGAAGTTGATTTTCGATAAACCGCAGCGAGCGTTGGTGGCGGGGCAGATCATGGCGTTTTATGATGGAGGGAGATTGTTGGGTGGAGGTGTATTGGAGGAGGTTTCGTAGGTGGGTAAAATATCTTCATAAGGAAATTGAGGACTGATGATTTTGCGGCATAGTGGGAGCATGAGATACGGGTTTATCGTTTGTTATGTGCTGGGGATGATGGGCTTGTCGGCGTTTGAGCTGCCGGAGAAATCCACCCAATGTGTGGTTGGGATTTCTAAGGGTTGGGATAACTCGCACGTGACTTTGTCTTATTACGAGAAAAGCGCAGGGAAGTGGCAGCAGGTGGGTCAGTCATGGAAAGGCCGACTTGGCAGCAAAGGTTTGGTCTGGGGTCGCGGGCTGCATCCGAATCCCAAGGGAGCGGTTTTGAAAAAGGAGGGAGATGATCGTTCTCCGGCGGGGGTTTTTGATCTCGGTGGAGTTTGGGGTTCGCACAAGAGCGTGAAAAAACACCCGAAAACTTTTTATCATCAGGTGACCACGCGGGATCTGTGGGTGGAGGATCCGAAGTCGAAATCTTACAATCAGTTCGTCACCTTGGATAGGGAGCCCAATACCGAATGGGAAAAAAAGGCGCAGATGGTGCAGAATGATTATCCGCATTCTTTGAAAATGTTCATTGCGCATAATGCCCCTCCGAAAATCGTGGCCGACGGTGGATCATCGATTTTCTTTCATATCTGGCGGAGAGAAGGCGCGGCGGCGACGGCTGGCTGCACGACCATGCAGGAAAACAAACTGCGGGAATTGATCGCAGCAGTTGACCCAGGGCGGCGTCCGCTTTACGTCCTATTGCCCCGTGCGGAATACGAGAAATTCAAACCCACCTGGAAATTACCATGAGTTCGACAGCTACTTTATTACCTGATTCAAAAGGCCACTTCGGCCAGTTCGGTGGGATGTTTGTCCCTGAAACCTTGATGACTCCGCTTCAAGATTTGGCGAAGGCATACGAAGACGCCAAAGCTGATCCTGCGTTTCAGTTAGAGCTGGATGATTTATTAAAAAACTATGTGGGTCGGCCAACTCCCTTGTATTTCGCGGAGCGTTGGACGGAAAAGCTCGGTGGTGCGAAAATTTATCTCAAGCGTGAGGATTTGCTACACACCGGAGCGCATAAAATTAACAACGCGCTCGGTCAGATTCTGTTAGCCAAGCGACTTGGAAAAACCCGCATCATTGCGGAAACCGGAGCGGGTCAGCACGGTGTGGCGACCGCGACCGTGTGTGCGCGTTTCGGGATGGAATGCGTCGTTTACATGGGAAAAGTCGATATGGAACGCCAAGCGCTCAACGTTGCACGGATGCGCTTGATGGGTGCGGAAGTCCGTGCGGTGACGGCGGGACAAGCGACTTTGAAAGAGGCGGTCAACGAAGCGATGCGCGACTGGGTGGCTTCTGTGGAAAACACGCATTACATCATCGGCTCTGCATTGGGTTCACATCCGTTTCCAATGATTGTTAGAGATTTCCATCGAGTGATCGGCGTTGAGGCTCGCGAACAAATTTTAGAGCGCGAAGGACGTTTGCCGGATCTGTTAGTAGCGTGCGTGGGCGGCGGATCGAATGCGATTGGTTTGTTCCATCCATTTCTCGGTGACGAACATGTGCGCATGGTTGGCGTCGAGGCGGGTGGCGACGGGATCATTCCGGAGAGACACGCAGCGCGTTTCCAAGGTGGTAAACTCGGTGTTCTGCAAGGCACGAAGACATGGTTGCTGGCAAACGATGACGGCCAGATCGAGCTTACTCATTCTGTTTCCGCAGGACTCGATTACGCAGCAATCGGGCCGGAGCACGCGTTTTTGCAATCCGAGGGTCGGGTTGAATACACTTACGCAACGGATGACGAAGCGCTGGCCGCGTTTAAAGAACTCGCGCATACCGAGGGAATTATTCCTGCATTGGAGAGCGCGCATGCGGTGGCTTACGTTTCCAAGGTTGCAGGTTCGTTGCCTAAATCCGATATCGTCATCGTGAATCTTTCTGGACGCGGTGACAAAGACGTCGAGCAAGCGGCGAAATATCTGCTTGGAGATTCGCCGGAATAAATTCGCGCCGTCATTGCTCTCAACCCGAACGGATCACCATGAAAAAATTATTTCTCCTCACCTATATTTTCTCTGCATTGTTTATTTCGACTGGTTGCAGTCAGGAAAAAATAGATCGCACGAATCAGGCGAAAGCCCAGCAAAGCAAACCGGTTGAAGTGCCGTTAGAAAACGGAATGGCCCGTGCGTATTTTGCGAGTGGATGTTTTTGGTGCGTGGAAGCGAGTTATGAAAGTGTCAAAGGCGTGAAAGAGGCGATCTCTGGATATTCCGGCGGCCACACCGAGAACCCGACTTATGAATCGAGCAACACCGGAACCACCGGACACGCCGAGGCGATTGAAGTGATTTATGATCCGAAAGTGGTGAATTTTGCAACTTTGGTGGATGTCTATTTCGCTTCACAGGATGTGACCCAAGTCAACGGACAAGGTGTGGATAGAGGCCCTCAATACCGATCAATTATTTTCTATCAAAACGAAGAACAGAAAAAGATTATCGATGAGAAAATCGCGGCGATAAACAAAAAGATCGCGCCGAAAGAGGTGGCTGCTGAAGTCTATCCGTTTCAGAAATTTTGGGTCGCGGAGGCTTACCATCAGGATTATGAGAAAAACAATCCCAACAATCCTTATATTCGAGGTGTCTCAATTCCACGCTTGAAGAAATTCCAAGAGAAGCTTCCCGAGGTTTTGAAGAAAGATTGAAGATACCAGATACCAGATGCCTGATCCGATTTATGTGAAAGAAGCCTTCGCGCGTATTGCTGATCGCTATGTGATGACCAACCATGTGCTTTCCATGGGCATGGATGTTTGGTGGCGGCGCGTGGTGACGAATCGGATTAAGGCGCTCAACCCCGCAAAGCTGCTTGATGTGGCGAGTGGAACGGGCGATCTCGCGTTGAGCATTCAGGATGAGTTGCCGCACACGAAAGTGATCGCCACGGATTTCTGTGCTGAAATGCTCGAGCACGCTTCGAGCCGCGGGGTGCATGAAACTTTAGTGGCGGATGCTCTGGAGCTGCCGTTTCCGGATGGTGAATTCGATGTCGTCACGGTCGCTTTTGGACTGCGCAATATGGCGGATTATGAACGTGCACTGATAGAGATGCGACGTGTGCTTAAAACGGGCGGCAGTTTGTTTATTCTCGATTTCTCACTACCCAATGGCGTGATGTGCGCACCGTATCGGTTTTATCTACATCACGTTCTGCCGAAGCTGGCGGGTTTCCTGACGAAAGAAAAAGACGCTTACGAGTATCTCGGCGGTTCGATCGAACAATTTCCCTCAGGTGAGGCAATGATCGCGTTGTTGGAGAAAACGGGCTTCGGCGATTCGACCGCTAAGCCCATGACTTTCGGGGTAGTAAGTGTTTACGAAGCAGTCAGGAAGGGCTGATTTCTCTGATGAGTAATTAATTTCGCCCACGGATAATTTTTGGGTTGTCAAAAGACAGCGGGGAATCCTTACTCGCGCCCCGCCCGCAAGGGTGTTGTGAGGCCCGATAGCTCAGTTGGTAGAGCAGCGGATTGAAAATTCGCGTGTCGCTGGTTCGAATCCGGCTCGGGCCACCATTCTTCGCTTCAGTTCCTGAAGCTACGAATGGCAAGCCATATAAAAAGTCTAAGGAAGCGAAGAATGCCCTTCGTAGCTTTAGCGAAGTAGGGCTGGCCTGAAATAAGGAAAAACCACGATCCCCATTTGCAAGAAGTAAGTCGCTATTATCCAAGTAGTGTGTGAGTCTCGTATATGGCTGAATATAAAGTCCAGCCTATCAAGATTCTATACTATGAAAAAATTACTACTCCTGTCGCTGTGTTGCATCTCCATGATCGCTGTATCTACTTCCTGCAGAAAAAAGGGCCCAGCTGAAAAGGCAGGCGAAAAAATGGACGAGGCCGTTGAAGATGTGAAGGATTCCCTGGAGAAATAAGGTCCTGCTGAAAAGACCCTAACTCCGTTGTATAAGTCCGTTCATGAAATCATGCATTTCATTGTTCGGGCTTTTTTTACGACTGGGAGAGAGGAGAAGTGGGAGGAGATGAGAAATAAAAAGCGCGAACTTCACTGACTTATATTTTTCACTACTCACTCTTCCTTCCTCAGCGCTTCATCAATTTCTGCACCTAACAGGACGAGGAAAGCTGTTAGGTAAAGCCAGATCATGAGGATGGCGATGGCACCGAGCGAGCTGTAGGTGCTGAGGTAGAAATTAAAGTTTTCGACGTAGTGGGAAAAGAAGGCGGAGGCGGCGAGCCAAATGAAGGTGACGGAGACCGCACCGGGGCTGATCCATTTCCATGTGGGCTTGTTGCGTGAAGGGCCGAAGCGGTAAAGTAAGGCGAGTAGGCAGATGACAATGGCGAGCAGGAATGGCCAACGAAGCAGCGCGAAAATTTCGAGTGTGTATTTATCCCCAGGTAGCATGGCGATGAAAACAGGAATGATGGCGATCAGAAATAAGGCAGAGGACATGACCGCGATGAGCGCAAAGGTGAGGACAAGGGAGGCGACGTGAAGACTGATAAATTCCCGTTTCTCCGACTGCCTGAAAACGATATTGAGTCCTTGGATCAGACCTTTCATCGCCTTTGATCCAGCCCATAGAGCGAAGGCGAGTCCGAGTATGGTGCCCCAACTGGCGGTGGTCCCATCTGAGGAAATGAGTCGCATTTGATTAAGAAGAATCTGGTGCACTTCATAAGGAAGAATCCCGGATTCTGTCTGTAACTGCCGTTCGATTTCCATGGGATCGGCTAGCCAACTGTAAATGGAAATGAGAGCGGCCAGTCCGGGGAAAATCCCAAGCATCATGAAAAAGGCGACACCTGCGGAAACGATCGGTAAGTGATCGCGATCAATAGCTTTATAGATCTTAATCAGAAAACTAAGCCAGCGCCGCCATATCGGAGGTTGAAGCGCGGGTAATGAAGGTTGATCCATGGCTGCGTGGAGTTTTATCACGCCAGCGAGAGAGTCCCTATCTTTTTCTTTTTGAACGTGGCGGCGGATTGCATCCGCCATGCCAATATTTATTTAAGTAAACCGAGAATTTTAAAAAGGCATTGCGGATAAAAAACGCCGCCACGTTCTAAACGGAAAACTAGCCCGACGATACTCGAGAGAAGTTTCAAAATTTTCTGATGTGCCGCGTCCACTTCATTGGCTTTCATGGTGCGTTCGGATGCGCGGTAGTTGAAGCGGTAGGCAATGGATTTGCGATCAGCGGCAATCTTCTGGCCGGATGGATCGGAGAAGAGGTCGAAGCATTCGTAGGAAATGAGGAGTGGCTCTTTTGCTTTTTCGAGAACGGCTTCGATGTCGGCGTTGGGGGTGTTGATGGAAAGCTCCATCGCTGCATCGCGGCTTGAGCCGGGGAATTGCGGGAGTTCATCAACCTGCGTTTTTGCGGAGATGAGTTTGCGGAGTTTTCCGAGATCAAGTTCTGCGACAAACACGGGCGAGATGAAATCCAATGCGCGCTCGCGAGAAGGCAACAGTCTCGCGAAGACGCCGATGGTTTGATCACCGGCTTTGATTTCCGCACCGAGTGCGAAATTTTCGCGGTCTTTGGGTTTTAACGAAATCGACTGACTTGGAAGCAAGGCGGAGAGGATGGCTTTGACATCGTAGAGATCGGCAGCGCGATCTTTGTTAGACCATGAAGCGGGTTGGGCGCTTCCTGAAATGAGAATGGCGAGGCTGTCGCTTTCTTGATCGAGGGCTTTTCCTCCGCCAGCATTTCGGAAGACGCGACCCATCTCAAAGAGTCGGAGAGATTTCGCTTGTTGGCGGGCGTTGCGTTCCGCGCTGGCAACGAGGCCGGGGATGATGGATGGACGCATGATCGCGTGATCCTCACTGAGCGGAGATTTGACGCGGATGAGATCGCCTTCTTGAAGCGGGCGAAGCGGAAGGATATCGGCAAGTTGGCTCTCGGAAATGAGTTTGATCGTTTGCGACTCATAGAGACCGAGTGAAGCGAGTCGGCGACGCAAGATCATATCTGCATCGTATGCGGCATCGACATCACTGGTTGGAACGAGCGTGGCGCGGAAACGCGATGGCACGTTCGCGAGGCCGTGGACGCGGGTGATTTCCTCGGCAAGATCGATGTGACGAGTGAGGTCTTGGCGGAACGATGGGATGATCCATTTGCCATCGGCTTGTTTGCTGAGGCCGAGACGGGTGAGGATTTCTTCTGAGGCATCGGTGGAAATGGAATTTCCGAGAAGGTGATGCAGTTTTGTTAGATCGAGGGCGACGGGGGCAGGTGCTGGAGGGAGGGTGCCTGCGGCTTGGGTTGTGCAGCCGTTCGAAGAACGGCTCTCCAGTAGGCTGATGGCTAAAGCTGCAGCTGGGATCACGCCTTGCGGGTCGACCCCGCGTTCGTAGCGGTATGAGGAATCCGATGAAAGGGCGGTGCGGCGTGAGGTGCGACGGATGCCGGATGGTGCGAAGTAAGCGGATTCGAGAATGATCGAAGTGGTGGATTCGGTAACGCCGCTATCGAGTCCGCCCATGACACCAGCGAGGGCGAGGCCTGCACCGGATTCATCGGAGATGAGGAGATCGTCGCTTGTTAGAATATGAACGGATTCATCGAGAGCTTTGAAAGACTCGCCGTCTTTCGCATGGCGGATGACGATGGCTCCAGATACTTTTGCTGCATCGAAGGCATGGAGCGGTTGTCCGGTTTCGTGGAGAACGTAGTTGGTGATATCAACGATGTTATTGATCGGGCGAAGGCCAATGGAGGTAAGGCGTTGTTTGAGCCATTCAGGGCTTTCGGTGACCGTGATGTTGTCGATGCGGGTTGCGGCGTAGAACGGGCAGGCGGTGGTGGCTTCGAGTTTGATGAAATCCCCAGAGGCAGGAATAGAAGAAGCGGGCGAGACGCCCGCGCTCCCTTTGATGAGAGGAGTTTTCAGCAAGGTCGCGAGCTCACGCGCCATGCCGGCATGGGATAGGAGATCGGGGCGGTTGGGTGTTACTTCGAGTTCTAACAGAGTATCGGAATCGAAAAGGGTTTTCACTGGCACACCAATCGGAGAATCTTCCGGAAGGATGAGCAGGCCGTCTTCACCTTTTGGGAGACCGATTTCCTCGGCGGCGGCGAGCATACCTCTGGATTCGACTCCGCGCATTTTAGTTTCACCGATGGTGAAGCCAGCGGGAAGTTGGGCACCGGGTAGGCAGCAAGGCACTTTGTCGCCGACTTTGTAATTTTTCGCGCCGCAAACGATTTGGCGGAGCTGGCCCTCACCGGCATCGACTTGAGTGACTTTAAGCTTATCCGCATCTGGGTGCTGAACCGCCTCCATGATCTGCGCGACCACGATTTTGTCAGAGGAGATTCCTTTGGTGATGATGCCCTCAACCTCAACGCCCGCGAAGGTGAAAAGGTCAGAGATTTCAGAGATGGATTTCCCGGAAAGATCGAGGTGGGTGGAGAGCCAGTTAAGTGAAATATTCATGAAAGTTGAAAGAGTTTGAACCGCCAAGTTCGCTAAGTTCGCCAAGTTTATTTATTTGATTCCTGAAAGTTGTTGGCGATGCGTTTGATACTGCTTTTGAAGTAGGTGGTGTTGAAGTTGATGAGAAATCCTAAAGTTTTTTTAGATAGTTTCAGATAGGTCATCAGTTGAGCTTGGTGGATAGGAATGATTGTCTCGACAGCTTTGAGTTCGATGACGATGGAGTCTTCCACGAGGAGATCCATGCGATATCCCACGTCGATTTTGATGTTGTCGTAAAATACAGGCTGTTCTTTCTGTCTCTCGATGATCAGTCCGCGTTTTGTGAGTTCATGAGCCAAACATGCTTCGTATGCACTTTCAAGGAGACCGGGGCCGAGCTCTTGATGCACTTTGTATGCAGCATCAACAATTACAGCGGCGATTTCATCTATGGATTTCATAATTTAATAAACTTGGCGGACTTAGCGAACTTGGCGGTTGAAACTTTTCATCATCCCGAGGTCACGCGAACTGCTTAAGGAATCGGGTGTCGTTTTCGATGAGTAAGCGGATGTCTTTGATGCCCCAGCGGATCATGGCGAGGCGGTCTAGGCCCATGCCGAAGGCGAAGCCGGTGATTTTTTCGGGATCGAGGGCGTTGTCTTTGCGGGTGGCGTTGATGGATTCGAACACTGCGGGATCGACCATGCCGCAGCCAGCGACTTCGATCCAACGTGGCTCTTGGCCTTTGACTTGGAGTTTCACATCAATCTCAAACGACGGCTCGGTGAAGGGGAAGAAGTGCGGGCGGAAACGGACTTCGGTGGAGGTGCCGAACATTTCACGGAAGAAATATTCGAGGGTGCCTTTGAGGTCGGGGAGCGTGACGTCGGTATCGACGAAGAGGCCTTCGAGTTGGTTGAAGACCGAGAGGTGAGTGGCGTCGATTTCATCGCGGCGGTAAGCAGAGCCGGGAGCGATGATGCGGATCGGCGGGGTGGCGGATTCCATCGTGCGGATTTGGACGCTAGAAGTATGAGTGCGCAGGAGTTTTCCGGAGTTAAAATAGAACGTGTCTTTTTCGTTGCGGGCTGGGTGATCGGCTGGGGTGTTGAGGGCGTCGAAGCAATGGTATTCGTCTTCGATTTCTGGGCCATCGGCGAGGGCGAAGCCCATGCGGCGGAGGATTTGGATGGCTTCATCGCGGATCAAGGTGAGTGGATGGAGGACTCCGGTGTGAAGCGAGCGGGCTGGGAGAGTGAGGTCGATTCCTGAGAGAGCTGCGGCATCGGCGATTTCTTGGATGGCCGATTGTTTGGTTTCGAGCGCAGTGGTGATTGCGGCGCGGGCGGCGTTGAGGGATTGGCCGAAGGCGGCTTTTTCCTCGTTGGAGATATCTTTGATCAGTGCTCCGGCAAGAGTGAGGGTGCCTTTTTTACCGAGAACGGAAACACGGGCATCATCGAGCGAGCGCGCATCGTTGGCGGCGGCGATGAGTTCGAGGGCGGAAGATTGGATGGATGCGATTTGCTCGTTCATGGGCGGGAACGAGATAGCGGAGAGCTGGCCATGGGGCAAGAGTTTGCTGATGGGGAAAATAGGTCTTATAGGTCCTATAGGACTTATTTTCTACAGCGTCACCTCAGTGCCGATGCCGCCGTCCGTGAAAATTTCCAAAAGCAATGCATGAGGCAAGCGACCATCGACGAAGTGGACTTTCCTCACTCCGGAGTTGAGGGCGTCGATGGCGGAGCGGATTTTTGGGATCATGCCTCCGGAGATCGTGCCGTCGGCGATGAGGGCGTTGGCTTGCTCGACGTTGATGGATTGGATCAGCGAGGAAGGATCTTTGGGATCGGCAAGCAAGCCGGGGACGTCTGAGAGGTAGACGAGTTTCGAGACGCACAGTTCTTTGGCGAGAGCGGCGGCGGCGAGGTCGGCGTTGATGTTGAGGGGTTTACCGGTGGGGATTTCGGCGGCGAGGGGAGAAATAACTGGGATGATGCCAGCTTTGTTTGCTGCATCCATGTTAGAGAGATTGCAGCCAACGACTTCGCCAACGCGGTTGAGATCGACTGGGTTGCCGTCGTTATCGAAGGATTTGATTTTTTCTGCGAGGAAGATGTCGGTTCCGGGAATGCCGATGGCTTTGCCGCCGAAGTCGCGGATCATGCGGACGAGGCCGGGATTGATTTCGTTAGAGAGCACGCGAGCGACGATATCGATGGCTTCGTCGCTGGTGTAGCGGAGGCCGTTGATGAATTTCGCTTCGATGCCGGATTGTTCCATCGCTGCGGAAATGGCTTTTCCTCCGCCGTGGACGACGACGGGATTGATGCCGGCGACTTCGAGGAACGTGATGTCGCGCATGACACTGGCGACGAGTTCGGGATCTTCCATCGCGGAGCCGCCCATTTTGATGAGAATGGTTTTCGAGCGAAAGTCCTGAAGGTATGGCAGAGCTTCGATTAGGGCGTGGGCTTTTTCGGCAGGATTCATGGGCGGGGCTGAGCTAAGCAGTGAAATGGGAAAAACGGAAGCGGTTTTGGATATGTAAACTGCAGTTGGGGTTTATTTTCAACGCAAAGCCGCAAAGGTCGCAGAGGGACGCAAAGCTGTGGTTGTTAACTTTTAAAATAAAGAATTATCACCACGGGAGTTGGAAGCGGCCGCGGCGGTATTGGTTGGTTTTGCGTCGGGTGAAAAAGATGGCGACGATGAGTGTGATGAGTGCGGGGAGGGTTGGGATCCATGTGGCGGTGAGATGGACGATCAGGAAATGAAGGATGAAGATGGATGCGGTCAGTGCGATGAGCGGACCGCGGGCATCGCGGCCGTGGCAGAAGTTTTGGATGCCGAAAATCAAGCAAAGCAGTGCGGCGATGAAGAGGAGTTCAATTTCTTTGGTAAAGTTTCTATAATACTTGATCGAAAAGCCATTCGATGGATTTGAGAGGAGGGTGATGGTTTGGATGAGGGAGTTAGAATATTCGATGGAGGGAAGTTCCTGCGCGGAATGAGTGTTGCGGATGATGATGGGCTGGAAAGCATCTTTGGGAAAGGTTTGCTCCGCTGCATCGAGCAATTCATCCGCAGGGAGTGGCTTGGTTTTGATCGATTTGAATGCTTTGGGAAAAAGGCTGAGTCGGCCGTAGCTATCGATGGGGATGTAGTAAGATTTTTTTCCAAGATAGATGTGTCGACCGAGTTGAATTTCGATGGAGGATGGGGGAACTTGCAGGTGGTTGAGCGCAGCGAGCAGGTGAAAAGAAAGAACCACGCGATCATCCCAGATGGCGATGAGTGGGAGGGAGTTTCGATCGGGCTCGGATTCCAGCGTGGTGAATCCAGCGAATGATTTTTCATTTCCTAACAGAACTCCTGGGATGGGAATCCGATTGACGACGGGAACGAGAGCGGTGTTTCCGTGGACTTGGGATAATTCGATGGAGGAGCGGCGAAATGCCGGAGGGATAGGAGACGGAACGGAGCCTCTGGATAATGGAGCGGAGGTGATCAGGTTCGGAATCGCATCGAGTTGCTGATCCAAGGCGGTGAGAGGAATGGCTTCGGGATCGGACCAGGTCAGGGGAATTCCGATGGCGATGGAGTCTTTTTTGAGTCTTGTTAGATTTTTGAGGATGATCGCAAAATCGACAGGTGAGGGAGGAGAAGATTGGAAGATTTGGTTCGGATCATCGGTGATCGTGATGTCGATGGGCTGGCTGATTTTTTTGAAATCGAGCGCTTTGGTCGTTTTGTGGGCGTAGGGTTTTTCCGCTGAGCCATTGCCATCGATAACGGATTGGGGTCCGGTGAAGGGGATAGTTGTGACGAGGAAGGCGTATCGCTCGATGCTGCTTCCCGGGATCAACCAACATGCCAAGCCTCCCACGATCGAGGAGCAAACGATACTGGCGTAACGACGGGGGATCATGCTAGTTGTTAGGAAACTGCTTGAAGCATGCTTTGGGTGACTTCATCGGTGCTGCCGTTGGCATCGATGAGTTTAGCGAACGGTTCGTCTTTGAGGGAGAGGAAAATTTCTCGGCAACGGCTGAGGTTGGCGCGTTGTTCAAATTCGTTGGCGGTATCGCCGCGGGAGCCGATGCGAGTGAGCGCGGTATCGACATCGAGATCGAGGATGAGCAAGAGATCGGGAACTGGAGCGAAGGCTTCGTTGTCTTTGCGGATTTGAATGGGATCGAAACCGCGCGCGCCTTGGTAGGCCATGGTTGAAAAATAGTAACGATCCAAAATCACCACGTGTCCAGCGGCGAGGGAGGGTTGGATGAGTTCTTCGACGTGTTGTTTGCGATCGTTTAGAAAGGCTTGGAGTTCATCATCGGGAGAGAGCCTGCCGGTTTCTGCGGAGTTGCGGAGCAAGGTTCCCCATGGTCCGTCGGTGGGTTCGCGGGACAAGGTGACGGTTTTGCCCAGAGCTCTGAAATGTTCGGCGAGTCTTTTGGATTGGGTGGATTTCCCTGTGCCGTCGATGCCTTCGATAACGATGAACATAATTTGTAAAATTGTTAGAGGTAGCGGGTGGAAAGATGTTTTAGGTAGTCGCTGGTGTCTGGTTCACGACCCGTGGCGAGTTTCATGAGATCTGCTGGATCGTGAGTTGCGCCGTGACGATGGATGTTTTCGCGAAGCCATTTTAGCAAAGGTGCGTAGTCGGCTTGTTCGGTTGCGGTTTTGATTTCCGGATCGGAAATAGCGGCTTGAAAAAGCTGCGCGGCGTTGATGTTGCCGAGGGTGTAAGTTGGGAAGTAACCGATTCCACCCATCGACCAATGGATGTCTTGGAGGCAACCATGGGCGTCGTCTTTGGGGAGAAAGCCGAAGGATTTTTTAAACAATGCGTTCCATGTTGCAGGAACCTCTGCGACGGAAATTTCTTTATTGAGGAGCATGCGTTCGATTTGGAAACGCAGGATAATGTGTAGATCGTAGGTTGCTTCATCGGCCTCGACGCGGATTTCAGAGAGTTCCGCGCGATTGATGTAATGGAGAAATTTTTCGAGGGGGAAGTCTTCGAGTTGTGGGAAGTATTCTTTCGCGATGGGATAGAATTTTTTCCAAAACGCGGGTGAGCGGCCGACCTGATTTTCCCACAGGCGAGATTGAGATTCGTGTATGCCGAGTGAAACGGCGGAGCCGGAAGGCAGGCCGAAGTCATCGTGAGGGAGCCCTTGCTCGTAGAGTCCATGGCCGACTTCGTGCATGATGCCGAAGAGGGATGAAGTGAAATCGTTGAGGTCGTAACGAGTGGTGATGCGAATATCTTGCGGACCGAGGGTAGTGCAGAACGGATGAGTGGTGGTGTCGATGCGACCCGCATGAAAGTCGAAACGAATTTCAGCTGCGACGAGTGCGTTGAAATCCTGTTGAGCGCTGAGCGAATAAATTCCTTGTGGCAACGAAGGTTTCAGCGATTTCGATTTTTCGACGGCAGCTGCCGAGATGGGTGCTAGACGATCACGCAAATTATCAAAAAGATCTGCGATTTGCTTGGCTGAAGCATGGCGTTCATAACCTTCTAACAGGGCGCTATAAGGCTCGTCTGAGTAGCCCCACAGATCGGCTTTTTGTAGAGCGATATTGACGAGGTTCTGGAGGTGTGGGGCAAAAATTGAAAAGTCGGAATGCTTGCGTGCATCGATCCATGCGTGGTGAGCAGCGGACTCGACGGAAGACTCGTGTGCGACGAGTTCGGTCGGGATTTTAGCGGCACGATCGGATTTGCGGCGAAGCTCACGGAGATTAGCGGAGTAGGTGGGATGTTTGCCTTGATCTTTAGCTTCGGCTTTCGCGAGGGCGGCAAAGTAAGATTTTGAAGTGGAAAGCTGGTGAGCGTGAGAGGCGAGGTAGGAAAGTTGCTTGGCTCGGTATTCGGCAGAATTGGCGGGGAGATACGTCTCTTGATCCCACGAGAGAATCGAGCTGATTTGCTCGATGAGTGTGATCTGGCGAACTTGATCGAAAAGTTTCATGGGGGGAGTTTGAACGTTGGAGGGGAAAGGTCGAAGTTTTTTGATAAAGAAAAAGCCGGGCAGGTAAGACCTGCCCGGCTTGGGAGTTTTTGGAAAGGGCAGCAGAATGCAGCCCCTCCTTGGTTACATCATGCCGCCCATGCCGCCGTGGTCATGGCCGTGGCCGCCGCCACCTGCTGCTTCCTTTTCAGGAAGATCGGTGATGAGGGCCTCGGTGGTGAGAAGCAGTCCAGCGATGGAAGCTGCGTTCTGAAGTGCGGAGCGAGTGACTTTGGTTGGATCGACGACACCGGATTTGATGAGGTCTTCGAATTTGTCAGTTGCGACGTTGTAGCCTTCGCCACCTTTGCCGTTTTTGACTTTTTCGACAACCAATGCGCCTTCGCGTCCAGCGTTAGCGACGAGCTGGCGAAGCGGAGCTTCGACGGCACGTGCAACGATTTCAGCACCAGTGGCTTCGTCACCTTTGAGGCCGAGATCGCCGAGTGCGGCTTGAGCGCGGATAAGCGCTGTGCCACCGCCAGGAACGATGCCTTCTTCGACCGCTGCGCGAGTGGCGTGGAGGGCGTCTTCGACGCGCATTTTCTTCTCTTTCATCTCGGTTTCGGTAGCTGCACCGACGTTGATGACGGCGACACCGCCTGCGAGTTTGGCAAGACGCTCTTGGAGTTTCTCGCTGTCGTAATCGCTGGTGGTTTCCTCGATCTGACGACGGATTTGGTTAACGCGTCCGCTGATTGCATCGGAAGAACCGCCGCCTTCAACGATGACGGTGGATTCCTTGCTGATGGTGAGGCGCTTGGCTTGGCCGAGGTCGCTGAGTTCAACGGACTCGAGTTTGATGCCGAGGTCTTCGGTGATCACGCGGCCACCGGTGAGGACGGCGATGTCTTCGAGCATGGCTTTGCGGCGATCACCGAAACCAGGAGCTTTGACAGCAGCGATGTTGAGGATGCCGCGGAGTTTGTTGACGACGAGGGTAGCGAGGGCTTCACCTTCAACGTCTTCTGCAATGATGAGAAGAGGTTTGCCGGATTTTGCGACTTTCTCAAGGAGAGGAAGCATGTCTTTGAGCGAGCTGATTTTTTTCTCGTGGATGAGGATCAGTGCGTTATCGAAAGAAGCTTCCATCGACTCTGGATCGGTGACGAAGTAAGGGCTGAGGTAGCCTTTGTCGAACTGCATACCTTCGACAACGTCGAGGGTGGTTTCGATGCCTTTGGCTTCTTCAACGGTGATGGTTCCGTCTTTGCCGACTTTGTCCATGGCTTCCGCAATGATGCCGCCGATTTCGCTGTCCCAGTTAGCGGAGACGGTTGCGACTTGGGCGATTTCTTTGGTGTCGGAAACCTTTTTGGAGATTTTCTTAAGTTCAGCAACGAGAGCCTCGGTGGCTTTCATGATGCCGCGCTGAAGGGAGATCGGGTTTGCACCAGCGGTGACGTTGCGGAGGCCTTCTTTGTAGATGGCTTCTGCGAGGACCGTTGCGGTGGTGGTTCCGTCACCTGCGATGTCGGAAGTTTTTGAGGAAACTTCGCGGATGAGCTGAGCGCCCATGTTTTCGTAAGGACAATCGAGTTCGATTTCTTTAGCAACCGACACACCGTCTTTGGTGATGGTAGGTGAGCCGAATTTTTTATCGAGGATGACGTTACGACCGGATGGTCCGAGGGTTGCCTTGACGGCGCGTGCGAGTTTTTCAACACCGCGTAGGAGGGCTTGGCGTGCTGCTTCGTCGAATAGGAGTTGTTTGGCCATAATGGAATTTTCGTTAGAAGTTATTTGTTATTAGTTATTTGTGATGTGTGTGTATTCGTTGGAGCGAAGTCTTAGGGTCTTACCCTTTTAACTAATCACTTTTAACGAATAACTTTGAGCTTTAGCTGATGATTCCGAGGATGTCGGATTCCGAGATGATGAGGACTTCCTGGCCTTCGTGTTTGACCTCTGTTCCACCGTATTTGGAGATCAGGACTTTGTCGCCGACTTTGACGGAGAACTCGATGGATTTACCATCATCGTCTTTGCCGCCGGTGCCGAGGCTGAGGACTTCAGCTTCTTGGGGTTTTTCTTTAGCGGTATCAGGAAGGACGATTCCGCCAGCGCTGATCGCGTCTGCTTCGAGGCGTTTGACGAGGACACGTTGTCCGAGTGGTTTGATGTTAGCCATATGCTTTGTTCGTTTAGTTATTGGTTTGGTTTGAGAAGCCACTGCCGCAGATGCGGAGTGGAAAGTGTTTTGTTAGTGTGGCGGCGGATTGCGTCCGCCATGCCTATTTTTTTGATTTGATTTGGATGGTTTGGCTGGGCGGATACAATTTGAGGGAAATATCGGAGGAATATTAGTCCCTCCATCTACGCTCCGCTTCGATTGCCGCCACGTTTTCATTAATCCACGACTTCGGCGTCGACGACTTTGCCTTTGGCTTTTTTCGGTTCCGTGGATTCGGAAGCTTCAGCGGGTTCGACTTCTGGGTCGCCGCCCATGCTTGCGCCGGCTTGTTGGGCGGCAGCAGCGAGGGCTTGGAGTTGGCCTTCGAGGTCGGAGGCCGCGGCGTTGATTTTTTCGACGTCGTCGCTGGTGATGGCGTCGCGGACGGCTTTGACTTTAGCTTCGAGGGAAGATTTCAGTTCGGCGGGAGCTTTGTCGCCAAGTTCGCCGAGTTGTTTCTCTACGGAGAAGGCGAGGTTTTCGGCCTTGTTGACGGCATCGACTTTTTCGACGCGTTTGCGGTCTTCATCGGCGTGTGCCTCGGCATCATTTTTGGCTTTTTCAATTTCCTCTTTGGATAGGCCGGAGGAGCCTTGGATAGAAATTTTTTGCTCTTTGCCGGATTGTTTGTCCTTGGCTGAAACATGGAGAATACCGTTCGCGTCGATATCGAAGGTGACTTCGATTTGAGGTTCACCACGACGAGCTGGGGAGATGCCATCGAGTTTGAAGTTTCCTAACAATTTGTTGTCGACGAACATGGGGCGCTCTCCTTGGGAGATGCGGATGTCGACGGCAGGTTGGTTGTCGGAAGCGGTTGAGAAGACTTGGGATTTCTTCGCTGGGATGGTGGTGTTGCGCTCGATCATCGGGGTGGCGCGTGAGCCTTCGGTTTCGATGGAGAGTGTGAGCGGGGTGACATCTAACAGCAGGACGTCTTTGACATCGCCGCGGAGAACGCCGCCTTGGATGGCTGCGCCGATGGCGACGACTTCGTCTGGGTTGACGCCTTGGTGAGGAGTTTGTCCTGCGAGTTCACGAGCGATCTCGACGACTTTAGGCATACGGGTCATGCCGCCGACGAGAACGAGTTCGTCGATGTCGGCAGCGGAGACGCCGGCTTCCTTGAGGCAGTCTCTAACAGGTTTCTTGGTGCGCTCGAAAAGTTTGTCGGTGAGTTGTTCGAGTTTGGCGCGTGAGAGCGTGAGCTGGATGTGTTTCGGTCCAGTCGCGTCTGCGGTGATGAAGGGAAGGTTGATGTCGTATGACTGGCTGGAAGAAAGAGCGATTTTGGCTTTCTCAGCTTCTTCTTTGATGCGTTGAAGGGCATCGGGTTGGCCGGAGAGATCGATGCTTTGGTCTTTCTTGAATTCGCCAACGATGTATTCGATGAGGGCGTTATCCCAGTCGTCACCACCGAGTTGGGTGTCGCCATCGGTTGCGAGGACTTCGAATACGCCGTCGCCGATTTCGAGGACGGAGATATCGAATGTTCCACCACCGAGGTCGTAGACAGCGATTTTTTCATCGGATTTTTTATCCAGGCCGTATGCGAGTGCAGCAGCGGTGGGCTCGTTGATGATGCGGAGGACTTCGAGTCCGGCGATTTCGCCAGCGGCCTTGGTGGCGTTGCGCTGGGAGTCGTTAAAGTAAGCAGGAACGGTGATGACCGCCTGGGTGATTTTCTCCCCGATTTTTGCTTCGGCATCGGCTTTGAGTTTGCCGAGAACCATGCCCGCGATTTCCTGTGGGGAGTAGGTTTTGGTTTCACCAGCGACTTCGACTTGGATGTGCGCGTCGCCATTGGAAGCGGCAACGATTTTGTAAGGCATGCGTTTGTCGGCATCGGTGAGTTCGGTGAACTTGCGGCCGATGAGGCGCTTGGCAGAGAAAATGGTGTTTTTTGGGTTGGTGACGGCTTGGCGTTTTGCTGCTTGGCCGACGAGACGTTCGCCGTTTTTAGCGAAGGCGACCACGGAAGGAGTGGTGCGGGCACCCTCGGAGTTTTCAAGAACGGTGGGTTCGCCGCCGTCCATGATGGACATACAGGAGTTGGTGGTGCCGAGGTCGATTCCTAGAATTTTTGACATGAGTAGATAGGTTGGTTGCTTGCGATTGCTTCGCAGGGCGTGTGCCTATCGTTGGGATGGGTGGTTTTTCTAGGTTTGGTAAGGGATTATGGAGTAGAGAGGGATTTTCATCGCTAGCGCAGTGGACAAAATGTCGCACTTGGTTGGTGAGATTTGGCGCAGTGTGACAGGGAGGGGGTGGTGAGAATAGGTCCTATAGGACTTATAAGACCCATTTCCATAAGACGTGCACCCGACTGGATTGTGGCCCATGCCACCATCGAAAGTCACTCTGACTCCCGGTGCGCCGCGAGTTGGTGAACCATCCATGCCCATCCGCCGTATTTTGCGCGGAACAGGTAGTCGGTGGATGTTATTCCATTGAAGGCTTTCTGCTTTTCGGCCAGCAATGCAAGTTCTTTGTCTGCGGGTGACAGGGTGGAGTTCGCCTCGATTTCTTCAACGGCTGTCTCATAGCTTTTGAGGATATTTGAGGCATTCACAGCCATGGTTTGGAGGTCAGGTTCGTGATCCGCAGGTCGCTCCGGGTCGAATCGACGTACAGGTCCACCGATTCCATGAGCTTGGCCATCTCCCGCATGAGTTGGGTGCGGAGCCGGTTCGCTCGGAG
>JANPJY010000118.1:0-11602 GCA_031425735.1 Akkermansiaceae bacterium | reverse complement strand
TGCAACGGTGGAGGGTCTGGAAAATCAACTCCGCATCGCGCAAGAAGAGATTGAAATGCTTACCAATGAGAATCGATCCCTGCGCTCACTGGCGCAAGGTGGTGGCGAGGTTTCTGTTCCGCAGGAAATGATTTCCAAAGTGGAAAAAGATTACGGGCTGAAATTTCTATCTAATCCCATCGTGCATCAAGTGGCTGGCGAAGAGCTGGGATATCGGATCGAAGCCGCGATGGAGAGCCGACTCGGTCCCCAAGGTGTAGACGACCGCCAAGAGGCTTATCAACGGATCGGCTGGTTGAATGCGGATGATAAACTGTTAGCACAACTTGTCGCGGTTCGATCGGTGGGAGCGCTTGCTTGGTTTGACGAACAAGTGGGTGAAGGTTGGGTGACGGATCGGTTTGATTTGAAAAATGTTCCAGATCAAGCGGCGATGCTACGGTTGTTAGTTCGTATTCTTCTCAATCAACATTTTCCTGCGCCCGTGAGTTATCCCGGCGATGATGCTACGCGAGCCCGCGAGGCCCTGCATGCGGGTGCGGCGTCCGGTGCTGAATCGAGGTTCTTTGCCGACAGTGCACGCAGCATCGGCTTCATGCCGATGAATGACAACGGCGCGGTCGAGCGCTTGATGCTCTCACTTCCACCTTTCATTCAGGGACTCACGATGTTTCCAGTGGTTTCTGGAAGAGCATTGGCCGACACGCTTTATGTGAAGGGTGAGTCTACCTTTTCCCATGCAATGAGAAATCCTCCGCAATCTACCTACCATCTCGCTTTTCCTGCTGAGACAGGTCGCGGTGGCACGATGGATTTCCCGAAAATGGATGATGAAATCTTTCTCACTGAGAGTGCAGGTTACTTGGGCTTACGGTTGTGGTTAGAGGAGATGGGCGACGTCGGACTCGCCGAAGAAGTGGCACGTGAATGGTCGCGTGATGGATACTTGTTGTTTGCTGATGGTGAGGCGTCCTCGGGTTTGGTGTGGGATGTTGAGTTTCAAAATGAAAAGGCGGCAGAGCAATTCACTGCAGAAGCGAATCAACGAGTGATTGCCATGAAAGAACTCAACAATGATCGTTTTTTCGGGGTGAAGCGTGTGTCGCCGAAACGGGTGCGTTTCCTGAATACCGCCACGGCTGATACTCTATCAGAACTATTAAAGAAATAGATGATGAAGGTTCACACCGCCGAATTCAGTGTTCGCACCCGAGGCAAAGGCACGTATGAAATTTCCGATGAGATCGCGCGCATCATCGCGGATTCTGGAATTGTCTCAGGTCAAGTCACTGTGCTACTGCGGCACACCAGTGCGAGCTTGATCCTTATGGAAAACGCCGATCCCAGCGCGCGGCGGGATTTGGAAAGATGGTTTGATCGCTTGGTACGCGAGGACGATCCCGATTTCATCCATACGCTCGAAGGCCCGGACGACATGCCCAGCCATATTCGCATGGTACTCACTCGCTCTTCGGAAGTCATTCCCGTTCACCACGGTCGCATGACTTTAGGAACTTGGCAGGGAATCTTCATTTTCGAACACCGCAGACAACCGCATCAGCGGAGTATCGCGGTGACGGTGATGGGTGAATAAAGTAACTTTCCTTTCCAACTTTTACAAAATCGGGTTATTACCCATCCATGTCGCACGAGTTGATCAAGATGGCGTTGGAGGAGGATATCGGTGAGGGCGATGTCACGTCGGCTTATTTTATTCCTAAGGAGAGAATGGCGCGGGCGTTTTTAATCGTCCGGCGTGAAGGGGTTGTTTCGGGCGTGGCGATTGCGAAACAGGTTTTTGCTGAAGTGGATCCTACTTTGGATGTTCAGGTCATGGTGGAGGACGGGAGCAAGGTCAGCGAGGGAGCTATGCTTATGAAAGTGGAAGGGAAAGCGCGATCGATTCTCACTGCGGAACGGACGGCTTTGAATTTTTTACAGCGACTCTCGGGAGTTGCGACCTTGACTGCCTGCTATGTCGATGAAGTGAAGCACACCCGCGCGCAGATTTTGGATACTCGTAAAACGACGCCGGGGTATCGGGTTTTGGAAAAGCAGGCGGTGCTCGATGGCGGTGGAACGAATCACCGCATGGGTTTGTATGATCGTGCGATGGTGAAAGACAATCACCTCGCCGCTGAGGGTGGTTTGGAATCGCTGCAAGCGGCGATTCGTTTGCTGAAATCGGAAAAGCCACATGTGCAGGTGGAGCTTGAGGCGGATCGCTTGGATCAGGTTGCGGCGTTTCTGAAACTTGAAGGAGTGGATTATATTTTGTTAGATAACATGTCGCTCGAAGACATGCAGAAAGCAGTGGCGATGCGGGAGGAGAGTTCCAAGATTCGCCTTGAGGCGAGCGGTGGGGTGAATCTAGACACCCTGCGTGATATTGCAGAGACAGGGGTGGATTTCATTTCCGTGGGTGCGCTCACGCACTCGGCTCCGGCGTTGGATATTGGTTTGGATTTTGTGCCAGTGGAATAAGGAAGAAACCGCGAATGAACGCGAATGATATTCTATAAATATATGTACAATTTTAATAGTTACCTTCATTCTAAGATGGATTTAGTTAGTCTAGTTAATTTCTGGATAATTCGCGTCCATTCGCGGTTTAATTTCTCTTCTTAGAATGAACGATTTTCAACACATCGCAGCTCAGCTACCAGATCCATTTCGCTTGTTGTGGAGAGAGAGCGTGGGGTCCACCAATAACGAGCTCCGCAAACTCGCCGAGCAAGGCATGGCTGAAGGTTTGGTGTTGGTGGCGGATGAACAAACAGCGGGACGTGGTCGGCGCGGTGCGGCTTGGATTTCACCGAAGGGTGAGAACCTAGCATTTTCAATTTTACTCAAACCTACGGCACCGAAAGCGTTGTGGCATCGGTTGTCGTTGGTGACGGGTTTGGCTGTGGCTGAGGTGTTAGAAAACTATGTGCCGCTTTCAGAAATCAAATGGCCGAATGATGTGCGGGTTGGCGGGAAAAAGATTGCCGGTATCTTAGTCGAGGCGGGTAAGGATTTTGTGATCATCGGGATAGGGATCAATATTAACTCCACGAATTTTCCCACTGAACTCGCGGCGACATCGCTACATGAACTGACTGGGCGTGAGTATTCCAGAGCGGAAGTGTTGCAGGAGGTCGTGACCCGGATGAGTTGTTATGCTAACCAGATCAATCAAGAATACGCGGATGCTTTAAAATCGATTCGTGAGCGCTGCGCTCTAACGGGGCATTTGGTTTCCTACCTCATCGCGGATCAACGACGTGAGGGAATAGTGAGGGGAATCGGTTCCGGTGGGGAATTGATGGTGGAGACGGATGGTAAACTCGAAGCCTTGGTCCAGGCGGATGAGGTGAGGATTTTGGATTAGCGGATGGAATGGACAGATCAGACGGATCTGTCAGAAGTGAGCGCGACTGGAGTCACGCGGTCCATGATTACGGTGAAACAGAAAGGCGTTCGGTTTCTGGCTCTTGGTCGAAGAGGAAACCATTTTCCTTGTAGGTTTTCAGACGGAAATGCGTGGCGGTGGAAAGTACGCCGTCCAAGGAAGAAAGTTTCTCGGAAACGAAGCGCGCAACTTCGCGGAGATCGTGACCTTCGACAACCACTAACAGATCGTAGCCACCGGATGCGAGGTAGCAGGAAACGACTTGGTCGAAGCGGGCGATTCTCATCGCGAGTCGGTCAAAACCGCCGCCGCGTTCCGGGGTGAGGCGGACTTCTATGAAAGCGGAGACGGCGGTGTTGCCCATCGCTTCTTCGTTGGTGACGGCGTGGTAACCAAGGATGGTGCGATCTTTTTCCCAAGCGGAAATTTTACTGGCGACATCGGATTCGCTGGAGCTGGTGAGATCGGCGAGTTCTTTGAGCGATGCGCGGGCTTTGCGGCGTAGGATGTTGAGGAGTGTCATGTAAATTTTGTTAGAAAGAGTTTAACCGCGAATGAACGCGAATGGACGCGAATTTTTTAAGAAAGAATTGGTAGGAGAATTTAGGCTAGGATTTTTTGGCGAGGAGGTCGCGGATTTCGGTGAGGAGGAGTTCTTGGTTGGAAGGAACTGGTGGCCCGGGTGCTGGCTCCTCGGCTTTTTTGTGAAGGAGGGAAATCACTTTTTTCACGATGATGAAGACCACGAGAGCCATCAAAAGGAAGGAGATGAGATCGGTGATGAATTGGCCGTAGTTGAGAGTGACTGCGGGAATGGCTGCGACGCCTTCGGATGATTCAACGGCAGGTTTCAGGGTGATCTGAAGTTTTTTGAAATCGACGTTTGCCAACAAAATGCCGAGCGGTGGCATGAAAACGTTGTCCACGAGGGATTTTACTACGGTTGCAAAAGCGCCACCGATCATGATGCCGACCGCCATATCGACGAGGTTGCCTTTGAATGCGAATTCTTTGAATTCCTTGAACATGCTTGGAAATTAGCGGGGTTCGATGAGGGATGGGAAGAAAAATGCTCTTCCGTAATATTTTCAACGCAAAGCAGCAAAGGTCGCTAAGGGACGCAAAGGATTGAGTGATTTTAAAGCGCGCAGCGTAAAATTGAAGTTTAGAGTTTAAATTTTAAAGTTTCACTCACGGATGAGTTTCTCGATCTCTGCTGCGGTCCAGGCTGGGGCGTCGGTGGGGGTTAGGGATTCGTTGAGGGAATCGGCTAGGGCTTTTTTGGTGGTTTGGAGACGGACGACTTTTTCTTCGACGGTGTTTCTCGTGAGGAGTCGGAAAACCGTGACGGGTTTGGTTTGGCCGATCCGGTGGGCGCGATCGGTGGCTTGGTCTTCGGCAGCGGGGTTCCACCATGGGTCGAAGTGGATGACGATGTCTGCGGCTGTTAGGTTCAGGCCATATCCGCCGGCTTTGAGGGAGATGAGGAAAACCGGTGGACCATCGGGCGATTGGAAATGATCGACCAATGCTTGGCGGTTTCGGGTTTGGCCATCGAGTCGGATAGAAGCGATGCCGATTTCATCAAGCGCTTTACCGATCTCGACGAGTTGTTTTTGGAACTGGGAGAAAACCAGAATGCGGCTACCTGCGGCGATGGATGACTCGGCGATTTCGAGGAGTCGCTCCAATTTGGCGGATCGGCGCGGGATGGGGAGGGCGCTGAGTTTCTCAGAATCGAACAAGGCGAGGTCGCAACAGCTCTGGCGCAGGCGCAGCAGGGTGGTGAGTTGCTGCATGCGAGCGGCCGCAGTTTGGCCGGAGGAGCGGATTTCATCGATGAGGCGGAGGCCTTGTTTTTGGATTTCGCGGTAGGTGGATTCTTGGTCGCGGGAAAGCGTGCAGAATTCGTCGATGAGGATTTTAGATGGCAGATCGGGCGCTACCTCGGTTTTGGTGCGACGGAGGGTGAAAGGGGAGGTTTTGAGTCGGAGCAAGGTCGCCGTGCGGGCTTGGGTTTCTGGGGCTTTGAGTGGGATTTCGTAGCGATCTTGGAAATCCTTGCGGGAACTCAGCCAGCCGGGCTGGACGAAACGGAAAATCGACCACAGGTCTCGGGCGGAGTTTTCCACAGGAGTTCCGGTCAGGGCGATCCGATACGTCGCGTTGATCTTCGCGACAGCTTTGGAGTGATCCGTATCCGGGTTCCGGATCAGCGAGGCCTCATCGATCACCGCCATCGAGTAGGTCTGACGGAGGTGCCAGGCTAGGTCTCGGGCAAGGGTTGCGTAAGTGGTCAGGATTACGTCCGTGGGTTCGATTTTTTCTCTCAAACTGTCCCGATGGGTTCCGTGGAGGGTGATGATCCTGCGACCTGGGGCGAAGCGGTTGAATTCCGATTTCCAGTTTCCGAGCAGTGACGTGGTGACAACGATCAGGACCGGGGAGGGCTGTGAATAAGTTGAGAAAAAGTGCTCGATACAAGCGATCGTTTGCAACGTTTTGCCTAATCCCATGTCGTCCGCAAGGTGGGCTCCGCCGAACCTTGTGACGCGGTCGACGAGCCAGGAAAATCCAGCGACTTGGTAGGGTCTCAGTGTGACGTTAAGTAAGTGATTGTGAATAACTTGTGAACATTCTTCCTGATTATCAACAAACGTTGATTGTTTCAGAATGTTAACTATTTCGCGGATAATCTCAGCACTTGCTTGCTTGGCTGTAAAACGACCGTTTTGCTGTTGGAGGTCGAGATCTTCGAACAGCGGATCGATGAGATTCTCGATATCGTCGGAGAGGATGATTCGTTGATTTGACGGGGAGTTTTTGGATCGGAGCAGGCGTCGGATCTCGGCGGCGGGGATGGTTTCGCCGCTCTCATTGTGGAAGCTGAGATTGAAATCGAGGGATTGATTGGTTGAAGAAAGGATCTCGATTCGTGGTGATATAACTACGTAGGAAGAGGCTAGTTTTTGGATGGCTGGCGTGAGCTCGACCTGCCAATTTTGTGGGAGTTTGGTGAGTTCGCGGGTCAGAAAGTTGCGGATCCGCTCGGGGTCGGTCAGTTCGTATGAGGTATCGGAAAGTGGGGTGAGAAACTGCGAAATCTGGCGTTTCGTGAGGCTTTCTGCCTGGGGATTTCTCGAAATAAGGCGGGTTCCATCGAGGGCGGGAAGGGCTTGTGAATAACTTGTGTGAAAAGTCGCTTGGAGGCGGGAATCGCTTCCCGAAAGGGTGAGTTCGAACTGTGGATCGGCTGAGATGAACTGGAGGGATTCGAACCAAGCGGACGAGCTGAAATCGATGAAACTCTGAATTTTATCGAGTTCTCGGAGAAACACGGGAGTTTCGACGGATGTCGGTCTCCCAGCGGCGAGGGAGTTGAGGATGGGCAGGACGGCTGGGGAGAGTCCCCCGTTGCCGATCTGGGAGATGGATGTGGGGCTAAGATTCCAGAATGCGTCGCCGATTTTGGAAATCTTGTCTGTCCCCGGGGTGAGGTGGATGGTTTCGCCGGAGAGTGTGCAATCGCCGATGCGGAGTTGCGTGCGGGTTTCGATGGCTAGGCTGCCGTCAGGGCTAGTGATTTCCGGGTGGTTTCTGGCTAGACTGAGAAATTCCGAAAGGTTTTGGCCGCTGAGGGCAAGCTGGAGAGTGGCGCTGGAGGTTTGCTTTTGAGAAATCAGCCAAGCGGTGATGCGTCGATCTGCTGGCGTTGGCGCGTGATCCGAGTTGCTCAAGTAGATCGCGGCGTGGCCTTTTTCCAGAGCGGTTTGCCACGGGCCTTGGAAGCGGATTTTCCATGCAACTTCTGGAAGTTGGATTTCGGTAGCGGTAGGGTTGGGAGTCGTTGGTTTAGTCGCAACTGGCTTCGGCGGGGAAATTAGGTGCAGGCCGACAGCGATGGCGTGTGGGCAGAACGCTCCTTCGCGTTGGTTTCTGGGGCAGGGACATTTTGCATCGAACCATGTGGGAGTGCGGGCGACGACCGTGGTTAGGTAGGTTCGAGTGCCGATTTTTAATGTGCCCTGAAAGCCATCGGCTGTTGGTTCGGAAGAGATAACCGCGCCGGTGTTTAATAATCCCTGTGCCTCTTTGAAATCCTGCCATGCGGCGGCTTTGCGGAGAGTGGCTTCATCGAAAGACGGCATGTGCGGGGAGCTTGGGGGAAGCTCCGGATTTTTCAACGATAAGCGGTGTGGATTTTTCGTGGGTGCGATTGAAGTATAAAATTTTTCACCGCGGAGACGCAGAGGTCGCTGAGGGTCGCTGAGGGTCGCTGAGCCGGATATACCTTATCTTTAAGTTATTAAAGAGATAAGCAATGCTCGTGGTTCAATTTAACCAGAAATCATATTTTCCTCATTTCAACTCTGCGACCCTCCGCGACCTCAGCGCCTCCGCGGTGAAAACTCAACCCATGTCAGATTTCAACTAAAATTCAGGGTTTGATTCTTTTTTTTACGCACAACAGTATCCGCGCATGTCACCACCGATTCGCATTCTCTGTGCAGGCGCGGGCCACATGGGCCGCTCACACGCTCTCGCTTACCATCGCCTGCCGGGTTTCGAAGTTTGTGGAATTGTGACGCGTTCACCGGAGAGCCGGAAGGCGTTGAATGATGAGCTTGGCGGGGGATATCCGGAATTCGCTGATTTCTACGAGGCACTCAAAACCACCAAGCCGGATGCGGTTTCCATTTCCACTTATCCCGATACCCATGCCGAATTCGCCGAGGCAGCGTTCGATGCAGGTTGCCATGTGTTTATTGAAAAACCCTTAGCTGAAACAGTGGTCGAGGCCGAACGCATTGTCGCGAAAGCCCGCGCGACGAATCGCAAATTAGTGATCGGTTACATCCTTCGCCATCATCCGAGTTGGATCAAATTCATCGAGGTCGCACAAACTCTCGGCAAGCCTTTGGTGATGCGCATGAACCTCAATCAGCAATCGTTCGGAGCGAACTGGAAGACGCATAAAAACTTGATGTCATCCATTTCTCCAGTGGTCGATTGCGGCGTGCATTACGTCGATGTCATGTGCCAAATGACCCGTTCCAAACCGGTGCGCGTTTCGGGAATCGGCGCGCGTTTGAGCAATGAGTTGCCTGAAGGAAAAATCAACTACGGTGCGCTGCAAGTCACCTTCGAGGATGGATCGGTTGGTTGGTATGAAGCCGGTTGGGGCCCGATGATGAGTGAGGTCGCATTTTTCGTGAAAGATGTGGTCGGCCCGAAAGGTTGCGTTTCGATTGTGGCAGACAAAGCTGCGGCGGAGGGCCAGAGCTCGAATGTCGATGCGCATACTCAGACCCAAGCCCTGCGCTTGCATCATTCCGAACTCGATGCAGAAGGCAATTTCTCCAAGAAAGACGAGACTTTACGCCTCGACGACGAACCAGATCACGACGGACTCTGCCACCGCGAGCAGGAATTTTTCCTCAAAGCGATTCTAGAGGATCTCGATCTCGCCGATCACATGGACGATGCGGTTGCATCGATGCGCATTGTGGAAGCGGCGGATGAAAGTTTCCGCACAGGTAAAACAGTAGACCTATAAATTTTATGAAAAAGCTCATCCAAATCATCGCCTTGTCGGTCCTCGCGAGCGGCATCGCAAGCGCGGAGCAGGAATTGAAAATGCGTTCCTTGTTCAACGGCAAAGATCTAAAAGGTTGGAAAGGGGATGGCTATATCGTCGAGGACGGCGCAATCGCCTGCACCCCGGAAGGCCGAAATCTGATCACGGAGGAAACCTTTTCTAACTACATCCTCGAATTTGATTTCTTACTCACACCCGGCGCGAACAATGGTCTGGGAATTCATTATCCAGGAACTGGTGATGGCGCATACACGGGGATGGAAATCCAAGTGCTCGATAACACCGCAGAGAAATACAAGGATCTCAAAGACTACCAATTTCACGGTGGAATTTACACCTTGGCCGCAGCGAAGAAGAGCGGTCTCAAACCCGTCGGTGAGTGGAATCATGAACAAGTCACGGTCAATGGATCGAATGTGAAAGTCGTGCTCAACGGCGAGACCATCCTCGAAGCAAACCTCGAACAACTCAGCGAGAAAAATCCCAAGCACGAAGGCGTGAAACGCCGCGCCGGACACATCGCGTGGTTGGGGCATGGCGATAAAGTTTCTTACAAAAATATCCAAATCGCCGATCTGCCACCGACCGTGAATGCAGACGATCTCAAGAGCACTGGCTTCAATCAGATTTTCGATGGAGCGACACTCAAAGGTTGGAAGCACGAGCCAGAAACTCAGAACTGGGCTGCTGTGAACGGCGTCCTCAAACACAACGGCCTCGAAAAACCAACCCGCGATCTATGGACGGAAAAATCCTATACTGATTTCACCATGCAGCTCGACTGGCGTTGGGCGGGTCGTGGGCCGATGAAAATGCAACCCGTCGTCAAACCCGATGGTTCCAATGGCGAAAATGTGGAAGTCGAAGAATTCGATAGCGGGGTGTTTCTCCGTGGTAATACGAAAAGCCAAGTGAATTTCTGGAACTGGACGGTTGGATCCGGTGAAGTCTACGGCTTTCGCATGGATCAAAAACTTTCCGCCGAAGTTCGTGCTGGCGTCACTCCGAAAATGAAAGCTGATAAACCGATCGGCGAATGGAATCGCACGATTATCACCCTCAAAGGCGATCGCCTCACAGTGATGATGAATGGCCAGGTCGTCATCGAAAATGCCCAGCTACCCGATGTTCCGAAAGAAGGTCCTATCGGTCTCCAATACCACGGCAGTCGGATCGACTTCGCGAATGTCTGGATCAAGGAACTTTAATTTTTTCTCACTCACTCCCATCTAACAAAACTCCAAGTCTATGACGCCCAAATCCACCGCAATCCGAATCTCAGTCATGATGTTTCTCCAGTTCTTTATCTGGGGAGCATGGTTCGCTACGCTCTATCTCGTGTTAGGTGGTCATGGGATGGGGTCCATCATTGGTGATTCATACAGCACCGCACCTGTTGCTGCGATTATAGCGCCGTTATTTCTCGGTCTGATCGCAGATCGATTCTTTTCATCCGAGCGTGTGATGGCAGTATTGTTGCTGCTGGGTGGAGCAATGATGCTTATGGTTCCGGGCGCGGTTGCTGCGGGTAATGCGAAGCTCGTGTTCTGGCTCTTCACGGGTCATATGCTTTGCTACATGCCGACTCTTGGTTTAGGTAACACGATTGCGTTTACCAATTTACCTCGTGATGTGTTTCCAAAAGTTCGTGTGTGGGGAACGATTGGTTGGATTGTTGCTGGATTGGTTGCGGGTTTCCTTGGCTGGTCGGCGAGCACAAATCTTTTCTGGATGGCCGGAATAGCATCGGTAGTTCTCGGAGTTTACTGTTTCACCCTTCCACACACACCGCCTCCTTCAGCAGGTCAGCCGATTAATCTACGTGCGGTGCTGATGCTCGATGCATTTAAAATGCTTACCAAACCAGCGTTTGCTGTGTTCATGTTTTGCTCATTATTGATCTGCATTCCGCTTGCATACTACTTCGCCAACACCTCGGGTTTCCTGAGCAACATGGGCTTCGAGCAACCGGTCTCCGTAATGACGATCGGTCAGATGTCTGAAATTTTCTTCATGCTGTTAGTGCCGTTTTTCTTCCGAAAACTCGGAGTGAAATGGATGATCCTGATCGGCATGCTCGCTTGGGTTCTGCGTTATGCATTGTTTGCATTCGGCGCACCAGAACAGGTCGTTTGGATGCTGTTCGCGGGTATTGCACTTCACGGAATTTGCTACGATTTCTTCTTCGTCACCGGCTTCATGTATACGGATCGCTCCGCACCAAAAGAGATCCGTGGCCAAGCGCAAAGCATGTTGGTGTTCTTCACGCAGGGTGTGGGAATGTTTATTGGGTATAAGTTAGCAGCTCATCAGCTTAAGCCAGTAGAAGGTGCTACAAAAGAACTTGGAGCTGCAATTGCTTCAGGTCGTTCTTCCGAGACTTTAAGCTTCTCTGAACAACTCTCGAACATGTTCGCAGTCAAGATGCCTTCGACGGTGGATGATACACTAATCACAAAAGCCGCGGAGCTCTGGAAAGCTTACTGGTTGCTGCCTGCTGGTATGGCGGCAGCCATTGCTGTAATTTTCTTCATCGCGTTTCGTGATCGAACCGTTGAGGCGAAGGATGGAGAGTGATTCAAGGAGGGGCTGCATTCTGCTGCCCTTCT
>JANPJY010000117.1:0-2334 GCA_031425735.1 Akkermansiaceae bacterium | reverse complement strand
TGTTGCTGACAACAGTGCCGCTCTCGGTCCAGCGCGTGAACTCATAGCCAGCAGCCGGGTTGGCAACGAGGGTGACATTGCCGCCGGTGGCGTAGCCGCCTCCGCCACTGACCGTCCCGCCAGGGGCAAACGACGAACTCGCGGCAACGGTGAATCCAATGATAAAGTTCGCCACCAAGCTGCGGGAATATAAAATGGTGAAGCTGTAATCCGCAGTAGTGCTTACCTGCGCCGCGCCTTCGGTCCACTGCTTGAAAGCGTAGCCCGCATTGGCAGTGGCAACAACATTCACGCTACTGCCGTCGCCCTTCAGCCCCCCGCCGCTCGTGGTGCCGCCTGCGGCAGGCGATGCGCTCGTAGCAAGGGTCCACTGCAAGCCATTGACCGCAAAGTTCGCGACCAGCGAGTGATTCACATCAATCGTAAATGTGTAACTTGCGTTAGTGCTGACGACGTTACCGTTATCAGACCAATTCTCGAAGCGGAAGCCCGCCACCGCCGCTGCGGTGACAGTTACATCCGAGCCAGGGGCAAAGGAACCATCGCCCGTAGTCGTGCCCATGCCAACGGGCAGGGCAGTAGTGTCCAGGAGGCTTTCGGGAGGCAGTTCGTCGCCAGCGCCGGCGATGAGGAGTGTATAATTTTTTGAAACATCCGGGTTCGATCCGTCGGATGCGGTAATTTTGAAATTATACTGACCGCTGGCGGTCGGCGTGACGGAAAGCACCCCCGTGACTTCGTCGAAAGTCATGCCGGGAGGCAGCACATCCTCCCGGGTAGCAGTGAATGGCCGCGCACCTTCCACGACGATCGTGCGCGCCGCGTAAGCCGTATTCACCTCACCTTCGCTGACATGGTCGATCAGGCCGACCGACGCATCCACATCCACTGCGGCCATCTGCGAGCCAGTGAAAATACCGACCACCACCACCGTCGAAAGATCAACGCTCGCGCCATTGATGATCTTCGTGCCCGAGCCGTGAATCCCATCCGGACCCACCGATTGTGCCATCGCTTCACCGCTCTCATTGTCATGCGGACCCACATACTTGAAAAACTCGTAGCGTCTCGTGACGATTTCATTGCCGCCGGGCAAGTCCTCCGGAGCCGCAGGCACCTCGTTGTTCGCGCCGCCGTTCGCCTTGTTGTAGTCCTTCTGCAACATCTGCCACTCGGTCTCTACCTCATCCGGCTCGCCGTTGCGCCAGTTTTTGTCGTTTGCATCGTTAGGGTCATCGGAGATGAGGTTGCGCAGTTTCACTTCATTGCTGTTGTGCGTGGTCGTGCGGATTTCTTTCACCCATACCGCCTTGCCGAATTCCAATGGCTCCGGCGCGGGCGGCGGGGGCGGCGCGATGACCGCCTGCACCCTCGGGGGCGCGGGATCCCCAACCACCGGGGGGAAGTAGCTAAAACTCGGCGCTGAAACTTGAACGGCACTGCCCTTCACAAGCGAGCCTGAGCCATTATCGATGAGCCAGTGGTAGCGCACTACCTTTACCGCAGCACGATTGCCGACGCCAAAGTGCTCGCCGCCAAAGTTAATCGCGGGATTCGTGAATTTATGCCCGTCTGTTGGCAGAATGGGGCCGGCAGGGATGGCCGTGTAGGCCGCCCAAGAACCATTCGCATTCTTCCTGCTCTCCCACCGGATGGTGGTTTTTGGGTGCGCGGCGACCGTGTTGTCCTCAGTAATCTTAGGCACGCCGTAATGATTGTAGTTATAGGTGTAGCTGATGTCCGTGCTCCGGGTGTCTTCCATCTCAATCTCGAAACCGTGACACTCCACGCCGGTGTCATTGACCGTATCGAAATTGTTGATGCTGCCGTAGGCGATGCTGGCATCGGCGGTGCCGCTGCCTACGGTGCACAACCCGAGAAGGCTGGCCAATAGCAGCCGGAAAGGTTTGGTGCGCGAACGAAAGGCCGGGACGAATATGTCGTGAATCTTCCTGTGGTGCATGGGGGTTTGTCTGGTGAGATGATTTGAGGGTTTTGCTATTCGCGAGTGAGAGGATGAAGAAACGCGGGTGCGCCCGGTGGCAGAAAGGCAATCCCCGGGTCAAAACCCTGGCAGAAAGCGGGCTCCTCCTGGCGGATTTCGATCAACCCGGAACCGCAATCCAAACCAACGCAGCCCACTTGGATCGTTTGTTTGGCTCCGAGGGAATCGACGCTGTTTACCTTTATTGTGGGAGATTCCATCAATCCAACCTTACACCAGCCGGAGAGGTGAATGCTCCGCATCTCATTGGTTTAACTACGCATATTTCACGATTTCATGCCCACAGCATTGTCGGGGGTTGATTCTGGCGATCTTTTTGAAGATCCGGC
>JANPJY010000116.1:0-30639 GCA_031425735.1 Akkermansiaceae bacterium | reverse complement strand
CACAACAGACCGAGTGGTTGGATCATAAGAGTTGCCAAAAAAGTTTTGATAATTGGAGGCAGATCTACAATCACAAGCGTCCGCACGAGGCACTGGGCGACGATGTTCCAGCATCAAAATACCAACTCTCAAAGCGTGCCTTCCGCCCTAGGTGAAAAAGCAAATTCCTAGCATTATAGAAGTTGTTTCATTTGCCAAATCATTGTGAACGCGGATGCGGGCGAAATCTCCTTCTTGAAATCGAAGCGTGGGACCGGGGATACCGCCATTGATAGTTAGCACACGAACGGGTATGCCAGCAGGATTTTGGCGTGCCTCGGTGATGTGTAGATCGTACTCGACTACTCGCTGACTTGGCTTGGGCGGATTGAGTCCGCAGGTATCGCAGCCAATTGCTGTAGCGGGCGCGAGAACGACCGCAGTGACGAAGAGTAAGAATTCTTTCACAATATCCATCCGATGATTTACCCACTATAACAGTAGAACCCATACTGACATCAAAAACATGATACCGTCCTCAATGATGGTTACAGTGGACAGAGGTAAAGGAAAGTGAGTCCTAGCGCAAGAGGCAGGACGCGCCCGATATAACTCGTAGCTTGCTCAAAATCTAGCAGATCGGCGATGCCAAACGCCTACTTGAATGACGGCGGCAATAGGAAATCGCACTGCATTTAACACAGCGAAATAACACTCACTGACCGGTCTGACTTTGACTCGATGAACCAGAGCCAGGCGAGGATGATGAAATATAAGGAAAACTCGGCAAGCTTTCCCCAATAGTTGATCGGTTCATTGCCGCCGTAGCAGCCGCAGGCGATGTTTAGGTTGTGTTTCCACGCCCAGCCGATTGCGAAGGAAAATGCGATTACCAGACCGGTCAGGGTGATGATTGCTCCGCGTCTTAGGATGCATGAGGCAAAATGGGTTGCATCTCAGAGGCATCGATCTAAGCTGCGCTATCTTGAAAAACCTCGCTCTTCTTTCTCTTGTTAGCCTTTTTCTTGTTTCCGCTGGCTATGGTGGGACGCGCATTGCATTGCTGCCCGCCTTTACTGATTTCTCTCATTCGACACCCATTAGCACAGCTCTTCCAGCCTTTGAAGCCAGGCTGCAAGCAGAGCTTGTGACCGGTTGGGACTCAGAGATTCTTTCTCGCGCAGGGCTTTCTACTTTGGTCTTTGAGCAAAAATTGCGGGCGGTTCAATCCGACAAACCGACTACCGGTCTGCGCTTGTTGCCGGCAGAACTCCTTGTTATTTCTGTCTTGGACTGTTCTAAAAACGAGTTGCGGGTTTTTGCAACTCCGGTGAATCCTTCGATGGCGTTGCCTGCTCCCAAAAGCTTTCCAATCAAAGGCCCAGCTGATTTAACCACCCAACTGCCAAAGGATGTCGCGAAATGGGTCGCCTCGGTTTCTCAACTCAAGGCCCGTGTGCCGACTGCGGCGGATGGCGAAAAGCCCGAGGGAAAAGCAGTCGTCTGCGCGTTGCTTGATCCAGTTGGCGCCGTAAACTCACAAGCCATCAGCCACTTAGCTCCATTGATCCGCGGTAGCTTGGAAAACGCAGTAGCCGGGCAGTCGGACAAGATAACTCTGGTTGACCGGTCTAACATGGCGGCACTACTTGACGAGAAAGCTCTGAAAGCGACTCAGAGTTTTAACCCCAATGCGTTCTCTAGTCTCGCGACCTTAGTGAAAGCGGACTTGATATTGATTCCCTTCGCTCATTCTGCTGACCAAGGGAAAATCGGTATCGACCTTTTTGCGGTGGAAGTCTCTACCGGTCGAGTTCTTGCCTGCGCGTCTTGGACCGGTGCTTTGCTTGATGCACCACCTTCTGCTGATTTAACAAAGCTTTTATCCGATGGTGCAATTTCTGTGAAAAAATCTGCCTCCAACCCGGTTGCGGACGAGCCTAAGCTGCGCCATGCCGAGGCAAAGTTTCTGATTTCCCTGCAAAAAGATTGGGATGGCTTGAGAAGCTCTTATAGTATGGGAGCGATGAAAGCCTTGCGCTTGGGGGATGCGAGCATGGCTCTAGCGAATGATGATATTGCTTTATTCCGTCTCGCCGTTTCTAGCACTTATGAAGCGGCTACTCCGCATCCAAATTACCCTCTGAGATTAGAGTATGACAAAGACGAGTTCTTGGATGAGCTCAAAGTATTACAAAAATCCGGTCAAGCGGCTGCGATTTGCCAAGCGGCCAAATCCGTATTCGAGCTACCAATGATGGAACTTGCTAAGCAAGGAGACCCGAATGATGTCGCGAACTTAGCTATCCTCTATACCCGAGTCGGGGAGGCTCAAAAAGGCTGGGATGTTTTTGCACAGAACCGGTCTGTGGAGGAAATTGGAAAAGTCGATGTGGGATTTTCCACCGCGGCTATCGTTTTACTCAATCTCAAACGTTACCAAGACGTCGTAAAGCTTTTCGATCAGCGCACGAAGTGGAAATGGCATGAGACCGGTTACTACTTGGATGCGCTTCGTGCGACCAATGACCCCAAGCGAGAATTCCAAATGGCATGGGCGAATGCCGCTTACGTTTGTACGAGTGCGCAACGGATGATTCGCTTCCTCGACTTGGCCATTTTGGAAAAGAAAGCGGAACCGGTTGTGAACTTTGTGGTAAGCAGAGGGAACGCTTGGGAACTCAATGAACTGGATGTTCGCCTCGCCATCATTCGTGCCCGGGTTGCTGCTGGACAGAAAGACATTGCCATTTCGGAAGCGCAGACGCTCTTTTTGACCGCTAAGAAACAACAAAACCAAGTGGCGCAAAATCAACTAGCAGAGGTTCTTAAGAAGCTCGATGCGAAACCCATTGAGAAGCTGTTTGCTGCCAAAGACTTCATTACCTTACCGAATTCTTGCCGCATCAATCTCATCTATGACCAAACTCAGGACGGGAAGTATGTAAGTGAAGTTGCTGGGCACGTCAGCCGCTTCTGGGGCTGTCCGGTCCACCTCATCTCCATGAAATTAGATATGGAGAAAATTAGTTCCTTTGCGAAAATTTCTCAAGCTGTCGAGGGAGGGAATTTGGTAGCGATCATTCGCCACGTGAAAGTCCCGACCGGTCCATCGATCGGCACCGTTTTTCTTACGCAGACAAGACTCATTTCTCAAATGAACGGCTACGTAGGAAGTATTTACGGCGCACCCTGCGGTTCAGTAAATGCTATCACGGACCATTTTTTTCGATATTACCAAGCTTCTGAAACTCGAAAATTACCGGAGGTGACAGCAATCGCGGTTGGTAGTTTGAATGGAATGCGTAGTAAACTTTGGCGTAAAGCAAATGAGAACCGGTCGACGTTTTCGCCACCACCGCCAGATCTTTTTGCTACCAATGGTATCCTCGGTATGATACACCATGACTTGGGTATTTCAGCAGACACAGGAAGACTGCTGAAACTTCTCTCTCCGGAAGAAATCGTTGAGGATTTATTGTCGTCGAATGATCCAAGTTCTCTTCCCGTTCTATCTCCTGCGGACCAAGCGGTTGCTGAAGAGTTATCCCAACAAATCTCCAAAGTCCAAGTTACCATTATTAAACCTTAATCTTATGAAATTACGTATTCTGCCATTTATGATCGCCTCTTCTCTGTCCGTGAGTTTCGCTTATGGTTCCGTTACGATCGCCTTGAATCCTACGCTCACCGCAGCAGGCGAGACCGGTGTAGGAGCGTTTGTTTTTGAAGTTTTGGAATCCCAACTTTCCAACAAAGAAAATTATGAACTGGTGGATCGGAAGCGTTTGAGCGATTTGCTAGCAGAGCAGACTTTAGGCGCGTCGGGGATGACTACAGACCAAGTATCCAAAGTGGGGAAGCTGGTCGGCGCAAAATATTTCATCACCGGTGAGTCCAAGCAAGCGGGAGAGAAAACAGCCATTCAATGCCGCGTGGTCCAAGTGGAGACCGGTGTTTTGAAACCGGTGCTTTTGATCGTCTCGAACACAGAAGATCCGATGAAAGCGGGCGAAGACCTCGCGAAGCAAGTCACGGCTGCGCTAGCGAAGTTGGAATACCGGGCGAGTTCCGAGAAAGAAGTAGCTGAGCTTACAAAGAAATTCACCGTGCCTACAGGTTCCAAGTTCCCGACCGTGGCCATGCGGATCCCCGAAGTGAGTGTAACGCCAAACGCTCGCACCGCTGACCCAGCAGCGGAAAAGACTTTGGAAAATTTTCTCCAGCAAAATGGTTGCAAATTAGTCCAGTTGTCGCGCCCTAGCCAAAGTTCTGCGGCGGGCCAACAGACGGCTCCCACGGCAGCCACTACGGCAAATGCGACGACTCAGACAGTAGGTGCGCATCTGGAAGTGAAAGAGCACGAAGACTTACTACAAGAAGCTCGCTTGAAAAAGGTAGATGTCATCATCCTCGGAATTGCTACGTCGGATCGAGGTACGCAGATTGGTAATTTCGTTGCCTCGCGTGCTCGGGTTGAAATCGCGGCGGTGAGAGTTTCCGATAGCCAGATTCTCGCCACCACGAGCGGTTACGGCGTGGCTAGTGACATTAGTAGTTTTGTTTCTGAGAAGAAAGCGATTGAGGCTGCAACGGCAAAAATTCAAAACGATTTCGCCGAGAAAATCGTGGTCGCCTTTTCTTCAGGTAAGTGAGGGCACTGACCGGTCTGGCTTTGGTTCGGTGCACCAGAGCCAGGCGAGGATGGCGAAGTAGCAGATAAATTCTGCGGTTTTTCCCCAGTAGTTGATGGGCTCATTGCCGCCGTAGCAGCCGCAGGCGATATATGCCGGATTTCACGATAAGCAAACTGCTACAGATTTCGAAAAGTACCTCAAAACTGCTTCCGGGAAAGCATTCGCACGTAAACGATTGCTTTGAATTTTTGCAACCACGCGCAGCGTAACTGCAGGGACGTCATGCAATGATGTCAATCCCACCCCCTGCTTCTTCGCTCCCGCATCGAAGCTCCAAAGGACAAGTGATCTAAGATGTCGGTGAAGATGGAGTTGAAATCATTTCACCGGCATCAGGGTGAAATCTTTGATCGTCACGCCACGGCTGTCGGTTTTGAGCTCGAAGTTGAGGATATTTTTGCCTTTTTCGAGTGTGACTTCGATGGGTTGGGTGGGCTGCCATGCACCAAGGGTGTAAGGTACTGGGGATTCGGTAGGCGCTGCAGTGTTGGCGGAAATGATGAAAATCTGGCGATCTTGGATGGTCGCGACTTTTGCTGTGAGCGCATATTTTCCAGCCGCTGGAGCTTCGAACTCATATTGAGTTTTAAAACCGCCGAGCGCGTGAATTTGCATGCCGCCGCCGCTGTAGCTTTTCATGGCTGCCGCTTTGCCAGTGGCTTTGGAATGCGCGACGGCTGGGATATTGATGGTTCCATCTTTCACGGTGACCTTTTGCTCGGAGGCGGTGACGGTCTCGGAAACGACTTTTTGATCCTTTTCATTTGCTTCGGCAAGTTCTTGGCCGAGAGGGCCGAGAGCAGCAGCTTTAGCGGCAAGAACGCGAGATTGGTAGAGAGCTAAATTGCTCCAAAATCCACCTGCGATTTTTTTGCGTTCGTTGTATGCAGGCTCGCCGAGGATGCGGCCCATCCACTCGGCACGGAGGACTTTGATGTATTCTTCCGTGTGTTCGCGGGCTTGGGTTTCTAGGAGAAACTGGTTGCCGCTGAGCGAAACATCGTCTTTGTCCCACCAGCTATGTGCAAATCCGGCACCGAGGTTAACGACCCAGCCTTTTGGGGTCCAGTGGCTGAGAGCGGCGTGCGCTTTCTGGGTCACTCCCCAGGTTGGGATACCGAAGGAACGCAGCATAAAGCGGCCGAAAAACGCGCGGCGACCGCAGATGCCGGCGTTTTTAGCGATGTTTTGATACTGATGAAGGGTATCGAGGTCGTATTTCACGTTTTCTGAGCCGTAAGGAACTTCAGTTCTCACGGCGGCAACATAACGCCAGCCAATATCGTTCGTGTAGATGTGATCAGGACGGTAGGTTTGGAGCATTTGGCGACCCCAAGTGAGGATCTCGTCGGGTGCATCGCAATTGATCACGAAACGATATTCCCATGTGTTTAAATCTTTGAAAGTAGGGTCGAGCTCTCCATCGAGGTAAGCTTTTTCGTAGTGTAGGTAACGTTTGACCGGATCAACGAATTGCGGACCGTCAGTCACGGCTGCGGGGTTGCTTTGTGCGATTGGATTCGCAAACTCAAGACTGGTGGCAAGAGCGAGGCGTTGGAAGAGATCGGATTTTGCTTTGGTGCTGGCTTTTTGGATGGCGGTGTAGATGTGCATCGCCTCTCCATATTTGCCGAAACGCGCGCCGCCTGCGACGAGCATTTCCTTCATCAATGCGTCATTGGCAAGAAGCTGAGTCACCGCCGCCTTTTCGGTATCGCCTTTTTGAGAGAACGCAGCAAGGCCGTCGGGCGTGGCGTGGGTAAGGATGGTGGCTTTGGTGGTTTTTGGATCAAGCTTATCGCTGCTGACGACGGCATTGAGATCAGTCATCAATCCTTGAGCCAATTTCATTTCATCGGCTTTAGCCTTGGTCACCGCAGCTTGGGCGGCATCGAATTTAGCACGTAAGGCTGGCTCGTTTGTTTTGGCTTTTTCGTAAGCTTCGGTGCGTTCTTTCAGAGCTTTGATGCCTTCTTGTTTATTGGCTTCCAAAGCGGCCAATTCTTTTTCCGCAGCGGCTTTCTCAGCAGGTGTCGTGGCTTTTTTGAGCGCCGCTTGTGTCTTCGCGATGCCAGCTTCTGCGCCGCCGATCCATTTGTTCTTTGCGTGATCGATTAAACCTTTGCCTGCACCGATTTTACCCAGTTCGGCCTGTGCGGCATCTGCGTCTGCGGCTGCTTTGAAAGCGGTATCTCGAGCTGCTGTAAAAGCTGCTTTTTTCTGATCGCTTATGGTCGGGATAGCTCGTTTGAGGTCGGCTTGCAGAGACTCAAGTGCCTCTGAATACTCTTTTTTGAGCTTTTCTCCTTCGGCCGTCAGCGGCTCGGATGTGACAGCATTCTTGGGTTTTGCGGACAATGCCCCTGCTCCTGCAAGCATGAAAACGCCAAAGATTAGCGTGCGAGTTGGTAAAATCATAAGTGGAACATTAACGGAAGAAGTGTGGATTTGTTATCAAAATTTCGAGGAAAATTTAGTCTGGATCGGAACCTAATGAACCGTTTTAGAGGCTACGGCCCGATAGAATGGCGATGGTTACTTGTAAAAGAGCACGTTTCTGGCTGCGTATTTGCCTCTAGTCATGCAGTCCCAAGGTTGCTAGGAAAGCGCTGCGGCAGTTCGCTTTCGTTCTAATGACTTCCTCACAATCTGACTCTAGCTCTCGATCGCCTAAGATGGCCGCGATCACTATCGCGGCACTTGGGATCGTATTTGGTGATATCGGCACCAGCCCGCTTTATGCGTTTCGGGAGTGCTTTTCGGGCGCTCATGCTGCGCATATTGATCCGCAAAACTTGATCGGTGCAGCGTCGTTGGTGGTTTGGTCGCTGATTCTCGTGGTGTCGGTCAAATACCTTTTCATCATTCTCAAGCTCGATAACAAAGGAGAGGGCGGCATCCTTGCCCTGTCCGCCCTGATCCGCAGTGTGTCAAAACCATCCGATGACAAACGGCAAAAAAGCATTCTGCTATTTGGTTTGGCGGGCGCGGCGCTGATCTACGCCGACGGCATGCTCACTCCAGCCATTTCTGTTTTGAGTGCGGTTGAAGGTCTTTCAGTAAGCGCGCCTATGCTCGCGCACTGGGCCGTTCCTCTTGCTGTCGCTATTCTCGCGACGCTGTTTGCCATCCAACGATTCGGCACTGGCAAAGTAGGCGTTCTTTTCGGCCCTATCGTCTTGCTCTGGTTTTTCACCATCGGGGTTTTGGGTCTGAATCAAATCATTGCACATCCAGAGGTGCTGCTCTGCCTTAGCCCCATGGAGGGCATAACGTTTTTGATCCGTGAATGGACCCATGCCTTCCCATTGCTCGCGGCTGTATTTCTTGCCGTCACGGGAGGCGAAGCCTTGTATGCGGATCTAGGGCACTTCGGCACCCGCCCGATCCGTATTGGTTGGTTCTCTGTGGTGTTGCCATGTTTGGTTTTAAATTATCTTGGACAAGCCGCGTTGTTGACTGCCGATCCCACCGCAATTCGCAGTCCGTTTTTCCTCCTTGCTCCCGAAGTTCTGCGATTCCCCCTCACGATCCTGGCGACAGGAGCCGCGATTATCGCCAGCCAAGCGCTCATCACTGGCGCCTTTTCTCTAACCACTCAAGCAATTCAGCTCGGTTGCTTGCCACGCTTTGAGGTTCGCTACACTTCAGAGTTCTCCGCCGGACAAGTCTATGTGCCGATGGTGAACTGGATGCTCGCCTTCGCCTGCATTTTGTTAGTGGTTAGCTTTCAAACATCTGCAAATCTAGCTGGCGCCTACGGCATCGCTATCGCGCTTACCATGACCATTACCTCGTTACTGTTTTACAGAGCAGCGCGATCTTGCTGGAACTGGTCCTTTCCCAAAGCATTTATTCTCACCGCTTTGTTTCTTCTGTTAGACGGGGCGTTTCTCGCAGCCAACGCCTTAAAAATCGCTCACGGTGGATGGCTTCCACTCGTGGTCGGTGGAGCTATTATGGGGCTGATGCTGATCTGGATCTGGGGAAGAAAACGACTCTATCAACGCATGATGGCTGGAGCTCTTCCGGTGCGTGATTTGCTGAGTGAACTTGCTAAAGGAAAAATCCACCGCGTCTCCGGTAGTGCGGTATACATGAGCGGAAAAGACACCAAAGTTCCCACCGCACTGCTTCACAATCTCAAGCACAACCAAGTGCTCCACCAGCAAGTGATCCTTCTCCATGTTGCGACCTCGGACGAACCCCACGCCTCTGGTCCCGAGCGCATAACCCATCAGGAACTCGGCGAAGGATTCCATCGCGTCACTCTACAATTTGGATTTGCCGATAGCCCAGCCGTGCCTCAAGCGCTCAAAGAATTGATGCCGGAAGCTCTGCACTTCAATCCTCATAAAGCCACCTATTTCCTTGGCCGCGAAACGTATGGCGTTGGCAAAAACGCAGGGATGTTCGACCGCGTTCGGCTATTTCTTTTCGCCATCATGGCGCGCAATGCGTCAGCGGCGACGGCATACTTTCAATTGCCACCCGGACGCGTGGTCGAATTGGGAGCTCATGTCACTTTGTAAGTTTGGTCTTACTTCACGACTTGGCTTTGTAAAAACGACCCGCGGCTTTTCTGAGTAGAGGATGTTCCGCCGATGCGCGATCGATGCGATTTTCAGCGGAGCCACGTTTTTTCCAACCATGGTAGGCAGCAAAAGTTTCGAACGCCGCGTTGAGAGAACCCTGCATGGGATTATGGAGGCGTAGTTCTGCCTCAATGTTTTCAGGCAGGCCGATGGGAGATAAAAATTGTTTGGCATCCAGATCACTCAGACCTTTTTGGTAAAGGTCCGGGCCACTGAGAGCCAGACCCATGAGCATGTAGTGAGGATGTAACCAGCGGACGCCCATGACTTCCGTGCCGTTTGCGGTGTAGCCTGCGCCTGGCATACCTGACTCACCGCCGGAGAGGCCAAAAATTCCTGACTGGGCTGCTCCAGATTCTGGCCAATGAGTTTTTGGATACGCAATCTGACCTGCTAAAAGTTTTTTGCGAATGTCTGGCCATGAAATCGATGAAATGAGATCGGGTTCTTTTCTATCAAAGTCTTGGTAGAACAAACTCTGGATTTCAGCAATGAAACCAACCCCGCGGTAGGGCTCTCCACTCGGAGTCATTTTTCCGCGAGGTTTGCGGTCAGGGATCATTCCTTCGAGCGCAAGAACCAAGGCCGTTTCTCCGCCCCAATCCCGCCAGTTAGATGCGAGTATGGTTTTCCCTTCATCCAGGAAGCCATGACTGATCCAGCCTTCCGCATCGGTCACTGCGTCGAAATTGACCCGTGCAATCATGGCGACGATTTGTTGATTCATCTCAGGGAGTTCCAAAATCTGAGTTGCAAGCAGGAGCGAGTGGAGAGCGATCGAAGTATCAACCGTGCTGTATTCGGTGCCCGGAACGATGGTGTTACGTCCGTCACTTCCGCGGTGTACGAAGTGTGGAAAAAATCCAGCCGCCGTAGGCAATGACTGGAGTGCAGTTAGAGTATGAGTGACCTCTAAAATGGCTCTCTCTTTATCAATCATTCCCTCACTAAACGCTAAAGCACTGGCGAGCGCGTGCATTCCCGTGGATGCTACTGATTCAAATTTACCCGCCGGAATGTGACCACGGTCACGAGTCATTCCACTTTCAAAATCATGACAGCGACGGAGTTTGCCGAGAGAAATTCGAAACGCCCACTCTTCTAACGACATCTCAGGGCGCTCCGCAATGAAGCCGATGGAGGACAGCCTTAAATTGCAACCTGGCTCTGCGATCCAGTTCATGACTTTGATTTTCCCCAACGTCTCGGCATTCAGAGGAAAAGTCAGCGTGGTGGTGTTATCACTATCGAGATTCACCGTGGTATCCCAAACCACCTTCCGGTTCACATCGGCTAACTCCAGGCGCAAGACTCCTTTGCCGCTCGCGTTTACCGCAAGCTCTCGGATGCCACACTTTTTTTCAGGGGCCCCGCCCAGACCTGTTAGATCGGTAGGATCGAAAACACGATTATTCTGAGTAGCCAGTCCAGCAAGCGAGTGCCATGCGCCAGTCCACTCGCCCGTTGGCTTCACGTTGATGATACCGCCTTTGGAATCGATGCGTCCACCGCCCGGACCCATCCAACCAAAGTCGGATGCCATATGGGTGAAGTTTTCGAAAGGGTTAATCATCGGTGCCGCATCGGGTCGGTCTCCAGGAAAGGAGATCGTATAGTCAATGATGGGCTGCCAGAGACGCGTGCTTTCGGCAGCGCACGAGGAAACGAAGACAAGAAATGCGATGAGGATACGGATGCGAAACATTGTGGTGAGCTTCTATGGATTTCGTGATTTTTGCAAGAATTGCAACCACTGGGAGCCGCGGCAGCTATTGACTCCAAGCTCCGAAGTTGAAAATGGAGCCGAAGGAAATTGGAGTAGTATCATAAAGTGTTTCGCATTCTTTCCCTAAACCTCTGTGTTCTCCGTGTCTCTGTGGTTAACTTCGGATTTCGGTGCGTCAAAGCCGCTGTTTTGCGCGAGCTGAATGAACTTCACCATTTTCGCTCTTTTCAAAACACGCAAAGCTGAGTTTGTTTACTGCCATCAGATTCCTATGAAAATCATCCATACCCTCGTATTCACGGCACTTGCAGTTTCCGCCTCACTCCATGCTGAGCCCATCCCCGAAAACCTTCGTCAGAACGGTTGGTTCATCGGTGCTCAAGCCTACACTTTTAAAAACTTTACTGCTTTCGATGCGATTGCGAAAACCAAAGAAGCTGGTGGCAATATGATCGAGTTCTATCCCGGTCAGTCGATGAAAGCCGGGTCCGACGTAAAAGTTCACCACAGCATGACAGAAGAAGCCCGCAACGAGCTTCTCGCTGAGTGCAAACGCCAAGGCATCCATGCAGTGAACTACGGAGTGGTTGCTGCGAAAAACGCCGATGAGGTTAACCAGATCATGGACTTCGCCAAAGCCATGGGACTTTATGCGGTATGCACTGAGGCCGCGGAACAAATCGCCGCTTGGGAGGCCGCAGCCATTCGCACGGACATCAAAGTTGCGTTCCACGAACACGGCGGTTCGATGAAAAAAGCCAAATACAAAGTTTGGCATCCTCTTTATATCAGCGGCCTTGTGGAAGGACGCGATAAACGTGTCGGTGCTTGCGCGGATCTCGGTCACTGGTGCACCTCCGAGCTCGTTCCCGTCGACTGCCTACGCATCCTCGAAGGCCGCATCGTTTCTGTTCACCTGAAAGACAAAGAAAAAACCGGTAACGCCGCTGTCGTTCCTGTTGGCAAAGGCGTGGTTGATGCCGCTGCCTGCCTCGAAGAACTCAAGAGACAAGGTTTTGATGGCCACATTTCCATCGAACACGAAAATGAGTGGGACAACAATGTTCCCCAGGTCAAATCGAATATCGATTTCGTGAAATCTCATCCAAAGGACGCGCCAGCGAAACCTTAGCCTTGCGCCTAGTCTTTTCACCGGACAATGCTCATCACGTGTGTGAGCACAAAAGGGGCTGTAGCTCAGCGGTTAGAGCAGGGGACTCATAATCCTTTGGTCGTGGGTTCAAACCCCACCGGCCCTATTTTTTATAAGTGACGCCAATCGCGTGGGTTTACGCGTTCGTAGGAAATCGGGTCAGTCCAAACTCCGCCGACCCTACTTATTTGCCGTCTTGGGTTCTGCGTTGTTCATGACGGATGTCACGAGCTTTGCTGAGGAAAACGGAATCTTCGCCGATATTGACCGCAAGATCACCAATACGCTCGATGGAGCGTGCAACGAGAATGAGGTGCAAAATATTTTCGGCATTTGTGCCTGAGTTTTCCAGGCGGCTGCTGAGTGATGCTGAGACTTGTTTATAAGCGGCATCCAGTTCCTTATCTGTGGCATGTAGGCCCTGACCCAGTTCAGAATCACCATCTTTGTAAGCACGCAGAGCGTCATTTAGAATCTGATCAGCCATGATGAAAAGCGGTTCAATAATATTCACATCAATAGGCGATGGTGACTTGCAGATTTTCTTCGCGCGCTTGGCGATATTCACCGCATGGTCGGAAATGCGTTCCAAGTTGTGCGCGGTTTTCATGGCAGTGATAACCGCTCTTAAATCGGTAGCCACTGGATGAAACCGAATTAAAATATCCAGCCCCATTTGGTCAATTTTCACCTCAAGCTCATCCACTTCCGAGTCATCCCCGATCACCATGCGTGCCAAATCGATATCTTGAGTCAAGAGCGCTTGGATGGCATGTTTTATGTTCTGACATGTTAGAGACGCCATGAGATGCACCTTTTCTGTAAGGCTATTCATGGAATGATCCATCTCTTGAAATATGTGTTGATTGCTCATAATGTTAGAATGGTTGCTAATGAAATTGAAAATCAGCCGAAACGCCCAGTGATATATTCCTCAGTTTGCTTGACGCTTGGGCTTGAGAACATGCGCTTTGTATCACCGAATTCTATGAGTCCCCCCATGTAGAAAAACGCTGTCTTATCGGAAACCCTTGCGGCTTGTTGCATGTTGTGCGTGACGATGATGAATGTGTAGTCGTGTTTGAGTTTCCAGATGAGATCCTCAACCTTTGCGGTGGCGATTGGATCCAGCGCGCTACAAGGTTCATCCATCAGAACGACAGTGGGTTTCACAGCGATTGTTCTAGCAATGCATAAACGTTGCTGTTGGCCGCCAGAAAGACCGAGTGCAGATTCATGAAGGCGATCTTTTGCTTCATCCCATAGCGCAGCGGCCTCAAGGCTTTCTTGCACGGACTGATCGAGGACGGCCTTGTTACGCTCGCCTCGCATGCGCAAGCCATAGGCGACATTTTCATAAATACTCGATGGGAATGGATTGGATTTTTGAAACACCATACCAACGTCGCGACGGAGTTTTACCACGTCGACGGATGGGTCATGAATGTTGATATCTTCGACAAGGATTTCGCCGTGTGTGATGCGGGTCCCGACAATTTCATCATTCATTCGGTTGATACAACGCAGCAATGTTGACTTTCCGCAACCCGATGGCCCGATGAATGCAGTGACTTCATTACGCTTCACATCCAGCGTGATGTCTTTAAGCGCCTGAGAGGAGCCGTAGTTGAATGACACGTTTCGAATGTCCACGGCAGTCGTGGTCGTTTTTGAGGCGGTCGGTTTTTCCTGAAGATCGTTCATAAGAGTGAGTGATAAATCAACCGAACTTGCCCGAGATGTAGGCTTCAGTTTGTGGCTCATTGGGATTTTCAAAAATCTGCATGGTGTCGCCATATTCGATCAGCTTACCCAAATACATGAATGCAGTGCGATCCGAGCATCGGGTGGCTTGCGACATGTTGTGAGTGACGATCACGATGGTGAATTTTTTCTTCAGCTCATGGATGAGCTCTTCGATTTTCAACGTAGCGAGCGGATCTAATGCTGCACACGGCTCGTCCATGAGCACGATATCCGGCTCTGTCGCGATGACTCGAGCGATGCAAAGACGTTGCTGTTGTCCACCAGAAAGACCGAACGCGCTGGTGTGAAGGCGATCTTTCACCTCATTCCAAAGCGCGGCATTGGTGAGTGCTTTTTCAGCCGCGTCATCTAATTCTGCACGCTTTGTGACTCCAGCAATACGCAGGCCGTAGACGACGTTGTCGTAGATAGATTTTGCGAATGGATTGTATTTTTGGAACACCATTCCCACACGGCGGCGTAGTTCATGAAGATTGATATCTTCACGATTGATATCGATGCCGTGAACGCGAATGGATCCGGATGTGATTTGGGCGCTGGGAATGCGATCATTGATACGATTGATGCAACGTAACAAAGTGGATTTTCCACAACCCGAAGGCCCGATGAACGCGGTGACCTGGTTGGCTGGGATATCCAAGGTCACATCGTGCAGCACTTGTTTAGAGCCGTATGCAAAGTTTACGTTCTGGATCTGAACAGCAGTATCCATGGCGATGGTTGTTTCTGTGGAAGGAGTTACCATTTGAGTTTGGCGCGAAGTTTAGCACGGAGAATCATGGATCCGAATGATAGCACCGCTACGAGGATTAAGAATACTAGGACGGATCCGTATTGTGCACGTTGGGTGTATTCAGAATTTGGGATGCGTGCCGCAAGTGTGTAAATGTGATAGGGCAACGCTTGAACCTGAGAGGATAGAATATCAAAAGGATTACTCAAACCTTCCCATGGAAAGTCGTCTTTAGCGGCGACGGCAGCGGTGAACATGATGGGTGCGGTTTCACCTGCCACGCGTGTGATCGCGAGAAGCGATGAAGTCAAAATCCCGGGCATAGAATAGGGTAAAACGCATTTTCTAATCGTTTGCCAGCGGGTCGCTCCCATCGCGAGCGAGGCATCGCGGAAGCCCTGAGGCACGGCACGCAATGATTCCTCAGATGCCGTAATGATCACGGGTAAAATCATACAAGCAAGAGTTGCACAACCTGCCATGAGCGATGAATTCCAGCCCTGAAAGCTCAGCACATAGTCATTTATCAGAAGGGGAATGACGAGTAAGGATCGATCCGATGGAATATTCGTGATTATAGGCACCGCGAGGACGAATACAGAGAAGCCGAACAATCCAAAAACGATGGAGGGAATGCCGGCTAGATTGAGAATCGCAAGGCGGACGGCGTGAATGAAGGGGCTTTGTTTCGCGTATTCAGCCAAATAGATCGCTGCGCTAACACCGAAGAACAAAGCCATGGTGATGGCGCCCAAAGTGAGCAGCGCCGTGCCTGCTATCGGACCAGCGATACCTCCACCTGAGTAGGAGAAGGTTTTCTCGTTGTAGATCGTCGCTTCAGGATGCGCCTTGAGATACTCATTGTATTTTGAAGCAGGGAGTTGGTATCGCGTGCCTTCTGCGTCATCAAATACATGTAGGGTTTCATTTTTTGCAGTGAGAAACTCAAGATCTACGAAAGGAAATTTTGAGGAAAAAATGGCGGGTGCGCCGTCGATGACGATTTTAGCAAACAGCATTACCGCTATCAGAACGATGAGGTATGTGACGCTACCGAGCAAGATACGCACGAAGATATCTTTGAAGTATCCCTTCGGCATTCCTTTGCGGATAAGTATTTCTGGATCGATCATGATGTTAATTTTACTTTTTCACACGATTCACGAAGTGATGAGCGGTTGCATTGATGCCGAGCACGACAGCGAACAAGAGAATACCCACGACGAAAAGCGCGCGGTAGTGGACACTACCCAAAGGAACCTCGCCCAGTTCCTGAGCGATGATGCCAGTTAGCGTATGGCTGGGCTGGAAGAATGCTCCAAGGCCTGCGCTGAAATCGGGAATCTTGATCCGGTTTCCTGCAACAAGAAGAACCACCATGGTTTCTCCGATGACGCGACCAAATCCTAACAGAATAGCAGCTAGAATACCTGAGAAAGAAGCTGGAATCATCACACGAAATGCCGTTTGCACGTGAGAGGCGCCCAGAGCTTCCGAAGCCTCGGCGTAGGCAGATGGCACGTTGTTGAGCGCGTCTTCTGCGAGTGAGAATATCGTAGGGATACTCATGAGAGCGAGCAGACATCCGGCCGTGAAAATATTGAGGCGCTCTTCGATAGGGAAACCAGGCACCCATTGAAAGGCATCCATCACTGAGATCTCCCGCAAGATGGTGCCAAATACTAAGATACCCACGAATCCGAGAACGACTGAGGGGATGGCTTGAATGAATTCAATAACAGGTTTGACCAATGCCTGCTCACGACGTTTGGCAAAATGATTCACATAAATCGCGGCGCTGATACTAACCGGAATGGCGATGATCAAGGCAACCAGAGCAATCATCAATGAGCCAACTGCGAGAGGAAGGATTCCGTAGAAATCCTGCCATTCGCCACCGGTGACCCATTTTTTACCGGTCAAAAACGACACAAAAGCATCTGAAAGCGGCACGGGATCGGTATGCTTCCACGCGTTGATTTTTTTAGGAGTTTCATCGAGATCAGCGATGAAAACGGGCCATGCTTTACGAGCTACGTTTAGCAAACGTTTTGCATCCGGCTCGGTGAGAGTGCTGGGGATTTTTTTGAAAGCAGCAGATGCTGCAATTTTAAGTTGTTTGTGAAGGTCAATGCACTCGGGCTTGCGTTCGAGCAGAGCCGTCATCGGCGTTTCAGTGTCGGGTTTTTCAGCTAGGGCTGTATGCGCATCGGCGAGTAGCTTTTCGCGCTGAATGGGATCTTTCTCACGGGACGCCGCAGCCAGCAACGTTTTGCGATCTTTTGCCAGAATGTCAGCAGTCTGGAGAGCTTCTTTGGTGACCGTCACGGACTCCGTCATATCCATGACGATTGAACCGAGATCAGAGCCTGCGGATTCAAAATCATCGATAACGGTTCGGTATTCCTGAAGAGGGGCAGAGTGCTTTTGTTGGGCAGCAACAAATTCTTGCGCCAGTTTGGCGACTAATGGTGGATCATCCGTTGCTTCTGGCGGACGTGTTTGGAGAGATTCGATCAACTGCTCGCGCTCTTTAGCGGTTAAATGCGGAGTTGGGAGAGGCTTGAGTAGCGCTTTCTCTCTTTGTTTTTCGTAATTGCTGAGGAGGGCGGCTTTCATGCCTGAATTGGCGTCCGTCGCAGCTTGGGGATTGTTTAAAATGAGATCTCTCGTTGGACCAATTTGATCCGTGAAAGCGTTATAAAGCGCGCTGGCTTCTTGGGTGCGCATCAGTTCACGGGCGCTCTTGCCGTTCACTTCGGCGAAATAAGCGCGATTGAGGAGGCTGGTTAGTTGCTCGTGGGCGGTGAGATTATCGCGTGAAATATCAACGAATTCGAGCCCTGCGATACGGTAGGTTTCCAGATCCCGGCGGTATCCGGGGAAGAATCCCAATCCCTCTTTAAGAAGGAAGGCGATGATCAGGATTAAAATGACAATCGTTAGACCAGCATTTGAGGCGAAGAAAAACCGAATGAGTTGCTCATACGAGAAACCGCTGCGTTGGAAGCGATGGCCTGTCTTTTCGTTCGGTGATTTTTCAGATGCCATGGTTCTAGAGACGCGTCAAAATTTGAGAAAATGAATTGAAATGAAAATGGGCATCGTCGAACCAGTCAACGATGCCCATAAACAACATACTTTGCGGAATATTAGGAAGTTAGTATTTCACAAAACCAACTTTTTTAACGATGTCCTGACCAGCGGATGACTTGACATAGTCAAGGAAGGCTGCGGCTTCTGGGGTTGGTTGGTCAGGTGCGTAGAGGTAGCAAACACGTGAGTAGACATAATCCTTCGCATTCGATTCGGTTGGCTCAACGCCATCAATGATGATGGTCTTGGTGCCGGGAGTCTTTGAGTAAGCAAGACCGACATAACCGATGCCGTTTTTGTTTTTAGCAACTTCTTGAGCGATTTGCTCGTTACCTGCCATTTTGAGTGAGGTGCCAGCATAGTCACGTCCACCCATTGCAAGTTTCTGCCAGTCTTTATAAGTTCCGGAAGAAGTGTTACGAGTGTAGATGGAGATGTTACCTGGAGCGCCACCGAGTTCCGACCAATCTTTGATTTGACCAGTGAAGATCTTAGCGACTTGAGCCTTCGTGAGGTTAGCCACCGGGCTGTTCTTGTTCACGATAACTACGAGCATGTCGCGGCAGATTGGGTGCTCTTTGATGTAAACACCTTTGGTTTTGCAGAAGGTGCGCTCGTCGTCTTTCACTTTACGCGAAGACATACCGATTTGAGCGGTGCCGTTTGCGAGTGCTGGGAAGGCAGTCGTGGAGCCTTCAGCAGCGATCTCGAATTTCACGCCCTTGTTACCTGCTGCCTTGAAAGACTCTGCAAGCTGTGGGATGAGTTTTGCGCCGAGGGTATCGCTACCCTTAAGGCTGAGGGTTTGTGCGCCAGCCATAGTCGTGATGACTGCTGAGGCTAATAGTGTAGATATAACTTTCATATTTTTATCAGTTTTAATTTTTATTTTAGAGTAACGATATTAGAACGAGAAACGGAGGCCGCTCATGAGCGTGTAACCTTCGTAGTCACCACCACCCATTTTGGAATACTCGATGCCGTTCATCAGTTTGAGCTTGTGGCCATAGATGTAGTAGTTGAGTCCAGCGTAGAGGGAGGTGTAGGTGTTACCGCTCTGACGGGCTGTTGCAGCGGGTGCTGTAATCGGAAGGCGCTCATAGCGGGCTGATACGCGAAGATCATCAGGATCTTCTGCAGTCGCTACTTGAAGTCGACCGACAAGTTGAAGACCTTCCGCAATGAAATAGGAAGGAAGTAAGGTGATACCCATCACTTCTGATGCTGCAGCTCCTTCGCCGTCACCAAAGATAACGTCAGTGGAAAAACCAAAACGACCTTGGGAAATTTCGTTCGTCAAAGCAATGGAATGTTTGAATGCTGGCGATGTTCCAGTTGTATATTCATTCGTGTTCGATGGTTTGAAGCCCGGGTGGGTGTTGTGCATGTAGTGAATTGCAGCTACAGCTGAATCGTAGCCGACTTGTTCGGAGTAATCATAACCGACTTTAGCAAGAAAGATGGTTCCACCATCCAAGTCACTGAATTCCCGTTGACGATCATTTCCATACATACCGACTTCATATAGCCAGTGGTCAGCAATGCCTTTACCATTTGCCCAGATACCTGTGAGTTCTCCTGGGAAAAGCGTATTGGAAAGTAAGCCACGCTCGATAGTGAGAATTTCTTTGGAAGAGATTTCCTGTTCGCGAGTGAATTTTACTTTGGTTTTACCAACGGAGATGTTGAGGGCGTCCGATTGCGCGTAGGTTATGTAAAGATCGTAAATATCTTTGTAGAGAGTGCTGTCATTACGGTTGTCCATGTTATCAACATCCACGTTGATTTGACCTTCGAATTTCCAGTTTTGGAACCACTTGGATTTGAAGCCGAAGCGAGCGCGACGAACTTCGATGTCATTGCCCCAGACGGTTTCATCGTTACCTGCATCTTTGTAGTCTGAGGTGTTGAAGCTGTTACCGCCGTCTTTACCGAAAATGGTCTGAAGCTGGAGACGACCTTGCAGGCTAAATTCCTGGAGGATTTGGTTATCGTCGTCCTTGTGAAGTGTGAACGCGGACCAAGCTTTGTCATATCCGCTTTCGCCAGTTAGTTTGCCGTAGAGTAAGCCAGTAGGTTCGGCGTGAGCGGATGTAATCCCCAGCAAGCTCGTTGCGAGAAGGGCACTTTGAATTGATTTCATAGGATTTGTGTTGTTGTTGGTTGAGTGCTTAGTAGGCACGGCGGCAACATGCAAAAGATGGCATTGTCGCTTGAAGGGGATAATTGTGACGGTATTGTCACATTAGGCCTCCCAACTGGATTACTTATTGCCTCAAAGTAACAATGATCTACAGATGGCCGTGCTGATGGATCAAGCTGCGCCCCAAACGACAAGAGAGACACCGTGGATGTCGGGTCTCAGGGCCGCGAAGGCGAATGTGGTTCCGGCTCTGATTGTGCAGGGCATCATGTTGGCTTTGGTACTGGGATATTATTTTTATCCGCCGACTACGCGTTGGCTAAATGAGCTTTCGGAGCTGAAGCAGGGTTGGGGCTATGGATATTCAGCGCTGTCGGGGGCTGTAGCTGGGGGGCTGATTCCGGAAATCATGCGGGTTTGGCTGTTTCAGAGAGGACGTTTGCAAAAAGCAAACGCAGTAAACCTGTTATTCACGCTCCCATTTTGGGGATGCGTGGGCATGATGGTGGATTTGTTCTACCGGATGCAGGCGCAATGGTTTGGTGCTGAAGTGACATTTCAAGTGGTGGCTACCAAAGTCATCGTCGATCAGTTCATCTATAATCCAATAGTGGCAGGCCCGATTGGAGCATGGTTCTACGATTGGAAGCTTTCGGGATGCTCATTGGAAAACATCGGTCGATTTTTTACGCGGAGATATTACCGAGAAGTGATTGTGCCGATCTTGTTCGCCACCTGGGGAGTGTGGATTCCCGTGGTCGCCATTCTTTATTCCCTACCGTCTTTGCTGCAAATTCCCTTGTTTGGCTTGGCTTTGGCAATGTGGGTGATGCTTTACACTTGGATGAGTGAACAGCGATCGGTGCAGAAATGATCTATCTAGGTGGCGGATCTCCGGTGAGTTTGGTGAGTTTTTCAACAAGGGCTGAGTTGGATTGGCTCATGGTGTCGCGCGCGGCTTGGATTTTTTCGTATTTTTCCCAGATTTCACCGCGGCCTTCAAATTCTCTGCCAAAGCCACGAACGCTAGACACGAGATCTTTCGCTTCCGTCAAGAGATCGGTGTTACGGCTATCCGTGTAACGCTCGAGATCCTTGAGGTCATCCCGCATTTTTTTATAGATTTCATCGAGCTTAGCGAGCTGGCGAGAGTTGATCCCGTAGAAATCATGGATCTTTACGAGCTCGCTGACTACATCGACTTTTCGCCAGATTTCTGCTGCTAAAGCTTCCCTGGAAAGGTAACGAGGCCGTGTGCCAGAGCCGTAGAGGTTGAGAACCTTCGCGGAAAGATGATATGGAGCTTGATTGACGATTTCCTGCAAACGCTCACGGACAAATTTATTTGTCAGATAAACCCCGATCACGTTTCCGGCGGCTTTGTCCTTGATGAGTTTGAATTTATTATAGATTTCCTTGTGTTCTGGCGAGGGCTCTTGGCTGGCTAGGGTGGTAAATTCTTTTAAAGATGAAGCGACAAGCACCTCGTATTTGAAGAAAAACTCGGGTTTTTCGAGAGCGAGAATGTTGATAAACATGGGTTCCGCAGAAGCCGGAATGATGAGCCTGCCACCGGAGCTTTCGGCGAGCGTCATCAGCGAGCGCCAGAGGAAATTTGGCAGTTTGAGCTTACCGGATCTATCAATCTCTCCGAGCACGGTGCCATTCGGGACTTCTCCAGTGAGCGCGGCATTGGCTAGCACGAACGCTGTGCCACTGAGTGCGTTGCGGTTTTTGCTGAATGGGTATGATTGCTCTCCATCAACTCGGATGTTGATTTCCGCACGTTTGGGCAACTGATTTTCGCGGTGCTCCAGAAGTTGGTCTCGCAGCGGAGATGTTAACTCTTCCTGAATCTGCCAATAATCGTCCGAATTTCCTGCAATATCTAAGCGAAAGCCAAAAAAGTTATCACCTTCATCATTTTTCGGATCATTGGATCCTTTCATGTCGACTTGCACCACTTTCGGGAGCCACAACGACTTTTCTTGGTCAAATACTTGAATGACCGTCGAGACCTTAGCGTTATCGAGTAGAATGCTGGGCTTCTTGGTAATTTTCGGTTCTACTTTGGGTTCGTTACTCGCCAGTTCGTTCTCTTTCTCTTTCTCTTTTTCTTCGATAACGGGTTTTTCCTCAACGACGGGAGCTTTTTTGAAGGAGGCGAGTTCAGCCACCCAGCCGTTCCATGCTTCGTGTTCAGGCTTGCCGACGTAACTGCTCAATTGCGGGTCAGCCGGATACATGCCGGCGAGGGTTTCGCCAATCAATGCGGCAAGTAGGTTGCCATCCTGGCCTGCCTCCGGAGATGATAACCAGCTCAAGAGATTCCAGATGATTTTCTTTTCCCGCTCAATTTTCTCTGGATCAATAGAATCGGGCTTTTTTCCTTCGATGAGTTTGGAAAGTCTAGTTTCGGCGATTTTGTTTTCAGGATCCAAGGCGATGGCCAAGGCGATCGCTTTAGCTACTTCGCGGTGTTGCTCAGGAGTCTCGTAAGGACTTCCGTTGGTGAGGGTTACTAAAAAGGTAGATAACCAGTTGATCGCTCGGTCGTTGATAGGTAAGCGATCACGGCGAAAAGGTGAAATTTTCCCCGTCGGGGGCACGAACGAATCGGCGAGTGCTGCCGAAGACAGCAGCAACAAGCAACAGCCGCACAAACTACTGAAAAGCAAATTTCGGAATTTCGAGTTCATACGGCTAATATCTGTATGGTCTTTTTATAAGGAATTCACAAGAGAACATTGCAGCCGCCCGTATTTTTTTGAGATCTTCCGAGCATGTCAGAATCTAATATAGAAGTGGTGAGCCGCGAGGAAGTGATGTTTTTCGATACCGATTGCGGTGGAGTCGTTCACAATCTGGCATATTTGCGGATGATTGAAACCTGCCGAACAAGGCTGGCAGCAAAGTTGGGGATGGGGCTGCGAGAAATGTCAGAAACCCAGATTTTCCCGGTGCTAACACGCACCGAAGTGGATTACCGCCGCCCAGCAAAGCTGGGAGATTGGATTGTGATCCGCGGCTGGCTGGGCGAAGTGAGCACGGCGCGTTTCTGGTGTGAATTCGAAATGCGCCGCGAATCCGATAACGAATTACTCGTCACGGCAAAGCAATCACTGGCTCTCGTGAAAATGCCCGAGGCCAAACCGCTGAGACTCAATTTCAAAGGATTGAAATCGTAATTACGCCGCTTCGCCAAGCGGCTCATATCAAGCAGTTTCCCAAAGTATGAGCGGCGCAGAATTTGTGTTGCTGACCGCTGGAGATACAGCTTGCGCTTCTGCATCGATACTGGGTTTGATCACCAAAAAATAAATGCCAGCAACGGCAGCCATTAACAGGATGATGAGAAACAGTGATACGACCGGAGAACTTTTTGGGGTGGTACCTAACTGAGGAATCACCCGCGCTTTTTTGGAGGCCGCATTGCCTGCAAGCCGTGGATTATTCGCTGCCGCGATGATTTTTTTCAGGTCAGTTGCAAGCTCATCTGCAGACGCATGACGAGCTTTTGGATCGTTATGTGTTGCACGTAGGACAACAGCGCGCAGTCGAGGATTCGTGACCGGAGGTAAGGCAGAAATAGGTTTTTGCCCGTTCGGAGTGTTTCCCGTCAATAGTTCGTAGAGCATGACCCCCACCGAAAAGATATCGGCGCGGTGATCGAATGTATGCGGAGGATCTATCACTTCTGGCGCGGTGTATCCTGGAGTTCCAAAAATTTGTTCACCTTCCTGAATCTGGTTTCCTAGAGCACTCGCAAGACCGAAATCGCCGACTTTAGGGTTGGAATTGAGATCTAGCAGAATGTTGCTCGGTTTGATGTCACGATGAAGAATCCCGTATTGATGCGCATGAGACAGACCCTGACAGACATCGATCACAATTTTCAGTGCTTCTGTCGGCTTAAGAGTTTTCCCGTGGCAGACCGCGTATAATGAGGTGCCCGCTACGAATTCCATAACGATGTAAAGCAACCCTTCGATTTCGCCAAAGTCATAGACACCGATCAAATTCGGATGATTCAGTTTGGCCATCGCTTTGGCCTCGGCCTCAAAGCCAACGCGAAATTCTTCATTCTGAGAAAACTCACGCGGAAGAATTTTAATGGCTACACCACGCTCAAGTGAGCGCTGGGTTGCATGATAAACAGCACCCATTCCGCCGCAGGCGATTAAACGATGTATATCATAGCTGGGGAAAAGAGCCGCAACCTCTTCGAGTTCGGGAGCTTGGAAAGTTGCGTGAGAAACTGATTCGGACATAAGTTAGGGAGATAATATTAGGCGGCGTAGCCGCTCGCTGAACGTGAACAGGCGTTGTTGTTATATATGTTAGCCATAATATCAATACCTGAGTCTCAAAGATCTCAGGGGAATTAATCCAAAGCCAATTCTTTGATCCAGATGTTACGATATTGCACGGGGTTGTCGTGGCCTTGTAGCTTGATTAGGCCGGGTTCGGCCCCTTCTTTCTGGCCGGCACCGGTTTTTTTAGGGATCGCGTAGTCATCGTGAATGATAACTCCATTGTGATAGACGGTAATTCTGGCGTCCTCAGTTTTGGTTTCGCCTTCAAAACGCGCGGCACGGAAAGCGATGTCGTAGGTCTGCCATTCACCCGCTTTTTTGCAAACGAGCTGATCCGGTTTTTTGATTTTGTAAATACTACCACAATAAGTGTCTTTGTAATCCTCTGCGGAAACGCCGAACGAATTGAGAATCTGAACTTCATAACGCTGTTGGATGTAAACCCCGGAATTCCCATTGTCCTCGGCTCGCAATGCATTGGGGACATCGTTCACGTTGAACTCCACATGCATTTGAAAATCCCGATACGGGGTTTTTGTGACCACGCTGTCCCACTTCGGAGAGGCAGTCAGCACGCCGTCTTTAAAAACCCACAAGCTCGCTTCTTTTCCTGCAGGCACCAATTGATGTTCAGTTTCTCCGACAAGCTGAACTGCACCTTCGGGGCGTTTGAAATCTTTTGCATCAATGATGCCCTTGGTGGTTTTGTTGGGCGTATCCCCGAGCGCAGTTCCAGCTACTAGAAGTGCAGTAAATAAAAATAGTTGTCGTTTCATAAATTTGGTTCTGAGCTCTCGCGGGCGAAACTATAGAATTACCGGCGGATTTCAAAAATTATTTCTTCCTGCGGCTTAGCGCGTTTTTGCCACATATAGATTCTGGCCTCTTCGTCCCAGCGAACCGGGATTTTTCGTTATCTATCCTCGAATCGAGGGGATTTTGCCGAAATCTGGGCGAAATCGATGACTTGACGCGCCCGCCTCATCAGTCGAAAGATATTCTGCATGGCATGGCGTTTGGATGAAGCGGTCGAACACGGGATGATCGACAACACCGTCGAAGGAACGACCACAGGTAAAATCTGGCTCGCGGGCCGCGATGAGCCGTTGATCCTTTCTTTGAATGGCGATTGCTGGAGAGACCTCGCTGGCACGGTGCTGGAATTTGAAAATCCCAACCCTAAAGTTTGTTCAGAGGCCAATTCGCTCGATACCGAGCAAAACGGTATCGTCGGCGATATCACGGCTTCGCAAAAAGCCAGAGTGCCGCAAATTTCCGAAGAACAAATCACCGAATACTACCGCCAGAATCGCGAGATTCCCTGCGAGTGGAAAAACATTCTCTACTTGGAATGGTTCAGCGAAATCAACGGCCGTATCCTGATCGAGGCGCCAGATTACAGCATGCGCATTTCCGAACATGCCTGGGAAATGGATCAAGATCTCGAAGAAGCACAAAAGCTCGCGAACATGAACAGCATGCGGGATTTCCTCGCACAGATGATTCGCCGCAGCGAGTCCGATGATGCCACGGAAACTCCCAAACCCAAAAACCAACGCGCCGAACTCAACGAATTCGAATGGGAAGAACGCCTGAAAGAATCGGATCGTCTAACAGATGCTTACCAAGAAGTTTTAGAAAAATACATCGATGATCCGGATGCCGAGCGCAAAGAAGCGTTCGTGATGGGTTGGGATGGTTTGCTGGGCGCGATGGCGGATCGTGAAGAAAGCGATGACTTCGATGATGAGGATTTCGATGAAGAAGACGGCGACTGGAATACCGTCACCGGCGATGAAGATTTCTATCACGATGGCCGCACGCGCGATGACGATGATTTAGATTACACCCATCCGCTGCAAGTTCACGCCCAACAAATTTCCCTGCGCGCCTTCGAAATCCTTGGCTCCGATTGTGAAAACGACGAGGGCCCGAGTTATGAACTCACTTCAAGTTTGTTGCGTATCAGCACCAAGCTTGCGGGCGTGCTCAACGACCGTTCCAGTGGATACCAACCCGAGGCCGGTTTCGTCCTCGCGGTTTTGAAGCGCTGCTTGAACTGGATCAATGAAGCCGTCGGCGCATGCCAGCAACTCATCGAAGACGAAAAAAACGTCGAACAAATTGCCGCGCTCGAACAGCTCCGCGCAGATATTTTCAGTATCCGAGACGGAATTCTCGAAATCCGACGCTCATTAAAGCAACGTTGACAATCCCGCGTAATAGCGGACACCTTTTCCCAACTTAAACGCACATGAAACTTATCCTTCTCAGCTTCACCGCCATTTTCGCACTCTCCTCCTGCAACACCATGGTCGGTCTCGGCCGTGACACCCGCTTACTCGGCGAGGGAGTGGAAAAAACCGCACTGAAATCCGCTCCAGAAAACGGAGCTGATTCCGGCACTTCCGGCGCACCGATCTACTAAGATCAGGTTAATAACCGCGCCAAAACAAGATCGCGCAGACCAGCGTTGCAACTCCGTAAGTCAAGCCTGCTAAGCCGCAGGCAGTCCATCTTCCACGGCTCGCGCTGACCCATGTCACCGCGTCGCGAAATAAGTAGGGCATGCCCACCATGAACAGAGACGCGGTCAACATCGCGTAAGTGAAAATGGGGATCAACAAACGCGTCGTAGGATCTTTGAGAAATGCCGATTCCAAAAGCGGTGCGGCGAGCAGCAGGCCACAAAGTCCAAGCGCGCGGACTGCGAGGAAATCGCGCACGCTGATCGCAACCGCAATCACCGCCGCGGGTACCACCAAACGCAACAGAGGCTTGGCTTTATTAAATTCTCCCAGATCCATTTGCAGCGCACTGAGTTTTCCCATGCCGTCCGGCGCTACCAATAACCAGAACCAGGCCATACCCAGAGCGAGTAGGATTTGCCCTGCCATCACATCCCGCGGGAACTTTTTCATATAGCCCTGAACTTGAGTCGGCTTGGCTAACATCACCAGGTGCACACCGATTAACCAGACGGCAAGCAGCATTCCGGCTGTGAAGAGCGAGATCTGCTCATAGGGGTGGCGTGGGTCCATACGGCTCACGACTTAGTGCCCTAGCCCATGAGTTTCAAGTGGTAACTCACCCCATACGCCTATTTCTTGGCACCCTGAAATCAGGGTTGTCGCCTCCATTTCAGGAGGCTAGGATTTTTGAAATCCGCTTTCACCAACCTTTAATCCAATCTTCCCATGGGCATCTTCAGCAAACCTCTTCTCCGCAAACAACCCAAGCGCGACGATATGCCAGAAGGCCTCTGGTCAAAGTGCCCAGACTGCGGAGCCATGGTTCACGCCATCGAGCTCAAACAAAATCTCCAGGTCTGCCCCCCTTGCGGCTTTCACTTCCTGCTAGACTCCATGGATCGCATCTTCCTCCTCGCCGATCCCGGCAGCTTCGAGGAAACCGATGCCGGTTTGTTCTCCGCAAACCCTCTGAACTTTACAGGCTATGAAGATAAAATCGACGGCCTCCGCAAGCGCACCGAAATGAACGACGCCGTCGTCACGGGCCGACTCAACATTCACGGCAAACCCGCCATGATCGCGGTTATGGATTTCAAATTCTTCGCCGGGTCCATGGGTTCGGTCGTCGGTGAAAAAATCACCCGCGCGATCGAAACCGCCATCGCAGAAAGACGCGGAGTGGTCATCGTCTCCGCCTCCTCCGGCGCACGGATGCAAGAAGGCATGCTCTCGCTCATGCAGATGGCGAAAACCTGCGGCGCACTCGCCAAACTCGGCGAAGCCGGATTGCCTTACATCTCCGTTCTAACACATCCCACCACCGGCGGCGTCACCGCCTCCTTCGCCACCATCGGTGACATCAACATCGCCGAGCCAAAATGCATGATCGGCTTCGCCGGCCCACGCGTGGTCAAAGAAACCACCCACCAAAACCTCCCCCCAGGTTTCCAAACCGCCGAGTTCATGTTAGAACACGGCCTCATCGACGCCATCGTCCCCCGTCACCAAATGCGCGAACGCCTCGGCAGCTTGCTGAATTTCATGATGAAATAGTTGCTCAGCGGGGCGGTCGTTTTATCCCTCGGCAGGCTCAGGTTCTGCGACAAAACGACCCTACCGTTGAATAGGATTGGTAGGGTCATTTGATAAAATGACCGTTGTGTGATGAGATACGAAAACGTGACATCCCTCAATTACGAATCATCGCCTTCACCTTCTTCCACAGCCCGCCGCCTACCATCTCATCCGTCACTCCAATAATGCGACGCAGGACTTCGAGAAGATTGCCGTTGCCCTTCCAGTGCTTTAACACGATCGCGTTATCCACATGATTGAGGAGTTGATTAATCACATGCGCCGCGAGAGCCAAGTCTTCTGCATAACCAACAGGACCCATGATTCCCTCCGGCAACATATCAAGTGGGCTGATGATGTATGCAATCACCATTCCTAACTTCGCTTTGTGCTTCACCGGAATCTCCGGATCGAGAAGTAGCGCGCCTAACAGATAAGCAAAGTCAGGAAGAATGAGAATGTAATCCACCCACTTCGACTTCTGCCCGTCTTTTGATGCGGCCCACTGATGAAGCTTCTCGCGGAGTTGTTCGTAAAAATTAGCGTCGGTCATAAGGATGGGAGTTCAAGTCATGAAAGTGATTTCAACTTAGAGCGGGGTAAAAGGATGTCCAGTCACCCTTTGATGGCGAGATGCATCGCCGCGGCCCCTTAGAGCGTGGCTACAGAACGATCAGTAATCTTGCGCTTTCAACGCGGCATCTTGTTCGCTTAGTCGATGGATCTTCTTGAGAGACGACGTCCCCCTGAATCTTCAGCTTGCCAGAGATCTACTCCCGAATATTCCCCTTTTCGGCAGAGAAGAACGATATCTTCCCTATCCTCTTCAGAGATTGCTTTACCAAAGATTACACTTCCGAGTTCGTCCGCAAAGAAACCATAGTCTGAAAAGTCCCCTGTCTCTCCGGACCTCCTTGATGACGCTATTCTCCATTCCTTCTCGTTGGACCAGTCGGAAGTCTTAGTGTGGGTATACTGATGTAAAAATCTCCTGATGGCAAATTGCGGTTGATAGAACATAAGTTCCGCAAAGCCTATGGCTGTGTCAGGAGCGAGAGCCCCGTCAACATATTGGACTGGTTGAGCCGCCAACGTGGCGCAATCAAGTTTATCCAAACATCGGAACTCAAGCGCAACGCCTCTGTGTCCATCAGCATACCGATCCCACATCGATGAAGAATCCCAGTCTTCTGTAAAGCAAATGATTCGTTGATCGAGGTATGTATCCTGCCAAAGCTTTTGCATCTGATCCAATCCATCACGAGAGCTAGTAGGAGAAGATGCAAAGCTTCTGCATTCCGCACGTAATTCAGTCTTCAATTCTTCTGGCGCTCTTGAGTAAGCGTCTAACAAAATTCGAACCTTTGGATTCAGTTGATCCCTAAAAGGCATCTCGGATTTATCAATTAATTCCATCATTATCGAGGCCGCCGCAGACTGAACCTCAGAAGCCTCAACGCCAGCGAAAATCTCACGAGGAACATCGTAAGGATCGTTGAATACAGTCGGATTACTCCAACGAAGCTTCCTCGAAGACAGAATGATTTTCGCAGTTCTTGCTAAGGTGTACTTATAAAAGAACTCTCTGTTGTGCGAGCGGCGAGGGTTCATTGTAGCGAACGTCCGAGCGATGGCAACCCCACTAGCGGGAGCCAGCGTTGAACGCGGGGTTGAGGTTGTAGTTAAATGGAAACATTGACGGAGAAGGGGCTAGTGGGGGTTGCCATTCGCGCCTTGTTAGGCTTGCTAATTCGTTGGAAGGTAAATAGGAACGTAGGCCGCCTGTGGTGCGTCCTGATAGGGAAGATTCAGCACCTTAGAAGCGGGCTTGGATGTCGCCGTGTCTTCAATCCAAAGAAGCATTTTCGATCCTTCCAATCTCCCATTGACCTTGTAGTCTCTCCCAGGAACAAAATTCATCGTGAGGTCGCCTCTTGCCTTATAAGGACCTAAGCCAAATCCTCGATTAAAGAATGCTGAAAGAACTACATTATGCGTCCCAGAATTCAGAACAATCTCATTATCGTTCTTCATTAATCGGACCGGTGTGTTGTCGATCACCTCGACTGTATAAATCGACCAGGTCCAACTAACGAGTCCGTCACGTGTCTGCTGTCCCCTTATTGTCGAAGTTCGCAGGGGATCTTTTGGAGGGTTTTGATAATTGACTCCACAAGATGCCAAGGCTAAGGCGCAGAGGAAGAAGATTGAATTAATGTATTTTCTCATGATCAGGGTAAATTCTCTGCCGAACAGTATTGTGTAAAAGTTTGTGGTATAATTTGCGAGGAAAGCAGGCAGGGCGACCGGGAACAGTATAGAATCGCTACTAACGATTCGTTAATAAGCTGGGTCACTTGCCTGCCTTCCCCGCTCTTTTCGGATAGT
>JANPJY010000115.1:0-22051 GCA_031425735.1 Akkermansiaceae bacterium | reverse complement strand
AGCATGCAGGAAGTCAGCGCCTACGCCCTCTCCAACGGCGAACCAACCCTCGATTCAGGTCGCCAAGAAATGCTCGAGAATTTGGTCAACGAATTCATCTAACAAATTATATTACTATAAAGGCGCGGATTTATCTCCGCGCCTTTTTTTGTTTGAAGCTTTTGGTTTTTTCGAAATGTCAGCCTCAAAACTCGCTCATAAAACCAAATAAATGTTAGGCCTGTTTTCTCTGAGAATGCCATCGTTTAAAATGAGGTTCAGTTGTTTTGCATCGGAATTGTCACTAGATTAATATTTAGATAGAACGAATCACTCATTTATCTGTGCAGGACGAATGAGTAATTTTTACAGCTACCACGTATTTCGACATCTCGGATTTTCCACTCGGCATGTTCTCGCGAAGACTGCGCTGTTCAGTTTTCTAATCGCAATCTTTCCTGCTCAAAGGCTCTCAGCGCACGGCGATATTCACGTCCAGATTGAGCGAATCAATCCGAAGATCCAAAAGTCACCCAGCGCGGAACTTTACGTGAAGCGTGGTGATCTCTATCGGCTCGATGAGAACTACACCGCTGCACTCGCCGATTTTAATCGTGCCGAGAAACTCAATCCCAAATTGGAAACCATCTACCTTGGTCGCGGTCGCACATTGTTTGAGGCGGGTCGTTACCAAGAGGCCTTGCCGGCATTGAATCAGCTTATGGAAATGAAGCCGGATCATCCGGATGGACGGATCCTGCGGGCAAGGGTCAGCTTTTCGTTAGGTGACAGCGCATCCGCTTTGCGCGATTATGATCACGTCGTGGCCACCGTGCCATCGCCCTCGCCGGATTGTTTTCTCGAAAGGTCCGCCACATTGATCAAATTGAGCCGACCTCAGGACGCAATTCGCAGCCTAGACGAAGGGATTTCCCGTTTGGGAAATCTTCCGGCCTTGCAGCTCGCGGCGCTCGAAATCGAAATTGATCTAAAACAATACGATTCCGCGCTTGTTCGCATCGATCAGGCCATGGTGCCACTCCAGCGCAGGGAACAATGGCTCACCCGCCGTGGTGAAGTCCTCCAAACCGCAGGTCGTAGTGAGGAGGCAAAGGCTGCCTACACAGTCGCCCTTTCCGCGATCCAAACGCTCCCACCCATTCCTCGCAGCGCAAAGCCTACCCGCGAGCTCGAGTCGCGGCTGCAATCCCTTTTGGAAGCCCATGCTCCCGAAAACACCAAGACCAAACCATAACACCCGCATGAAATATTTATATCTACTCGCAACGCTCGTACCGCTGATGGCCCTCGCGCCATCCGCCGGAGCTCAAACTATAACTCGTGGAGCCTATCTCCAGAATGGAAGCACCAACGCCATCACCGTGCGCTGGCGCACCGGCACTGCTGCTGACAGCGTTGTGCGTTACGGCACATCAGCCGCCAGTCTAACACAAACCGTCAGCGTCACCGGCACACGCACCGAACATGAAGTACGCCTCACCGGTCTCGCGCCGGACTCGACCTATTACTACTCCATCGGCACCTCGGCCGCGACGCTCGCGGGTGATTCCACTTATTTCTTCGTCACCTCTCCCACCTCCGCCAAGCCAACCCGCGTCTGGGTGCTCGGCGACTCCGGCATCGGCGGCAGCGTTCAGACGAATGTCCGCAATGCCTATTATACTTTCACCGGAACCCGCCACACCGACCTCTGGATGATGCTCGGCGACAATGCCTACAACAGCGGCACGGACACAGAATACACGAACTTTCTGTTCAATTACTACCCGACCATGCTGCGCAAGTCCGTGCTGTGGCCGACACTCGGCAACCATGATGCAGGCAGTGCTGACTCACCCACGCAGACCGGCCCTTACTACGCCCAGCACACGCTTCCAAAAAGCGGTGAAGCTGGTGGCGTAGCATCCGGCACTGAGGCCTATTATTCCTACGACTACGGCAACATCCACTTTATATGCCTCGACTCCGCCGACACCAGCGTTTCCGCCACCGGCGCGATGGCAAACTGGCTCAAGAGTGATTTACAAAACAACACCAAGGACTGGACCATCGTCTTCTTCCACCACCCTCCCTACTCGAAAGGTTCGCACAACTCTGACAGCGAAAGCCTGCTCGTGTCCATGCGCACGAACTTCAATCCTATCTTTGAAGACAACGGCGTCGATCTCGTCCTCTGCGGTCACAGTCATTCCTACGAGCGCTCACGTCTGTTAGACGGTCACTACGGTCTCTCCACCACCTTCAACAGCAGCACCATGGTGAAACAAGCCGGCAGCGGTGCGGGTGCGGGTGCCTACACCTAGACCGCTACCGGTCCTGTCCCACATGAAGGTACGATTTACGCCGTTCCCGGTGCTTCCGGCCAGACCAGCGGCGGCACCTTGAACCACCCGGCGATGTGGATTTCTATCAACGTTGCGGGTTCCATGATTCTCGACTTCGACAACAACCGCCTCGACGCCATCTACCTCGATAGCACCGGCGTTCAGCGCGACAACTTCACAATGATCAAAGGCGGTGGCACCGGCAACGTCCTGCCGACTGTTAGCATCAGCAGCCCAGCCAATGGCACGAGCTTCACTGCACCCGCAGCCATCACCATCGATGCTACCGCCGCCGACAGCGACGGCACCGTGAGTAGCGTCGCTTTCTATCAAGGCGGCACGCTTCTTGGCACCGACACTACCAGCCCATACAGCTTCGCATGGAGCAGCGTGGCTGCTGGTTCCTACAGCCTCACGGCAGTCGCAACCGACAACGCCGGTGGCATCAAGACCTCCACTGCGGTTTCCGTATCAGTAAACAATCCGGGAAATGTTAGCCCGACTGTTAACATCACCAGTCCAGCCAGCGGCGCGACCTTCACCGCTCCTGCGAGCGTGACGATCAACGCCAACGCGGCCGATAGTGACGGCACCGTCAGCAGCGTTGACTTCTATCAAGGCAGCACATTGCTCGGCACGGATACCACCAGTCCTTACAGCTTCACTTGGAGCAGCGTTGCGGCTGGAAGCTACAGCCTCACCGCCCGTGCCACCGACAACGGCGGCGCAATCACCACCTCCGCAGCCATTCCGGTCACGGTCAACGCGGCTAGCGGTTCCACCGTGGTTTCACTTCAGAACGGCACCAACGGTTACAACGGCATGGTCGATACCCACATCCGCGCCGATGCCACCACCACCGCTTCGGGCTCCACCACCACGCTGTTGATCGACGGCAGCCCAGATTACTCGGCCCTGCTCAAGTGGGACCTGACATCCATTCCTGTCGGCAAGACGGTAACCGCCGCTACGTTGACCTTCAACGTCGTTGATGCCACCAGCCATGTCTACGAGCTCTATGCACTGAAGCGTGACTGGGATGAAACCGCCGCCACATGGGTCAAGGCTACCGGCACGACCAACTGGTCCACCACCGGCGGCAGCAATACCACCAGCGACCGCGAATCCACCATCCTCGGCACCCTTAGTTCCTCGACTGGAACCACGACAATCACCCTCAATGCAGCGGGTATCGCCAAGGTGCAAGCCTGGATCAATAACCCAGCAAGCAACTACGGCTTCATCGTTCAGGACTACTCCGTTTCTAACGGAATTGACCTGACATCCAGCGAAGGAGCTACGGTCACACAGCGTCCGAAAATCACGGTTACCTATCAGTAATCATCCGCATTCTTGAAACTGGGAGAGTCCGGCGGGTATCCGCTGGGCTCTCCTTCATTTCCCATATGAACCTTTTCCGTCTTTTGCTCTTTCTTCTAACAGTCAGTGCGGCCAACGCATCCGACGCGCTGAAAACCGCCGTCATCCGCCATTACGCCGTCATCGTCAGTGCGACATATCAAGATTCCCTGAAATCCGCGGAAGACCTTCGCTCCGCCATTCAAAAGCTCCTCGCCGCACCCTCGGAGGACACGCTCGCCGCAGCTCGCGTCGCGTGGATCGCTGCGCGCAAACCCTATCTCCAGTCGGAGACTTTCCGTTTTTACGAAGGCCCGGTCGATCTTATCGATAGCCGTCTCAACTCGTGGCCTGTAGACGAGGCCTACATCGAGTCCATCATCGGGCACCCCGAACTTCATCCGCTCCTATCCGCAGAATCCATCGCCGCTCTCAATGAAAAGGACGGTGAAAAAAGCATCAGCACCGGCTTCCACGCCATCGAGTTCCTGCTGTGGGGAGAAGACCACGACCGCGAGGGGCCGGGGGATCGTTCCTGTCAGGATTTTCTGCCCGGAAATGAACGCCGTCGCGATTATCTCCGTATCGTCACCGACATGCTCGTCCGCGATTTGAAATCCCTCGATGTCGATTGGCGGGAAGACCGTCCCGATAATTACAGGGCCTGGTTCATCGCCTCCTCTCAACACAAATCACTGCGCAAGATCCTAGACGGTATGGGTTCCCTCAGCGCCGCCGAGCTTGCTGGCGAGCGTCTAACAGTAGCTTACGAAACCAAAGAACAGGAAGATGAGCACTCTTGTTTCAGCGACACCACGCACTCGGATGTGATCTATAACGCACTCGGAATTCAGAATGTTTTCACTGGGAAATATACCCGCACGGATGGCACGCTGATCGAGGGTCCCGGCATCGAAGCGCTGCTTCGCCAAACTTCTCCGCCGCTGGCCGATGAACTCGTGGCGCAGCTCGCAGCCTCGTTAGAGGCCGCTCGCTCGATCCCCGAGCCCTTCGATCAGGCATTTCTCGGCCCAGACACCACGCTCGGAAGAATTGCCATCCACCGCACCATCCGCGCCCTTCAACAACAGGCCGAAAGCATCTCCAAAACCGCGGCGCTAGTCGGCGCGAAAGAGAAAGCCGAATGAGAATCCTTTTTCTAACAGCGGCGCTCTGGTTTGTGGAAATTGCCACAGGCCAAATCACCGTCGATGATGCTTCCCGTGAGGCCTTCACCAGGCCCATGCCGAATCTCCAGAGCGAGCGCCGCACGCCGTTCTTCGTGGGAAACTCCTTCTTCAATCAGAACTGGATAGCGGCTCCAGCGTCCACTGCTGGCCGCGAGGGACTCGGCCCATTGTTCAACGCCCGTTCGTGTTCCTCCTGCCACTTTAAGGACGGACGCAGCGCAGCACCATTAGAAGACCAGCCGTTCACAACGACGATTCTCCGGATTAGCCTCCCCGGGCACGGTGCGCCGGTTGCTGATCCAGTCTATGGCGATCAAATCCAAGGCACCGCACTACCTGGAGTCCACGCTGAGGCGGAGGTGCGCGTGACTTATGAAATCATCACCGGCACATTTCCCGATGGTGAGACCTATTCCCTCCGCCGCCCAAAATACCGTTTGGAAAATCCCGGCTACGGACCTGTATCGGCTGACCTTCTCATGTCGGCACGCGTTGCACCCGCCATCATCGGTCTCGGTCTGTTAGAGCGGGTGCCGCTCGACAAGGGGGACCCGGAAGACCAGAACCAAGACGGTATTTCCGGTCGAGTGAATCGTGTTCACGATGGCGCTATCGGGCGCTTCGGTTGGAAAGCGGAACAAGCGACGGTGGCTAGCCAAGTCGCCGGTGCATTCCAAGGCGACATGGGCCTGACCACTCACTTACGACAGGAAGAAAATCATACCGCCAAGCAAGATCCTCACTTAGAAAACGGCGGTTCACCAGAAGTCAGCGAGAAGATTTTCGACAGTGTCGTTTACTATTGCAGCACACTCGCCGTCCCCGCACCGCGCAAGGCTTCCGCGCGCGGCAGGCAATTGTTCACGCAGCTCCAATGTGCCGCATGCCACACGCCCGAACTCACCACCACCATTTCACCTGATTTTCCCGAACTCTCCGAGCAAACCATCCAGCCTTACACCGATCTTCTGCTCCACGACCTAGGGGAAGAACTCAACGACCATCGCCCAGTTTTCGCAGCCAGCGGCAGCGAATGGCGCACGCCGCCGCTGTGGGGCATCGGCCTGATTCCCAAAGTAAACGGCCACTCTTTCCTCCTCCACGACGGACGAGCGCGCAATCTAACAGAAGCTATTCTCTGGCACGGTGGCGAAGCAAAAAACTCGCAGGAAAAATTCCGAGCCTTGCCCAAGGCCGACCGCCAGGCTCTCATCGAGTTCATTGAGTCCCTATGAAACTGCTCGCACTTTCACTCCTGCTTTGCGGTATCGCCACCGCGCAATCCGCCAAGGATCTGATGCTCCAAGGAGTCGTCAAAAACACGGTCGTTCCCGCCTACACCCGGCTTGCGGAAAACTGTAAGCTGTTATCGGAATCTTCGGAAATGTTAGAAAAACAACCAGACGCGACGAACTTGGAAAAAACGCGGGCCTGCTGGCTTGCCGCAGCTGTCACCGCCCAAGAACTCGATTGTTTTAAGATCGGTCCCATCGCCGATGCCGGGGACGCCGCAGCATTTTATTTCCTGCCCGCCCGCCCCGCCAGCATCGAGCGCGCGATTCAGAGTGATGGCGATCTCCAGCAGTTCGGAGCTGCGGCCAAGGGACTTTTTGCGATGGAGTATTTATTGTTTCCCAGGGAAGAAGCACTTGCCAAGCTCTTCGCTGAGTCGAAACGCCTTCACTACCTATTTCTTATTGCACAGGAAGTTGCGGGGCAGGCAGAGCGCTTGAAAACCGCCTGGAAAGAGCCACAAGCGGAATCTGCAAAGCGCTTTCTAACAGGTGGACAAAACAGTCTCAACGCCTTGGTCAATCAAATGGCGATGACCACCGAGTCCGTGGCCGTCCTGCGAATGGACCCCGAGAAAGCAGAAAATACTCCGGGCACCGTGAGCGGTCATGCCAAAATTCTCCAGCAAGCTGCGGTTCGTGGTCTACATAACATTCATGCCAGCGGATTGAACGACTACACCCGGCGGCTCAATCCGGCTCTAGCAGATCGGGTGAATCAGGAATTCGCCGCAGCCGAGAAGAACATTTCCGCAGAAACCTGCAATGCGCTGCTGATCCTTCACAAGGTCGATCTACCCAGCACGCTCGGCGTCACGCTCACCTTCATTTCCTCTGATGGCGACTAGGATTCCAAGCCACTCACTCGCCGTTTTTCGCATCCTCTTCGGGCTGCTCATGGCTGCCGCGATGCTGCGATTCATGGCAAATGGTTGGGTGGACGAACTTTTCCTGGAACCGAAATTCCACTTTCCCTATCCCGGCTTCGAATGGATCCGACCATGGCCGGGCGAGTGGCTGCATTGGCACGTCGCGGCCACGGCGGCGTGTGCGCTTGGCGTCGCTCTTGGGTTTCACTATCGCATCTGCATCGTCCTTTTTTTTATTGGATTCACCTATCTCGAACTCATCGATCAGACGACCTATCTGAATCATTACTATCTGGTCAGCCTCGTCGCCGGATTGATGATGTTCATGCCAGCACACCACGCGTGGTCGATGGATGCCGCGCGCAAGCCATCACTCCTCAGCGACTGCATCCCCGCATGGCCGGTGAACTTGCTGCGCTTCCAGTTTGCTATCGTCTATATTTTCGCCGGCGTGGCCAAGCTCAACGCGGACTGGCTGCTCGAAGCCCAGCCGCTACGCATCTGGCTGGCGGCTTGCAGCGATCTTCCGCTTGTCGGCTCGCTGTTAGAGAAAACCTGGGTGGCATATGTCGCCAGTTGGTTCGGCGCGGCCTACGATCTGAGCATACCATTCCTCTTAATGATCCCGCGCACCCGACCGTTCGCATTCGCTGCGGTGGTGGTCTTCCATGTGCTTACATGGCTATTTTTCCCCATCGGCATGTTTCCGTGGATCATGATCGCGGGGGCGACTTTGTTTTTTCGACCAAACTGGCCCACAAGAAAATCTAACATTCCGGAAATGCCGGTTGTCCCACTTCCTGTATGGGGAAAATCATTGTTAGTCGTTTATCTCATCTGCCAAATCTTGATCCCCATGCGGTCTTGGTGGATGGATGGAAACAGCGCGTGGACCGGCGATGGCTTCAACTGGGCATGGAAAGTGATGATCGTGGAAAAGCGCGGAATGGTCACTTTCATTGCCCGCGATGAAATAAAATCGTGGCGCATCGATCCACTCGAACATCTGACTCCACGACAAGTCGTGATGATGTCGCAGAGCCCGTATCTGATCCGCGACTTCGCCCGTCAGCTTGCGGATGATATCCAAGATCCTAACATCCAAATTTACGTCGATGCCTTCGCTTCCCTCAACGGGCGTCCCAGTCAGCGCATCATTGATCCCACGGTGAATCTTGTTGGTCCGTTGAAATCTGGCTGGATTATTCCGCTGTTAGAATCGCCCGCGCCTCTTCGCGCTGGGACTCCCGAGGTAGCGCATTCACCCAGGCACTGACGGCATCCGCGTCGTTTGCGCGCCAGCGGGAGAGCACGAGTTCCATGCCCTGTGCGCGGGCGGCACCGGCCGGAAGTGTTAGGACTAAATCTGCCGCTCGCCTTCCACTGGATTCTGCGACTTTTGCCAGCACTGTCTGAACAATTAGATTCCGCTCCTCCTCGCCGGGAAACCGAGTCGCCCAGGCTAATGCCGTCGTGGGATCGGACGAGCTCCAGTTTTCACCCAGCGACCGGAGCCATTCATTTCGCTCGGGACTATCAGCTAGTGTCGCCAGAAATGAAGCGGCAGACTGGGGGTTTTGGGCCGTCCACTCCGGCATGAGTCCTTGCAGCGCGGAGTTTCTAACAGCCCCGGCAGGAAGTTGATTCATCCACTCGATCGCGGCGGCGGAATCCTTGCGAATCCATTTTGCTGCCACCTCCTGCATCGCAAGATTCCGGAGCAGAGGATCCTCCAATTCCGTCGCCCGAGCGGCAGCAGCTAACGGATCGCTACCAGCCCACTCGCCAAAAATCTCCGCATACGCCCGTTCGCGAACCCGTCCTTCGATCACATCGCCGTGATTCCATTTCCCGAAAGACCGCAATGGGTCCAACTCTCCGTCGTAGCCGGGCAGTTCTCCGGCTAGCGCCAAAGCTTCCTCTGGTTGCTCCGATGCGAGATGCGCGACCAGTACCGGCACCACCTGCACCCTTAGATTCCCGGCAGGAATTTCATTGAGCCAGTCGCGGGCTGATAGCTCGTTTTGCTCAATCCAACCACCGAACAATTCCGCCACAAGATCTAACTTCCCATGAAGCTCAGGATGTTGCTCGGCGAACTCGATGGCCGCTGCCGGATCGTATTTCGCCATTTGACGGAGCAATTCAATAACACCCTCATTCTGAATCTCGCCATGACCCAAAGGTTTGGCTTCTGCTAAAAGCCGATGAATTTCCGGCAAACCTGAATGCCGGCGCACCGTGGTGGATTTCTTTCGGCGCTCGTGATGTAAACGGCCGGAAGTCACGGATGCTTCCTGATTTTCAGAAAAACCGAGATCCGGCGCACTCGCTGGGGAAGCGATCCATATTCCAACGCAAATCACCGCCGCAATCGTGGCTGCCAGTAGTACGAGGCGAATGGATTTATCGCGGGAAGTCATGTCGCACAAGGCTAGTCGCGCCTTACGTAAGGTCTAGAGCATTTTGCTTTTTAAAATTTGTGGAATCCATGAACCTCCGCGCCCTTTTCGTTTGCTCGTAAGATCCGATCAAACGAATCATCAAAAACTTGCTAATCTCCGCAATTTCAGTATGAAAAAAAACGTATTCCCCCGATGAAAGCTATCTACACCTCAGCCCTTCCAGCTTTTCTGCTACTCTTTGCATGGGGGGTAAATTCAAATGCTGCGCCTGAAAAACTCGCAGATCAAAAGGCAACCGAGGCTGTAGAAAACTTGACGGCACTGCCTGAAGTCATTTCTTTCAACGAGCACATTCAGCCCATTCTTTCCGAGTATTGCTATCACTGCCACGGTCCAGACGCCAGCACACGTAGGCCGGATAAAGAACCGCTGCGCCTCGATATCGAAGCAGAAGCTTTCAAAATCCGGAAATTCGGAAGCCCCGTCATGATCAAAGGAGAGCCTGACGAATCCTATTTGATGGAACTCCTCAAATCCACAGACAAAAGCGAGGTGATGCCGCCGAAGGAAAGTCACAAGGTGATGAAGCCACAGGAAATTGCCCTCATCGAAAAATGGATCCAACAAGGTGCAAAATACGAAGGCCATTGGTCTTATCAGCGAGTGATTCGCAACGATCCGCCGAAAAACGATTGGTCACAAAAGCCTATCGATGGTTTTGTTTACGAAAAACTAGTCCAAGCAGGACTCAAACCGAACAAACCCGAAGATGCGCGTAGGTTTCACCGTCGTTTGAGTTTTGACCTCACCGGACTTCCACCAGAACCGACAGCTACGGATGCCTTCGTTGCCGCCTACGCAAAAAATCCCGACGCCGCGGTTTCAGCGGAAGCGGATCGGATGTTAGAAACCATCGCCAGCGCTGAGCATTTCGCGCGGCATTGGCTGGATGCCGCGCGCTACGCAGACACCCACGGTATTCACATCGATAATTACCGTGCCATCTGGCCCTATCGCGATTGGGTGGTGAGGGCTTTCCACCAGAACATGAAGTGGGATCAGTTCACCACTGAACAGCTCGCGGGAGACATGCTTCCCAATCGCACACTTGATCAACACGTCGCCACCGGTTTCTTGCGCAGTCTCGCGACAACGGGTGAGGGCGGAGCCATCGGCGAGGAATACAACGCGATTTACGCCACCGACCGCGTGGATACCATGAGCGGAATTTGGCTTGGTCTAACAGCCAGCTGCGCGTCTTGCCACGATCACAAGTTCGATCCTTTCTCGACCAAGGAATTCTATCAGTTCACCGCCTTTTTCCGGAACAACACGATGAGTGCCTTGGATGGAAATAAAGCGGATCACCCGCCGACGGTTTTCGTTCCGTCGCCTGAGAACAATGGGAAATCGGCACAACCGCTTAAAGATTTGGATGGAAAGATCGCAGCGCGACGCAAGGCAGCAGAAGGGGATTACAAGAAGTGGCTCGCTACGGCGGGGCAGACAAAAGCACCGGCGCCTGACTCAACACTCGCCATTCATCTCCCACTCACGGACAGCGAAGGAAACATCAAAGGGATGGTGGATGGTCAGCCGAAGGAGTGGAAAGCAGCACCGGCTCGCATCGACGGCCCGCTCGGCAAGGCGATCACGGTTTCTGGCAATGACATCCCGCTAGGAGACATCGGAAACTTTTCGGTTGGCGATCAGGTCAGCTACGGTGGTTTCATTCGGATCGATGGAAACACAAGCAAGGTCACTGGTGCAGTCATCGCGAAAATGGATCCTGCTAACGGTCACCGTGGCTGGGATCTTTGGTTAGATGGTGGCCGACCGGGTGCACATGTCGTCGGCACATGGCCAACAGCAGGAAACAAACTTGTTTCTCCCACTCCGCTGACTCCTGGAACCTGGCACCACGTGATGCTGGTTTTCGATGGTAAGCTCACCGGCGCTCAAGCGACATCGTTGTATGTGGATGGAAAACAGGTCGCGGCGAGTCCAGAGCCCAATACAGTCAGCGGCACTCTTAATACCAAAGTTCCGCTTCGCCTTGGCTCGCGGGACGGTGGAGACTCCAAGCTTTCAGGCAACGTCGCGCTGCAGGATTTCCGTTTCTATAAGAGGAAACTCTCAGAGTCAGAAATTGCCCTTATCGCTAGCAATAAGTCGATCAGCTCTTTGGCCGCGATCCCGGCAGCCTCGCGGACGCCTGCCCAAAACACTGCGCTTTTTGAACATTTCATCACCGCCGTTGACGCGCCTTCGATTGAGCTGCTACGCGAAAAGGCCAAGCTCAATGCAGAGTCCGCAGGCGACGCTAAAGGCTCGGCCTCGCTGGTTTTCGAGGAAAAGAAAGGCGAGGAGCCGTTCGCCCATGTGCTTGAGCGTGGTTCTTATACTGCCAAGGGCGAAAAAGTATTTCCCAATACTCCAGCGATGCTTCCGTCCATGCCCGCGGACGCGCCCAAGAATCGCCTCGGCCTCGCGAAATGGCTCAACGATCCGAAAAACCCTCTGCCACCTCGTGTTACGATGAATCGCCTCTGGGCGAATTTCTTCGGGGTCGGTATCGTGGAAACTGCCGGTGACTTCGGCATCATGGGGGCGCGACCTACGCATCCGAAATTGCTCGACTGGCTAGCAGCGGAGTTTGTCACCAGTGGCTGGGACTACCGCCACATGGCGAAAACCATCGCCACCTCTTACGCCTACCGCCAGGCCGGAACGGTTACTCCGGAAAAACTGGAGAAAGATTATTCTAACACCCTGATCTCTCGCGGCCCGCGTCTGCGGCTCGATGCCGAGCAAATCCGCGATCTCTCGCTTGCGGCATCCGGATCGCTCTCGCCAAAGGTCGGCGGTGCGCCCGTAAAACCCTACCAGCCTGAAGGCGTCTGGGAGGCTGTGGCCATGAAAGAATCTAACACGAAAAGCTACAAGCCGGACACCGGAGAGTCACTCTACCGCCGTTCGATTTACACGTTCTGGAAACGTACCGCCGCGCCACCGACCATGGAGATCCTCGATGCGCCAACTCGCGAGACCTTCTGCCTCCAGCGCGGTCGTTCTAACACCCCACTCCAAGCGCTCGCGTTGATGAACGATCCACAGTTTGTGGAAACGACTCGTAACCTCGCTGCTAGGGCTTTGACGCAGAAGCAAAGCTTCGACGAGCGGCTCGATTTCATTTCTCTGCGCCTGCTGAACCGGAAATTCATTGATGCCGAACGCGCGCTGATGAAATCCACTCTCGACGCCGCGCTGGAAAATTACACCGCCAAACCCGAGGACGCGCGGCTCGCCATCTCCACCGGAGAAAGCAAGGCTCCGGCCACGATCTCCGTGCCAGAGCTCGCTGCTTGGTCGCTTCTCACCAGCCTGCTTTTCAACCTCGACGAAACCGTAACTCGCTAAACTACGATGAACCCAGTAGACATTTACAATCAGGCCTACACCCGCCGTCAGTTTTTTAGGAAATCCGGCACCGGCCTCGGAGTTGCTGCGATGGCTTCGCTAATGGGTGAAAGCGGTTTTTCAGCCGAGACCAAGGCCGACAAGGCGATGTCAAAGATTGCTCCCAAAGCGAAGCGCGCCATCTACATTTCCCTGATCGGCGCGCCATCGCAGTTTGAGACCTTCGACTACAAACCGGAGCTGGAAAAACGCTACAAGGAGGATCTTAAAGACTATCTAGCCAAGCAGGGCGAACGCCTCACGGGCATGACCTCAGGGCAAGCCGCCTTTCCGCTCGCGCCTTCTCGGTTCAAGTTTTCGCAACACGGGCAGTCCGGCACATGGATCAGCGAGCTGCTGCCATGGCACGGAAAAATGGCGGACGATATCTGCGTGATCAAATCGATGCACACAGACGCGATTAATCATGAGCCAGCCAACCAGCTCATCTGCACCGGCTCCATGGTCAACGGCAAAGCCTCGATGGGTTCGTGGTTGTCGTACGGCCTGGGCACGATGAACGAAGATCTCCCTGCCTTCGTGGTTCTTCACGCAAAACACACATCGCCGCACTCAAACGTGCAGGCAATCTCTTCTCGTCTGTGGGGCTCCTCGTTTTTGCCCGGCAAACACGCAGGCGTTTCCCTCCGCTCCCTCGGCGATCCTGTTCTTTTCCTCAAAGACAACCCCGGCGTCTCCAAGGAAATGCGTCGCAAGATGTTAGATGGTCTCGGCGCTCTTAACATGAAGTCTTACGAGGCTATCGGTGATCCCGAGATCCAAAACCGCGTCCAGCAATACGAGATGGCTTACCGCATGCAAACCTCCGTGCCAGAGCTGGCGGATCTTTCCAAAGAAGCGGAGTCCACCTATGAGCTCTATGGCAAAGAAAGCAAAACTCGCGGCAGCTTCGCTAACTCCGCGCTGATGGCCCGCAGGCTCCTCGAAAGAGGCGTCCGTTTCGTGCAGATTTTCCACCGTGGTTGGGACCAACACGGCAATCTGCCGCGCGACATCACCGCTCAATGCCTCGATGTCGACCAAGGCTGCTACGGCCTGATTCAGGATCTCAAAAGTCGTGGAATGTTAGATGATACGCTCGTCATCTGGGGCGGCGAGTTTGGCCGCACAGTCTATTCACAGGGAACTCTAACTGATACGAACTATGGTCGCGACCACCATCCGCGTTGCTTCAGTATCTGGATGGCCGGCGGTGGAATCAAAGGTGGTCAGGTCTATGGAGAAACCGACGAGATGAGTTACAATATCACGAAAGACCCCGTCCACATCCGCGATCTCCACGCCACCATCCTCTACGCTTTAGGCATCGAACACGAACGCCTGACCTACAAATTCCAGGGTCTCGACCAACGCCTAACCGGAGTAGTGCCAGCGAAAGTCATCAAAGATTTGTTTGCTTAAAATTTTCAATAACCGAACGCATCAGTGACTCCCGTGGTTTCATGAAGCATGACTTCATGATTCAGTATATAGTGCGCCCTCTAGCGACCTTCATCTGTGTGATGTAGTTAATTCGTAAGTGTGCTAGCCAAAATCCGCTGGATCTGCGTACGATGGATGCTCATGTGGCTTCCGACGAGGGCATGCCAGCCGTGCGCGTCCATTGGGCCGAACCATGGATGGGAATAGCGTGTCTGCGTTTTGAATTTTTTTACAGCTGCAATGGTTTCGAGCAGGGCATCGCATGACGCCTCGTATTCGGTGATGACATCCAGACTTACCGCCGGATCTGGCTTCACGGCGGCGGTGCTTGCTTCGCCTTCTGGGACGCGCCCGTGGGTCAGTGATTCGATCACTCCGAGGAATGCCAGGTTAACAATGCGAAGGTGATCGAGCGTCATCAAAATCGACCAGTACCGGCTGCTGTCCTCCAAGCCTCGCGGCCTCTGAATCAGCACCCGACGGGAGAGGGTAGTTTCATCAAGGTTACCAATCAACCTAGAGATCGTCTCGCGTTCCCTGATGAAATGGGTGATGAAGTCCGCGCTGTTTCCGGTGAGCCGCTTTAGTCCAAGCAGGCAGCGGGCAATGAGGTTCTCGGGGAATGGTAGTCCGGCGCCGGGTGGGGCGAGTTGCGGTGGGTTCATGACGCAACTTCCTAAAATACTTGCTAATTGCAAGTAAAAAGACTTGTGGATTACAAGTGATATTCCTGTCATTTTGAAAACATGTCCCAGAAGCCGTCCAAAAACCCGAAATATAAAGCGAGCGATCACCTGCGTTCCCCGTGTCCGGTGGCCTGCACCTTGGATATTGTCGGCGACCGCTGGACATTGCTGGTGATTCGCGACCTGATGTTCGGTCGATCTCGCTTCAAGGATTTTAGTGCATCACCCGAAGGCATCCCGACGAACATCCTCAGCGAGCGTCTGGATCGTTTGATGCGTCATGGCTTGGCCGAGCAGGTGCCTGCGGAGGATGGTTCATTGCGTCTTGGATACCGTCTCACGGAAAAAGGCCGCTCACTCGCGCCGGTGCTGGAAGCAATGCGGGACTGGGGCTTGAAGTGGCAACCGGGAACGCAGGCTCGCATGCGTTAAAAGGGTATGGTCAACACGCCGTGTTGACCGCTGAATGGAGGAGGGTGGGCGTTGAGGGAATAGCTCGTGTCTGTTAGGAAAATACGGCGTTGATATTTCTCATTTGGGTCGCCGGCGGCGCGGCGACCCTACCGTAAACAAAAAAACCGCACCGGAGACCGATGCGGGTTTTAGAGTGGTTAGCTTTGGGCTTACTTGGCTGCGCGGAGGGCTTCTTCTTTGGCTTTTGCCTTGGCGATGACGTCGTCGGAGACGTTTTTCGGGCAAGGTGCGTAGTGCGAGAACTCCATGGAGAACTGACCACGACCGGAGGTCATGGTGCGAAGGTCACCGATGTAACCGAACATCGCGGAAAGCGGAGCTTCGGCTTTAACGCGGACGCCACCTGGAGTTGGCTCTTGGCCTTGGATCATGCCGCGGCGGCGGTTGAGGTCGCCGATGACGTCACCGACTTTTTCTTCGGGAGCGAAGACGTCGAGTTTCATCATAGGCTCAAGGATTTGTGGGCCAGCTTTCGGCATGGACTCGCGGTAAGCGGCTTTCGCAGCGATTTCGAAGGCGATGTTGCTGGAGTCAACTGCGTGGAAGCCACCTTCGTTGAGGGTAACTTTGAAGTCCAAGCAAGGATAACCTGCAAGTGGTCCTCTATCGATAGAGGTCTTGAAGCCTTTTTCGACGGCGGGGATGAACTCTTTCGGGATACTGCCACCGACAACTTTGGATTCGAAAATGAAGCCGGAACCTGGCTCGCCGGGCTCGATGGTGTAGTCGATTTTCGCGTACTGACCAGAACCACCGGATTGCTTCTTGTGGGTGTAGCTGTCGTTGACGGACCTGGTGATGGTTTCACGGTAAGCAACCTGTGGAGCACCGACGGTGACTTCCACTTTGTGCGTGCGCTTAAGGATGTCGATTTTGATGTCGAGGTGAAGCTCGCCCATGCCTTTGAGGATCATCTCGTTGGTTTCATCGTCGGTTTCGACGCGGAACGATGGATCTTCCTGGATCATTTTACCGATCGCGTTGGCAAGTTTTTCGGCGTTGGCCTTGTCCTTAGCGGCAACGGCGATGGAGATAACGGGATCTGGGAACACCATTGGCTCCAGGGTAGCGGGGAATTTCTCGTCGCAAAGGGTGTGACCGGTTTGGACGTTTTTGAGACCGACGATGGCGACGATGTCACCAGCTTGTGCGGTATCGACTTCGTTGCGGTCATCGGCATGCATTTCCACCATGCGGGAAACGCGCTCGGTTTTACCAGTGAAGGAGTTGAGGATGGTGTCGCCTTTTTTGATCGTGCCGGAATAGATACGAGTGAAGGTGAGCGCACCGAACTTGTCGTCCATGATTTTGAAAGCAAGCGCACGAAGCGGTTTGCTAGAATCAGCGGTGGCGAAGAGCCCGGTTTCGTTGCCTTCTGCATCGACTTCTGGAAGTGGTTTCACTTCGAGGGGGGATGGAAGGTAATCGACCACAGCGTCGAGCACGAGCTGGAGGCCTTTGTTTTTGAAGGAAGATCCGCAGTAAGTCGGGAAGAACGCGAGATCGATCGTGCCCTTGCGGATGCACTTTTTGATTTGGTCGACGGTTGGCTCGTTGCCTTCGAGGTAGGCTTCCATGATGGCGTCGTCTTGTTCAACGGCGGTTTCGATGAGGGCTGCGCGGAATTCTTTGGCTTTATCGACCATGTCCTCAGGGATTTCCTCGATCTTGAAGTTTTCAGGCTGGCCGGATTCGTCCCAGACGTGAGCTTTCATAGTGAGGAGGTCAACCACACCCACGAAGTCAGATTCGGTGCCGATAGGCAAAACCATGATGAGTGGATGAGCACCGAGAATTTTTTTCACCTGTGCGGTGACACGGTAGAAATCGGCACCGATACGGTCGAGTTTGTTCACGTAAATGACGCGGGAAACTTTGGAATCGTTCGCGTAACGCCAGTTGGTTTCGGATTGTGGCTCAACGCCGCCGGAACCGCAGAAAACGCCAACGCCGCCGTCGAGAACTTTAAGCGAACGATAAACTTCGATGGTGAAATCAACGTGTCCAGGAGTGTCGATCACGTTGAACTGGTGACCTTTCCAAAAGCAAGTGGTGGCAGCGGACTGAATGGTGATACCGCGCTCGGCCTCTTGTTCCATGAAGTCCATGGTGGATGCGCCGTCGTGGACCTCGCCGATTTTGTGAATCTTACCGGTGAGTTTGAGAATGCGTTCGGTGGTGGTCGTTTTGCCCGCGTCAACGTGGGCGAAAATTCCGATGTTACGGTATTTGCTGAGGTCCTTCATGCCTGATGTGTGTAAATGATTATGGAGCCGAGGGGACTCGGCGGGGCGGGGTTTTAGCGGAGCAAGCGGGTTTTGCAACCTTTGATTGAGGGTTTCACGCGTTTCTGGAGATGAAGATTTCCCTAAACATTTGAGATTGAGCGAGAAGAGGTTCTGGCTAAAGACTTCCGCGTGGAGACTCAGCTGAACGTTTTGCGCAGGGCGCATTGGTTGGATGGCGCGGAGGCGATGGATGTCGCCAAACGCTTGGAGTGGCTGGGCGGCTTGGTGTTCTTCGATACCGTGGGGAATATCCCGAGCGGTTGGGGTCGGGCTTGTTCAGTGATCGCGGCGCAGCCGACCGAGGTTTTCACGGGAGATATTTTTCAAGAAGCAGATCTAGAAGTGCTGCGTGGAAGTTTGCGCAAGAATGCGGCTGCTGCGGGTGATCAGGGATTTCCGCAAGGCGGCTTGTGTGGTTGGGTGACTTACGAAGGTGAATTTGTTTTCGGCGAGTATCGCGAAATGCTGATCCGTGACGAGCATAGCGGCGATTGGTGGGAAATCGGCGGACTCTCCGCAAAAATCGGGGATCCGTTACCAAGCTCGGCTTTTCCGAAAAGTTTCATCCCAAAAACCCAGCAAGAAGATTTTGTTAGATCGGTGGATCGTGCAAGGGAATGGATTGCGGCGGGCGATATCTATCAGGTAAATCTCGCGCAGGCATTTGAGGCGGAGGTCTGCGGTGAGGGCTCGCTGCTGGCGCTATATGAAACTCTGCGTGAAGCTACGCCCGCGCCGATGGCGGCGTGGATGGCGTTGGACGGAAAAGAAATTTTAAGTAGTTCGCCGGAGTTGTTTTTGAAAATTTCAGGAAGAGGAATTGAGACGCGCCCGATCAAAGGTACGCGTCCGCGGTTCAGGAATGTCGATGAAGACAGGCGCTCTGCGGTGGAGTTGCAGACATCGCCGAAAGAGATATCCGAGTTGGTGATGATCACGGATTTGCTGCGGAATGATTTGGGTCAGGTTTGTGAATTCGGCAGCGTGGAAGTGAGCCGGATGTTAGAATTAGAAAGCCTCGCGCAAGTGCATCATTTAGTTTCCACCGTGCGAGGAAATCTGCGCCCCGAGCAAGATGCGTTGAGCGCACTCGCCGCATGTTTCCCCGGCGGAAGCATCACGGGTGCACCAAAAAAACGCGCGATGGAAATCATTCAAGAACTCGAGCAACAACCGCGTGGCATCTACTGCGGCGCGATCGGCTGGCTGGGTTTCAATGGAGAAAGCGAATTCAACATCGCGATCCGCACCCTCGTGCGCGATGGAGAAAAACTAAGCTACCATGTGGGAGCGGGGATCGTCGCAGATTCAGTTCCGGAAGAGGAATTCCAAGAAACCCTGCATAAAGCTGAGGGGATTAAGCTGGGGGTTGAGAGGTTTCAGAGTTTGAAATAAGGCAGGCTTTTTTCACAAAGAGGGAAGAGGATAAAGAGGTGAGGAGATGAATTTATAAACAGAATTTACTCATTCATCCTCCTCTTCTCCCACTTCTCCTCCCTCCCTGTAGAAAAATGCCCAAACAACCCCAAGGCATATTGAATTCGCTTTAGGCGATTTCCGAGGCGTAGAATTCCTGCCAGTCGTCGAGGTTGTTTAGGTTGACGGCGTCGGTTGGTTTTCCATCTGGAAGACCCACGGCAGCAAGAATGGATTGGCGGGTTTCGTCTTTGTGTTGGTAACCCGTGATCGCGGCGTTGATTTGAGCGATGGAGTCGGCGTTAAGATTCGTCGCGCTGTCGGCGAAGAATTTTTCAAACTCCACGTAACTTGGTTTTTCGGCGGCGACGAATTCGACCAACGCGGCTTGGCTCACTCCGAGCGCATCAAGCAACATCATGTCATATCCCGGGCCACAGTTTTTATAGCCATCAGCGAGTTTGCCGACTGCACCGAGGCACATTTTTTGCCAAAGACGTGGCAAGTGAACAACGCCAAGCGGGCCGGCGGTGCCGGAAGAAATAGTGGGAACGATTTTGTGACTCATAGTGCGGTGAGGCTAAGTCGCGATTTTCAAAATTCAAATTTCTATTTTTCGGGGGCTGTAAGATTTAAACGGAGGGTCGGAGGAACGGAGAAAACGGAGGTACAGGTGGATGGAATTTCCGACAGAGAAATTTTGGGTAGAAAAATAAAAGGAATAGCTGGAGTTAGTATATTTTTAACCACGAATTGCTCGAATAACACGAATATGAAGATACTTTGCTGATGAATATTCGGGACGGAAATTTATCAGCAATCATTCGAGTAATTAGTGGTTAAATCTCTTCATTTTTCTGCCCCCCGTTTTTCTGTCTGAGGTCTTTACCCATCCCTCTGTTATCTCCGTTCCTCCGACCCTCCGTTTAATTTTTGCCCGAGAATACAGTAAATTTGCTTTATCCTTGCTCGCTCGGTCAGGTTGGGATTTGTTCTCGGCTCACATGTCCACACTTCCTACCGCTGACCTCCTGGCGCTTGATACGGACGGCATTTCTAGCCGCCTGTCAAAACTCAGGAGGTACCTTTGACGTTCCCGTTTTAGAAAATAAGATCCAGACGCTCGAAGAAGCGATGGGTGCTCCAGCGTTTTGGGACGATCCTGACAAAGCACGAAAAATTTCCGAGGAAGCAGCATCGATGAAAAAGAAGCTGGAGAGCTTCGTCGATCTCGAAGGCCGATGCAAAGATGTGATCGAAGGTGTTTCGCTCGCGAAAGAATTCGACGACGAGGATTTAGCGAGAGAAGCAATCACTGGCGCGGCCAAGCTCGAAAAAGACATCCGTGACTTCGAACTTCTCACGCTTCTGAATCGACCCAATGACGAAGCCAACTGCTACCTCGTGATCCAAGCAGGAGCCGGCGGCACCGAGGCTTGCGACTGGGCACAGATGCTTCACCGCATGTATACCCGTTGGGCGGAGAGCAAGGGCTACCGCGTCGAAACCCTCGACTGGGAAGACGGCGATGGCGCTGGACTGCGTTCCTCAACCATTAAAATCACCGGCGAAAACGCGTTCGGTTTCCTGAAAAACGAACGCGGTGTGCATCGACTTGTTAGAATTTCACCATTCGATGCCGCAGGGAAACGACATACCTCATTCGCATCCATCGACGCCACACCCGAAATCGATGACAAGATTAAGATCGAGATCAACGATAAGGATATCGAGATTAGCACCATGCGCTCCGGCGGCAAGGGCGGACAAAACGTTAACAAGGTCGAAACCGGAGTTTTACTACGTCACCTTCCTTCTGGAATCCTGATCAAGTCCACTGCCTCCCGCACGCAAGGCGCGAACAAAGAACTCGCCTACCAGATCCTGAAAGCAAAACTGTTCCAGATCGAAGAAGACAAACGCGCCGCCGAAGCCGAAGCCGCCTACGGTGAAAAAAGCGATGTTTCATGGGGAAGCCAAATCCGCTCCTACGTCTTCCAGCCCTACCAGAAAGTCCTCGACCTCCGCACCGGTGAGGAAAGTGGTAATATCCAAGATATCATGGACGGAGATATCGATGCATTCATCGAAGCCAAACTACGCGGCAAAGTCCGAGTCAAAGGCGCGAAGGAGGACGAAGAATAACAAGGAGAGGCGGCATTCTGCCGCCTTCTTAAAATAACTTGGTTGCTGGGCAGCAGAATGCAGCCCCTCCTTGATATCGAAAGCTGGCGCGAAGCTCCTCCGTTTCCTCTGTTATCTCCTGTTCAGAAATATTTTTACAGGAGCAAACAGAGATAACGGAGGGTGGAACATCTCCACCTCTAACTTCCTAAACAACAACCATTACTCTTGCGCCTTTAGAGCAGCATCTTGTTCAGCATGGGCACGCAACTCACTAAGAAGTAATTGCAATTGTTCGGTTGCAGCCACACTCAAATCTCTTCCTGGTTCCTCAACCGCATCTAGTGTAATCTGTAAAGCGCGAAGACGAATAGCTTCCATGTATGGATCGTTGATAGGCCAAGAGATGAAGTCGTCGAAGCGGTCATGACCCGCACCGTTGTCAACGGCTTCTTCAAGCGCTGCTACGGCTTCAGAAATGCTCAAAAATGCATGGTTCTCTCGAACCCGACGTCCAGAAAAGTAGCAGAGCAGAAGAACAATCGCTATCGCTATCAGAATCAGTAAAGCGGTATTCATTAGCCGAACAGTATTGTGTAAAAGTTTGTGGTATAATTTGCGAGGAAAGCAGGCAGGGCGACCGGGAACAGTATAGAATCGCTACTAACGATTCGTTAATAAGCTGGGTCACTTGCCTGCCTTCCCCGCTCTTTTCGGATAGT
>JANPJY010000114.1:0-48737 GCA_031425735.1 Akkermansiaceae bacterium | reverse complement strand
TTTCGGGACATCGTTGACTTTTAGAAATTCGAGTTCGATCGTTTCACGAGCGAGCTGAAATCGATTGGTGTTGGGAAACATAGAAACGGCCTTTAACGCGAAGCCTTTCGATTCATAAGCTGGGATAGCGGCGATGCGCATACGGGGAGGAAATGGTTTACCATCCGATTGCAGGCGCTCGCTGAATTGGAGATAAATCACGATCAGGTTAGAAGCGCCTTCGATGACTGAGATGTTAGAACTAAATTTTTTATGATCGATGTGATTGATGGAAATGGCTTGCGAGCCGATGGGAACCATGAACCATCCAGTTTCCGCAGCGGGCTTCAATCCATCTGGAACTAGGATTTTCTCAGCGAGTTTGATTCCGCAGGAAGTTGTGGAAGGAATCAGATTCACCACGTTGAGAAATCCATAACGCACGGTTTCTGCTGCGTTGAGAGGGAGCATCAACCCGCCGAACAGGGCTGAGATTTTAAAAAGAAATTTCATAATGCTTGGTGATGCGAGATTTACCGTGGGGGATCGCTTGCCCGTTTGCGTCGCGCTCAGGCTCGATAGTGATATGAAATTCGCGCGTAGCACGGGCTAGGCGTTTGCCTGATTTAGATATCACCTCTCCAGCAACAACGATGCGGAAAGTCTTCGAATCGAACGTCACAAGATCCATGACTTTTCGCATGAGCTCTTCTCTTCCGGCATCATTCCATTCAATAAGATCGTTTGGATTGTCGTTATCGGTAACTATCGGGACTTGTTCGAAAAAATCAGGATTTCCAAAAAATGGCGTGTCTTTTGGATCTGCTGGATCGCGAGTTTCTAACGGATGAATACGCAAGTTGTTGAGATCCGAAAGTCCTCGTAAGGGGCTTTGATTGCGATGCGCGATCACTCTGTCTGCGAAAAGATCGCCGATGGTTTCTTGATAACGAGGTGAGACATCCGGCGCCAATGGATCGGCTTTTAATGAAACGCCTGCGAGCAAACACCTCAGCACTTCACGCGGTGCTGTGTTGATATTGATGCGCCGTGAGTGAGGATTTTCAGGAGGGAGAGAAAATAGATCCATGAGTTGAGCCGCGCGTTGTCCTTCATTATCGAAGGCAAGAAACTCAGGTCGACCGATGGCTAGCGAAAATCCCCCGCCGGCTTTGGAACTGGCTGTAGAGGTCCGCGAGCGGACATCGCTCCATTGTACGGGGTCGTAAATATTTCCCAGTTCGCACAGAGAATCGTAATGACCTAAATTTGAAATGAACGCTGGTGCACGATCGGGTTGATTCGCTGGATAAACGCCACTGACGTATGGCGTACCGTTTGAGTTCATGATTGATGTGGCGCCGGGTCGCCTCTGATCACCGACCGGCCTGACTCCTGGCAAGGTGCTGGAGCCGCTATCCGGCCATTGATTGATGCGGACTTCGGCGTAAGGCAAGGTCGGCTTGTATGAAGCGATGCCATGCTTCAATGCACGGCCTCCCCAATTACTATTAGCATCGTAACTGTTAGCGATGATGGGACTGTTGATGTATATGGATGCACGAGGATCGCCGAATTGGCCGATGCTAGTATCGTGTGCTGGAGATGCATTTCCCTTCCATTTGCGTTCGCCCGATCCCGCTCTCAATAAACCTGAGGTGCGCTGCAGCCCGCCGCGTGCGAAATCGACTTCGTGGTTGTTCCATTTCAGGGAGTAATTGCTTTCAAAGGTTTCGGTGAAATTGAGTTGTGACGGCATGAATGCGCCTGCGGCAAACGCATAAGTGTGTTCGCCGATAGGAATGACTAAAAATCCATTCGGCGGCATCGTGATGTTGAGAGGAGTAAACTCGACGGGAGAAAAATCGTGTGCGGCTGCGGGAGGAATGTTGATTTTATGGCGATTTGCATTCGTGAAGCGAATTTCCCCGCTAATGGAAAGTTGGCTGGGATTCCATAGTTCAACAAAGGTTTCCACTTTGATGTTTACGTTGCCATTGCTGCTGGCGATCCATTCGTATCGGTCGAACAGCTCGTTGACGAAAGGATAGGAATCGATGCCACGATAGCCAATGCCGATGGTTGGGTTGTTGTCCGCGTCCGCGTAGTCGATGATCGATGCGGCGAGGGTTTTGATATAATTCTCACTAGGCGGAAAGCCACCGCGCCTGGTTGTAAATTGCGGTAAATTACGTGCGATGTGATTGGATAAGGTTGTCACATTGCCAATTTGAACGAATGAGCTCAGATCGGGTGCTGGCTTTCCGGCATCTACGTAGCCGAAACCATGTGGAATCATTTTGGGTGAATGGAGTCGTTCAGGAAGATACGTAATGTAAGGCTCGATACGGCTTACGGCTTCTTTATCTAACAGATTTCTTAATGACGCCGATGTGCGGAGTGAATCGCGTTCCTCATTCATGACTGAAGGCATCTTTCCGCTAGAGGAAGAGGAATCAAAAATCGTTGTTGGATCGATTTCTGAGGTGCTAGTGCCCTGATCGCGCATTTCTTCTCCAACATGTTTTCCATCGAGCCTACCGCTCAAGTCCTCGATCCAAAAAGCATATCGCAGGGTTGGTTCGGTGGGTAATTCGGTCCATTGGGCGCGAGGGATATTTTGGTCGTGTTGACTGATTGGCGTTAGGGTTTGTGCGGATGCGGTGTATTGCGTGAGATTTGAGCTGAGTTCTCTGGCATTGATTTGACGATCCCCGAGCGTATGGCGCGGAGAATTGCTAAACAAAGGTATCGCCTGCCATGCATCGTTTTCAAAAATTGCAGCATATGTGAAAAATTGTTCGCGATAACCGAGCGGGCGTTGATCGCTGGCAAGGGTTGGCTGTTCTGGATCATCGATGCGAAAGACCAAAGCATCATCTCGGCAGGAAATTTCTGAGAGCAATGAAAGGGCATGTGCGAGTCCGCTTTCTAAAGCTAGTTCGGCACGAGTCGCATCGGAATAGGAGCGTGCAGTTTTACGTTCGAGGCCGAGAATGGTAAGCATCCCGACTAACAACAGCAACAGCGCGCCGATCGATAATAGAGTCATTGGCAACGCAATGCCATGCTTGATAATGGTTGGCTGTAATCGTGGCGTCATTTTTCAATGGATATGCGGTGTGAAACCGTCCGGATCATTTGCAGATCGTTTTTCTTAGGGGCAATCGTAAGACGATTCCATGCCTCTTCGTCGGTAAGACGTCGCGACAACGATTCATCGACCGTGCGTATGATGAGTTCGATGTGAGAGGATGGTGTCTTGATGGTTTCGTCCCATGGCTCGTCATTTCCCGTCTCTGGATTGAGATACATCAGCGTTGCACGAAAGCTCAGCACGAAATCGATGACTGGCTCATCTAGAGTTGGATCAACTTCTGGAAACTCAGCATTCTCTCCGGCTTCAATGCAGTTTTGTGTTTCCGCGGGATTGAGAATTTTACGATATAATTTTGGAACGACTCGTTGATCCGCCTCTTCGGCGTACGCGACGTAATAGCAAATGGTGGCAAGATCGCCCGGAGATTCTGAGTTTTGTTCATCGTTCGGAATCACTCTAACAAAAGCGATCCGATCTGAGCTTTGAGCTGCTCCGGGCGGAGATGAGCGAAGGATTAGCGGCGTATCCGGTAAGCGAATAGAAAAATCTGATTCGATGATTTGAAAGAAAGCGCGTGCCTGAGAAAGATGATTCACAGCGTGTTGTGAAACGGCATAACTATCGGTTGTCTGAACGACGACTGCCGACAGAGTGAGTAGTAGCACGGACGAAATCGCCATCGTCACCAATAGTTCAATCAAGGTGAACCCGTTTTGTTTCGATTGCGGTGATGGATATAGATCGTTCATAGGATTCCATCACGTGTGCTTAGAAATTGATAAGTCAACTTCGTGCGTTTATTTGAAGTAGCTTTGGCTGGGTGTTGAATCTTGATTGTAACCAGCGCCAGTGAAGATGTTGGGAAATGATCAGGCTTCTGATTGTATGCCTCGGCTTGAACCGAAACCAAATAGACGGCTTGTTCGAGGTCATCGGCTATCAATGTTCCATCCTGCTTATAGCTTAACTCGATTGTAACATTTGGAGAATCGGCAGAAGGAAATGGAAAGGAATGTTTCGAACCGTAAAGCGGTGTGTTTTCTGACCACATGCGTGTGATTTTTCGCTGCACATCACGCACCAACCATGCAGAGCGGGTATCGGTTTCTGAGGCTTGGCGAGAGCGATGCGCCTCGCCGGTCGCGGCGAGAATCAATGGGATACTGAAGGAGATAATAGCAATCGCTATCACAACCTCGGCCAACGTCATCCCGCGTTTTCTAGATGAACATATTCTGTACGGGTTTTTGTTCACGGCACGATATTTCGGGTTTTAGCTGTTAGACGATTGACCAAAAGCAGATCAAAAATGGGTTCATGGTTTGAAGTTTGGCCGATGCGATACGCGTGCCCATTTCCAAAAACTTGAGCAATGGCGATATAAATAGGCACCCCAGAGAGGGGGTAAATAATTTGACCATTTGAAGCAAACACGATCATGTGGCATTTCATCTCATGACCCTGTTGGGAAATGGTTAATAGTTTCTCATGATCTATTACTGTCAGATGCCTTGATTGAATTAGGCTGTTAGAAACAAAGTGAAAATTTTGCGGAAGCATTGTCCAACGCTGGATCAACGCGGCATCGCCATTTTTATTGATGACTGGAATAAAGCCGTCATCGATCGCTTCGACTTCGATCAAGGAAACCGCGCGGAGACCTGTTTGATCGTTGGCTCCAATTGGAATGATCAAGGCTGTAAGGGCGCGTGTTGCGATGGCATGAGCACGAGCTTGCTGAAGATGAAATTTGGCAATCTCGCGAGCATTCTGACGGGCGTTCAGAGACGAATTTGATATTCCGAAAACCGCGATTCCGGACAAAATGAATAGGATCGCCATTACTGCAAGTAACTCGATGAGGCTAAATGCCGGAAGAAAGGGGGGCTTCCGACACGCTTTGAATACACGGGGGGACATGTGATCGCGCTAGGCTGTGCGCAGCATTTTTTGTTAGGACGCAAATGTAAATAGAATAATTGTTACACTAGAGATCATGCCGCCTCACAACAAATCCGCGAATCCACAAAACATGCGTGAATCAAGTGCAGGCAAATCGGGCATCAGAATGTCGTGATCGAGATGAGTGCGGAGAATTTCGTGAAATTCTTCTGGGGTTTTCATGCGGCGGATCGCGTGTTCAAATTCTGGTGCGATCCCGTCGCAAATATAGATCAGGGTCTTTTTCATGCGCTGGATGTGACCCAGTGAATCGTAAGATTGAGCCTCTTTTGCTAGTTCGTCGGAAAGCTCGTGGATGTAGGCGAGAAGATCCCGGTATGTCGGTTGGAACGGAGTGGTATTTTCAAATGCCGCGCTGATTTGTGAAAACAACCATGGATTACGGATCGCGCCGCGACCTATCATGAGTCCGGCGGCGGCGGTTTGTTGGTGATAATGGATAGCGGTTGTAGCATTGACCACGTTGCCGTTTGCGATCACGGGACAGAAAAGCGTTTCGACCGCCAGTTTCACCAAGCTGGGCCGAACGGGAGTCTGGTAACGATCAGCTACTGTGCGGCCATGGATCGTCAAACCATCGATCGCGTGTTTTCTGAACGTTTCCAGTAACAACGGAAATTCATCTGGGCTGTGAAACCCGAGTCGGGTTTTGACGGTGAAGCGACCCGGGATCGCATCGCGAAGTGCACCGAGGATGGAATCGATCTGATCCGGAAAACGCAACAAGCCCCCGCCGGCATTTTTCCGATAAACCACAGGCGCGGGGCAACCGAGGTTGAGATCGATTCCTGCTACAGAAAATTGGGAGAGTTCTTTTGCGGTACGGGTGAGTTCTTGGACATCGCAGCCGATCATTTGCGCGAAAATGGGCCGTTCTGTGGCATTTTCAGAAATGGATCTGAGAATATATGAATTCAGCCGAGAGTGGGGATGCACACGGAAATATTCTGTGACGAACCAGTCCGGCAAACTGCGCCGAGCTAACACGCGCATGAAAGGCAAATCGGTCACGTCTTGCATGGGTGCTAGCACCAAAGCGGGACGGTGATTCGGGAGCAGATCGCGCATGGATGGGGTCGGGAAATGGTTTGACAATCAAACGAGCTTCTTAATGGTTGTTGCGAATAACAACCAAGCAAGACTAGTGGAAAACGATTTGTTGCATACGGAAAAGATTTTATCGGATCGGAAAACCTTTTTTCTCGATCTGAAGCAAAACTCTCGTGGGATGGTTGTTAAAATCACGGAAGATGTCGGCGGAAATCGCGACACGATTATGGTTCCTGCGGAAATTCTCGGTGATTTCATCGCCGCCCTCTCAGATATCAAGCTTACTGCGGACGAGCATCAATAAGACCTCCGTTGGGTTGACGAATTTCTCCAAAGACGAGGTTTCAGCTTGATGCATGGCTGACTTGTCACAAGCATGGGTTTTACTGGTATGTACCAACGCTCCGTCAATATCGCCCGCCTTGTCTATTTGCTTGTTTGCCAAGTAGGCGGAGTGGCGATCGCACTCAGCACTCAAGGTACGGGTTTCGATCTTTCGATCACAAATGGCTTATTCGCAGGCTTGGCGGTTGGCTTTATCTTTATCGGGATCGATAAGCTTATGGAAGGTTTCACGCTGCGTGGATTCTCGACAGCGACCTTCGGTCTCGGCGTAGGCTTGTTTTGCGCATGGCTGCTGACGCGCGTGCAAATATCCGCGCTGTTAGAACTGGCGCTTCGCGATCGCATTCAAAGCGATGATCACGGACAGAACTTGGTCGATTCCCTCCGCTTGGCTATCGATGTGACTTTGTTTTCAAGCTTGGGATTTTTAGGTGCGATTCTAGCGTTGCGTGGAAACCGCGAAGATTTTGCCTTCATCATTCCTTATGTGCGTTTTCGCGAAGACGCTAGCTCTGGGCAACCCATTGTGCTCGAAGCTGAAGCCATCATGGATGGGCGGATTCTCGGACTGATCGAATCGGGTTTTGTTGGCGGTCGCTTGATCGTGCCGGATTATGTGTTGGAGGAAATCCAAACGCTAGCGAGCGAAAGTGAAAGCATTCAGCGCCAGCGCGCGCAAAGAGGCCTAGATCATCTGGATCGTATGCAGAAATCTCCGAATATTGAGGTTTCCATTCACGACGCTAGCACTTCAGTCAACGTAGAACAAATCCACTCACGTTTGATCGAAACCACAAAGTTTCTCAGTGCTAGATTACTAACCTTGGATGAAAATCTAACCAAAATTGCCAAGCTCCAAGGTGTCTCCGTTCTCAATCTCAACGAACTCGATCTTGCTCTCCGGCCTTCGGTTGCAGTTGGCGAGAAATTTCGCATCGCCCTTGTCCGCCCGGGCAAAGAGAATCATCAGGCGGTCGGATATCTTCCAGATGGCACGATGGTTGTCGTGAATCATGCTGCAGAAAAAATCGGAACCTCCGTAACCGCAGTGGTGACCTCCACGCTGCAAACTGCAACCGGTATTCTGGTTTTTACCGAGCTGCTTAGCTAAGCGCATAAACCCCTCCGTTATCCATTGTGAAAATGACCCTGCAAGACATCGCTTCCCGCTTCATTCTCCCCGGCCCCGTTGTTTACCACGAGGAGATTGCCACCGGGCTGATCAACACGACTTTTGCCATCACCTGCCGCAGCGGCAAAACCGAAACGCGCTTCATCCTGCAATCGATCAACTCCGCCGTCTTCCCTGAGCCAGAAAAGGTCATGGAAAATATTTTCCATGTCACCGGCCACATTGGAACGCGGGATCCTCATACCGAACAGCTATGTTTGATTCCACTTCTCGATGGCAGAAGCTGGTTGAAACTTCCCGATAACACCGTTTGGCGCTGTTATCCATTTCACGAAAACACTGAGACGTTTGAAAAAATCGATTCCCCAGAATTAGCTTACCGAGCCGCTGCGGCCTTTGGCCATTTCCAGGCACGTTTATCGGATCTTGATCCAACGACTCTTCACGAGACCATTCCTAAGTTTCACCACACTCCCACTTACTACTCAAAATTGCTCGCTGCCGTTGAGAAAAATCCTGTTGAGCGCCTTGCTGGAGCGCAAAGCGAAGTCGACTTTATCATCTCGCAAAAAGATCTAACTACTTTGCTGACCGATGCCGGACTTCCGCAGCGAATCACTCACAACGATACTAAAATTTCTAACATCTTATTCCCAACGAATCCCAACCTACCTCCCATCGTCATTGATCTGGATACCGTAATGCCGGGACTCGCGTTGTTTGACTTTGGCGATCTTGTCCGTTCCGCTGCCTCCAGCACCGCGGAAGATGAACAGGATTTGAAAAAAGTTTTCATCGATGAAAAACTACGCAAAGCATTGACCGATGGATATCTTTCTACGGCCGGTGATTTCCTAACGCCCGAGGAACTCGATCTTTTACCGGTTGCGCCCAAAGTCATTACCCTAGAACTCGCCACTCGATTCCTGACCGATCATTTACTGGGAGACACCTATTTTAAAACCAAATACCCCGGCCACAACCTCGTCCGCGCGCGTAACCAGCTCGCATTGCTGAAATCGATGTAGGTTTTAATCCGCCAAACAGCCCCGCACCTTCTGCGATTTTTTTCGCTTCAGTTGCTACCCACCGATTCCTTCTTGCGAAACCCTGCTTTCCGAGTCGAAGCTGTGGCAGGAAATCACCTATTCACCATCATGGAACTCACTCAAACAGCATACGGAACTTGGAGCGGCGGACGCTTCATGCACTTTGGCGAAACTCTTTCTGAAGAACGTTTTCTCGGCTGCATCAAGACGGCTTACGAATCTGGGATTCGCACCTTCGTCACTTCGGATGTTTATGGAAATGGCAAGGCGGATGAGTTGTTGGGAAAAGCGTTGGCTGGGATTGATCGTTCCACCTACTCACTGGTCGGCATGATCGGGCATGATTTTTATGACGGTCAGCGCAAAGGCTCGCAGGGTTACCCACGGTTCACCGATCCAGAATTACGCACTCCCGAAGGTTATGATGAATTTGTCCAACGCGCCACCCGCCTCTCGCTCGAGCGCTGCGGCACGGATCATTTCGATCTCCTGATGCTGCACAACCCTGACGTGCACGGCTACACCTCGGAAGCTGTCTGGAACGCGATGGCACGCGCCAAAGAAACAGGCCTTACTCGCCAACTCGGCATGGCTCCTGGCCCCGCTAACGGTTTCACCTTAGATCTATTAGATTTCTTCGAAAAATTCGGTCATCTCATCGATTGGACCATGCTAATCCTCAATCCACTGGAGCCATGGCCGTCCAACCTCCTGCTTCCCGCTTGCCAGAAACACGGGATTAAAGTGCTCACTCGCGTTGTCGATTACGGCGGCGTTTTCCACGGAGATCTCGAAGAAAATCATGTTTTCAAACCCGGCGATCACCGCACCTACCGCCCACAAGGTTGGGTCGAGCACGGCATGCAAAAAGTCGAGCGCATGCGCCCGATTGCAGAGAAATACAACCTTACCCTACTGGAATTCGCATCGATCTGGAACCTTTCCCAAGCTCCCGTTGAGTGCGTAGTCCCCACCTTCATCCAAGAAGCCGGAGATGACGCGCGTGCCATCGAAGATAAAATCCGCGAATTCGGTAAAATGCCCGATGTCCGCCTGAGTGCGGAAGAGGTCGAGGCCATCCGCCAGATCGGAGACAATACGGGTTGCATGTCTCTCAAAGGCGCGAGCAAGCGCCATGCCGTCAGCGAACGCTGCGACGAATGGCCCATGCGTCCCGAGCTTCTTGACCTCGCTCAACGCGAGGGACTGACTACGGATTGGTAGAATTCCTCCGGAAACGCCGAGCGAACTAACTATCGTGCGGATTACTTCATCAACAACCTACGCTCATCAGACGCAAGCTCACGCCACACTCCGGGTTTCAACGTGATTTCATCCAATCCGCCGATCTTGCATCGGATCAAGCGCAGGGTTGGAAACCCGACCGCTGCGGTCATGCGCCGGACTTGGCGGTTTTTTCCTTCGACTAACTCAATACGTAACCACGAGGTCGGGATGGATTTTCGGAAACGCACTGGCGGGTCACGCGGTGGGACTTCGGGCTCGTTTTCAAGTAAATCGACACGACACGGCCTCGTCCGATAACCCTGAATTTCCAAACCTCCAGATTTCAGCCGATTCACAGCGGCTTCATCGGGCTCGCCCTCGACCTGCACCAAATACGCTCGCGGATGCCCCTGCTCGGGATCGAGGAATCGGTGATTGAATCCCGGTTCATCGCAAAGCAACAGCAGGCCCTCGGAATCCATATCGAGCCGCCCGACGGGATAAACCCCTTTAGGAAAACCAAAATCCGCCAACGTTTTCTGGCCTGGCTGATCCGGCGTAAACTGGCACAGCACGCCATAGGGTTTGTGAAAAAGAAGAAGCACGCGAGAGATTCCATACACGACCCATCCCAACTGACAAGAGATGTCCCACACGTTTGCCTTGCTTTCATGCCCCGCAATCCACGAAAGTTTGCGCCGACATGTTGGATATCAGGATCATTCGGGAAAATGCGGAAGAAGTTCGTGAGCGTTTAAAAACACGCGGCGGAGACCATTGGAAACTCATCGACGAGGTATTGGCCTGCGATGAATCACGCCGCGCGGCCGAGACCTCCAAGCAAGAGCTTCAAAACCAACGCAAAACGATCTCTAAGCAGATCGGTTTGATGAAAGCCAAAGGCGAAGATAGCTCCACGATCGAAGCCGAGGTCCGCGGCATCAATGATGAAATTTCCAAGTTCGATCTCCTCGCCGAGGAGACGACCGCGAAGCAAACCGATTTGTTGCTGAACATCCCCAACCTCCCGCATGCAGATTGCCCAGTTGGCGATAGCGAAGAAGCGAATCCAATCGTCCGCGAATGGGGCGTGAAACCCGCGCTTGTGGAGCCGAAAGATCACGTCGAGCTCGCCACCGCGCTCGGTTTGATTTCATGGGAGGATGCGATCCGTATCTCCGGTTCCGGCTTCGCGGTGTATCGCGGTAAAGGCGCAAAACTGGAGCGTGCGCTGATCAATTTCCTGTTAGATACCCAAGCCGCGAACGGCTACGAAGAAGTCAATGTTCCCCATCTCGTGCTGCGCGAGTGCATGGAAGGCACTGGCCAGCTACCGAAATTCGAGTCCGATATGTATGGCACCGAACCTTCGGAAACAGATAACCGCAACACGCTTTTCCTCGCGCCGACCGCTGAGGTTCCCGTGACCAACCTTTACCGCGACACGATCGTCGCGGAAAGCGACCTGCCATTGAAATTGGTCGCTTACACCCCGTGTTTTCGCCGTGAGGCTGGCTCCGCTGGGCGCGACAACAAAGGCATCATCCGCATGCATCAGTTCGATAAAGTGGAGCTCGTGCAAGTTGTGGAGCCAGAAACTGGATTTCAAGTTCTCGAAGAACTCACCGGTCATGCAGAAAGCATTTTGCAAAAGCTCGGCCTGCATTACCGCGTCATCGAGCTCTGCACCGGCGATGTAGGCCAGTCTTCCGCAAAAACCTACGACATCGAAGTTTGGGCTCCTGGCCATGGCAAGTATCTGGAAGTTTCCAGCTGCTCCTGCTTTGGCGATTATCAAGCACGCCGCATGAAACTTCGTTTTAAAGATAAAGAAGGCAAAAACCGTTTCCCCGCTACTTTGAACGGTTCCGGAACCGCCTTGCCACGACTTTACGTTGCGTTGTTAGAACAATGCCAACAACCCGACGGCTCGATCAAAATCCCCGCCGCGTTAGTGCCGTATTTCGGTGCAGATAAAATCTAACCTATGCGTTTCCTAAAGTCAGAAGCCGGCGCGATTGTTTTGTGGCTGGCTACGGCTTTATTGCTCGCCGCGTTGTTCACCCCGTATCTTTACGATGCCGGGAAAACGTTGGCGGAAAACGCGAAGACCACTGACTACCCAGGCTGGATCGAATCCATCGCCGGCTCTGCAGATCGCGCAAAACTGGATCGGTATTACAGCCGCTGCTTGCTTCTCTCTGCGTTGGTTCTCCTGCCGTTCCTGATATGCCGCGTGAGAAGCGTTCCTAAAAACGACGACCATGCACGTTACGCTCTACGCAATCTGACTTGGGGAAATCGTTTCATCCATCTTGCCTGCGGTGTATTGATCGGCGTAGTTACACTTGGAGGACTCGCACTCATCCTGCATTTCACTGGTGCAAGCGCACCTGACGAAAAAGCATTCTCGTTTTCGAAATTACTCTCTAAAGCCCTCGCGCCAGCACTGGGCGCAGGCATCACCGAAGAACTTCTTTTCCGTGGTCTTCTGTTAGGCCTATGGCTGCGTGCTCACTCAGTGTGGAGGGCATGGATCGGAAGCTCGCTGATGTTTTCTTTCGTCCATTTCCTCAAACCGCCAGCAAGCACGATCATTGCGGAACCAAGCGCATGGTATTCGGGGTTCGAAATTTTGGGGAGCACGCTCGGTCATTTCACGAATCCTTTGTTCTTCGTCACCGACTTCGCCACCCTAGCCTTGCTGGGCTTAATTCTCGCCTACACTCGTACTCGCACCCATTCTCTCTGGTTTCCCATCGGTCTTCATATCGGTCTCGTCTTCGCTCTTAAAACATTCTCACTCACCCAACACCTGAACTTTGAGTCCCCAATGTATCCATGGTTCATCGGCACCGATCTTAAATCCGGGATACTGCCGTTAACGGCGCTCGGAATTTGTCTGATAGCCTGCATCTTCACCGTTCGTAGACTGACGAAACCCGCTCCACTATGAAAATTTCCACACTCATTGTTCTCTTCGCCACCACCTTGCTTACCCAAGCTGCGCCGGAGGCTCTCTTCAACGGCAAAGATCTCACCGGTTGGAAAGTCGCGGGATTTCCGGCATGGACCGTGAAGGACGAAATTCTCGTGGCTCACAATGGCCCTGAGAAAAAACAATCCATCCTCTGGACCGAAAAGGAATTCACCAATTTTGTTTTCGAAACGGAATTCCGCTTCATTGGAAGGATTGATTCGGGTGTTTTTCTCCGTCAGGAAAACGATCAGATTCAGATCGGCGTTTCTGGCTCACTCAAACGCGACATGACCGCGTCGCCATATATTGCCTCTAAAAAAAGCTATCCCGTTGAAGCGGAAGGCGTGGCCAAGCTACTCAAAGAAGGCGAATGGAACCATATGAAAATCACTGCCAAAGGCAATGTTTACACGGTAGAGCTGAACGGCACGAAGGTCATGAAATACACTTCTGAAACATCGATAGAGAAAGGCCCCATCGGCCTGCAAGTGCATCAGGGACTCGATATGAAGGTCGAATATCGCAAGCTTACCCTCGAAGCACTGTAAGCACCGCCACCCGTTTCACTCCGGCTTTGCGCAACACTTTCGCGCAGGCATCTACGGTGGATCCAGTAGTAAAAACATCATCCACTAGAATCACACCCGCCGCTGCAGTTAGAGCGGCGGGTTTTTTCATGTTCCATGTCTTGCATACGGCGAAAGCTTTTTTGAGATTTTCCAGCCGCTGCTTGCGGCTCAGTCGTGTTTGGGTTTCGGTTTTCCTAACACGTTTGAGCATCTTTGCCATCGGCAATTCGCAACGCCGCGCCACAACCCTCGCGATCTCCTCTGCTTGATTGAACTGTCGAGTGCGGAGTCGGGCCTGATGCAAAGGCACCGGAACCAACAACCATTTTTGTTCAAGCGCAATAGCGAATCTGCGATCCGAGAACACGCCGCATGCAAGTTTCCCAAGCGCTCCCGCGAGATGGATTTCTTTTCCGTATTTGAGGCGATGGACAAGTTCGAGGGTTTCATCGCAGCGATCCATCGCCGCCAACGCGAACTCAAAGTGAAACGAAATCTCCTTACAGTTCGGGCAATCGAAAGCGCCATCGATCATTCCCGTAAACGTCTCCCCACACGTTTCACAAAACGGACTGACAATGCGCGGCAGCTTTTCCGAGCAATCTTCACAAAGTGCCTTTCCGCCTGAAAGCCCGCATCCACACAGTTCACAGATGGGCGGATACAGCCCATCGAGGATTTGCTTCATGAAGGGGGGGATCATGCGGTATGGAATTGGAAATCAGTCTTTGGATGATTTCGGATCCAGCGCATCGCGCAAACCGTCACCGAGGAAATTCAGGGCGAACAAAGTCGTCGCGAAAAACAGAGAGGGGAACAACAAAAGATACGGAGTGATTTCCATCCGATCCGCGCCTTCTTTGATCAGGATGCCCCATGATGAGTTTGGCGGTTTCACTCCTAAGCCAAGGAAAGACAACACGCTTTCTAACAACATGATTCCCGGTACCGCGAGCGTGGTGTAGATGATGATTGGACCGATGACGTTTGGTAAGATGTGACGGAAGAGAATTCGGGTGCGGCTCAGCCCCAAAGAAACCGCAGCTTCCACGAACTCCAAATTTTTCACGTTCAAAACCTGCGCCCGGACAATCCTTGCTATGGTCAGCCAACCAATCGCGCCAATCGCAATGAAAAGTGGAATCAGCGTGGTGATCGGCGCCACGCGATCCCGCTCCCAACCAGTCGTTTCAATGACCCATGTGGTGAATTTGGACGATGGTTCATCTACCACGAGCGCAAACAAAATGACCAAAACCAGAAACGGCAATGCGAACATAATATCGACGAACCGCATCATGACGGAATCGGTAATCCCCCCGACATACCCGGAGATCGAGCCGTAAATCACCCCGATGATCACCGCAACGCCTGTCGCCACAAACCCGACTAATAATGAAACTTGTCCCCCGTAAAGCACTCGTGCAAAAACGTCCCGCCCGAGCTGATCCGTTCCAAACCAATGTTCACTCGATGGAGAAGAGAACGCATTTTGTAAATTGATGGCCGATGGCGCTTTAACAAATGGCAGAAACGACCCGACAAAACATGCTATGACGATAACACCTAAAACCCCAAGACTGACCAACGCCGGTTTATTTTTCGATAACCGATGCCAGGCGTCCTGCCATAGCGAACTACCCTGTGATTTTTTTATTACCTCATCTGACACGCTGAAAAATAGTTGCAGGTTTAAGATACTGGATCATACACAGAAATTAAAATGGTGATTTTTTGCCACTCTCGTCCCATACCCAAAACTCCAAATCTAATTGGCGAAGCCGCAATTCGTTCTGCTTCAGTTCGCTATTCAGTGACATCATATCGTTAACTCGTTTCAACAAAACCTCTGAACTACCCTCAGGCGGACGATTGTTTTTCATCCAGTGTGACAGCTTGACGAGTTGGTCTTTCTCTTTCATCAAGGCTCGATAATTTTGTTTCGCCTCTTTTAGTTGATAGATCTCTCTCTCTAGCCGCATGCGAATATTTTCCTGAACTATATCCGCCCGTTCCTCAGCATTTACCGCTCTTTCAGCGTCTCGTTGGGTCAGATCAAATGACTTATTCATCGAGCCGAATAAACGTGTCTCATCCGCTTCGAAACCGTTTTCATCGAAGCGAGAATCATACAAAGTCGGGACAGAGACGCCGGTGGAGAAATTCGGCAATTTATCCATTTTAATTTGCCACAAACTCGCCAGAGAAACTTCCACCTGACCCGCCGCCTGCTTCAACGCGAGGCGACCATATCCATTTTCGGGATCCAAACGATCTAGTTTATTCTCATAAGAAACTTTGGGCAAAGTTGAAACATCTGGCTGCCAATTTTCACCCGGGGTATTGAGCAGCTGGTTCATGGCTAAGCGGAAATAACGCTCGCTGTTCTTTTTCCCACTCGCTTTTCTTTCCTCCGTGAGAGCTTTCTCATAGATACCTCTCAGATCCGTCGGCATTTGCGCACTTTGAACTAACAATTCTGGCTCATCAAAATCCGATTGATACTTCAGAAAATACCCATAGAGACTCGCCTGCAGTCGTCGCTCTAACTCACACACCGCGAGTGTATTCATGTAATACTGCAGCTCCAGGCTATAGCGCTTTGCGTAGATACTGAATGGATTCGGTATACTGAAATTGGCTAACAGACGGATCCCGTAGTCCTGAGGGCCCAAGCTCGCAAAGTTACCTAGTGCGGAGCTTAAATTTGCAGTCGCACCAAGCCGCGGATTCAATTGCTCTATAGCGAAACGCTTGCGCCTCTTCACTAGGTCTTCTTGGCTACTCCTTGCTCGGCGCAGCGTGAGGTTCTGCTCGTCCAGTAGCTTACATGCCGTTTTCCAATCTAATTTTTTCCCGGGGCTATCAACTGAATCTTCTAATTCACGTCTTTGATTTAACACGCTGACTTCAGCCTCGCCCAGACGCTCATTAAAACGATTTTGCACACAGCCCATTACCAAGACCGAGCAAACTAGAATGGGCAGCGCTCTCATGGTTATCTTCACAAAAAACTTAACTGAGCTCTGATACCAATCTGCGCCCGCCGCTGTGAGAAAATGCTACAAAGGGTCTCGATCAAGAATGAATATGCCCACCGACCCTGAAGTGCTGCTGTAGGTTCCCGTCCTGACGTCGATATCATCCACAAAATCTCCATCTATATCGAAAACAGTCAGTGACTCCCCGCCCGTAAACGTGAGTGTGGTGATTTCATCTGGCGGTACGACAGGCGTGCCACCGGTATAATCAAGGGTAATCACCACATCTTCCGTTCCATTTGGCTGGGTTAAGCTGTAGGTGCCGCTATAGGTACTAACAACATTGGGGGAACCAAGTACGGTTTTACTGACTGTCACAGCACCTGTTTCTGTCCGTGCAGAGGAGTTGGTGCTGGTTGCTGTGAATGTAAAAAGAAACCCGGTGTCGGTAAAATCCTCGGTTAGGCTGAGAAGTTTTCCGTCCAAGGATGGATCTGCAATAAATCCTGCACCCGTATTTACGCCATTCCAGCGAATTGGCACATCGCCAGATCCGAGATCTAAGGACACCACTTCTTGGCGAGCATACCGATCAAGAGTAAACAAATCATCTTCAACCGAAATGATAACTGTGGCATTAGGAATCCGACTGCCAGAAGCATTAAACGTGATCGTGAACGTATCAAAATCTCCGTCGGTACCGTTTAAAATAGTATTAAATTCTCCGTTTTCACTGTAAATCAGCAGTTGGCCAGATCTGCCATCAATCGGAGTATACTCGTATCGAGTTGTGCCACCAATGTCAGAAGGCCATCTGAATGTTTTGGAATCTCCAGCCCCCGCCTCCGGTAAAAAGATGTAGTCATCATCATCTATGCGTTCGTAGACAATACCTCCATTCTCTGTACCAGTTGCTGACGAATTGGGAGCAGGCGAAGAGAATGTGAGTCTAGCTCCTTCAAATTCAAATGATACCCCGTTAAGAGACGTGGGTCGGATGCCGCTTGAACTGTCACCCCCACGACCGCCTCCGCACCCTGCTATGGCAAGGAATCCCAAAGTAGCGATTAGTCCAACGATAGCTTTCCTGAAATTAGATTTATTCATTAACGTGAGCCTGACTACGGGGCGCGACTAACCTCGTCAAACAGATAATCAATTTGCTTATAAAATAATGGTGCGGGTAATTACTAATCAGCTAGAGCCTTTCTGGCGATTGTCCCGAGAATTCTACCTCTCCTTGTTACCAATCTTGACCTAGGCAATAAGATTTCTAAAGTCCACGCACATGATGATTCGTTTTACTGCAAAATGCTCTCTCCTGATCGTTTATTTGACTCTGATTTGTGCAGTATGGGCTAAAGACGCAGGTCCAACTCAACTACAGGATTTTCCAGAAGCCACAAAGCTATGGCTCAGCCACGTTCAGGGCGGGCTGGGTCCAACCAAACAAGAAGCGTTCATTTCTGAGGGATCCGGAACTTTAAGAATTCTGAAAAATCACGGGGAGACCGTGAAAAAAAGTGAAGTTTATGCGATTTTCAGACCTGAAAATCTAGAATTAGAACAGAGATCGGTCGCTTCCGAGCGAACCCTGCTTTCCAGTAAAATCGAGGAAGCACGCACTGCACGGGAAGAAAAACTCATCGCTTCTGAAACTCAAGTGGCAGAAATAAAAGCCGTATTGCAGGATCTGAAAGCCGCCTCACAAGTCCAGCAGGTAAAAAGCGATCCGATACTCCGAGAGCAACTTCAAAGCTCCATTTCCGATAAGAAGGAACAGCTGGCGCGGCTCGAAACCCGACTCAAGACGCAGAGTGACCCAAAAATCATCGATAGCGAAGTGGAGCAACTGAAAATTGCACATGAACGCATCGAGCTTGAATTTGTAAACGCTACAAAAAACGCAGAAAAGCGTGCGCTCTTTGATGGTGCTTTTTTACTCTCCACAGAAATGGTTGCGGAACACGGCTCAAAAAAAGCCCCATATGATATCTGGGTTGAACCCACCCAACTGGTTGGGAGAACGATCGATGATAGTAGTTATGAGATTTCAATCGCTCAATATCCGGCAATCCTCAATCAATCCCGATTGGAAAGCCTTGCGATGGAAATTCCAATCCGGGCAAATGAACCTCCGATCACTGCTAAGTACCTCGAAACCAAAAATGTCCCTAAAACAGGGCGAGGCGGAAATGAAGAACGCGTTCTCATTTTTCAAATCAACCCAGCCGACCGTGAACGAGCCGCACCACTTGCTGGAACTACGTCTTTGGGACAAATCTATCAAACCCTTCCACCAGGATGCCATCTCGTGCCTAAAACCAAAATCGCCGAGCTCATTGGAAATAAAGAAAAACAAACTGGGGGTTGGTCTACCTACGTCGATGCGATCTGGCCAGACTGCGAGCTCGTTGCCAGCGGCCACCTCCACCTTGCTATTCGATTGAAAAATTCGGAGTCCGCTAAACCACAGCCCAAACCTTCCAAGTGAAGCTAGCCTTCAAAGACGTCTCCTACGGTTACCCTGGGCGAGAAGACTTAGTCCTCGATTCCTTCACCCAAAGCTTCAGTGAAGGGAGCAGCCTTCTCAAAGGCTATTCAGGTTGCGGTAAGAGCACCTTGTTGAGATTAGCCGCCGGACTGCTCTCGCCTCAGCAGGGAGAAATACTGGCCGATTTCCCCAACCTCTCTGGCCGTGTTGGCTCAGCCGAGTTCCTACGCCGTGAAGTCGGCTTTGTATTCCAACAACTCAATCTTCTCCCACTTGCGAGCATTCGTCGCAATATTGTCCTTTCTGCTGAACTCGCTGGAGCGCCGATAGCCGATGCACTTCAATGGTTGGAGCGTCTCGGTATCGCGGAACTCACGGAACTTCAACCAAGCAAACTTTCCGGTGGCCAGCAACAACGAGCGGCTCTAGCCCGAGCATTAGCTAAAAATCCTCGACTCCTCCTATTGGACGAGCCGACTTCCGGCCTTGATGACGCCAACACCGAAATCATCAAATCTGTTATCTCAAACGACCTTCCTGCCGGCATGATTTGCATCATCGCCACTCACGATGCGCGCCTCCTAAGCCTCAGCCATGAAATATTCGACTTCGATACCCGCCTACCTATGGCGTAACGCTCTGAGGCGATGGTTTGAAAACCCAGCCTCTCCTGCCACAAAATTCTTGGTGCCATTCCTTTTTGGTCTACTCGCCATGATGATTTTTGGTCTGTTGCGCGGGGTAGAAGCTGAGCTGAAAGAGCAGCTCGGCCGTTCGGACTTGCGATCGGTCACCATCAGCGAATTCATCAGCCCAGGCCAAGCCAGCAGTCGCTACTACAGCGCTCTAGAAAACCCGTCTCCGTGGGCTGAATACTGCGAATCATCCGAACTTCTCCTGCAAGCACCTATCTCCGCCTCTAGCCGATTCTTCCCTCGCCTGCCAGTTCTTGGTTACATTAACCCTCCGTCATTCGTTCAACTTCCGGAAACGGCACCGGGCGAACCCCGCCCTGCACTCATCCTCAGTGAGCGCGATTTTCCCAAATCCATACTCGCTCAAAAAGATTACATCGAGGTTTCTGAAGGCTATCGAATTCCAGCTCAGTTAGCTTCGATGCCAAAACAATTGGATATGATTTATCAAACCCAAGGAATCGCCTTGGTTCCTGTTGAAATGCTGGAGATGGCACTCGTGCAAGCTCACACACGCCTCCAAATTCTTGTTCCTCGCAGCGATCTATCGACAAAAAAACTAGAAACACTCATCCGAAACCACGCAGCAGCTGATGATAACGATCTCCAAATCTTTTCTGCTCAGGCGGTGCTTGAGCAACTCGGCCAAATCAGCCGTCGCCAAGAACTCGCACGAGCCTTACTTGGCTTCGGCATCGCGGTCATTCTCAGTCTCATCCTAGGTAGCCTTTCTTTGCTAGAATTCCGACAAGAGCTTTACCTGTTCGCACTATTAAGAAGCTTCGGAGTCCACCCAGGCAATCTGCTCCTTCATTATTTGTTAGAAACTACCTTGATCACATTTTCAGGTGGCCTTGCCGCACTGTTGGCGGCTTACCAATTCATCCCGTTGCTGATCAACCGTCAAGGCGATGCACCGCAACTCACCGTACCATTCTCAATCAACGCCGTCGATTTTTCAGATATAGCTATCCTTATCGTAGCGCTTATCGCGGGGATCTTACTTTCCGCTCTCCCTATTATTTTCGGAATTCGTAAGCCAGCCGGTTTGCTTCTGCCTTAAGTAAATCCGTGAAGATGTACGCTTTAATTTTTGATCTCGATGGCACTTTGGTTGAGTCTCTGCCTGGTATTGCTGCGTCTTTGAACCGTACTCTCACCCAACACGGGCTTCCCGGCCAGAGCCACGATAATGTCCGAAGTTTCATCGGTGATGGCGCGGTGAAACTCGTTCAGAGAGCCCTTACAACGGTCTCTCGCATGGATCTCACCGATAGCGTTCTCAAAAATTTTGCGGCCGACTATGCAATCTCATGGCCCAGCGGAACGTCGGTCTACCCTGGCATACATGAGCTGCTCGCTAATCTCGAAGCGCGTGCCATACCGCTCGCCGTGCTTTCTAATAAACCTCATGCATTCACCACCGAGATTGTCGCTGAGCTTTTTCCTAACACACATTTTGCCGTGGTTTTAGGGAACCGCGAAGACCTCCCTCACAAGCCCGATCCCACCGGCGCATTCGAAATTGCAAAAGCGCTGGGAATCGCCCCAGAAAATTGCACCATCATCGGTGATTCAACCATGGATCTCGACACTGCCAAAAACGCCGGCATGAAATCCATTGCCGTCACATGGGGATACCATGATCGAGATCACCTCGTGGCGGCCGATCAGATCGCTGATTCTATTCCGCAACTCGCCGAATTGCTGATCCTAGAATCCGCAGTTGGCGCGATCTTTAGGATTAAAGATTTTCACAGAAGGTAACGAAGAGAACGAAGGATGTTCCAACTCCTCATTCTCAAAACTCCTGCCAAAGAATCATAGAAACTAAGCCAAGGCCGCACGCGAAGCTCCTTCGTTGACTTCGTTACCTTCTGTAAAAAACTGAATCTACATATCTTCTTCACCCAACAGGTTGATCGAGAAATCGGGGCCCGTATCCACATAGCCGCAACAACTTCTCTATCTCATCTCGGCAACGCGAACCTCGGCATTTTCACGAAGAAGCTACCAAGTAAGAGGCCCCCGATAAAACCGCCGAGGTGGGCACCGTAGGCGATGCCTAACTCTCCACTGGTGTAGCCCATAAAGTCGAAAACCAATCCCAAGATTCCGATCATGGCGAGACGCCCCGGCTCGATGGGTCTCGACATCGGCCAGACATGCGGGTCTGGCAACTGCCAGCGAACCGCCATGGCAAGGTAGAGTCCTTCGAATCCCATTACCGCACCCGAGGCGCCGAGGCACGGAACAAGTGAGTCTGGATTAAGCGCGAGATGACAGAGGCTGCCTGTAATGGCAGTGAACACGAAAACGAAAAGCATGCAGCGTTGGCCTAACAACTCCGCCGCGAGCGCCCCGAAGATCCAGAGAAAAATCATGTTTCCGATGATGTGTTCTGCACTACCATGCAGCATGGCTGGAGTGAACAAGGTTACAAACTCAGCCCATCGCACGTTTTGAAAATCCCCTTCTCGTAACGTATTCCATGCGCTGACGACCTCTGCGGGAACGAGCATGAAATCGTAGTATAAGCCCTCACCAAAAATAGTTTGCAGCAGAAATGTTAGAAACAGCACTGCAATGAGCGACAGCAATACTCCCTGAGCTTTTAAGAAAGGTCCAAATCGCATTAACATCCAGCGACGAGCCATGCGATTAGGCGTAGCTGCGGACGGAAAGTTTTACGCTTTCGTAATTCAGTGTCTCTTTATGCAGCGTCGGCGTCTGGCCGGGGCCGTGGTATTCCCATGCGGAAACATAAGCGAATTCGTTGTCGTGACGTTTCGCTTCACCCGGTTGGGTTTTGCCTTCTAACACTTCTGAATCTTTTTCGGTAAACTGATGCTCGCCGCGGAAATGACCGCCGCAGGATTCTTCGCGTTGGAGTGCATCGTGGCACATGAGTTCGCCGAACTCTAAGAAGTCTGCCACGCGGCCTGCTTTTTCGAGCTCCATGTTCGCACTGTCGCCGGTGCCCGGGATGAGAACGTTGCTCCAGAACTCCTCGCGGATTCTTGGGATTTCTTGAAGCGCCCATTTCAGGCCTTCTGCGGTGCGCTCCATGCCGCACTTGTCCCACATGACTTTTCCGAGATCGCGATGGAACGAATCGACCGTGCGTTTGCCTTTGATGGAAAGCAATTTGGCGATGCGCTCGCGAACCTCGCCTTCCACTTGCGCGAAGGCAGGATGAGCGGTGGTGACCGTGCCGGGTTTTTGAGTCGCGAGGTAGTTGGCGATCGTGGTTGGGATCACGAAATAACCATCGGCAAGACCTTGCATGAGTGCGGAAGCACCGAGGCGGTTAGCGCCGTGGTCAGAGAAGTTGGCTTCGCCCAGCACGTGCAGGCCGGGGATGTTAGACATTAAGTTGTAGTCAACCCAGAGTCCACCCATCGTGTAATGGACGGCGGGATAAATCATCATCGGGCGCTCGTAAGGATTCTCGCCGGCGATTTTTTCATACATCTGGAAAAGGTTGCCGTAGCTGGCGCGGATTTTATCCTCGCCGAGGCGCTTGATCGCATCGCGGAAATCGAGATAAACGCCGAGTCCGGTGGGAGCGACACCGCGACCGTCATCGCAGGCTTCTTTGGCGGCACGGGATGAAATGTCGCGCGGTGCGAGGTTACCGAAGGATGGATATTTCCGCTCAAGGTAGTAATCGCGATCTTCCTCGGCAACATCGTTGGGATGCATTTCCTTGGAGCGGAGTTTGGCAGCGATTTCTCGGGATTTAGGAGCCCAAACGCGGCCGTCGTTGCGGAGCGATTCCGACATCAGGGTGAGCTTGGATTGGTAATCGCCGGAGACGGGAATGCAGGTTGGGTGGATCTGGGTGTAGCAAGGATTTGCCATGAAGGCCCCACGTCTGGCAGCGCGCCATGCGGCCATCACGTTGCAGCCCATGGCGTTGGTGGAGAGGAAAAACACGTTGCCGTAACCGCCCGTCGCGAGGATCACTGCGTCTGCTGCGTGGGTGGAAATTTCGCCAGTGTTTAGATCACGGACGACGATGCCTTTCGCGTGGCCATCGACTTGCACGAGATCCATCATCTCAGTGCGCGCATACATTTTCACGCCGCCTTTGTGGATTTCTTTTTCGAGCGCTTGGTAGCAGCCGATGAGAAGTTGTTGGCCGGTTTGACCACGAGCGTAAAACGTACGGGAAACCTGTGCGCCGCCGAAGGAGCGGTTGTCGAGCAAGCCGCCGTATTCGCGAGCGAAGGGAACACCTTGAGCAACGCATTGGTCGATGATGCTGTTAGAAACTTCAGCTAGGCGATAGACGTTTGCCTCGCGCGAGCGGAAGTCGCCGCCTTTGATCGTGTCGTAAAAGAGGCGGTAAACGGAGTCACCATCGTTGCGGTAGTTTTTCGCGGCGTTGATCCCGCCTTGGGCAGCGATCGAGTGCGCGCGGCGCGGCGAGTCTTGGTAGCAGAAGCATTTCACGTTGTACCCGAGCTCGGAAAGCGTTGCGGCAGCAGCGCCGCCCGCGAGTCCGGAACCGACTACGATGATGTTGAATTTCCGTTTGTTCGCTGGGTTGATCAGCTTGGATTCCATTTTGTGTTTGGACCATTTCTGCTCAAGTGGGCCAGCCGGGATTTTGCTATCGAGTGACATGATGATTTAAAAAAGGAGTTATTTTACGAACCCGAAGAAGATGGTGAGAGGCACGGAGATGAAGCCGGCCCAGATGACAAAGGCGTATCCCAGAGAGACTTTGCGGATCAGGTCTTGGGATTTTTTCGAACGCCAACCGAGAGTTTGGAAAACCGAGCCGACTCCGTGGCTGAGGTGCGAGCAGAGCAGGGTCATGGCGAGGATGTAGAAACCGACGATTACCGCATTGTATCCCCAGCATTTGAAACCTGCGATGACCATGCCGTAGGCGTCGTGGCGAGATTCTCCGGTCGCGGCGAGGTAGTTTTTATCGATCATTTCCGAGAAGCCACCGGCGATTTTCACGGTGAAATGAAGGATGTGGAAGATGATGAAGGTAAGTATCGTCAAACCACTCCAGACCATAAGCCGCGAGGATTTTTTCGCTTGGATGACGGTTTTGAATTCGTAGGCATCCTTGCGGGCAGCGCGGTTTTGGCGAGTGAGCTGAATGGTTGCAATAACGTGGAGCGTCACCGTCACTAGCAAACCAACCCGAGCTACCCAGACCAACGCGCCGTGACCGGCTTCGTGGAGAAATTGAGCGTAGTCGTTAAAGGCTTTCTGACCTGCGAAAATCAGAAGGTTGCCAGTGAGGTGGCCGGCGAGAAACAAAACCATCACGATTCCCGTGACGGCTACGATCAGTTTTTTTCCGATGGAAGACTGCCAATAAGCGGTGGCACTGCGGGTTAAAGCATTCATTGTTTAGAGAAAAGGGACGCGTCCACGCGCAATCTGGTATCGGGTCAGAAAAAACTCAAACCCTAATACCAAAGTTTATAAAACCACTTGGGTAGAATGTTTCACTCAGAGGTCCGACCTTCAGCTTTAGCGCGTTTCAGGCGCTCGGCAAATGTCGGATCAAGGTGGTTAGGAGGTTGCTCATCAAGTAACAGCCGCCCGAGATCGCCAAAAAGTCGGTTAATGAGGAGAAAAGCGAGGCTGCCCAGAGAAAGAATGACCGTTGTCCAGATGCAGCGGTTGGCTAAGATCTCACCGATGGTGCCCCATGATTGAAGAATGCCTGCTGTAGTGGCGATCGCGATGCAGATCGTGAGGATCCAAAATACGAATCCCTTGATCGTGTGGTGTGGTAAATAGCCTTTTTCGCTCATTGCTTTGTAAAGTTAATGATTTCTTATACCCCAATCGGATAAAACGTAGAAACTTTTGCAAACCACGTCCAGAACGAAGCTGGGTTTTGGGAGCGGAATTTCGATCAAGGAATGTAGTTTGCGCAGCGTAACTTCAGGAGGGCAATGAGCGCAGGATCCATGTAATCGTAGTCGTCTGGAATGTTCAGAACTGCGATGCGTTTGCCTGCGAGTGCGGGCTTGAATTTTTGATTCAGACGATTCCGGTGCACCTTTTCCATGACGATAATCAAGTCTGCCCATTGGACTTGCTCTTCCGAGAGCGGCACCTCGGCATCGTGATTCAGGCCTGCGGAATCGACATCGATTTTAGGATGATCGGCAAAGATCGCCTCAGCCGTGGGACTTCTGAGTTTGTTTTGAGAGCAGAGAAATAGAATGCGCTTTTTCACGAGTCTCAATCCTCACTCGTGACTTCGCGCTCTTCTTTTCTTTTGTGGCGGAGATCTCTGGCGTGTTCGAGGAAAACGGCGTCTTCGCCGATGTTGCAGGAAAGATCGCCGACGCGTTCGAGTGAGCGGATGACGAGGATGAGGTGAAGGTATTCCTGGCTGCGGCCGATGGTGTCTTCGATGCGTGCGCTGAACTGAGCGGTCACTTCTTTGTGCATTTTATCGAGCTCTTTATCGCGAACGTGCAGTGAGGCACCAAGTGGGCCGTTGCCATCGCTGTAGGAAGAAATCGCATCGCGCAGCAAGTGATCAGCAAGCGAATAGAGCGGCTCCACCAAAGTAACATCGGCGAGTTCTGAGGTGCTGGTAATTTTTTTCGCACGTTTGGCGATACTGACCGAGTGATCCGCGATGCGCTCAAGGTTCATGGAAATTTTCATCGATGAAACAACGAGACGGAGATCGGTAGCGAGGGGATGGTATTTTACGAGAATGTCCATCCCGAGCTTGTCGATGGAGCGCTCGAAATCGTCGATTTCATCGTCATCCGCGATGACAGAGTTCGCGAGTTCGATGTTGCGCTCTAGCAAAGCTTGAACGGCGCGTTCAAGGTTATGACGCGCTTTTGCGGCCATCCTCAAGACTTCGCCTTTGAGCGTGGTAATGGCGTGATCGAAATTTCGGAGGATGTGTGGGGAGTTGTTCATAATATTAGAAAAAACCAAACATGGGGTAGGTCACCGCAATTTTCACGGAGTGTATCCCCAATCCATCAATCCGTCGAACCTCAAAGTCGCCCCAGAGACGTTAAATTGCAGAGATCTTGGGAGAAAGGCTTTTCTGATTTCATTGGGAAGTGGAGAGGGAGGGAATCTTGTCATATGCGGCAGCGGCCCATCATGAAAGATTAGAACTTTTGAGTGGACGTTAAGAGAGGCGGGAATTGATTCCATAAGCTCTAACACGTGCAAAGCGGGTAATGTGACAAAGTCGTCACTTCTGAGAAGACCCAAAAATCAAGCGTGATACTCTTGGATGCTCTGTACCGTGAGCTCGGATTCTTTGAGGGAGCGGATGGCTTTTACTGAGGCTTCGGCGGCGGCCATGTTGGTGGCGTAGGAAATTTTCTGAGCGATCGCGGTGGAGCGGATCAGGATTTCATCGGCGCGGGATTCGTGGGTGGCGGGGGTGTTGATGAGGAAATGGATCTCGTTGTTTTTCATCATGTCGATGACGTTCGGGCGAGCTTGCTCAAGGACTTTGTAAACTCGGTCGGCTGGGATGCCGGCTTTGGCGAGTTTGGCGAGGGTTCCGCCAGTGGAGACGATTTTGAAACCGAGTTCGTGCAGGCCGCGGGCGACGGCGATGGCGCGGTCTTTATCGCGATCTGCGACGGATAAGAACACGGTGCCTTCTTTCGGAAGAGGGTTGAATGCGGAGATCTGGGATTTGGCGTAGGCCATGCCCCAATCTTTATCGATGCCCATGACTTCACCGGTGGATTTCATTTCCGGGCCGAGCACGATATCGATGCCTGGGAAGCGGTTCCATGGGAACACGGCTTCTTTGACAGAGATATGGGTGGGGACGATGGTTTTGGTGTAACCCATATCGGCGAGTTTTTCGCCGACCATGATTTTGGCGGCGAGTTTGGCGAGGGAAACGCCGGTCGCTTTCGAGACAAACGGCACAGTGCGCGAGGCGCGTGGGTTGACCTCGATGACGTAGAGTTCCTCGTCTTTCACGGCGAATTGGATGTTCATCAAACCTCTAACTTCTAACTCGCGAGCGAGGTCTTTGGCGGCTTTTTCGATTTGGGCTTTGATGTTGTCCGAGATCGAGAAGGCGGGGATGACGCAAGCGGAGTCACCAGAGTGAATACCGGCCTGTTCGATGTGCTGCATGATCGCGCCGACTACGGAGGTTTCACCATCGCTGATGCAATCGACATCGATTTCCGTGGCGTTATCGAGGAAACGATCGACGAGCACAGGGCGTTGCGGCGAGGCATCGACCGCTTCGCGCATGTAGGTGGAGAGTTCGGAATCGCAGTAAACGATCATCATCGCGCGGCCACCGAGGACGAACGACGGTCTAACAAGAACTGGGTAGCCGATGCGATTCGCGACGGCGATGGCTTCGGCTTCGTTGGTGGCGGTTCCGGCTTCGGCTTGTTTGAGGTTGAGCTTGTCTAACAGAGCGGAGAAAAACTTGCGGTCTTCGGCGAGCTCGATGTTTTTAGGTGAGGTTCCGATGATAGGAACGCCGTGGCGTTCGAGATCTGCAGCGAGGTTCAGTGGAGTTTGACCACCGAACTGGACGATCACGCCGAAAGGTTTTTCCTGGTCGCAAATGTTGAGAACGTCTTCGAGTGTGAGAGGTTCGAAGAAAAGTTTGTCTGAGGTATCGTAGTCGGTGGAGACAGTCTCAGGGTTGGAGTTCACCATGATGGTCTCGTAACCGAGCTCTTTGAGCGCGAAGGCGGCGTGAACGCAGCAGTAATCGAACTCGATGCCTTGGCCGATTCTGTTAGGTCCGCCACCAAGGATGATGATTTTCTTTTTGTCCGATTGGCGCGCTTCGTTTTCATCGCCGTAGGTGGAGTAGAAATACGGGGTGTAGGCTTCGAACTCCGCGGCGCAAGTATCGACGAGACGATAGGTGGGGATGATGTTTTTGGATTTGCGCTCAGCGCGGACTTCGTCTTCCGAGGTGCCTTTGGCTTTAGCGATCTGGCGATCTGAGAAACCGAGTTTCTTGGCTTGTTTAAGATCTAGGCTGTCGAGGTTTTTGCCTTCTTCGGCGATCTGTTGGAGATGGCGCAGGAACCATGGATCAATATTGGTAGCGTTGTGGACTTCATCGAGCGTCCAGCCATTCACGAAGGCGGTTTGCAGCCAGAAAATGCGCTCAGCGTTGGGGATTTGGAGTTTGCGGGTGATCTCGTCTTTGGTCGGCGCCTTCGCGTCTTTTTCGTCGAAGCCGAAGCCCCAGCGTCCGGTTTCGAGGGAGCGCAAGCATTTCTGCATGGACTCTTTGAAGGTGCGGCCGATGGACATCGCCTCACCGACCGACTTCATCGAAGTGGTTAGTACGGGATTTGCAGTAGGAAACTTTTCGAAGGTGAAGCGAGGGATTTTGGTGACGACGTAATCGATGGTTGGCTCGAAAGATGCGGGGGTGACGCGGGTGATGTCGTTGGGCAATTCATCAAGCGTGTAACCGACGGCGAGTTTCGCTGCGATTTTTGCGATGGGGAATCCGGTGGCTTTGGAGGCGAGTGCGGAGGAGCGAGAGACGCGCGGGTTCATCTCGATGACGATCATGCGGCCGGTTTTCGGATCGGTGGCGAACTGAATGTTAGAGCCGCCGGTTTCGACGCCGATCTCGCGGATCACGGCGAACGATGCGTCGCGCATGATTTGGTATTCGCGATCGGTTAGAGTTTGGATCGGCGCGACGGTGATGGAATCTCCGGTGTGCACGCCCATGGGATCTAGGTTTTCGATGGAGCAGATGACGACGCAGTTGTCAGCGCGGTCGCGCATGACTTCCATTTCGAATTCTTTCCAGCCTAATAAAGATTCATCGATGAGAACTTCGGAAACGGGCGAGAGATCGAGGCCGCGGTGGACGATTTCCTCGAATTCTTCCTTGTTATAAGCGATACCGCCGCCTTGGCCACCGAGGGTGAAGGCGGGGCGGACGATGAGGGGGAGAGTGCCGATTTCATCAGCGACTTTTTTCGCTTCTTCCATCGTGCGAGCGATTCCCGAGCGCGGCATATCGAGTCCGATTTTCTCCATCGCTTCCTTGAAGAGGTGGCGGTCTTCGCCTTTATCGATCGCTTCGGCATTCGCGCCGATCATGCGCACGCCGTATTTTTCGAGGACACCGGATTTGAAAAGTGACATCGAGGTGTTGAGCGCGGTCTGGCCACCTAGGGTGGGGAGAAGCGCATCAGGTTTTTCGCGGATGATGATTTTTTCGACAACTTCCGGCGTGATGGGCTCGATGTAGGTGCGGTGTGCGAACTCCGGATCGGTCATGATCGTTGCGGGGTTCGAGTTCACCAAAATGACTTCGTATCCTTCTTCTTTGAGAGCTTTGCAGGCTTGGACTCCGGAGTAATCGAATTCGCAGCCTTGGCCGATAACGATGGGGCCGGAGCCGATGACGAGAATTTTGCGGATCGAGGTGTCTTTAGGCATGTTGCGCGGGCGAGTTGGTTAAACTTTCAGGGGTGTGACAGGGGATCGCCAAATTGTAAAGGCGAGTTGCGCAACATTTCCAGAAAATGGGAAAATGGGCGTTTCTACCGGCGCTCGGCGAGTTTGAAGTTGTATTGGATTGATCTGCGCAGGGCGTCCATCACATCGATTAATCCGCGGTGTTCTTTACCGGCTATTTTGCATTCAGGATCGTTGGGCGCATTCAAGCTCACGTGGCGGCCGATGTCAGCGTAGAGCTGGCGCATTTGGGAGTTGAGTGAGTTGAGTTGCGCCCGCCGTGCGGAAATCTGCTGGTTGGCATCTCCGATGTATTGAGAACTCTCAGTCGCTTTTGATTTTCCGTGTTGTTTCCGCTCTATTGCCAACACTTCGATCTCTTGGATTCTGGCGTTAGCATCGGCAATCTCTTGAGCGATTTTTTCGCGGTGTTGTTTGAGTTTGTCAAAATCACTTCGAATTCCAGCCAAACGCGATGAAGTCTTTTCGATTTCTCCAAGCTTGTCGCCTTCTTTCCTGAGAACATCCTTTTTGATTTTCAGGCCATGGTAGCTGCGGCGGATGTCTTTTGCTCTAGAGACAATGCGATCGCGTTCTCGGGTCAACGTATCGAGTTGGCTGAGAACTTGTTTGCGTTCTTCGGTGAGATCTTGAAGTGAATCTTTGGCCGTTTTCCAACCTTCCGCTCGTTGCTGGTGGGTTTCGTCAAATTTTCCCTGAAGCTGCTCAATTTCTTTAGAAACTCGCTCGTGATCTTTCGCAAATTTCCGCAGATTCCAGTACTCCATCGAGAGCGCTTCGATGTTCTCAGTTTTACGCCAGATCGCTTCACCCAGAAACGTTTCCGCTTCTTTTAGCAAATGCGCCTCATTTGTTGCGTGCCCCAATCGAACACTTTTTCTGAAGTAGCCGAAGTGGCTAGCGATGCACATAAGGAAATATTTCGACGGGGTCATGGTTGACTATTTTTTTACGAGCGTTTTGAGATGATCGATGACGCTCATGTCATCTAACGTGGTGACGCTACCTGAAATCGTGCCGGTGGTGACGAGCTCTTTGAGGAGACGACGAATGATTTTTCCAGAGCGGGTTTTTGGCAGTGCTGGGGTGAAATAGACATCATCGGGCTTGGCGATGGCACCGATGACGTGGCCGACGTGATTGCGGAGTTCGTTTTCGAGTTCCGGGGTGGCGTTGTAACCCATTTTCAAGCTTACGAATGCGGCGACCGCCTGACCTTTCAGATCATGCGGGCGACCGACCACTGCGGCTTCCGCTACCGCGGGGTGAGCTACGAGAGCGGATTCGATTTCGGCAGTGCCGAGGCGGTGGCCGGAAACGTTGAGCACGTCGTCGAGGCGACCGATGATCCAGAAGTTGCCCTTTTTATCGCGGCGTGCGCCGTCGCCGGCGGTGTAGATTCCTGGGTAGTCGGAGAAATAGGTTTTTTTGAAACGTGCTTTGTCGCCGTAGATCGTGCGGGTCATGGATGGCCATGGTTTGCGAATCACGAGACGGCCATCGACGTTCGGTGGGCACTCGTTTCCAGCATCATCGAGGATGGCGGCATCGATTCCGAAAAACGGACGAGTGGCGGTGCCCGGAATGCAGGAGGTCGCGCCTGGGATGGGTGAAATAAGGATGGCTCCGGTTTCGGTTTGCCACCAGGTATCGACGATGGGGCAGCGGCCTCCGCCGATTTTTTCATGATACCAATGCCAAGCTTCTGGGTTAATCGGTTCGCCGACCGAACCTAACAAGCGTAGCGAGGAGAGATCGTATTTTTCAGGAAACGCATCGCCTGCTTTGATGAACGCGCGGATGGCGGTTGGGGCGGTGTAGAAAATGGTGACGCGGTGTTGCTCGATCATTTTCCAGAAACGGCCAAAATCTGGCTCGTTCGGGGCGCCTTCATACATGACCTGGGTGGCGCCGTTGGCGAGCGGTCCGTAAACGATGTAGGAGTGGCCGGTGATCCAGCCGACATCGGCCGTGCACCAGTAAACATCTTCATCGCGCATATCGAAGATGTATTTGCAGGTGGAGTAGGTGCCAGTCAGGTAACCGCCGGAAGTGTGGAGGATGCCTTTTGGTTTTCCGGTTGAGCCGGAGGTGTAGAGAATGAAAAGGGGATGCTCGGAATCGAAACCTTTCGGCTCGTGTTTGGCGGAGGCGGTTGCCATTTCCTCGTGCCACCAGAGATCGCGTTTCGGGGCCATGGAAACTTCGTTTCCGGTGCGTTTGACGACGAAGACGTTTTTAACCTTGGAGTATTTTTTCAGCGCTTCATCGACAGCGGGTTTAAGAGGAATAACTTTCCCACGGCGCCAGCCACCATCGGCGGTGATGACGGCGGTAGCTCCGGAGTCTTCGAGGCGATCGAGAATGGCCTCGGACGCGAAGCCGCCGAAAACGACGTTGTGCACCGCACCGATGCGAGCGCAGGCGAGCATGGCGACAGCAGCCTCGGGGATCATCGGCATGTAGATGAGAACGCGGTCATTGGCTTTCACTCCGCGAGTGAGAAGCACGTTGGCGAATTGGCAAACTTCGCGGTGAAGTTGGGCGTAGGTGATGGTGCGGGTATCGCCGGGTTCGCCTTCCCAGATGATGGCCGCTTTGTTAGCGCGTGGGCCTTTCGCGTGACGATCCACACAGTTTTCCGCGACGTTGATTTTACCGCCGGTAAACCATTTGGCTTCCGGGCATTTCCAATCGAGAACTTTGGTAAACGGCTTTTGCCAGTGAAGTTCCTTGGCCTCGTCTCCCCAGAATTTTTCAGGCTTCGCGATGGAGGATTTATAAAGCTTTTCGTAAGCAGCCATTGAACCGATGCGGGCCTTTTTCGAGAACTCTGCGGAAGGCTTGTAAGTCGCGTTCAGAGCAGCGCTGTGATCGGAAGTTTGCTTCTTGGCGGATTTGGATTTTTTGGAACTCATGGTGTAAAGTGGAGGTGCAGACTAAAGAGCAGATTTCAACTGGGCAATGCCAGAGTGAAATTGTGTCAGTCTGATATTCGCGGAGATTCCGGCACGCCGTTATTTTTTCAAAACGGCTTCAACCTCACCGCGCAGACCTTTCGGTCGGTCTGTGATGATGAAATTGGCTCCGCGCTCGATCGCTCGCAAGGCGGGCTTGGGCTCGTTCACTGTCCATGTGGCTAGAATTTGATTTTCACCAGCGATCTTTGAAAGCCAGTCCGCGGGGATCGACTCGTGCTCTTTATATGCCAAACCGTGTGAGCCGCTGGATCTCACCTGTTCAGCGTATTTTTCGGCGTGGCCGTTTTTGCGGAAATCTTTCAGCGCACTCACCAGACAGGTCCGGTATTCTGGCATGATGGCGTGGCATTTTTTGATGACGTCCGCATTGAAAGAAATGATCACCACGCGGTTTTTATCGGGTTGTTTCGCACGGAGGATTTCGGCGATGGGTTGGACGATTTTTTCGGTGTCTTTGATCTCCAAGAAAAACCATGTGTCTTTCGGTAATTCATCGAGGATTTCACTCAGCAGCGGAATGGGTTCACCTTTGAACTTCGGGTCTTTCCAAGAGCCGTAGTCGAGCTTTCGCAATTCCGCGAACGTGCTTTTCCCCACTAACAAATTACCCGAGCTAGTTTTCTTGGTGTCTTTGTCATGAATGCAAACGACCTGACCGTCCTTGCTCAGAAAAAAATCCGCCTCAATCCCGTCCGCTCCCTGCTTCCACGCCAACCGAAACGCTGCCATGGTGTTTTCCGGCGCCTCAACCGACGCACCCCGATGCGCGATGAATTTAGGCAACTCCTGCGCCATCGCCCCGCTGATGGAAATGGCGTGGAGCACGACGCCTAACATTTTACGACGGATGAAGCGGGAAAACATAAATTGGTAGATCACTCTATTCCTCTGGGATGAACTTTGCAAATCAGGGCTTGATATGTTCATTAGAACATGTTTTAAAAACCGCTATGTCCCCATGAATTTCGATCTCCTTGTCCTAAATTTTCACGCGCCAAAGGCGCATCCTACGAAAGCCTAGGGCAACGCCCTAGGTCCGAATCGACAACCATAAATCCAAGCCCTGCAAGGGCGATCTAACAGATGCCACAATCTCTCGCAAGTCTCCACATTCACCTCGTTTTCAGCACAAAAAATAGGGAGCCATTGATGACCGATGCTGTCCGCGATTCTCTTCATGCTTACATGGCAACGGTGATTAAAAATTTAGGCTGCGTGCCTGTACTTATTAATTCGGTGGAAGATCACATCCATTTGCTTTTCGACTTATCCCGCTCCATTTGCATCAGCCAAGTCGTCGAGGATGTTAAGAAATCCTCGAATACCGACAATTTCTTGAGCGTCATGGAGTGGTTTATGACGAGAGATATGTTTGGGATTGAGCACATCACACAAATAATGGATCGCCCTTTCAGGGCTCGATGATTTTACGCATCGAAATCCTAGGGCGATGCCCTAGGCTGTCATATGTCGCCCCGTTGGGGCTGATAAGTAGCATTTTCCCTTTCCGCTCAACCGCTTTACGCGTATGGGTTAACTCACCCTATGAAAATCATCTTCCTCATACTATCCGCTTTGCTCGTCGTTTCTTGTAAAATTGAGAAGCGCGAGGAATCTAGCTCGACTCCGATTGAAGTGACGGAGGAAACGCCTGCAGTTTTTGATGTCAAAGACGCGAACTCGCTAGTGGGCCAGAAGTTAGAACTGGTGCAACCCGCGTTGGAAGCCGCTCAAATTCGTTTCCGTGTGATTGAAAAAGATGGTGAACCTTTTGCAATGACGATGGATTTTCTTCCTGAGCGTTTGAACTTCAAAATCAAAGACGGAGTCATCATTGAAGTTTCCAAAGGCTGAACTGTTAGGCGCTCCGGAGTTTCGGAATCGAGGCGAGTAGTCGCTGCGTGTAGGCGTCTTTCGGCGAGTGAAACACTTCGCCAGCGGGGCCAACCTCGACAATTTTTCCTTTATACATCACGGCGATCCGATCCGCGATGTAATGCACCACACCGAGATCGTGCGAGATGAACACCATGGTCAGGCCGAGATTGCGTTGGAGTTCTTTGAGAAGATTGAGAATTTGAGATTGGATGGAAACGTCGAGCGCGGAAACCGGTTCGTCTGCGATGATGAGTTTCGGCTCTGGAGCAAGGGCGCGCGCGATCGCGATCCGTTGGCGTTGTCCGCCGGAAAATTCATGCGGGTAACGCTTCATCTGCGTTGCATCGAGTCCGACAGTAGACATCAGATCGATGACTTTTTTTTCTAACTCCGCACCTTTCATTTTTGGATGACGCTGGCGCACGGCCTCTGCGATGGTGGAAAAAACCGTCATGCGAGGGTTGAGCGAAGCATAAGGATCTTGAAAGACCATTTGAAAATCAAGGCGACGCCGACGCACTTCCGCAAGACTGAGCGCGGAGAGATTCTCGCCATCGAGAATGATGCATCCTTTGGTCGGCTCGATGAGCTGCATCAGCGTCCGCGACAGCGTCGATTTCCCGCAACCCGATTCACCAACCAAGCCAAGGATTTCGCCTTTTTGAATTTCTAAAGAAACCCCATCCACTGCTTTGACGGTTTCTTTTTTAGAAGAAAGCATGCCTCCGCTGGCTTTCACGAAATGCTTTTCAAGATTTCTGATTTCCAAATACGCCATGGATGGCAATCAAGCAGGAGAAAGACCAATCGGCAATGAAGTTCGTCAGTTGGTGAAATGAGGAGTTTTACGAAGGTTCGGTTTTCAACGCAAAGATCGCAAAGGGTCGCAAAGTTTTTGAATGAGTAAAAATAAGTCAAATTAACCCTATCCTATAATTTTCTCTCCTTTGCGACCGTTTGCGCTCTCCGCGCCTTTACGTTGAACAATTCCTATTCTACTTCGACTTGCCGGATGATGAAGTTGACACGCTTTAATCCATGCATTCTTCTTTCTATCAGACCTATGAACCTCCCCATCCTTCGAATTTTATTGATGTTGCTTCTCCCGCTTGGAAATCACGCTTTCGGCAACGATTGGGTCGTTATTGAAGGGAGCATCTCTCCGGACAAAAAATATTCCGTCGCTGTATTCCCTCAAAAAACCGAATTCATAGATGAAGCGGATGATACCGTTTTGTTGATTGATCACGCTGGAAACAAAAGTCTCGGGCCGCTCAAAGAAGTTTCATCCTCCGGAGGTACATGGGGAAAGACGACTGAGAATGTTCGTTGTGTGTGGTCTGCAGATAGCTCCTTAATGATTATAAACTTCCGGGTTGGTAGGCTTATGCAGGATTCGATTATCTATAGGATTCGTGAAAACCGTGCTATCCCGGTGGAGCTTCCGGATCCCAAGACGCACGCAAAAGGTAAAGTTCTTGAGGAGATACAATACAGCGCGAATCCGGGCATTGAGATCAAGTTGGGCGAGAAGGGAGCCATTTTAAAAACGATGTGGGGCATCATGCCTAAGGAGGGAGTCGACTATTCCAAATACGGCCTAGCGAATATAGAAGGAGCCTTACTTTTTCACTATCGTTTTAACAAAGAAGACAAACTAGAACTGGTGGATGTCACAGTTCCTGAATAATTTCTCTCTCATTTCATGCTGCGGCCTCGGCGATGCCGCCCTACCTGCGCGGAGAAAAAGATAACTACTTCGCCTCGCCGCCGAGCAGCATCTTGACTTCCTTGGCGTTGAGGACAGCCCAACGGCCGGTTTCTAGATCGCCAAGCCAGAGATTTCCTATCCGCACGCGGAGCAGTTTGGTGACTTGGTAACCAAGAGCCTCGAACATCACACGGATCTGGCGTTTCGCGCCGTGATCAAGCACGACTTTCAGGCGACGTGCGGAAATCCGCTCGATGCGCTTGGCCTTGAGCTTGCCTTCCTCGGTAAAAACACCGGCGAGAAATTGATCGAGGTGGGCGTTTTCGAACGCTTGGTTCGAGGTGACGAGATATTCTTTCTCCACTGATTTCGATGGATGCATGAGCTGCTGGGAAAGATCGCCATCGTTGGTGAGAATCAACATGCCTTCGGAATCGGTATCGAGACGGCCCACGTGATGGAGGGCGTGCAGCGATACGGGAAGGAGGCTGTAAATCGTATCACGACCGAGCTCGTCGTTGCGAGTGCAGACATAACCGCGGGGTTTGTGGAAGATGACGACGACTTCCTCTTTCGGGAAAACACGTTTGCCATCGACGCGAACGCTGTCGGTTTCAGAAACGCGGGTGGCGAGCTTGACGCAAGGTGCGCCGTTGACTTCGACCCGGCCAGTGGCGATCAATTCATCGCAGGCGCGACGTGATCCAATCCCGCATGAAGCAAGATATTTGTTGAGACGGACTCCCTCGGACATGGTGTTATAAAATTTCCGTGGGTTTCACACGGAGGCTGGGAGTAAGGAAATGACGAAGGATTAGCCTTCGTGCTTGGTCTTAGGAAGACCGATCGGGGATTTGCCCTGTTTCCATTCGCCGCGCTCTTTAAGAAGCTTCACGCGCTCGAAACGTTTAAGGACGGAGCGTTTGCCGCCGACGGTGGCGTTTGATTTAAGTGAGTTGTGCTTGGACATCTTGAGGCGTGGTTAGACGGTTGGGGGGCGGAAGCTATGGTGCTTTTTCTCCTGTGGCAATGCGAAAATAGCGAAAATTTTTAAAAAATAATCTCTAGGAAATCTAAAGCACTTTCCCCAGTAGAATGGGTGGATTTCAGAGTTTTCACTACAGATAACTAGCCAACATTAAGTATAAGGCCTGTCGTTCTAGGGATTATTTCGACTTGGGCTCGGGAGCCGATTCTTCACTACGATCTTTTACGACTTCTGTTGAAATCGTGAGTTGCAGTGGTTTTTGGCCATTCTTGACTAGAATCACTGGCTGGTTCAGCGAACAGAGCACGGTTCCGGATATAGGGACATCGCGATACTGGAAACTCCCTGACCCTGTGGAGACCTTCATTTGCGTCGATACAATATAAGAAACTTTGTAGCCTGTCTCGGTCTTCCTTACGACATATTGGCAACTTAGCACTGTGTCATCGTTGATTACTTGATCGGCCGCGAACTTCGGCCCGACGCCAGTCAGTGACAGATCGATGTCAGCCCCTGTTGTTGTGGTCCCTTGAAGGCGAATCTGGATGTTATGGTTAAGCGCGTTTTCATCACCAGAAGCCTGTAAATCAATTGCAGGTGCACTACCTTGTCGAGGAGGGACGATGCGACTAGGAGGCGAATTCTGCGCCGCAAGGGGCAGCGTTAAGAGACAGACGGTTGCAAACAATAGTGCTTTCATAGGATATCAGGGGGAGGTTGGGTTTGTTATTTTATCTCGAACGCTAGAAGGGTGGCACACTGGAAAGAAGACGTCCAGAGCTGAGCTCACTCGCAACGCTGCACGACATTGCAACTGACTTGTTAGGGGCCGTAGTCCTCATTTTTCCTCTGTTTTTCTTATGGAATTTTCTGATTTATCGGAATCACCATAAATGGAGTTTAGGCTCCATCGTATCTCCATCATACAGTAAGAGCCTACTGTAACGACTATCAGAACATTGGCCCAAATAGGCAGCCTTTCGAGAAAATCGGGACTTAAGCTTTGCACGACTAGTGCCACTAAGCCCCCGACAACGGCGAGACAGAGAAAACAACCGCGAACTAAAGATCTTAATGTAGGCGGTTGATCGCCCCTTTGCGGAGCATCAACCTGTGTTTGCTCTGTTTTGTGAGGTGGCATCGCTCTGTTGATTATTGATGCCGAAGGTTGAAGGTGCGACCTCTATGAAACCGTTTCTGTCACCTCGTTCATCCTGAATTCGCGATCTTACTAATCCAATACGTATATAATACGCCGAATCGTCTCTGTCGGTGTCTGTGTCGGAACAGACGAAGGATTCGGATCGAACCCGCTGTCTTTCCGAATCGTTGGCCCGTCGACGATCACACCCGCCGGTGTCACTTCTCCTTGATCTCTGGATTCGTTCTGTGCCGCGATCGTCTGCTTCACCAACACATCCGCTTCCGGACGCAAGTCTCCGAAATCTTTGCCCATCAGATTCGATGTACGCACCAACTTCTGTATGTTGATCATGATGGGCTGTGGAATCTTGTTGTCATCAGGCTTCATGAAAATCATCTGTCCGGGCAGGATTTCTACAAAATCCCCGCCGTTGTTCATTCTCAACTTCGCCTTTCCCTCAAGCGTAATGAATTTAATCCATTGCCCGGGATTATACTCCATCATCGTCGTCGTGCCTGTGATCGCTGCTGTCACGGTTGCCGTGCGTATCGTCGCGCCACCTGCATCCTTCGGCACTTGAAGCAAAAAAGATCCTTGCTTGATTTCCATGTCGCGGCTCCCGGAACGAAAACTGAAAATTGAATTCGCGCCAATGCGTGTCAGTGATTGATCAGGAAACGTCAACTCTGCGCGCGAACGCCGCCCCGTGTGCAAATCGTCCGTCCCAGTGACGCGTTCGCCCACCGTTGCGGTCACCCCAGTTGCGGAGCCTCGATAAATCCGCACATCATTTACAGCCGTGGTAATCTCGGCAGATTGGAGTGGCGCGGCAGCTACGGGCATCAAACATGCCACACCTAACAGGAGAATCATTGTTATCGTTTTCATGGTATCGTTTGGTTGAGGGGAAAATTAGAAATCATAGGTAATCCCGACGCCTACGCCCGCCGTCCATGCCTGGAAATCATTCGCGCCTAGCGGTGCATTTGAATCGTTCTTATCGAAAAACACCGATGCATTCGCACGTGTCGCTGAGCTAATCTCCCAGATCAACTCAAGCCCCAGCTTGTGAGACCAATCTTCACGGCCTAGAAGCTTGAAATCAAAATAATCAGAGCGCCAGGTCGCCAGCGAGGACAGTGACGACGTGAATCGATAGCGGTGCGCCATCTCGACACCAAACTGATTTCGCTTCAGCGTATCCGGTCTCGCCGAAATCTCATATCCCGTGTCGATCCCTCCAGTCAGTGACTGAAGCGCCGTTTCCCACAAAACTTTCTGAAGGCCTACCCGCAGCCGTTGCGCTTGATAGTCTCCATCCGTAAAACTTCCCGTGGTCAGTCTTTGGTACTCGTAACGCGAGAAGAACACTAGGTCATCCAAGTTCGCGAACGATTTCACCACTCCAAGCCGCAGCGTCGAGTTTTCATAATCCTTTGTTCCAGAGCGATCGAACAGCAGGAACTCCTGTGTCGCACCTAAATCCGCATGCCAGCCATTTGCGAGATGAGGACGCCACGCCCCCGACAGCCGGGAATACCAAAGCCACGATGATTCCGAATTAGCGCCGACCGCCATCGGCGCGTTGTCCGTAAAAAAAACCGCCGTTGCTAAATCAATGATCACCGGCGAGCGATTCGATGCCGGAGCTAGAATTTCTTGCACGCCCAGATCTGATTCCGCCGCCGAGAATGGTGCGCGTTCCTCTCCCTGATACTCACGTTGCAAGTCCTCGTATTCTTGTCCAAGCGCCTGACCGCCGAGTCCGAAAAATTGCTGCACTGGCGTCAAAACGTCGGCCTGTGCCGAAATGACAAAACAGGCGAATACTAGTGTAGATTTGATTAATAAACTCATTGGATAAGGGGAGGTTGATTAAATGCGCTTGTCACTATTGAATCGCCCTCGTGAGCTCAAGTAAAATCTCGGGAAAAGCACGTTCGCGCCACGCCGCCGGCAAAAGCGCTATCGTGGCTGCTGCTGGTGCACTCGTGACCGCGATCGTCCTCATCATGCCCCTAATCATTGATTGGCGTCATGGCTCAGACACCGATATCGAGGACCGACTCCTCCGCTCAACCCCCGGCGCCGAAATCCGCGATGACCTCGTTTTCCTCGGCATCGACGAGCGCAGCCTTCAGGTCGATGTCGGTGAAAACCTCCTCGCTGAAAATCCCATACTCGCCCTGATGGCCGCGCGTTTCCCATGGGATCGCCGCGTTTATGCCCATGCCATCGAAAAACTTCTCGATGGCGGAGCCCGGCTTGTTGTTCTCGACCTGATTCTTTCCGAGCCAACCGATCCCGAAGCCGATTCCGCGCTCGCCGAAACCATCGCCCGCTACCGTGGCCGCGTCGTCCTTGCTTCCGCGTTCGGTCCCGTCGCCTCGCGAAATAATGAGTTCACCCTCAGCGAACCACAGGACGAATTCCTCGGTGATGGGCCCGATTGGACCCGCTGCGGATATGCGAACTTCCGACCCGATAACGATGGCATCGTTCGCGCCGCCAGTTACACCACCACGCTCTCCGCCGAAAACAAAAGACCTGTCCGTCCCGATGAACCGGTTTTTCCTTCCCTCGCCGCTGAAATCATCGCCGCCCTCGGCAAACCCATCCCCGAAGGCAGACACAACCTACGCTTCGCAAAACACGATGACGGCACGGCTCACGATGTTTATGAGCCTATCCCCATCCTTGAAATTTTCGATCCGCAAACTTGGCAGCATCGCCACCAGTCGGGCGAAGCGTTCCGCGATAAAATCGTGCTAATCGGCCCTGCCGCGCCGCGGTTTCAAGATCAGCACCAAACCCCCGTCGGCCTACTCGCCGGGCCTCAGCTCCATCTTCAGGCTGTCACTTGCGGACTTGCAAACGCCTTCGTCACCCGTTGGCAACCCGTCATCTGGATGTCTTTTGCCGGCATCATTTGTGTCTGGCTGATCGCGCGGATTTCTCGGCGCCCGTTTATTGCGATTGCCAACACGGTAGGCACTGCAGCCATGGTCGCCATCGGTGCTTACGTTCTCGCGACCGGCCCCGACATTCTAACAGGCTTTACCACTTTCATGATCGTGCTCGTTGCGGGCACCGTTACCGGACAGACCCACTCCCTCGTTACGGAACGCCTCGAACGCGGGCGCCTTCACCGAGAGTTCCGCCGCTTCGTCTCGCGCGACGTCGCGGACACTCTGGTCAACCAACCCGAACTCTATCAGCAAGCAGCGACGGGTCGCAAACGCCGCCTCGCCGTGCTTTTCTCTGATGTCCGCGGTTTTACGAGTCGCTCAGAAACGGATGATCCCGAACGCCTCGTGGGTCAGCTCAATGAATACTTCTCCGCCATGGTCGCCATTGTTTTCCGCCACGGCGGCACGCTCGACAAATTCATCGGCGATGCGGTGATGGCTCATTGGGGTGCACTCGACGATGGAAAAGACGACGCCACCCGCGCCCGCAGTGCGATCGCCGCAGCGCGCGACATGATCACGGAAGTAGACGCTCTCAACGCAAGTTGGTCTAACCAAAATCTGCAGCCGTATCACATCGGCGTCGGTATTCACTTGGGCGAGGCGGTGGCCGGAGAAATCGGCTCCGTTGACCGCACCGAATTCGCCGTCATCGGCGATGCCGTGAACCTTGCCTCCCGCACCGAAGGATTATGCAAACTGTTCGACACCGATTTTCTCTGCACAGGTTCGACCGCCCATGCTGCAGGATTTCCCGATACTTTGCGCCGTCTCGCCAACGTGCGGGTTTCAGGTCGCCAGGAAACCGTCGAGATCTGGAGTCTGTCTAACAGACAAGAAACGGATGCCACATACTCAACCGCCCTCGAGAAATTTGAGGCAGGCCGTTTCGATCAAGCCGCCGAAATTTTCGGCTCATTACCTAACGACGGTCCCGCCCGCCGTCTCCATGCATGGGCTTGTGAATTTCGCGAGAACCCTCCCACAGATTGGGACGGCGTCGTTAGCATGACTGGCAAATAGCCAGAGAAGCTCACATCATTCCATATCCGATCCACGCAGCATACCCTGCCTTGCAAGCGACGTGAAGAAGTTGGTCCGTCGTGAAATTCATCAACTTCTCACATTTCGCAAAATCGATCAGCCAGTGGAGCACCAGCTCAACGAGTCCCAACATTAAAGACCCCGTAATCAACCACACCGCACCTGCGTGCACTAGCGAGTGTGCTGTTAGAGCATGCAACCAGATTCCGCGCGGCGGCGTCTCACCTCCAAACAAATTGGATACATTCGCATGGCGGTTTTTTGCCATCGAAAGAAACCTTCCCTGCAACGGATAATCCGCCAGCACATGTCCGATCAACAACGCGAAAAATATGACAGCCGCCGTGCTGAATCCAGGAGCTATATCGAAATGCATCATATGAGAATTCATCATGAAAAACTCCGGTTAATGCCACATCTTCATCAGTTCACTCTGCGATTCCTGATCCGCAAGCCGCTCGTTCATGTGGCGGATGCGTCGGCTCATGCCAGCTAGAATGCCCGATAATAAATCACAACCCGCCTTCGGGTAAGCTTCCACAAACGCCTCGATATCCGCGCGGTTCGCGCGCCAGATTTGAGAAAACTCCTGGGCTGTCACCGAGGCACTCGCCAATGCTGGATCGAAAAGATTCACCTCGCCCAATGTCTCGCCAGACTCAATTCGCGTGATCAATTTCTCCCGACCATCAACCGTCAAATGCACATGCAGCACCCCAGAGATCACGAAAAACAACGAGTCCTGCGGCATGCCATCCGTGATAATCTGCTGCTTCGGATGCGCTGGCAGAAACTCGCCGAAATCCCCCAGATGAAGACGATCCTCATCTTCCATTCCTTTTAAAATTCCAAAACGAGGCAATTCGGGGCGATTCCAGTTTCCTTCGGTCATTACGAAACTCTGCGTAATCCCACTCGGGACGAAAAGCCAAAAATATAGCCGCTCACAGCATTCCACGTGATGGCATAAACCGGCAGAAAATCGGTAGGGTCATTTCGTCTTAGATCCTGAGCATGTCGAAGGGATAAAATGACCGCTGTGCGATGCGCGTGACACACATATTGAGAGTAACGCAAAAGATAGAATGCATCTAAATTGACTGCTGTTTTCACAAAGTTTCTTAACGTCAAAAGTGGAGGCACCGGCTACCGTGAGCGCTACTCCGATTCAGGTTGAGCTTTGTCGCTACCTCCCGACTTTAATCAGCTCCTGATCCGCTTTTCAATTCGTTCCGCGCACTTCCGGTTTGAATCCAAGCGTTGTAGTTATGAGGCATCGCTTTAGGCCGCATAAAATTGGTGGATCTTATCGCCCACGTCAGCGTAACACACTGCCCAAAACGTAAGGCTGGATAGGCAAGAAGCTGCGAAATAAACATTCAGAGGAAAACGGCTCTTCAAAATCAATCCCAGCCCGAGGCAGACGACTGGCATAAGGAGGCTGAAAATCACGGCCGAAATCAGCATGTACAACCCTACACGATCCCACACCATCATGTCAGACCCCAGTAATAATGCGTAAAGTGCCGCAAGAAGTACAATCGGAATAGCGCAAATTGTGAGTAGCAGTGCCTTCTTCATTTCTTTAGCGAACGACTAAGGTGTGGCACGGCGGCAGGGAGACGTCCAGAGCGAAGCGAACTTCCGACGTTACCCGCCGTTGCCACCACTGACGTGTTCTGCCTCTTGATTTTCATTATTTTGGAGGTTGGCTACTAGTTCGATGATGCTTGCAGCAAAGCACTGCCAAGAGTCCGGTCGGTCCGCCCACCAACAAACATCCAAACTGAAGTATCCTTGGGAAAATGCGAATCTAAACTGCGTCCCATCTAAACCAACGACTTGCTCGGAGGGGCGAAGGGACGGAATGCCGAGACCTTCTAAAACGCGAATCGCATCGGTCACTGCATGTGAATCCAAAAACTTCGATGACTCCACAATGGTCGGGACGAGGTGGCGGGTATGCTTGAGGCGTTCGATAGGATCTCGAAGCTTTTCTGAATCCACGCTGCGTCGCCAGATAGTAGTATCCAAAAACGGACGCAAAGTGGAGTCTGATCGTCTCGGCGCGTATAAGCTGTAACGGATCTGATCACCAAAGGAGGGTAGCTTCCAAAACGAAAAGACCCGAGTGTAACTACCAGACTCGGCAACCGATGCGAGCATCTCTGTGGCAGCTTCGGTCAGATGCCGTAGTTCTAGTTGTTGCTCCGATTGCACGTCTTAGATTTCTTAGCAGAACGTCTAAGGAATGGCGGCGCCGGTGTAAACTCCCAATTTAATCAGACGGCTTCCTCGGCGTCGCCATGTCCGGCTTGTTCGGTTTTTTGTTGGTTAGATTTGTTTGCGACGGACACAGTTGATGCAGATAAGGGAGCAAAAGGCGAACAGGAGAAGTGAAACCGTTCCGCCAACTATGAGTCGGAAGTAAGGATGAAAGCGGGAGAATATAAGCACCTCCGTAGAGGAATCGGCTCCTTCAATAGTCGTTCGATAATTGTCTGGGTGGATCGAAGGAAAAACCCACCCTTCTTTCTCATCCATTCCAATAATCACGGTTGGCTTGTTGTTGAGCATCGTTATCGTCACGGTTTCTTTGTGCCTTGCGCGGCCAGCTCCGAACCACTGATCAAAATGCTCTGATACGGGAATCCTGGAACGTGAAATTCTGACTGGTGAGTTAGTGGACACGTTCTTAGATGCAAGAAATACTTCGACCGCACAAGACACTGCTAGCACGATGCAGATGGTGAATACGATTGCTCTTTTCAGTGCCATATTTTCTTACCGAACGTCATAGGAATGGCGCGCCGGGATCAACTCCCAATTTAATCAGACGGCTTCCTCGGCGTCGCCATATCCGGCTTGTTCTGCTTGGTCTTCACAATTTGTAAGCCCACAAAAATGGCACTCAGAATCATCGATATGTTCACGGGTGACTAAGCTAATTGATTTGAATGATCTGCCGTCGTCTATTGATATCTTTACTTCAAGGTTTTGGTTCTCAAACGTTTCTAATTCTTTGATCAGTTCTCTTATAGTCTTACCGCGAGTAATCCAATTTGTTGAGTCTGACATGTTCGATATGGTGATTTTCTTGCAGAACGTCTAGAGCGCACCCGCGGGGCGCGGTTGAGGAAGCGAGTGAAAAGCAACTGAGAAGCTGATGGCCCGTCGGATGCCGCGACTTGTTCTGCCTCTTTTTGATCTCTGGCGCGAAGTCATCGGCGCCACTCCAGGTCGCTTGGATTCGGGCCGCACCACGGACAGAGGGCAAACTCACCATAGAACGATTGTCACCATCGTGAATCATCCGTTCGTATGTCCCATTCTGCGGTCAAACAGGAATGAAGCAATCGGGACACTCCGGGCCGTCGGGGTGGAGGTCGCACATCGGGTTTGGGTCTGGAGTCATCCGCTCGGAGCAATGCATCTTCATCTTTGGCAGAACGTCTGAAGCGCACCCGCGGGCGCTGTTGAGGATGCGAGTGAAAAGAAACTGAGAAGCTTATGACCCGTCGGATGCCGCGACTTGTTCTGCCTCTTCATTCCTGTTGAGGGATACGATCTCGACCTTGTGTCCGTCGGGGTCGATTGCCACAGCCCTGCGTCCCCAAGGGGAATCTGTTGGCATCGTGGGTATCGAATGACCTGCAGAGGTAAGTGAGGCCACGACATCATCGCAGTGGTCGACCTTGAACCCAATACGAGTCCCAACTGTTGGCGGAAACTTGGCCGTAGCTGGGTAGATCTCGAAAATGCAATCCTCGCTATTCGATGCGTAGTGTTCGGGCCCGCTGCCGTGGCTGTGCTTGTCGAACTCGATACCGAGTAGACGATAAAACTGTGACGACAATTCTATATTGCTGCTCCGAATCACAGTGAGATTTAGTCGAGCTGGCATATTTGAATCTCTTGGCAGAACGTTAGATGTGCGCCCACCGGCGCGATTGATGGGATCTTGAAATGAAATTGAAAAGCTTATGCCCGGTTGGCGCGCCACGACTTGTTAGCATCTTCATTTGGTTTGATATTCGATGGTAACCCCGCGATCGGAAAGCTCTTTCTTGAATACTCTAGCGCTGCTTTCTAGGATCACTAGAATCTTGGTGTTATCGGTCCAAGAAACCATTGCGGTGCCCTGGTCGATAATGAAAGCGCTCCCCACGCTATCGGGCAACGCCTCAATCCGTTCCAAGACGGTTCCTTGGGTGTTGAAGCCAGTTGTCGCTCCGCAATTGCGGGAGAATAGCACGACTTTCTTCGTTCCATCGGGCGACACTACCTCTGCGCTCCGTTCGTTGGAGCAGTCGTTGTCCATGCAACCCGTGAGGGACAAAAGCGCTAAGAGGATTGCGGGAAGTCGGATCATTTCTTGGCTAACGATGAGCGCGTGCACCACTACCAGCGAGGGCGCGCGTCGATCACGGGGTTGGGGTTGTATTCAGGTGAAATCATCGAAACTGATCGGCTGGTAGTGGTTGCACGACGCAGCTTGTTCTCCGGTCTTATTCATCTTCGGGCATCTCGCCTAGGTTCTCAATGAATTCAGTGAAACTGTCTGCAATCTTCCAAAATCCCTGTGATTCATACATGTCGGTCTTCCCGTCTTCTGACCATGTGCAGCAAAAATGAATGGTTCCGTGGTCTTCCGGCCGCGCACTCATCAAGATGTATCCGAAACAGCCGTCTCCACCGATGGGGATCAATCCGGGCTTCAACGGAAGACCATCCCAATCCAACGCGATCAACATCGACTGCTGATCCTCACTCCGTGCCATCACGTAGAGCGAATCAATCCCTGAGCCCCAATCGTCTCGGACCACCCAGAATGAGTTTGGTTCAGGCGTATCTCCAGAATATGAACGCATGAACTTCACGTAGTCTTCAGGAAGTTCTACACCGAGACCTGACTTCAATTCTTGATATACGGATTCATCAAACATGGGCGACTTGGATTTTGGATTCTTATTCTTGGAGCAACCTGCCAGCGCGAGGGCAACATGGCGATAGTTGCGAGAATTTTCATTGGAGAACGATAGAGTGGTGGCACCGGCGAGGGGAAGCACGAATTCAAAATAGGACGTTGTCGACGGTTGCCACTCACGACTTGATCGTAGAAACGAAATCTCTGTGGCGTCTTGCGAAGACTCGGCGAAACCCAAGCACACAACCCGAGCCGGAGACTCTGCAAAGACTCAACGGATCCCAAGCACACAAACCGAGCCAGAGAATCAACGAAGACTCACACTCATGCATGGTCTCCGCAATGGTCTGAAATCTTCACGATCGTTAGAGTGGTGACACGCCGGTGTGAAGCTCGAATTTATCTGAAGCCCGGATCGGCGTTGTAACCCACGGCTTGTTAGGCATCTTGTAGTTCTTGTAGTCTTCTCAGCAAGTCGTCAACTCCTTCAAGCCACTCTGCTAATGAATCCGAATCTTCATACAAGGATCTTAGCTCGGAATGATTACGAATGAACCGCATTGCAACATAGGCACGCTTGGCCATTCTCTTATTGAAATAATGCTGGTTAGCTTCCACCCAAATTAGTGATTCGCTTGGAAAATCTGTGCAAGGTCTTCTGCCAAGAGCGGCGATAGTCTCCGCCGCAGCGTATGTGGTAGCGCCCGATGCTAAAATGTAATTGGCAATCTGAAATAACTTATTCTTCTGAATAATCGGTAGGCTGTGATGAATTTTGGAAATGAATAATGCACGACGAATTGGTCCATTCAGCAAACGTGTTCCTGATGTCGATTCAAGATTGATAATCCAGTCTGCAGCATCATCATTGGCAAATGCTTTATTTCCCCAGGTGCCCATAATTTTTTTTGCCTAACATAGTTTGTGTAAAAGTTTGTGGTATAATTTGCGAGGAAAGCAGGCAGGGCGACCGGGAACAGTATAGAATCGCTACTAACGATTCGTTAATAAGCTGGGTCACTTGCCTGCCTTCCCCGCTCTTTTCGGATAGTTGCATGAGCA
>JANPJY010000113.1:0-65642 GCA_031425735.1 Akkermansiaceae bacterium | reverse complement strand
GGCGGGCTCGGTTTTGGCGGGCTCGGTTTTGGCGGGCTCGGTTTTGGCGGGCTCGGTTTTGGCGGGCTCGGTTTTGGCGGGCTCGGTTTTGGCGGGCTCGGTTTTGGCGGGCTCGGTTTTGGCTTGAGCGACTCCGGCCATTCCTCCGGTTCCTCCGCCACTTTCACCACCAGCTCCACCTGACTCACTCTCGTTTCCGTTTGGTCGCGCAAGCTCGATGTCTAGTTGGGTTTCCGCGATGTTGAGAAGGAGTTTATCGATTCGATAAGGTTTGGGTTTGATCCTTCCTTTGAAAGTGACTTCGACAAGTTTGTTGTCGTCTTCTAGCGGTTTGGCATAATGACCAAGACGACTGATTGTTTCCACCAGGTTTTCTCTTGTGACAGGCCCGGGTGTGTCATGGGCAATGAGTTGGTAAAGTTTGGTTAATTTGATTCCAAGCTTTTCACCAAGATTACGAATGTAGATGGGACGGACTGGCTCATACTGTATCTCGCGAGTACTGTTGAGGAGGTCGCAGATTTCTTGATCCACCATATCCGCCCACGTCTCGAACATAGGTTTGCCCGCACCGAACCGATTCATGGTAGCGTTGCCGAAACGGTCGCGGGCAGAAATCAAGTAGTGGCAATCATGGATTTGCTTACTTTTTTTTGTTCGCTTGGGTGCGGCTAAGTGCCAACCGCGCCGGATGTGACAATCACGAAATTGAGCGAGAATGATTTTATCAATCATTTCGCGTTCTGAGTGAGTGGGTTTAGAACCATCTGGCGCGGCGTAGATGATTTCGAGGAACAAGTGATTTGTCGGGTTCCCTACGCCGCGGCTTTTTGCGATGCGGATTTGCCCTAAGTCGTAAGCCTCGCGAGCCGCCGTGAGAAAATCTTTGGCGGATGGTCCACGGCATCCGAAATTTGCACTGGGCTGAACCAGCTTTTTGGTTTTGTGGTGAGAGTGCTCCTGGTTTTCGATATATCGTGAGCGATTTGCCAACACGCGTGGACTGGCTAAACGTGCTTCGGAGTGCTTGGCTCTTTTGATCATGGTATCAAGGAAGTAGGGCTTTGTTGATTTTGAGTTGGAGATCCCGCATTTTTCTCTCTTTTTGGGTTTGCGGTTTTTCGTTTTCCAATTTCGCGATCAATTCTTGTAGGAGAATCGCATTATCATCTGTACTGATTAAATCGGTAAGGTGGCACTGGCGTTTAATTTCAGAGAGAGTCTCATCGGCATGATCCAGTGTCGCTTTAGACTTGGCACTCAATTCCGTGTAGGCGGTTTGAAGGGCTTCGTGGTCGCGGTTGGATTTCCGCGCTTGGTGTAGATCCCCGCGGAAGTTGGAGAGTCCGATTCGGATGTCGGTGCCGGCCTTTTGAATAGAGAACAAGGATTCATCCTCCAATGTTCTGAATTTTAGGATGGGTGCAACTGCTGCTCTTTTTGCATAGTCTACAATCGTGATGGAAGTCATCTCCGATTTGTCTTTGTCATACGTGACTTGAAGTGCAGCCAGCGCCTTGTCTGCCGTAGGGGTAAGGCGAATTGATTTCGCTGGGTTTTTTGGCGGTGTTCCGGTGGGTGGGTCGACGGCTTTGGCGGCTTTGGCGGCTTTGGCGGCTTTGGCGGCTTTGGTGGCTTTGGTGGCTTTGGTGGCTTTGGTGGCTTTGGTGGCTTCGACGGCCTCGGGGGTTTCGGGGGTTTCGGGGGTTTCGGGGGTTTCGGGGGTTTCCGGGGTTTCCGGGGTTTCCGGGGTTTCCGGGGTTTCCGGGGTTTCCGGGGTTTCCGGGGTTTCCGGGGTTTCGACGGCCTCGGCGGCTTCGACAACTTCGACGGCTTCGACAGATTCGGCGGGGGTGCCAGTCGATGCTTTACCATAAAGTTTTATGGTGATTTTCTCTGCGGCGGATTCTTGCTCGAATGGGTCTGGTATAGTCATTTCCAGTTTATCATTATTTCCGCACCAAAAGAAAGCGGAAATGTTCCGTAATCTCGGGAAATAGGTCTTTTTTTGCCGAATGTAGGCTGGAGACTAAGGTGTGTGATTGAAAAACGTGATTGAGATTCCCAACCCAATGATTTTTTGTTGTTGGAATGGACTCGTTCCGCATGCGTCTTTTACTCCCCTTAGTGGGTTTTTAATTACAAAACGAAATCACCGCCCGGGAAACCGGGCGGCGATGGGTAGATTTGGAGAAGATGAGGTTTGTCGTTTAGGTGCAGGGTTGCGGCTGGTGTCTTACTAGTTCCGCCACATCAAGTTGGCGGATAGTGCAGCCTTCGTGGATTTGAGTAGCACTTCGGTGGAAGTGGCCGTGGTTTTACGATTTCAAATAGGCGATCATGACGTGCGGCTTCGTTACAGAGTTCGTCGGGTAGGGTATCGCAACCAATTTGCTCTTCGTAGTGAATGTTCTCCAATAGAAAGTTGGTTACAGTTGGGACGCTCGAAGTTGGCCCGGCGTGTGTGACGAGCACGTCGGCAGGTTGGGCGCGGGCTTCATCGAGAATCATTTCCTCTTCCACCCACCAAGTTTCGTTTGGGATGCGGTCGGGGCGGTTGATGCTGATCACACTGCCCACACTGGTTCACTCTTGATCCGCGCCTCTGGGGCGTTTGGCGAATGCATGGGTGACAGGATCCCGATATTGCTTGCGGGCGTGGTGCTCTGCTGGGCCAAGCCTCGAAAATACATGATACTGTTTAACGCCGTTGGCGTAGGTGATTTCGATGGTGGGTTTGGGCTGGTTGGTGGACTTTTCCGCTGCTTCTAGCATTGGGTGCCCGCCGTGACGGTAGAGAGTGATGCGTTTGATCCGGCGGCGTATTTCGGTTTGTAAGCGGATTCGGCTTTCGGGGTCGCCGGCATCGATAAGGGCTCGGAATTCATCGAGTCCTTCGGCCATTGCTGATTTTTCAGTGGCGAGTTGATCAAGTAATTCTCTGACGTTACTTAGTTGAGATTCTGCGCTCTCCAATTCCTCGGCGATTTTTGCCGCGTTGGCCTTTGCTGCCTTTTGGAGAGCTTGGGGACTATCGTCGTCGATGAAGTCGCGAATGACCTTGTTCATGTTTTTCCGGAGCTTCTCGGCCTTCCATACCAATTCGGCTTCTTGGAGGCGTAGGCTGTCTGACTGGGTATCAGGCTGCTTATCCACTAAGGCTCCCCAATCGAGCGTCCTGAGCTTGGACAGCATACTTTTTTCGAATTGGGTGTAAGGCCAAGTCTGGCTTTTTGCGCCGGGTTTGAGTCGAGAAATGTCACTTTGTAGATAGCGCCAATCGTTTGGTTGGTCCTTGTGTCCCTTGTCTACGAATCTCATGACCGCGCCGGTGTAGCCGTCGAAGACGATGCCGCTGAATAGGTTGGCAATTTTGATATTGCGTGGGCCACGAGCTAAACCCGGGCAGCGCCTAGCTTTTTCCCAGAGATCGAGGCTGATGACGGGCGGGAAATATCCTTCGATGGGATCGCCGTAGGGTTCCCGGATTAGCGTGTCGGGATTGCGTTTGTGCGGCTGGAAAATTCCCAAAACCGCCTCGGAATTCAGGATTTTCTGGATATAAGAATCATGCCAGCCATTTCCACGGGGTTTCCCTTTGCGGGAATCCTCAGGGTTCGTGGGCACGATGAATTCGCCAGTTTCGGGGTCGCGTGGCTCTGTGGCCCAAACCGCCCAAGTGGGAATGCCTTCTGCGTTGAAGGTTTTGGCGATTAGGCGTTTGCCGTTACCGTCAGCACTCATCTTGAAGATTCGTTCGACGAGCATGCCTCGGGCGGGCTGGATAGCGTAGCCGCTTTCGGTAAGCTCCAGCCACTCGGGGCACATTTTGGTTAGTGGCTTTTTGGTAGTAACGGCCAGATCGCGTTTTTTCCCCCAAGCTGCTCCGACGCGCTTTCCTTTGGTCGCCGACTCTTCGTGCGCCCGCATCATGAAGACGATGGACATCATCAGGCTGCCGGGATTCGAATTGATCGTTTCTCTGCTGTAACTGAAGTTGTCAATCAGCGTGACGACAGTGATCCCAGCGTTGATGATGTTCAAAAATTGGGTGAGGGCATCCGTGATTTGGTCGCGGGACAAACGGTCGAGTGATTCGACTAGCAGTGTTGCACCCGGTGCGACTTTTTTCGATTGGACAGCTAGCAGGAATCCAGCGAGAGCACCCTCGGTAGCGTGCTTGCTGTGGTATGCGGAAACCCCGAGATCTTGTAGATGCAAGGTCGTGTCGATACGCAGTCCATGTTTGGCGGCGTAATCCACTGAATCCTTTGTTTGGCGACGTAGACTGTCACCTTTAAGTTGCTCCGGGCGGGAGAAACGAATATATGAATATGCGATGCCGGATGATACTGGTGTTTTCGATTTGGCCATGATTCTTCGTGCTGAATTGATAGGAAAAATGCGCCCAAAGCAAGGCGATTAGGTCAATTGGGCTACAACTTGAACACGACGTGCCTCCCGGTTTTTGGTGCCAAGCATCAGAATTACGAAATGGCAGAATGATGACTGAAATCTGCGCTTCTCATTCACCATCAGTGCTATATAGTATCAAGCATGTTTGCCTACCTTGGCAAGAGTCGCTCAATTACAATGTTCGCTCCAAATTAGCACGCCTCGTGGAAACTAACCAACCTAAGCTGAAGTCATGGCCAAACTGGAGCGTGACTTCCGTGAGTCGCCACTTCGAATCAACAGCTCGCAACGCTGAGATTTATCTGGAGCGATGCAAGGAGGGTGCCAAGGCTCGTGATGGCTACAAGAAGCTCCACGACGAGCACGTAGCCAAGTTCTACCTCTACAACTACTTGCATGGACGCACTTTTTTGGATTCACCACAAAGTCTGTGGAGTGAGCTGCAGCGCCTGTTGGTTAGCCCGCCGTCTCCGCCATCCGAGTGCTTTGAGTCTGATTGGTTCGCCATTTGCTACGCATCGTTCGTTCGAGCAGAGATGAGAGGTTTAGAGGTGATGGACTCATGATTGCCTCCGAGCCAACAAGACGGTGAAGAAGATCCGCTCCATCCAACGGCGGATAACGCTCCAGTTTGAATTGGGGCTTCCATCGCCACTGTGGATGAGCTAGAAGTTTCCCAAGAAAACTCACAACTAATAATACCGACCTATGGCAGACGAACTAAGACAAAAACTCGTAACCCTTGCGGAGCGCGTCGACAATAAGAAACTCACCCTACTCGAGGCCATTCGTGTCGAGTTGAGGGCTCAGAAAATCGAAGTGGCTGACCGGACGAAAGTCCGGAAGGCACTGGCCGAGTCTCTGGAGGTTTCAGAAGGCACAGTCATTGTCAAGCTGGCCGCATACAATGACAGTGACCGAATTCTTGATGATATTGTGAACACTCTTAATAACGACGACTGATGTCCGTCGATCCATGGACGGATGCTGCAATCAAGGAGCTACAAGCACGTGGCTTGTCGCACTTTGTTTGGATAGGCGGATTCGTAGCTATTGGATGGACGGCTTTGACAGTCGCGATCACTTGGTTCCTTGGCCAGCGCTTGACTCTGGCCAAGCTTCGACAAGCGGGTGTGGAGACCAGATTGAAGAGTGGAGATGTTCTCGACCGTATCGAGGCCAGTCGAATCGAGCTCTCTAGCCAGAATGAGAGCTTCAGTCTGCTCCTTCGTGATTTCAGTGATGCACTTCGTCCCAAGCGGAAGAAGGCACTCAGAGCAATTCGTGAGGAGATCTGTCGCCTGCACTCTAAGGATTTTGTTGACCGTCTTCGGCGGTATGTCGAAGACTGCAAGACTTACCTCACGAAGTCTGATGCGCGAGATCGAATGCTTATTGACGTTTTGCCAGCGTTGAGAACGAGCTTGCGCTTTGCAGAGGTGGTGAATCACGAGAAGATCTTAAAGATGCTTAATGGTGCTTCGCCATATCGATTTGATCGGACGGCAATGATTGTATTTCTTCGGCGCATTCGAAAGGCGCTTCCTATTTTCGCTGTAAAGGCTCGTTGGCAGCTTTTCAGGGTGAAGTGGAAGTTTCGCCCTCACTACAGAAAATAGAAGGAGAGCAAGATGCTGCGTTGAAAGCCCCATAAAATATAGGATTTGGGGCCAAGGTTACCGTATTGGTTAATTGGCCATAACTTGAGCAGGGTTGGCTTCCCAGTTTTTAGGCCAAACACCAGAACTGCGAAATGGAAGAATGATGACCGAAATTCGCGCTTCTCATTCATGATCAGTGCTGTATAGCATCAAGCATATTTGCCTATCTTGGCAAGAGTCATTCAACTACACTGTTAGCCAAGAATATATGGACCCAAACCACGATGAGGCTTGCTACACCTTCGGCGATGTCGCTGATCGGATGTTCGAGCAATTTGGGACCATTTCGAATACATTCAGATACCTATCCCGCTCGGTTGATTTTGCCGAGAGTCAGATTGTCTACGAGGACGTGGAAGATTTTGGCGCTCACGCCTTAGACCCTAGGTTTGAGCGCTATTTCCCCAATCGACAAGAGATTGAAGACGGCTCGTTTAGGCACCGTGTTGGACAAGTCGTTTATGGCGAATTACAAGCCGCAAAGAGGCGAGTAGGATCTGCTTCGCTCGTATTCGCGCATGCTATTTTCGAGGAGTGTGTTTCCGACTGCTTGAGGGTTGCTTTCTTTGCGGCTCCGACCGACTGGCTTTCAGTAGTCAGCAACAAGAAGGTTTCTTTCGGAGAATTGTCAGCCAGCGGCCTCGCGCCTCTCCAGAAGCAAAGCATCCTAGATTTTATCGAAGGGCTAGAGCGTCAGTCTCTCATGAAGAAGCTAGACACCTTTTTTCAGGTAGCTCGACCATCAGACAATCCATCGAGGATTCGCGACTATCAATATAGTCGGGTGCGGATTGACCAACTTGATCAAGCACGCCATGTGGCAGCGCACGACGACCCAGTGGCGTATGATCCCGATGGATTGAAGGCGGATGTCGAATATTTGAGAATGACAGTCATGTTTCTCTTGGCGATTTTGATCGAGCGTTACGATGTGCGCAACATCCAGCGTCCAACAGATGGCTAACAAGATGCTGCGTTGAAAGCGCCATAAAATATGGGAAATATGCAGTAAGTTCCCGTCTTGGTCAATTGGGTCACAACTTGAGGAGATTATGGCCGCCGGCAGCAGCGACTTCTAAAGCGCGTTTGACGTGGTGCTGACCCTTGACCTCGTTGAAATCGACGTGGTAATTGCGATGGCTTTCGAAAAACGCGCGTCGATCTAACACAAAGGGGGCGATCTTTTTTTCTCCGCTGATGAATTCCCACGCTTGGCGGAGATTACGAACAGGAATGACGCTGATGCCTTCGATGACGGCGGCCTCGGCGGCGTTGGCTTCTGGGACGATGAGAAATTTTCTGCCGCAGGCGCGGGCTTTGAGAGCAATGGATAAAACGCCTTTTACAGGACGAACGGCGCCATCAAGCCCGAGTTCGCCGACCACGCAGAAGTGGTGGGTTTCTAGAGGCTCTGTGCCGCTTGCGCCTATCATGGCGAGGGCGATGGGGAGGTCAAACGACGGGCCTTCTTTTTTGAGATCGGCTGGTGCGAGGTTGACCGTTTTGATCCCGAGACTGAGTTTGAGCGCGGACGACGTAATGGCGGAAGTGACGCGTTGGGAGCTTTCGCGCACGGCGGCATCAGGCAATCCGACAATGATAACCCCGGGGGTTTCTGAGCCACGAGCGCAGACTTCGACTTCAACCTCGAAGGCATCTACACCGCGTAAGGCAGCTGAATAAAATTTGGTAATCATTTGAACACACCTACTCAAGCGGGATGTTTTTTAATGACAAGCAAGAAAGTTGCTTCCAGCCTAGTAACTCTACCCCTAAACCATCCCCATGAAAAAACTCTTCATCACATTATTCGCCTTCATTCCTTGTCTGTTAGCCGCTGAGCCGGAAGAAGGATTTGTCCCCTTGACCAATGGAAAAGATCTAACTGGATGGAAAGTTGTCGGAGGCAAAGGCGATTTCAAATTCGAGAACGGAGAAATCATCGGCACCGGAGTTGCAGTGAAAGAGAACTCCTTTTTGATCTCAGAAAAAACTTACAAAGACTTTGATTTCCGGTTCGAGATGAAGTTCGACACTTTAAAAGGCAACTCCGGCATGATGTTCCGCGGCCTTCAAAAGGATGGCAATGGCCGCGTGAATGGTTATCAGTGCGAACACGACAACGGCAAGGCTCGCGCTTGGACGGCAGGACTTTATGACGAAGCGCGTCGCGGTTGGTTGTTTCCTGACAAAGCAAACAAAGACCAATCCCAAGCCTTTACAGAACAGGGTAACAAAATTTTCAAATGGGAAGACTGGAACGAAATCCGCATTCTTTGTGAAGGCAATCACATCCAGATTTTCCTCAACGGTGAAAAGCGCGTCGATTTCTTAGATGAGGATAAAGCTAACGCAACCGCCGAAGGATTTTTCGGGATGCAAGTTCACTCCGGTGCTTCAACCGACGTGCGGTGGCGGAATCTGCGGATCAAGGAATTGACCGCGAAGTAAGGAATTCGATCAGCCGTGCGGATATCGCATCGATGGCTTTTTGCATGGTGATTTCCTGATCGGTTTCGGCAGCCAAACAAGTCATCGAAACGCCATCCAAGCCGCACGGCGTGATGGCGAGAAAGGGAGGCAGAGATTCGCGAGTGATATTGATCGCGAAGCCGTGCATGGAAATCCATTTCCGCACACCCACGCCGATGGATGCGAGTTTTCGGTTCTCAACCCACACACCCGTGAGTCCATCGCGCCGACCCGCAGCGACCCCGAGATCGGCGCACGCGGCAATGAGTGCGTCTTCGATCAAACGCAGGTGCAAGTGAAGATCGCGACCGCGTAAATTTAAATCGAGCAAAGGATAACCGACGAGCTGACCGGGGCCGTGGTAGGTCGCTTGGCCACCGCGGTTCGTTTCAAAAACCGGATACGGTAGCGCCGCAGCTAGACCTAATGATGACTGATCCCGCAGCCTGCCGATGGTGTAGACGGGTTCATGTTCTAACAGAAGGATCTGATCGTGGGCTTGTCCTTCTAAAATTTCTGCCACGGTTTTTTCCTGAATTTCCAGACCTTCCGTGTAAGTCACGGAGTTGGGAAAAATGATAATTTCAGGAGTCGTTGGGTTCATGGTCGCTAGCTTGTTTTTAGGAATTTCGCCGATAGATCGCGATCCATTCTTTGCCTTCTCTGCCGGGGTAACAATTTTCTGGAACCCATGAATCGATACGCTCGAATTCAGGTGCGAAGCGAGAATCAAGTTCGAATATTGAAGCGTTGAACGGAGGACCTTCGTTTTCTTCGCTGGGGCCATTTGGAGTGAGAAAAAACACGCCGATCAGATGGCCACCGGGCGCGATCAAATCTTTGCAGGCGGCGGCGTAGTCGGGTCGACGTGAGGGATCGATGGCGCAATAACACGTGTGTTCCCAGATCGCGGTGAAGGTTTTTCCTGTGCGCCAATCGGGGTCGAGAAAATCGCCGAGCTCAAAGGATTCTTTCCCGATGTTAGGGTATTCGCTGGCCTTGGCGAGTGCGAGGGGAGCGAGATCGAGGCCAAGCGTTTCAGGTCCGAGCGCGCTGATCACGCGGACATCGTGACCTGTGCCACAGCCGGGAACGAGTACCGGGCCAGTTCCCCAAATGGATGACCCCATTTTTTCTAACAGATCAACCAATGGCGGCGCGGCTTGACCTTTTTCCCATGGAGTATCTCCGAGTTCGTAGCGTTGATTCCAATCGGTCATGAGTTTATTAAATTAATCTTCTATCCAACAATTTGGCGCGGATGGGATCGGATGCTTGCAGGTGTGCGAGGGCGATCGCCAGTGCATCGGCTGCATCGGATGGTGGGGTTTCTGCTAAGCCGAGCAGGGCGCGGACCATGAAAGCGACCTGGGCTTTATCGGCGGTGCCTTTTCCCACGACAGCCATTTTGATTTTTTTGGGAGAGTATTCGTAAACGGGAATACCGTGATCAGCGGCGGCGATGAGGGCGGCGGCGCGTGCGGCGCCCATGGAAATCGCGGTGCGGTGGGATTGGACGTAGATGATACCCTCAACGGCGATTTCGTCCGGCTGGTGTTGTTTTATGATATGGACGAGATGTGTCCGGATAGCGGAGAGTGCGCCGGATTGGCGGATATTCTTGGGCACATGAATCACATCATAGCCCAGCACTGTCGGCTTGCGAGGATCGCCTTCAAGGATGGCATAGCCCGTGTTACGGACGGCGGGGTCAATGGCGAGGACGCGCATGCCGTGAGTTAACTCGACATTGGCGAGCATGAAAGCTGGAAATGTTGCTAGAGCGTTGAAACACGTTGACCCGTACTCAATGACATGTCAGTTTAACAAAGTTATGAATGCGAAATTTCTTCTACTTGCAGCTCCTGTTGCGCTGGCTTTGAGCGCTTGCGGTCCAACGGGTGCAACTCTCGATACAACTGGTATCGATCCTTTGCGTCCGCCAGCGGGTAATGTAGATAAGACCGATTACGACACTGAACTTAAGCCGGGCGAGTTCGTGACCGCAGCTATTGATAATACTGCGTTTTACAAAGCGAAGCCGAAAGAAGATCAAGAGGCCGACAAACTTCTCAAGCAGGGCACGCCGATGAAAATTGTTTCTGTATCGGGAAGCTTTACAAAAGTGGAGCTCGACAGTGGCGAAGTTGGATTTGTTCCAACGGTGATGCTTACAACTGGAGATGCAGAGCTGTCGCCTTTAGATGGCGCTGTCGACGTCGAAGTTCCGATCATCAACCTAGATAGCGAAGTGCCACTACCTGTGCTTGATCCCAGCACTGCGCCTCCGGTAACGCCTGGCGACTTACCTCCTGTCGATACAGGTAGCATACCTCCAGTGGAGGCTGTGCCGCCCACTCCTGAACCTGAAAAACCGGTCGCGGATTAAAACATCTTTTTTTAAACACAAATGAATGATTGTTCAGAATTGATTTCACTGGCGGAGCAAGAAATTGCCCAGATTATAAAAGTTTTGCCCGATGAGATCAGAGTTCATGCGATGAACTGCCCGATCAGTTTCGAGACGAAGCCCGCCGCAGGAAGTGAAGACGAGGAATTGCTCGGGGTTTTCGAAGGCGCTTCGTTGTTAGATGAGGCAAGCGCAGACAACCTGCCGCGCATCCGACTTTTCGTAGAGAATATTTGGGAATACGTGGAGATGGATGAGCAGGATTACCTGGACGAAGTCGGCACGACATTTCTCCACGAGCTTGGTCATTATCTCGGTTGGGATGAGGACGAGATTGCAGAACACGGACTGGCTTAAGTTTTATGATTTTGCCGCAGCCACCACCGTTACCTGCCCACCAGATCAACGCTCAAGATGAGTCGCATCTCAAAGTCATCTCTATCTGCCATTACGCCATGGCGGGGTTTTACCTGCTAGGGATAGGGTTCGTCATCCTGCATTTCTTAATCATGGCGACGGTTTTACGCATGGTCGAGGGAGGGACTATAAAAACCACGCCTACACCCGAACCGATCATCGTGGAGAATGCTGTATCGCCAGCTCCCGAAAAAGTTCCCGAAATGATCGAGATCCCGCCGCCAACGACAGCGTCTCCAGTGGTTACTACGTCCGCGACCTTTCCTAAGGAAATGATTCCTTTTTTGACGGCTCTGTATGTGATCATCGGCGTCGTTCTCGTTACCCTCTGCGTTTGCAACGCGCTTTCCGGCCACTATATTAAAAAGCGGAAGAACCGAATTTTTTCATTCATTATCGCGGGACTCAATTGCCTGCAGTTCCCCTTGGGTACCGCGCTCGGAGTATTCACATTCATTGTGCTCACGCGGGATAGTGTGAGAATATCTTACGGCGTGAATGCACAGATCTAACTAAGGTGTGCCGCTCAAAGCCGGAGTGAACTGGCATGCTGAGTGATCGCCCGTGGATAAATCCGATGCTCCACCGCTTGCAGGCGCTGATGTAAAGCTTCTGCCGTTTCATCAGGCAACACTTCCAGTTTTTCTTGGAGAACGATTGGGCCGGTATCCATTCCGGAATCCACAACGTGCACGGTGACGCCGGTTTCTTTGACTTTAGCGGCAACCGCTTGTGCCCATGCCGCCACGCCCGGAAACGCTGGCAACAACGAAGGATGGATGTTGAGAATTTTCGAAGGAAACGCATCGAGCAACGGCGCTTTCACCAAACGCATAAATCCCGCCAAGCAAACGAGATCGACACCTGCTTGCTTTAACGATTCCGCCGTCTTGGCTTGAACGAAATCAGGAAACTTACTTTTGTGTCCCGCACAATCGATCACTGAGTGCGGGATCCCATGGCTCGCGGCTCGTTTCAAAATGAACGCATCCGGATTATCTGATAGAACGATGGCGATTTTTGCCTGCAACGTGCCGGCAGTGATCGCGTCTAGGATCGCTTGCATGTTCGAGCCGGAGCCGGAGCCGAGAATTCCTAGAGTGAGCATGGCTTTGGTTTAGACCAGTGAGTGATTCTGCCAAGCGGGAATTATAAGATTCACACTCACGTCCGATAACATCCCACCCGATTCAACACAGATTCTTCGACTGGCCTTGGATTACAGAGCAGTTGGATGAGTTTGTCCCACGACTCTTGGCCGGTGAGAATTTCCACTTCAATCCGGAGGAAATAGATAGGGACGTTGACTTCAGTAGGTTTTGGGAAACGCACTGCATCTTTTTCTGTAGTTAGAATGAGTTCCATATCGCGCTCGACGCAGCGTTGCATGAATTGATCGACGTCGCGGCGATTGAAGCGATGGTGATCGGAAAAGTGGCGTTTGATTTCAACTCGCGCACCGAGCTTCGTAAGCAAGCGCTCAAAATTATCCGGCACCGCGATCGCGCTGATCGCGCCGACCCATTTGTCTTGGAGAAAATCCAGCGGCATCTGTTCGCGAGTGAACAGATTTTCCAAATATTTCGGGCCATGTGCGCATTCGATGATGTCAGCGGTTTTGTTGTACTTGCGAATCCGCTCAATCAGCACGGCGTTGGATGTGCCGTCGCATTTTGTGATCAGGATATAACTGGCGCGACGCAGATTTTTCGGTGGTTCACGCAAAGTGCCGCGCGGCAACAACGCGCCGGTTCCAAACGGCGAACGGGAATCCACCAACACCACGTCGATGGAATGCGCCAGGTTGAAATTCTGCATCCCGTCATCGAGAATCAGGGTTTCCGCTTGGAGTTGGCCGATGGCAAAACGAGCTCCTTTGACCCGGTCTTTATCAACGATCACCGAAACTCCCTCCAAATTTTTTGCCAACATGAACGGCTCGTCGCCGGCGAACTTGGAATCTAACAACAATGCGCTTCCGGTCGAAACCACTTTCGGCATCTGGCTCGATGGAATCAGGCGGTTGTTCGCATCTTTCCACTTTTGTTTTTCATCGAGCTTCTTGCTTTTGTAACCGCGGGAAAGGATTGCGACCCTGCGGCCTTCATCGCGCAGCGACCTCGCGAGCAGCTCGACCACAGGAGTTTTTCCAGTGCCGCCCACCGTGATGTTTCCGACCGATACCACCTGCACTCCGAGATACTCTTGTTGCTTCCAGCCCTTGCGGAAAAGCGCGATGCGGAGCTGCACCAGCAATCTGAAAAGCCCGGACAGCCCAAGCATCAACGCCCGTGCGAGGCTTGCGCGGAAGCCTTTGGCGCGGCCGAAAATCACATCCGCCCCCCATTGCTCCAGCTCGTCGATCTGTTCCTTCATTTCTCTTTCTGTGCGGAGGCTGACGTCCAAGTTCGGATCAAACAAGCCTCGCTTCGTAGTAGTTTAGAAAAATAAAAAGCGCTTCTTGGATTTGCGGCGGTATTTCCCATCGCCAACCGATAGAACTTCCAGTCGAGTTCGAGTCAGGCCGTCTTTCTCGAAACCGAGCTTTTTCGACGCCCGCGGAGTCACGTCCAAATGCCGACCCGCAATAAACGGCCCGCGATCGTTGATCCGGACATTTACTGAATTGCCGTTTTCTAAATTCGTCACTTTCACCAAACAAGGAAGCGGCAAAGTCTTGTGAGCTCCGGTCAAATGCCATGGCTGGACTTTTTCGCCCAACGAAGTGGTGCCGCGTTTGAGCCCGAAAAAACTCGATTCATCATACCACGAGCAAATGCCAGTTTCCTCATGACCCAATGCCTGCTCGACCGACATCGGATGATACGTTTGCCCACGCACCGTGTAAGAACGCGTCATGTAGCCCTTATAGCCACTAGGCCGGGACGCGCAGGAGTTCAACAGCAGCGCGCTGAGACTCATCCATGAGAAAAGCCAAAGGCTAGAGCGGAGTGTTTTCATCGAGCTTGGGCGGCTGTTAGGATTCGGACGCTTGTTGCTCGCGGATCAACTGCAAGATCGTGGCGACTTTTTCTTTCATCTCTTTGCCCGGTTTGAATTTGACCGACGCCCTCGCCGGAATCAGCACCTTGCTCCCGGGTTGCTTGGGATTGCGCCCCACTTTCGCCGCCACTTCTTTCACCTGAAACGCCCCAAAATTTCGCAACACCACCGTGTCGCCCTGCGTCAAACTTTCCGTAATCTCATCGATCAAACTCTGCACAATCTCATGCACATCCTTCTGCGTAAAAATCATCCCCTTCCCTCCCAGCTGGTCAGTGATTCTTAAGACAAGTTCGCGTTTAGTTATAGTCGCCATAAAATGATTCCTGATAAATGCCTGAGTTCGAACCCACGTTAAATCAGTCATTCCCCAAATGTCCCGTCAAAAACCCAATTCCTCTCCTGTCCAAATTTTGACAATCCTTTGACACTTCATGAGAGAGAATCGGCTTAAATGGCTTCGTTATGAAAACAAAAACAACATTACTCATCGCATCGCTCCTCATCGCAACCCTACACGCTCAGGAAAAACCTGCCGATCCTTATAAGGGAAGCCCGGTCGCAGTCAAAGCCCCGGCTCAAAATTATGAAGAGGAAAGTAAGAACGAAAAAAACATATCCATCTGTTACGAGGCGTTTTCTCTCCCTCTCGCCATGGCGGCGGATCTCCAGCGGCAACAACTATCAGATCCCGCGTTGTATGCTAAACTTATCTCCGGTCTCGGAAAAGAATCCGTTCGGCAGGAAGTCCTCCAAATCATCCGCGCGCGTAGTGGCATGAAGGCCACAACCGAAAGTATCAGCGAGCTCATCTATCCCACCGAATACACGCCCCTCGAGCCCAAACCCGATTCCGAACCCAAAGTTGCAAAGGTCGGCGACGGGGTCTACGCGACGGCATTTGAAACCCGTAATGTCGGCACCACGTTGGAAATAGAACCCACACTATCCGAAGACAATCGTTTCGTGGATCTCAGGCTTTTGCCCCAATTGGTGACCCTGGCCGGGTACACCAACTGGGGAACGCGGAGCAACCCTGAAGTTAAAATGCCCGAGTTCGAAAAACAGTCGGTAGATACCTCCACGACCGTTTTGCTCGACCAACCTTTCATGCTCGGCACGAACAGCCGCCCGCCGACATCCAAAGTGGATCCGGACTCGGCAAACCGCGTTTGGTTTGCTTTCGTTACTGCAACGATGGCCAAACCCTAATGCGCCCTGCCCTCATCACCATCCTTCCCATGCTCGCCGCCGCCATTCTCGTGATGGTAGGCGGCGAACGCGTGGCGAGACGTGATGTGGAAACCCGAAGCCCCGCCGACCGCGAGCGACTGCTCGACTTTGACGAAGCCTTCCGCGCAGAACTCACTCGACTCGATAACCTTTACCTCAGTCATCTCGACAGTCTGGCCAAAGTGGCTCATGAAGCGCCCGGCGATCTATCCGCGCAAGCTAGTGGAATAAATGGAGTGCGTTTGATCCGCATTTTCACCGACAAGAGTAAGAAGAATAGGAATGATACCATAGAGCCAGAACGCAGTATGGAGAAAATTCCAGAAATCCTATTATCAGGAGACAAGCACCCGTTCCATTCCAAAAGCGCTACAATTCTCGATGCGGAAATGCTGAAGAATCCGCTTTCCGAAAAAGGCAACTGGCTTGCCACCTCAGATCCTAATTTTCGCCTCCACTGCCGCACCCCTGAGCTCGGTGTTCTTGTGGTGTTTGTTATCGATCTTCCCGAAGTTCGCCAAGCTACCACCGCTCATCTAACATCGTGGATCGAAACGCCGCTGACACCGCTTCGCGAAGCGGGCGAGCAAGTCAGCATCGAGTCCTCCACGATGGGCCAATTGACCTCCCTCAACCTCACGCAGCGCGGGCCCGCCGCCTCAATCATTCCCATCCGCACGCTCTTCGGAGAATGGCAAATCCGCTCATGGGACGGTTTAGTAATAACCCGCTCGCACGATCCATCCATCATGGCGATAGCCACCACTATTGCCATCCTTCTGCTCGCATCCGGCATCATTCTTTTTCTCCAACAGAAACGCGCGCTCAAACTTGCCTCAGAACGCGTTTCCTTTGTCAACCGCGTCTCCCATGAGCTCGGCACACCCCTCACCAATCTCTCACTCAATCTCGACCTTGCCACAGAATTTCTAACAGAACGTCCGCAGGAGACCCGTCGCAGGCTCCATATCGTCGCAGAGGAAATCGAACGTTTGTCGAGACTCGTCGCCAACGTCCTTACTTTTTCCCACTCCGAGCGCGACTCACTGGTATTGAAACCAACCCACTGCGTACCAGCCGATGTCATCCAACGCGTCATCGAAAGTTTCCGCCCTGCGCTGGAGCGACGTGGGATCATCATCGAAACGAACATCTCCGCCGAACATACGGTTTTTCTCGATCCAGATGCCCTCAGCCAGATCACTGGCAACTTGATATCCAACGTCGAAAAATACGCGTCCGACGGACATTGGCTCGGACTCACCTGCCAAATTCAATCAGAAACACTCACCCTCGAAGTCAGCGATCGTGGAAAAGGCATTCCAAAAGACGCGCGCCAACGCATTTTCCTGCCATTTGAACGCGTACAACAATCCATCAACGAAGGCTCCAGTGGCACGGGTCTTGGGCTCTCCATCGCGCGCGATCTTGCACGCCGCATGGGAGGAGATCTTGAGTTGTTAGAATCTACCGACAACACCACATTCCGCCTTCAAGTCTCTGCTCCACCGCCACCTGTCATCAACTCATCTACTGTTGCCCCATGACCATTCTCATCGCTGAAGACGATCCGCTCACGCTGGAAGCACTCGCTACCTGCATGGAAAGCGAAGGCTTCACTACACTTCGCGCACAGGACGGAAAACAAGCCGTGGATTTGTGGCGAACCGAAAAACCCGATCTTCTCTGCCTCGACATCATGATGCCCCACATCGACGGCTATGAAGTATGCCGCCGTGTCCGCGCCAGCGACCGCACTGTGCCGATTTTATTTCTATCCGCCAAAAACCAAGAAATCGATGTTGTCGTCGGCCTCGATCTCGGCGCGGATGATTTTATTCGCAAGCCCTTTACGCGCAGTGAAGTGATGGCTCGCATCCGCGCCGCCCTCCGCCGCACTGCCCCTCAAGACAAGCGCGACCACTTCACCATTGCCAACCTAACTGTCCATCCGCGCGCACTCATCGCGCAGCGAGATAGCCAAACCATCGAACTCACCCCACGCGAAGTCTCCATACTGCAGCTACTCCACGACCATCGCGGCGAAGCCGTATCGCGTGATGCCTTTCTCGACACCTGTTGGGGTCTCAATTATTTTCCAGACTCCCGCACACTCGATCAACACATCTTCCTGCTCCGCAAAAAAATCGAAGCCGATCCCGCCGATCCAAAAATTATCCAAACCGTGCGCGCCATAGGTTACCGATATGCCTGACACCCAAGGAGCGGCGGCATTCTGCCGCCGAGCTTGTCAGTAGTCGCTCCTACCCCATCTCCTGCCGCCGCCTGTTCAAAAACGCCATTATTGGTAAAGCGAATAACGGCGATACTAATAGGCCCCCAAGCATTCCAGTAATGAGCAATAACTTAACATTCGGCGCGAATGGCTTGTTAGATGCCTCAGGCGCATCATGAACTACAGTGGTAATAATACTATGTTCTATCATCTCGCTCATCAGCTTCGTTTTGAGCTGCTCGAAAAGATATAATTCGGTTTCAAAATTTCTCTTAGCTTCCACGTATTCATTTGTTTCAACTGGCGAATGACTATCTTTGCTTACCGTCAGCGTTTGGAGAATTTTTCGGCATTCTTCAACCCGATCTTCTTGCTTTTGACATACCTTCCTCAAGTCACTCAACTTTGCTTCTGTTGCCTGATTATCCACTTCCATGCGCCAATCTACATTTGCCTTCAGTAACTTCCGCGCGATATCCCGCGCTTCAAACGAACTGTTTGCGCTGACTCTCACGCTAATCAAATCCGTGCCTCTGATAGCTTCTACTTTCACATTATTTTTTAACTTCTTCAGCACAGCTTCTTCATCCACTCCCCATAATTCCTCTAATTTGAGCTGCTGATTCACCTTTGATAAAACCGCTCTGTTTTTGAACGAATCTAAGGCTGCGCTCATGATGTGTTCGGCTTCTTCTGCGGGTTGTGTTGTCTGCTTTATTTGGGGTGAAGAACTGATCTTGAACTGTATAATAGCCTCACTCTCATAAACGGCGGGCACCAAATACAAATAAACACTCGCGATAATCAGTCCCATAACCATCCCCACAGGAATCATCACTAACAACATCCACCAATATCTGCGAAACATACGCAATTCCTACACCACCCATACCAGCCAACGCAACGCACTTATTGGAATCGAGATTCTCACTTCATCAGAGCTATTCTTCACCCAAGTAGCATTAAATCGAAATCCATGGATCGTCCGATTTTACAATAGATGAAAGCTCAAAAGTCGGCTGGATAAATTGACTTCTGCTTTGGGAAAGAAAACCGCGACTTCCATCACAAAGACCGAAACTGATATTTTCATGAATCAGCATCATAGTCCAAATTCTCGTATCCCGCCAAAACACTAAGAAAATCAAGCCACTGCCGCCTTCCCTCTTGGTTGAAGGCATGGAAAATGCTGTTGCATTAAGAAGCTTGGCTTCTTAGATTTCGCATCTCATTCCCGATACATCCTCATGAAACCCTTCTCCCTGTTTTTATCCTCCGCTGCGGCAACTGTCGTCCTCGTCGCACTCGGTCTTTCAGGATGTAAGTCTGGAAGTGAAAACACCATCAAGGTCGGCGAATTCGCTTCTCTCACCGGTAAAGAGGCGACGTTTGGAGGCTCTTCCCACGAAGGCACTCAACTCGCGATCGAGGAAATCAACAAGGCAGGAGGAGTGCTCGGTAAACAAATCGAACTCCTCACCGAAGACAACCAATCCAAAGCGGGCGAAACGGCGAACATTGTTAATAAACTGATTTCTCGCGATGGCGTGGTCGCCATCCTCGGCGAAGTCGCCTCCAGCCGCTCGCTGGAAGCTGCGCCCATCGCTCAGCCTGCAAAAATCCCGATGATTTCCCCTGCGTCCACAAACCCGAAAGTCACTGAGGTGGGCGACTATATTTTCCGCGTCTGCTTCATCGATCCGTTCCAAGGCACCGTGATGGCGAATTTCGCCACCAAGACACTGAAAGCCCAGAAGGTTGCGGTTCTAACCGATGCCAAAAGCGACTACTCGAAAGGCCTCGCGAAATATTTCAAGGAGCAGTTTCTGAAAAACGGCGGCACCTTAACGAGTGAGCTTGATTACAACGGCGGCGACAAAGATTTCAAAGCGCAGCTCACCACCATCAAAGGCTCTTCACCCGATGCGGTATTCATTCCTGGCTACTACAACGACGTCGCTTTGATCGCGACCCAAGCCAAGGAGATTGGCTTGAATATCCCACTCTTCGGTGGCGACGGCTGGGAGTCGGAAAACTTACTCCAAGTCGGCAAGGAAGCAGTCGAAGGCCATTATTTCTCCACCCACTGCTCGCCTGAAGATACATCGCCTAAGATGACCTCATTCGTGGCAGCCTACAAAGCGAAATACAACAAGACTCCAGACGCGATGGCCGCGCTCGGATATGACTCCGCTTATGTTCTTGCCGAAGCCATCAAGCGCGCGGGCACCACGGAAGGCGGCAAGCTTCGCGATGCCATCGCGGCCACCAAGGACTTCGAAGGCGTGACAGGAAAGTTTTCGCTCGATGACAAACGCAACGCGGTCAAGTCCGCGGCCATCCTTAAAATCAAAGGTGGAAAATTCACTTTCCTTGAAACCATCGCTCCTTAAAGGGTTTCCTGTTCCGCCCCAACGATGATTGATAAACCGACTTCAACCGACCGCTTGTGAACGAGATTTTCCAACAGCTCGTCAATGGTCTAGCGCTCGGTGCGGTTTATGCCCTGATCGCTATCGGTTACACAATGGTCTATGGCGTGTTGCGCTTCATCAACTTCGCGCACGGCGATGTGTTCATGCTGGGTTCCTTCACCGGATATTATCTCGCGCCGCAAGTCGCAAAATGGTTTCCATTACCTGGCTGGGGAGGATGGATGTTAGTGATGCTTCTCACCATGATCATATGTGCAGCGATAGGCATTGTGATCGAACTCCTGGCTTATCGCCCGCTGCGCAACCGGCCGAAGCTTACGGTGCTGATCACCGCCATCGGTGTTTCGCTCCTCATCGAATACACCTGCCAGCACAAGGCCTTTTTCGGAGCCTCACAAAAAGCATTTCCCAAACTTCTAACAGCCGAGAATTTCACGCTGGGTGGCCTGACTTTTAACACGACGCAATTTGTGGTTCTCGGTGTTACGTTGGTGCTACTGATCGCACTCACTCTCATCGTGAAGAAAACCCGGATCGGTATGGCGATGCGTGCCGTTTCTTATAATTCCGCCGCGGCCTCGCTCATGGGCATCAGCAATTCCTTCATCATCTCCTTCACCTTCGGACTCGGCTCCGCGCTAGCTGGCGCGGGCGGCATTCTTTACGGCATGACTTACACCGGCATCGAGCCGCTGATGGGTGTGAATGTCGGATTGAAAGCTTTCGTCGCCGCCGTGCTCGGTGGTATCGGCAATCTTCCAGGCGCAGCGCTCGGAGGACTTGTTCTGGGAGTGGTGGAAACTTACGCCGGCGGCATGTCAGGCATCTCCACTTATCGTGACGGCATTGCCTTCGCCATCCTCATCATCATCCTGATTTTTAAACCCACAGGCCTACTCGGCTCAAACCAGATCGAAAAAGTCTGACCATGTCCCGCATAGTAAAAGATCCCCGCCTGCTTCTTCTCATCGCCATCGTTGTGGCGGTAATCGTCGGCCTTGGCTCAGATCAAATGAATCTCTACTACCGCGGGGTTGTCATCGATATCGGCATCGCGATCATCTTGGCTGTTAGTTTAAATCTCATCAACGGCCACACCGGCCAATTCAGCCTGGGTCACGCCGGTTTCATGTCCGTCGGCGCATACGTTTCCGCAATGATCACATTGGCTCTGCAAAAAGGCATGGGTGCCGATGATCTAACATGGTTCTTCCTTCCCGCACTTTTGGGCGGCGGCCTGGTCGCCGCGCTGGCTGGGCTCCTCGTCGGCGTGCCTTCTCTGCGTCTGAGGGGAGACTACCTGGCCATTGTCACCTTGGGCTTCGGAGAAATAATTCGAGTGATTTTCCAAAACGTAGAAGCTGCCGGAGGTGCAAGCGGCCTCAGCGGCATCCCCCGCATGACCGACCTCTCATGGACTTTCATACTCGCCGCCTTCGCAGTTTACGTCGTCGCATGCCTCGTGAACTCCACCTATGGCCGCGGCTTCATCGCTGTGCATGATGACGAAGTCGCCGCCAGCTCGATGGGACTCAATCCCACACGCTACAAAGTCACGGCGTTTGTCATCGGCGCGTTCTTCGCTGGAATCGCTGGCGGACTCTTCGCCCATCACAAGACCACCATCACGCCTCAGGTATTTGACTTCATGAAAAGTTTCGAAGTCGTCGTGATGGTCATCCTCGGTGGCATGGGAAGAACTACTGGCGTGATCCTCGCTGCGATCTTGCTCACGCTCGCACCAGAATTTCTCCGCTCTGTCGCCGAATACCGCATGATCATTTACGCCCTGCTCATCATTTTCCTGATGATCGCAAGACCGCAGGGACTTTTCAACTTCACGCTGAAAAAGAACCGTCTTGTGTCCTGAAACCCATGAACTCTTCTTTACTGGAACTCGAAAAAGTCACAATCCGCTTTGGCGGATTGGTGGCTGTTTGTGAGGTGAATTTAAAGGTCGGAGAAGGCGAGCTTATCGGCCTCATTGGCCCGAATGGTGCAGGTAAGACCACCGTGTTCAACATGATCACCGGCGTCTATCAACCCACCGAAGGAAACATTTCCTTTGCCGGAAAACCGACGGCTGGCCTAAGCCCCCACGTTCTAACAAAAAGCGGCATGGCTCGCACCTTCCAGAATATCCGCTTATTTGGATCGATGAGCGTGTTTGATAACGTGCGCGCCGCCACTCAACTCCACCGACCACACGGCATCCGCCAAGCTCTCTGGAGAGGACGCGCTTATCATGCCGGAGAGAAGGAAGTCGAAGACCGTGTGCTTGATCTGTTAGAAGTCTTCTCGCTTCAGGACTATCGCGACGAACCCGCCAAATGCCTGCCTTACGGCGACCAACGGCGCCTAGAAATTGTTCGCGCTCTGGCCACTCAGCCCAAACTTCTACTTCTCGATGAACCCGCTGCTGGTATGAATCCTTCAGAAAAGGAAGAACTCATGCACCTCATCGAGTTTATCCGCAAGCGCTTCGGCATGGCCATCTTACTCGTCGAACACGACATGAAAGTCGTCATGGGAATCTGCGAACGCATCGCCGTCCTCGAATACGGCATCAAAATCGCCGAAGGAAATCCGAAAGAAATCCAGTGCCATCCGAAAGTCATTGAAGCCTACTTAGGAGCCGCGGCTGTTAGTTGATGGTCTATGGTTGATGGTTGATAGTAAGAAAATGAAAGAGAAGAAAGGACACTATGTTTGGATTTGAGAGACTCGAAGTTTGGGAAAAGGCGATCCAGTTTGCCAACACGGTCTATTCTACCACACGTGGATTTCCTTCCGACGAGCGATTTGGTCTGACGAATCAGATGAGAAGAGCAGCCGTTTCCATTTCATCGAACCTCGCCGAGGGTAGCGCTCGTAACTCGCGCAAAGACTTTGCCCGTTTTGTCGAGATTGCCACAGGATCGCTCTTCGAAGTCGTTTCCCAGTCCTACATAGGAAGAAACCAAGGTTATTTGTCTTCTGAAGATTTTCAAATTCTCTATGATGCCGCCGAGGAACAAGGACGTATGCTCAGCGGTCTCCGCCGCTCTCTTCTAGAAGACGCCTGAAAATTCTTCTTCTCTTTCCATCAACCATCGACTCTCCCCTATCAACCTCTTCGCTTCTCTTCCTATCAACCATCAACTTTCAACCATCAACTAACCAACTTGCTCCAAGTCGAAAATCTCCACGTCTCCTACGGTGCCATCAAGGCTCTTCACGGCGTTAGCCTGAAAGTGCCGCAGGGAAGCATCGTGACTTTGATCGGAGCGAACGGCGCTGGAAAATCCACGACCTTGCGTGCTCTCTCGGGGCTAGTGAAACCCGTGAGTGGGACTGTCTTCTACGATGGTAAAGACATCACCAAAATGCCATCCCACAAGATCGTTGCCGAGGGTCTTTGTCATGTTCCCGAAGGACGCATGATCTTCGCGAACCTAACCGTGCATGAAAACCTGTTGATGGGTGCTTACCTCCAACGTGATCGCAAGTGGATCGCTGAACAGACGGAATACGTTTTCTCGCTCTTCCCTCGTTTGAAAGAGCGTGAGAGCCAATCTGCGGGCACGCTTTCCGGAGGCGAACAACAGATGCTCGCTATCGGCCGCGCGTTACTCAGTAAGCCGAAGTTTTTGATGCTCGACGAGCCTTCACTCGGCATCGCTCCGCTGTTAGTGAAATCCATTTTCGAGCGCATCGTGGAGATCAACCGCGAGCAAGGACTTACCATCCTGCTCGTTGAGCAAAACGCCAATCTCGCCCTAGACATTTCCTCCTATGCCTATGTTCTCGAAACAGGAAAAGTCTTACTCGAAGGATCTTCCGCAGAACTCAAAGCAAATCCCGAAGTTCAGGCGGCGTACCTCGGCACGTAACTTACTAGCTCTTGATTGTTTTGGAGAGCCGTTTAAAGCAATCAACACTTATAACCCCCACATTCATACGAATGAAATCTCGACTCCTATACCTTCTCTTTCCATTGGGTATTCTAACAGGCTATTTAATACCTAGATCTCAGCCAGTTGGTGAATCCGTAACGAAGAACGATACCCATGCGCCTCGTGCCAACGGTCCTAATCGCCCGAAAAGCATTTCTAGTCCTCATGAAACCGCGCGAATCCTTGCCCTTGCTGATGGCATAAGCGCAAGTAAGCGTCAAAACGATAAGGAGCAAAAAACCATCGCCTCAGCCGATATTCCTGCGGTGATCACTCATCTCCTTTCTCAGGCTGGACCCAGTGGTTTAAATTGGAAAGTGCGTTCAGAAATCGATAGGATGTTGGTTAACTGGGCAACGGAAGATTTCGACAGTGCCTTCGCTTGGGCGAGTTCCTACCCGAATAAAAATGCCGCGAAGGATTTCCTCGAAGTCATTCTCAGAGAGCGTGCAAAAACAGATTTCGAGGGCACCATGACATGTATGAACAAAATCAGAGATGAATCCGGCATAAAGCTCAATCTTGGACAGTTTTTATTTGATGCAGCCGCAAAGCGCAGTGCGCTCGAAGCCTTCAATGTCCTTGCCGCTTTTCCCTCAGATGGCAACGGATTAAGCGCCTCTGAAGTTGAGTTTCCTCCTGGCTTCGATTTCAAAACTTTTGCGGAACTTACCTCAACTCACATGAAAAATAATAAGAATGACGGCTACATTGCATTCTCTTATTACCCTTCCAATAGCCTCAAAGAATGGGCTAAGGTCGACTCCTCCGCAGCATTGGAATTCTATCTTTCAAGTGATCAACATCCCTTCAACAACTTGGGCCAGATCACAAGTGCCTTTATAAATCTTACTAAACCGGAATCTGCATATCCATGGCTTTCCGAGCAATACGCTGCGCTCGAAGGCAGTCAGCGTTCAAAATTCGGGCGCTCGCTGAATAGCGTCTTTCCTCATGAAATGGGGGTTGCCCCACTTGTTGGGCTAGTAGAATCGCTCCCAACGCCAGCTCTAAAAAATGAAATGGTCACCGATATGCTCAAGGGCTTCGGAGGAACTTATTCGAATGGTAATAAAATGATGTATATTGATCTTCTCTCTCTACTACCAACTCCTGCGGAGCGTCTCGAAGTTATTAGGCAAAGTCACATGCGTTACTCAATGAGTGAAGCAAGCGACGAAAAACTTTCTGAATTCGGCATCACCAGAGAACAGATCAAAAATCTGAAGTAGAGTGAGTAGGCTTTCGATTCGAGGGGCTTACTGAGTCGTATTTTCTGGGTCAAAACAATTACTTCCCTGACACTCGAGCCTCACCAACGGGATAAATGACGCGCTCAGCGGTGCCGCTGTCGATGTCGGTTACCCGATACAAAGTGGTTACATTTTTCATGAAAATGATCGTTCCGTCAGCGACATCCATACTGGAAATACCCTTGGAATTTGCAATTGTGCGGGAGGCAACGCTGGCTTCGTCGGAAACTCGACGCACTTTGAGAGCATCGCCTTCGAGGTAAGCGATGAGACCATCTTTTAATTTAAAATCGCCTACCCCACTATCCAACCTAACAGGCTTTGGGTCACGCGTGTCGCGGATCAAATAAAGCGTAGCACCTTTGATGTATAGCACAGCCCCAGCATCCGCGACGTAACTGTTTACCGACGTATCGAGCAAACGATTTTCCTTTTTACCTTGGTCTACATCATGCATGACGTAGAGGACGAGTTTTTTATGTAGAACAAATCAGCAGCATGAGCGGAGAAGGTCGCGAGTAGGCCGAAAACGATGATGAGTTGCTTGATGATTAGGGGCAATTTCATTCAGCTATTTTAATACATCATCACATAGAGCTACGCAAGCATGCGAAAAACCATACACTCCAACTCACTGCTTCCCGTCATATTTATCTGACAGTTGTTTCCAGAATTTCGGAAATTCTTTCACTGCCTCGCGGGGAGTGGTTTGCACGAGACGGCTACGGTTTGGATCACCGATCGCATCCAAGCCAAACAGTTGGAGTTTTCCGGTATGTCCATCTTCTTGGCGGCCCATCACGCCGTAAACATAACCTGTGCGTGCGTCCATGCAGAGCACGGTGAGCTGGGTGTCTTGTTTGCGCGCACCGACATCTAAAATCCCAAGTGTGAGAAGTCCTAACAGCGATGGAGAATGATCGGATTGCGTCTCCTGATCACACACCACTAGCACATCAAGGCCCAGAAAACGGGTGTCGTTGATGAGCTTAGCGCGTTTTGCTAACACGTCGTTGATCTGGTAATAATCGCTTTCAGGGACAAACGCATCGATGTTTTGGATCGATTGAATTTGGCCTTCGGATTTGAGTTGTTTGCCTGCTTCACCAAAATCTAACGAATTCGTTCGTCCGGTCCTCACCACACCGATTCTAGACGGAGTGCGCAGGGCGGGCTTTCCGCTCACATTTGGAACCCCGGACATTTTGGAAATTTGTTGGCTGGAGGTGATGGGGGTCGTCATCTCGTAACTGCCGCAGGACGCGAGCAGTAGGCAGGCAAGGGCGAACAATGATTTACAGAACAGTTTGATAGTTGGTTTGGTTTTCATGACGCGCAAAGAAATCCCATTTTCTGCGTGATTAATCCAATCGATGATTTTAATACTTCCATCAGAAATTCTGATGGAAACTTTCCCATGGTATGCGACCGAGCTTTTTCTCCGGGTATGTGAGGCTGGTGGTTTGTCCGCCGCATCGCGATTTGGGAAAACGGGCATTTCGCAACCCGCTCTCAGTGCGCAGATGATGACCTTGGAGCAGCATCTCGGAAAAAAGCTATTTCATCGCAAACCCTTTGAGCTGACTGCGGAGGGCAAAATTTTTCTAGAAGAAGCGCTGCGCATGCGTACTCGGATGTCGCTGATCCGGGACTCGCTGGCTGATGAAACCGAGCGGCCGTTGCGCACTGCTGCATCTGACGTGATCATCCGCGATCATTTGCCGGCCCTGCTCAAACAAATGGATGTCGCCACACGCACACGTCTCATTTTGAAAGAGGCTCAGTCACAAGATCTCGCCGGCTTGGTTCGCAACGGAGATGTGGATCTAGCCATCGGGTTGCTCTCTCGCCATGTGCCTTCTAGCGCATCGCCGCTCGTGGAAAAAATCGGCGAGTTGCCCATTCTGCTTTTAGTTCCGCCTTCCTACGCAGCATCCGTAAAAAACTGGGGAGATATCATTCAGCTACATCGCCAGGGGAAAAAACTGGGCTTGGTCGGCTTGTCCCAAGCCAATCTGGTGATGCGACACATCACCACCTCGCTGCGGCGCATGGGCATCGAGTGGTTGCCGACGCTGGAAGTTTCATCCATCGGCCATGTGCCCGCGTACGTGGATCTGGATTTTGGTTTCGGCTTTGGGTTCGCGATTCCGGAGCAGGGGGATAATAAAAATATCCGGCCCATGATTCAGGCGCCACCGGATGTTCTGCCGCCCTTGAACCTCGTCGTCTGGCATGGTGAATCGCTCGATCCCTCCGCTACACGTTTGCTTGATTTGATCCGCCGCTATGCCGAGCGGCTTTTGAATTCGTAATTAAAAGGGGATTGGATTATTTTCCGCTCCAGCCTCCACCAAGGGCTTTGGCGAGAGCGGCTAGCGTGATGCGTTGTTGGGCTTCGATTTGACGGAGAGCGAGCTGGATTTGGAGTGAACCGCGTTCGGCGTCTACCACTTCGAAATAGTTGGTCAGGCCTTTTTCAAAACGATCTCTGGAAAGTGTTAGAGTTTCTTGCGAGCTGGTGTGGGCGCGTTCAAGAGCAGCCCTGGATTTTGCCAAGCCTTTGAGATCCACCATGGCATCTTCGACTTCGCGGAGAGCGATGAGGAGAGATTGCCGATAGCTTGCGAGCGCTTCTTCATAACGACTCTGTGCGGCGGAATAGTTCGCTTTGTTCGCACCGGCATCGATGAGTGGCAGCGCGACACCGGCACCAATGGAGAGCACACGGTTTTGCCAGTTTAAGAATTGAGAAACATCCGTGGATTCAAATCCGCCGCCAGCGGAGAGCGAGAAATTCGGATAGAACGCAGCTTCTGCGACGCCGATTTTCGCGTTCGCGGCGCGGAGTTCTTGCTCGGCTGCGCGAACGTCTGGACGGCGCAATAAGACAGTTGCGGGAAGTCCGGGACGGATCGTAGGTAGTGAACGATTTGAATCGGTGTGTGAAATAGCGAACTCTGCCGGACGTTTCCCACAGAGCACGGCTAGAGCGTTTTCCGCAGCTCCCCGCTGGCGCTCGACACTGCCTATATCGTTATTCACAAGCTCGACTTCTGTCGCGGCACGGCTAGTTGTGATGCCATCGGACAGTCCAGCATCAGCTCGAGATTTTTGAATTTCTAGGTATTCTTGGCGAGTTTTCAGTGTGCTTTTTAAAACGCTGTATTGTGCATCCAATCCCCGAAGCAAAAAATATTGCCGCGCAACTTCAGCGGCGAGACCAAGGCGTTGAGAATCGAACAAAGCTTGAGCGGCAGCCGCTTGGGCAGATGAGGCTTCGATGGCTCGTTTGTTACGGCCCCAGAGATCCGGATCATAGGCGAGATCGAAGCTGCTACGGTAATTTTGATTTTCGAAATTAGTGACTGGTCCCGGAGGCATTGCTCCAGCCGAGCTGCGCGTGTTATTTGCCGAACCTGTTAGATCCAGCGAGGGAAAAAGCCTCGCTCGATCCACACCGACAAGAGCGCGAGCGGTATCGACCCGGGCTTTGCCGGCCGCGAGGTCGTTGTTTGTAGCGAGTGCGCGATCAACTAAACGATTCAGCTCAGAATCATTGAAGAGTTTCCACCAGTCATCGGGGAGATGAGTTCCCGCTGTGGATTTGGATGATTTCCATTTTAAGCCACCGTTGTCATCCGGAAGTTTAAAGTCTGGCCCAAGCATGCAGGAGCTGAGCAATAGAGCGGAAGGTAATAAGAAGAGGCGAGCATTCATGGTTTTATATGGCGATCTGGTGCTTCGATAAATACGTCCACCTGCTGGCCGACATAGAGCGGAGGATCGCTCGGGCGGGTGAGGGAGTAGATGACTTGCAGCACTCGGGTATCAACCCGCTCAGTGCTGGATCCTGTTAGAGAAATTTTGGGAATCACGTAGGGTTCCAGGCGGATGAATTCCAGGGGAAAGGTGACACTGGGATCGCCCTTCAGATAGCCATAGGCTTTCTGGCCTGCGCGGATGCGAATGGCGTTTTGCTCGTCGATGTCGGCTCGAACTTGAAGGCGATCGATATCACCAAGAATCATTGCTGGGGTCTTGGGTGAGGTGGCTGCGTATTCACCGGCGCGGGCGTTGAGCTGGATGATGGTTCCGTCGCGCGGGGCACGAACCGTTAGGCGCTCGATCAGCAGCGAAATGCGTTTGAGCGATGTTTCCGATGCTGCGAGCTGCGCTTTGGCTGCGGTGAGTTGCGCCTGGGCGACGGCGACATCCTGTTTGCGGTTTTCAAGATCATCTCGGCTAACCGCGCGGGTGTCGGTGACAGAAGTGAGTCGATCAAGTTGAGACTGGAGCTTGGCAAGTTGCGCTTCGCTGACAGTGATTTGAGCTTGGGAAATTTTCTGTTGGGCTTGGACGGATAACTCCTCTGCACGCAGATCACGATCGTCTAACTTGAGGAGGATTTGGTCTTTCTGAACCTTGTCGTTTACCTTAACCAAAACTTCGGTGATCAGACCCGGAAGCGGAACGCCGATGGCGACATTTTCGCTCAAAGATTCGAGGATACCGGTGGCAGCGACGGACTCAGTGAAAGGTTTCTGCGGAGGCATGATGGGTGGATCGCCCGGTGGTGGCATCTGCTTTTCAGCTTGAGTTTGGGAAACTAAAATAATGGCCACAACGCCGAATATGGCGGCAGCGATGGAGCCGTAGCGGAGGATAAGAGAGATGAGGGACATAGATGTGTTTTGACTACTTGGTCAGTGCGCGTGTTCGTGAACGAAGTGTTGGGGCTGATGCTGATCTTGTTCGATGACTTCTACGATTTCGCCATCGTCCATGCGGGCGATGCGGTCGGCATAGGAGAGAATACGATTATCGTGAGTGACGATGATCACGGCGCGATTCGCGGAGCGCGCGACTTCGCGGAAAAGATCTAACACAATCTCACCATTGTGCGCATCTAGCGCAGCGGTGGGTTCGTCACAAATCACGAGTGGCGGTTCGTGGATGAGCGCGCGCGCAATGGCCACGCGTTGTTGTTGGCCGCCGGAGAGTTTGTTAGGGCGCTCTTTCCAGCGATCACCGAGACCGACTCTTTCGAGAATTTCGCGCGAGCGCTTGATGGCGACGCGGCTGGAGTGTCCCTGAATCAGCAACGGCACGCCGACGTTTTCCGCAACGGTAAGAGTGGGAATGAGATTAAACTGCTGAAAAATGAAGCCGATGTTTTTTGCCCGGAAACGGGTGAGCGCACCACTGGACATTTTTTCGAGTGGACTACCGAAGACATTGATCGTGCCACTTTCGACTTTCAATGTGCCGGCGATGGCACTGAGCAGGGTAGTTTTTCCACAGCCCGATGGACCGACCAGCATCATGATTTCTCCCGTGTGAGCTTGGAGGCTTACTTGCTTTAGCACATGAATGCGGTTCGGTCCGTCGCCGAAACTTTTTTCGAGCGCACGGACATCGACAACGATGCTGGATGATGGAATGGGATCAGGCACGGAAGACCATGGCGGGTTCGTAAAGACTGAGACGGATGATTCCCATGAGGGCGGCGATCATGCAGATCACTTGGATAGCAATAAATGCACCAACGGGGATTTGCCACTGCATGTAGAACGGCGGTTGACCGTTCTCGATGGCGCCCATGGCGAAGCCGGAGGTTGCCAGCAGACCTAACCCGAAGCCGATCAAGCCCACGGTGAAGGCTTGGAAAATGAGCATGATGCTTAGGCGGAAATTCGACATGCCCATGGCCTTGAGAGCGCCAAGATGTTTCAAATTATCTAACACAAATGCGTAGAATGTTTGGCAGGAAATGGCTACACCGACGATAAAACCGATCACCACTGTGGTACCGAATGAAATCGGTATTCCCGTGTTTTTCACATACCACCAAACAGTGGAGGTGTTGAAATCGCCGTAATATTTGCCATGAGGTGTGACACGGTCGCGAGGGTTTGGGCCGAAGCCATCATTCACGAAGGCGCGGAGATCTGTGGCTTTTTCGATCTCTGCCGCAGCTTCGCTCGGGGTCATTCCATCGATTGGCGCAGCGATCACGGCAGTAAGCATTTTGCGCGAGCCTGGGGTGTAAAGAAGTGCGCGTTCGTAAGTCGTCCAAATATATGGACCGCCGGTGAACGAGCGCATGGCTTGGCAAATTCCCACGACCCGTGCTTCGACATCGTTGATCTCAAACCTGTCCCCGATTTTAATTTTTTTCGAAGGATTGCTTGGATCTGAGGATAGACGGGTGGTGGCGAGTTCGTCGATGACGACGGTATTGGGCAAGCGGAGATCTTCGAGATTCCCTTCGACCATCCGCCCGGGTGCACCGGCGAGCGAAGCGGCATCGATGCCTAAAAGTTGGATCGTTTTGAAACTACCATCCGCGAGACGGACGCGTTGTAACCCAGAGAAAAGCGGCATCGCCCAGCGGACAGCAGCGACCGAGCGCACACGCGCCACATCCGTGTCGCGCATCGGGTTGGTTTCGTTGATTTGCTCGACTCGCTCTTCCACCACGTAGATCGGGGCGGCGACATTTTTCAAGGTCGAGGTCGTCCAACGCATGAGCCCGCAGAAAACCGATGCCTGCTGTACAATCAGAAAAGTTGCGAAAAACAAACCCGCGACGAGCATCAGGTATTTGGCAGTATCGCCAAAGAGCATTTTAAGAGCGAGGCCGATCATGCGAGTGGATGGACTGTGGAAATTCCGTGATTCAGACAAACCATCTTACCCACGAACGCCCCCCGCGCAACCCGCAACATGGTTTCGTGGTTTTTTGTAGATCGACGGCTGCTATACCTTTGTAGGATAGACTTGGCTCGCTAGTATGCGTTTCTTCTTTTAATCATCTTCCGAGGTAGCCAGATTGCCTCGCGGGTTGCTGTAACCCATCATTTTTCCAAACGATTAAAAAATCTCAAAACAAAAACCTAGATGAGTAATCACGACAATCCGTTTAACGAGCCGTTGCCAAAGAACACCCCAGATCGCAGACTCATTTTGTTCGCAGGCGTGATGCTCATGGCGAGCTTGGGCTCGGTGTATGCATGGAGCGTTTTCACGAAACCTTTGCAAGCGGCCTATCACTGGGCCAACTGGCAGACTTCGCTGGTCTTCAGCCTAGCGGTGGCGGGACTTGGTTTTTCCGCTCTCTATACCGGCCCGCTGGTCGCGAAGCTGGGTGGACGCAAGCTCATGAAACGCTCCGCGGTGTTTTTTGTTTCGGGATATCTTATCGCAGCACTCGGGCTTTATCTCGGATCAGGTGTGATTGGGGACATCGACAAACCATTTGTGAGCTGGTTGAGCTTCATTGTCCTCGCTCTGGGATACGGAGTGATCGGCGGCATCGGTCTCGGAACGGGTTATCTAACAGCTGTTTCGACCATCGCTGGCTGGTACCCTGATAAAAAAGGTTTCGCCACAGGAATGATCGTGATGGGGTTTGGAATCGGAGCTTTGTTCATGAGCAAAGTCTTCGCCCCGATCGCAATGAAAATGTCCTCAGGAGATGTCGCAGGTGCGTTCCTTTTCATCGCCGTCGTTTACGGCGTCATCACGACCCTGGCATGTCGGTCCATTTACAGCCCGCATGCGACTGTCTCAAACAAGCACGTGGCGACCGTTGCGGATACATATGAGCATTTGCCAAATGTGCGGGTGCGCTTGTGGCTCACTTGTTTTACCTACAGCTTGGCGGGGCTTGGAATTCTCAGTCAGCTTGCACGCTTGATGCAGGATGTCTCAAAAACTGCGGATCCTACGCTCAATGACGAGAAGCTCATCGCTGTTGGTGCGACCTTGGTCGCAATCGCTTCGTTAGGAAATAGCGTGGGTCGTTTGATCTGGGCCTGGCTTTCCGATCATTTCGGCAGGGTCAACATTTTCGCAGTTTTACTCGGCACTGCCGGAATCGTTTATCTCGTCCTGCCTCACGCGAGCTCGCCTGTGCTTTTTAGCGTTTTGATCTGCTACGTGATCGCTTCTTACGGCGGTGGGTTCGGCACGATCCCGTCCCTGATTAGCGATCTGTATGGATCGAAACGCATGTCCTCACTACATGGTTTAGCGCTCACAGGCTGGGCAACGGCTGGTCTTATCGCACCGCCGTTCTTTGGATTTCTTTATGACAAAGTCCCCGAACAAGCTGCAACTTACGCGTATTACATCTGCGCGGGATCTTTGTTCGCTTCGATGATCTTGGTGTTTTCGGTCAAGAAACTCCACAAGCATTGCACCGCGCCGGCTGTGTAGAATGATAAGGCGAATTAATACTTTTTCGAGATCTTGCTAACTCGACAAACCTTCATACTGGGGTATCTATGACCTCTTATGAAAGTGATGTTTTTTACAAGTTGGTTGCTGAGCGCGTTTTTTCTCAACGCGCAAACGCAAGCCGAACGTCAGTCCATCACACTGGAGGATATCCAGCGGATGCTAAAAGACGAAAACAGTGAGCTATCGAAACTCAAACGAGAGCTCATCGGACAGGGCGATACGAATCGCTTTTTCTATTTCCCGACCCATGACGAGCCCGCAACTCCGGAGAACTGGGGATTTCTTTACGAGGATGTAGATTTTAAATCGGCTGATGGCACGAAACTCCATGGTTGGTTCCTGAAAACAAAAAGAAGCAAGCCGAAAGGCACCGTGGTTTTCTCCCATGGCAATGCAGGATCGCTTGGCCATCATTTGGGTTTTGTCACATGGTTGGCCGAGGCTGGATATCAGGTTTTTATGTACGATTATCGCGGCTTCGGAAAATCCGGCGGGGTGCTGGATCGCGATGGCATGGTGCAAGACGTAAAAGCTGCATTTCTCTACGTTTCCGGACGAAAAGATGTGCAGCAGGATAAAATCATTTCATATGGCCACAGCCTCGGCGGCGCGAAATCCGTCGCGGCTCTGGCAGAAATGCAACCCGCAGGACTGAAGGCCATCGTAATCGACGGCGCGTTTTCCTCTTATCAAGCCATGGCGAGACTCGTCGCGGGCGATCTCGGCACCGAACTCATTTCCGATGAGTTTTCACCCAGAGATTGCATTACAAAAATCAACGGCACGCCGTTGTTAGTGGTTCACGGCGATAAAGATCAGGTCGTGCCGTTTTCTCAAGGCAAGCAACTCTTCGATCTTGCGAACGAGCCCAAAACTTTATTCGAAGTCAAAGACGGCACCCACGGTGACTCACTTTCTCGTGATGATGGCGCGTATCGGAAAAAAATGCTCGCTTGGCTGGACAGCGTGATTTGAGAAATCCAGCGGCAACTCCGCTTTTCCCTTGTTTCACTCTTTGACAATCCCGCCGAGGGCTATCACTCTCCCCGCGACTCACTTTTAGAAACATTATGGCTTACGATCTCATTGTTATTGGTGGCGGCCCTGCCGGATATGTCGCTGCAATTCGCGCGGCTCAACATGGAAAAAAAGTTGCCTGCGTCGAAGCAGACCGCGCTGGTGGAACCTGCCTCAACTGGGGTTGTATCCCAACCAAAGCGCTCCTGAAAAACGCCGAGCTCTATCAAACACTCACTCACAAAGCGGGCGAAATGGGGCTTAAAATCGAAGGCTTGTCCTACGATTGGTCGGCAGTGATCGGTCGCTCACGCAAAGTTTCCGATCGCCTCGCAGGTGGCATCGAGTTCCTGTTTAAGAAAAACAAAATCGACTACATCCGCGGCTACGGCTCGATCGAAGGCCAAGGCAAAGTCGGCGTCAGAGCAGCCGATGGCTCCACTCAAGTTCTCGAAACCCAGAACACGATCATCGCAACCGGTTGCGTTTCCCGTCCACTTCCACCGCTGCCATACAATGGTAAATCCGTCATCGGTTCCAAAGAAGCCATGGTTCTCGGAACCCAACCCAAGGAAATGATCATCATCGGCGCAGGCGCCATCGGGGTGGAATTCGCTTACATCTACAACGCCTTCGGCACCAAGGTCACGATCGTCGAAATGCTGCCAAACATCCTTCCAGTGGAAGATACCGAAGTCGGCGAAGCACTTGAAAAATCCCTCACCAAGCAAGGCATCCGCTGCTTGACCAACACCAAAGTCACCGCGACGAAAGATCTCGGCGATCGCGTCGAAATCAGCGTCGAAGGACCGAAAGAAACCGGCACGCTTTCCGCAGAAGTCTGCCTCGTCGCCATCGGTATCCAGCCAGTCCTTCCGGGCGGCACTCAACCTGAACTCACAGATCGCGGTTACATCAAAATCGGTGATCGCTACGAAACCAATCTCCCGAACGTTTACGCAATCGGCGACATCAACGGCCCACCATGGCTCGCACACGTCGCGTCTTTCGAGGCGTTCCAATGCGTCGATGGCTTGTTCGTCGATGGCTACAAGCCACGCAAAGTGAAGAATTTCCCTGGTTGCACCTACTGCCACCCACAAGTTGCTTCGGTTGGAAAAACCGAACGCGCGCTCAAGGAAGAAGGCATCGAATACGTGGTTGGGAAAATTCCATTCGTCGCGATCGGCAAAGCCGTTGCCGCTGCGGAGACCGATGGTTTCACCAAACTGCTTTACGGCAAAAAACACGGTGAACTACTCGGCGCACACATCATCGGTGACAACGCCACCGAGCTCATCGCCGAAATGGGACTCGCCCTCGATCAAGAACTCACCATCGATGACATCCACGCGACCATCCACGCCCACCCAACCATGTCGGAAGTGATCCACGAAGCCACGCTCGCGGCGGAAGGCCACGCGATCCATTTCTAAGATCGAGCTGAGGGAATTTAGGTATTCCTTTTCCAAGAAAAAGGGATACCTTTTTTCTATGTCTGATTCCTACACAATCAAAACCGCACAGCAGAAATTCTCTGCTGTGGTCGATGAAGCGGCGGATCATCCAGTGACGATCACCAAGCAAGGTCGTGCTGTGGCGGTCTTGATCTCTATGGAGCGCATGGAGGCTATCGCTGAAACCATGGAGCTTCTGGCAGACACGAAAGCGATGACCGCGATTCGTAAACATCGCTCAGGCAAGGCCAGTTACCACGATCTTTCCGCTCTCGATTCGCTATGATCGCTGTCCGAATCCAGCAAGAAGTTCTCGATTACCTCAAACTCCTCGCGCCCCAGCCGAGGCACGCGATGAAAGTGGCGATCAAAGGACTCGCCCAAGAAAAGGGTGACATCAAAGCGCTCTGCGACGAACTAGAAGGCTTCCATCGCCTCCGCGTCGGTTCAAACCGAGTCATTTTTGAATACCAACTCATCGATGGAAAACGAACCATCACCTGCGTCTTCGCCGGACCAAGAAAATGGATTTACGAAGTTTTCCACAGCCGCATGTCTGAGTAAATCCAAAAACAGTCGCCAGCAGAATTCGCGCTTTGTTTTGACGGCAGCCCACGCCTCTCCTATCTGTCTGATCTCTCCCATTTATGAAACTCGCCATCCTTTCGTGCTCACCCAAGTGTTATTCGACCCGCCGCATCATTGAGGCTGGGCGTAAGCGCGGACATAAAATCGAGGTTCTTAATACCTTGCGCCTAACCATCGGCCTCGACCAAGGAGATCCGCACATTTACTACCACGGAAAAGAACTCCGCACACCCGATGCGGTGCTGCCTCGGATCGGCACGTCGATCACTCGCTACGGCACCGCGGTGGTGCGCCAGTTCGAACAGATGGATGTTTTCACGCCAAACACTGCCGCCGGTATCAGCAACTCCCGTGACAAACTCCGCTCGCTCCAAATTTTATCCAAACACGATGTCGGCATTCCGAGCTCGGCTTACGTCGATGACAAACGCGATGTCGAAGACGCTCTGATGCGCGTCGGAGGCGCACCGGTCATCATTAAACTGTTAGAAGGAACCCAAGGTGTGGGAGTGATTTTGGCAGATAAAATCGAGATTGCGAAAGCCATCGTCGAAACCCTGCACTCCACCAAACAACAAGTCCTGCTCCAGAAATTTGTTTCCGAAAGCAAAGGCAAAGACGTGCGGGCGTTTGTCATCGGCGACCGCGTTGTCGCAGCCATCCGTCGCGTCGCGCAAGGTCAGGAATTTCGCTCGAACGTTCACCGTGGCGGAAAGGCAGAAGCGATCACGCTCGATCCGCGTTACGAAGAAGCCGCCGTCCGTGCTGCGCAAATCATGGGCTTGAGAATTTGCGGCGTGGATATGTTAGAAGGCAAAGACGGCCCACAAATCATGGAGGTCAATTCCTCGCCGGGTCTCGAAGGAATTGAAGGCGCGACCGGCTTGGACATTGCTGGAGAGATGATCGACTACATCGAGGATCAGGTAAAATTTCCTGAAATCGATATCCGCCAACGCCTCACCGTTTCGCGCGGTTATTCCGTGGCAGACATTCATATTCCCATCGGCAGCAAATACATCGGCATGACGATTGAAGGCACGGGATTGCGCGAGCTCGATGTCGTGGTGCTAACCCTTCGCAGAAAAGGAATCGTTATTTCCAATCCAAAAGGCAGCCGCGTCCTCGAAGCCGATGATACCATTCTTTGCTACGGCAAATCCGAGCACATGAAAAACCTCATCCCTGCGAAGAAGAAAAAACGCAGGAAGATGAAGAAACTTCCGAAACCCAACGATCCAATCACATGAGCATGATCATCGGATGGCGCGAACGCGTGGAACTTCCTGATTGGTCTTTGAAATTAAAGGCCAAAGCCGACACCGGTGCGAAAAGCTCCGCCATTGATTGCGCCGAGATCTCTGAGCTTCCCAACAACCGCGTTCGGTTCACGGTGCGCCTAGACCGCAAAGATAAAAAACTCATCACACTCGAAGAAGATATCAAGTTACGAAAAATTGTCCGGTCTTCTGATGGGAAATCCAGCAATCGAATTTTCGTCTCGACCACTCTGCGTCTGGCGGGATTTGAAAAAACCATCATGGTTTCATTAGTCTGCCGCAAACGCATGATCCATCGACTTCTGTTAGGACGCGAAGCACTCGGCGATGATTTCCTCGTGAACTCTTCCGTCGATCACTGGGCTACACCCAAATTAAAAAAGAAGAAGTGAGAGCGCGGTGATCAAAATCACGAAAACCATGTTCAAGTAAAAACCCACTTTCATCATGGCGCGCTGTGGGACCTGACCCGTTCCAAAAACAATCGCGTTAGGCGGTGTGCCGACGGGTAACATAAATGAACAGGAAGTTGCTAGTGCGAGTGGTAACACCAATTGGTTCGCCGGGAGATTGAACTCCGTTGCCATCGTAAAAAAGATGGGCACAAGCAACGCAGCGCTAGCGGTATTGCTGGTTAGCTCACCCATGAAAATCACGAAACAAACAACGGCGGCGATGATGACCCAGAGCGGCCACGCTTCAAGAGTTGCGCCTAACAAGCGAGCCATGAACATACTCGCTCCTGATGTCCCCAATATCGCGCTCAATGCCAACCCACCCCCAAACAAAAACAGCACGCCCCAATCTGTTTTCTCCTGAACCTCTTTCCAACTGACCACCTTACACGAAACCACCGCACAAGCCGCCAACAGCGCCACCCACGTATCCATTTCCTTGAATCCCAGTAACGCTTCGAGTTGCGTTCCGAACATCCATGCAAGCGCAGTGCACCCAAAAATGGATAACGTCAGCCATCGTTGCTTGTTGAAAACAAATGTTTCTTCGGTGTTTTCCAATCGCTCTAACACCACATTAGTAGGCTTAAGAATCAACCAAAGCAACCCGATCATCGCTGGCAGTAAAACCGCGACGGCAGGCACGCCGAACACGATCCATTCCGAAAAACTGATCCCGAGCTGCTTCGCCGCGATTCCGTTTGGCGGGCTTCCCACAATCGTTCCCAAGCCGCCGATACTTGACGCATACGCCAAGCCCAATAATAGGAAATAAGTATTTCCAGTAGGTAATTCCTTAGCTTTGAACTGATTCAACATTCCTAAAGCCAGCGGCAGCATCATCGCGGTTGTTGCGGTGTTGCTCATCCACATCGAAATAAAAGCCGTTCCTACAAAAAACCATATCGCAGTGGAAAGAAATTTACCTTTTCCAAGAAAACTCAGCCGACTCGCCAACCATCGGTCCAATCCCTGCGACGTGAGCGCAGATGCCAAGGCAAAGCCTCCAAAAAACACAAAGATGAGTGGGTTGGCGAAAGATGAAAGACTGGTCTTCACATCGCTCAGCCCCATCACTGCCGCGAGGACGGGAACCAACAACGCCGTAATGCTCAAAGGCAGCGCTTCAGTCATCCACAGAAACGCAATGCAAACAAAGAAACCCAGGCCCAAACGAAGCTGAGCGGGATCAAGGTCTTTCATCACCGGACTATTATCCGGCAATGGCAGGAAAAAAACGATGCCCAGCAACAGTATTAAACTCGCAACCAATTTCATGACTTAGGGTTTTTAATCAAAATTTCACGATAGAACATGAAATTTGACTACAATCTCTCTTTTCTACAAACTATCCCAAGATGAAACCCAACCGTGTCTTTGCCCTTGCCTGCTGCGCGCTTGGATTGATCGCATTTTCCCAGCTGCTTATTGCTGGGATGGCTCTTGCCACTCGTCTGGAAGATAGCCAAAAAATAAGGATCGTCGAACGTGTGGTAGAAAAACCACTGCCCTATCCAGTTCCAGCGCCCCACACAAATTTAGGAGCGGATCCCAATGCAAACCGAGTGCCAAACATTACCCTTTCCCCCACCCCTAATACCAATTCCATCACTTCACCATCCATTCCTGAACCCAAGCAACTCGCCACTCCCACCATCGCAGATCCCCGCACAGAGCGTTTGGTTAACGAAGCAAGAACCGCCCGCGTCGCAGGAGACATGGGCATGGCTATCGTCAAACTCGAAGAGGCACTCAAACAATCTCCCAATGAACCGAATGCCCTTTATGAACTCGGACTCGTTCATGAACTCATGGGAGTTTACGATCAGGCATCGATCTATTTCGAGCAAGTGTTTCAGTTAGGTGTTACCGGTGCGGGTGAACTTTACAAAGCCGCTGCTGCAAAACTCCGTGATGGCTTTGAACAACCCGGAGAAATGCGTGGAAAAATCGCGCTGGGTCGTGTGCGAATTTTCAATGATCCAAATGCAGCGGGCGGAAAACGTGCGGTTCTATCTATTCCCGTTGTCAAAGCTCCTGACCAAGAAGTGAACGCATCTGACATCGAAGTCTCCGTTACGTTTTTCAATAAAGCCTCGAACGGTAAAATCACTCAGTTAGAAGATGAATCTTGGGTGGCGGCTAATTGGGTAACTTTACCGTTCGACTGGTCTGCCGGCGAAGAAACTCTGCAAGTCAATTACCAGATCCCGAAACGCGATGGACAAACGACACACCTGTTCGGAGAGATCGACTATTACGGACAGGTCGCCACTTTGTCCTACAAAGGTGAAATTCTGGATGTTCAGGCATGGCCAAGGGATCTCGCCGCTAGAATCGGGCAAACCTCTCCCACTGCAGAATCCCCCAATTCTTTTCCAGAATTTCTTGATCAGAACTCGCTCCCCCCAAACTTTGATCCCGATATCCCTCTTTTAAATCCTTTGCCATCGGAGTAATCAAAATATGGAAAATTTCAGCTCAAACAGCCAAATCGGGGACTACATTCTTTTGGAATGCCTGAAGAATAATCAGGAAACCCGAACATGGTCTGCTAAACAAGTTTCCGTGGGACGCGCAGTTCTCATCGACGAACTCAAACAAGCTTACTCCGGAAATCGCGAGGCTTTCCTCGCAGATGTTAGAGCCAAAGCGGCTGTCGAACATCCGCTCGTTGGTTCCATTTACGAGGCTTCCACCGATAACGGACAATGCTTTTTTGCTTACGAGCTTTTACCGGGCGATACCGTCCAAAAGCTCAAACAGGCACAACAAAAATTTAAAGCGCAACGATTTGTGCACATGCTGCGCCGCATCGCAGAAGCCAACATTTATCATGAAACCCATAAAAATGCCACATCCCAACTCGGGCCGGAGGATATTCATATTGATGCACAAGGCATCATCCGACTCGAAAACCTCGTGATTCATGGGGAGCGCACTCAAGATCAATCCATACGCGACATCGTCCAACTCGGGTTTTTTTTCCAAGGATTACTCGATCCAAATCATCCCGGCACAACTCGCTGCCTAACACTTCTCGCTTGGATGCGTGGTGAAGACACCGAGCATTATTTAACATGGGCTCAAATCCGTGACTACTGCGAACAAATCGAACAGCAACTCACAGAGCCTTCTGAGATCACTCCTCTCCACACGTCATCCTTCACCAGCCAAAAGAAAAATTATGTATTTTGGATCGCCGCAGCTTTAGTAGTTCTCATCATTGGCGGACTCATCTGGATTCCTCTCAGCAGGAAAAACAACAAGACCCGCACTGCTGAAACCAAACCTGCATGGATCGAAGTGCGCGCCGGTAATTACTCAACTCCGGACGGAAACCAATTTTCCGTTACTGATTTCTCAATTTCCAACCAAGAGGTCAGCATCGGAGATTACGCAAAATTTCTCCAGACACTCGATCTACTCGCCAAGGAATCGAATGATCATGTTTTTGATCACCCAGATCAGCCGGAAACAAAAACAAGCCACAAACCCAATCATTGGAAAGATCTCTACGATTGCGCGAAAAAATCCAAAATCTGGAATCAACGTAATATCAATCTCGACACACCGGTGATTGGTGTCGATTGGTGGGATGCTTACGCTTTTGCCAAATGGAAAAAATGCATCCTCCCGACACAAGAGCAATGGCACGCGGCTCTGATCAGCGAAACAAAAGATTATTCCATCATTCCTGTAAGTGAATGGCCCCCTGCAAGTCAAACCCCCGACCGCACCACCAACGGCATTCTCGCCTTGGCAGGGTCCCTTGCAGAATGGACCGCTGAACCTCGCGTCAGTCCATCAAACCCCCTCGGCAAACCGCAGTGGGTCATCATCGGCGGATCTTACCTCAAACCGAATAAAGGAACACTCAGCCAAGAATGGACCGAAGATCGCTCCACCCGCAGAGCAGACCTAGGCTTTCGGATTTGCAAACCAAATTAGGAATTTCTCTGAATATATTCCAACTCTCATCACACGTGAAATTGAATCGCTATCTACACACTGCTCTCATTACTGCCATCTTCAGTTTAGGAACCGCTTACGCAACGAGCGAAGACTGGACCACTGACTTCGAGGCGGCCAAGAAACAAGCGGCTGAGGAAAATAAATTTCTGCTGCTCAGCTTCACCGGCTCTGATTGGTGCGGATTTTGCATCAAACTCAAGAAAGAGGTTTTCTCTCAGGACGCATTTAATCAGGGAGTTAAAGATAAGTTTATTCTCGTCGAACTCGATTTCCCACAAAAACCTGAAAATATAGCTAACCTCTCTGATGCTGTAATCGCTCAGAACGAAGCTCTAGAAAAGACATATGCAATCAACAAAGCCTTTCCGACGGTCTATCTAACAGATGCAAAGGGCAAGCCTTTCGCAAAAACCGGATACTTACCCGTCGGTCCTCAGACCTATCTGAAACATCTGGATGCGTTACTTGCCATGCGTAAGACGTCTGAATCTGCATTTGCCGATGCGAAAAATAAAGAAGGCGCCGAAAAAGCTCAAACCTTGATCTACGCCCTTCAGTCCATGGGACTTAATGACGAATTAGTCACCACTTTTTATGCGGATGAGCATGCAGAAATCATAGCGAACTCGCCGGACGCCGCGAAACAGATGGAATTGAATAAGTCATTGATGGATTTCCAGAACAAACTCAACGAGCTAGGCAGCAAAAAAGATCATGAAGGAATAATTAAGCTTATTGATGAAGCTCTGGCCTCCGGAAAATTTGAAGGCGAGATTAAACAACAAACCATGATCTTCAAAGCCGGGGCATTAGTGCAGCTCAAAAAGCCCCAAGATGCGCTCCAAGTATTAGACGAAGCAAAAGCTGTCTCACCTCAAAGCGAGTTTGCAGCTCAGATCGAAGCAATCAAAAAACAGATCGAAGCAGAGATGCAGAAATAATCGCAACTTTTCACATAAAAAGCATCGGAAAATAATTCCGATGCTTTTTATGTCTCAGATCAGAGGCCAATGGAAAATGTCACGCGGCTTCCTGATGAGTAATACCCCCTGCTTTGACGAGGAGGATAGGCCTGTTGGCAATGGTATGGGTTTCGCGAGGAGTATCCGCCCCTTGGTTGGATCGTGCGGTAGTGAAATACAGGGCGGCCCCTGCGATCATATCCCACGAAGTATTTTTCGGTATACACTGGACGGCCGTATCGATATCCACTGACAAAAACCGTGCTGGATGGCGCATGATAACCGTGATGCGGGCGGGCTTCACTTTGAACGGAGGTTCCTAGAAACGTTAAAGCAATTGCGGCGATTAGTGTGAGTATCTTTTTCATGACGTATCATTTTTTGTTACGTGAGCTTCGACATCACCCGCTGGAAAATTATTCAACCCATTCAGAGAATTTCTCGATCATCTTACTTTATTGAAGTAGCCTGCCCCAGCACATGACCCTTCAGGAACTCGGTTGGACCCAAGAACTCGAAACCGCCTTCGCGCCCTACCGCGAAAAAGGCTGGGTTCCAGCGCGCTTGATTCGTGAAACATCCATCAACTTTTCCGCTTTTCTCGACGGTGGTGAAGAAATCCACTGCATCCTCTGTGGCCGTCTCTGGAATGCGGCGGAAATCGATTCCGATCTCCCTGCCGTGGGCGATTGGGTGGCGATTGAAGAGGGCAATGATAATCAACCCCACATCATCCGCGCACAACTTCCGCGCCGCACGGTATTTTCACGCAAAATGCCTGGCAACAGCAGCCAAGCTCAAATCATCGGCACCAACATCGATATCGTCACCGTCGTGACGGATGCTGGATCAGACTTCAATCTGCGCCGGCTCGAACGCTATCTGGCCTTGATTCACAAAAGCGGCGCTAAGCCCGTGGTGCTTCTCAACAAGTCCGATCTCTTTTCAAAAAAAGAACTCGCCAGCGCCGCCGCAGAAATCGCTGCCATTTCTCCAGACGCATCTATCCACATTACTTCCGCACTCAAGGGAGAGGGACTCAAAGCAATCCGCTCTCACCTCGCTTCGGGAATTACGATGTGCATCGTAGGTTCCAGCGGCGTTGGCAAATCAACTTTAGTCAATCAACTCTACGGCGAAGAATGGCAGTGGACCAGCGAGGTTAATGAAACCACTGGTAAAGGTCGCCACACCACCACTTGTCGCGAGCTTGTCCCTCTGAGCAGCGGCGGCATGTTGATCGATAATCCCGGGATGCGGGAAATCCAGATGTGGACAGATGAGTTCACGCTGCGCGCAAGTTTCGAGGACATCGCCAAACTCACTAGCGAATGCAAGTTTGCCGATTGCAGCCATGAGCGCGATACCGGCTGCGCGATCCGTAAAGCCGTAGAAAAAGGCGAACTCGATCCTGCGCGATATGAATCTTTCCTGAATCTTGAAACTGAAATCGAGGCGTTACGCAAACGCGCCAAAAAACGCCAAATGGCTACCGAGCGCTGGTTCAAACGCAATCATCGCGTAAAAGCCCGCAATTTAGACGACCGAATCCAACTTGAAAAAGACGAACGTGGTGAAATTTAAAACTTATCTAACAATTTTCATTCTTCTAGCGAGCTCTCTCAGCCCACAGGCTCACGCTCAATTCGAAAACCTTTTAAAAGGATCATCGCCTAGCGAAAAGACTTCAAAAAAACCATCGATCAAAATCAGCGAGCAGCTTGAGATCTGGAAAAAGCAAGTCGACGATGATCTAGCGCGCTTGGAGAGATTCACCGATGAAACAACCTTGCCTTCCAAGGTCACCCAGGCGGATTTGGAAAATCGCAAGCGAACGCTTGAGCACACCCAGCTAGCGATTAAACGCCATGTCGAGGCACTGAAAAGTATCGACGATAACAAGCTAGCTCTAGAAACAGCGCAAAACATATCTGCGAATTGGAATGGTTACGGTGATGCCTCGCCAAAATCGATGCTCGTCGTGGATGAATTGAACAATCGCAAACAAGCCCTTGCAGAGAAAAAAGCCTCTGATCAATCGTCGTTGGAAATTTACGAACGCACATTAAGCGAATGGGTTGAATACTCAAAAAAAGCTGAGGAAAAAATTTCCACCGCACAAAAAACCTACGAATCAAGCGGGGATCAAAATCACGAGGCGCTCTGGAATCTGGAAACCGAAAAAGAAAAGCAACGCCTGCTATTTATCCAGTCCAGCGCATTACAACACTCGATATCTGCTGTCCAAAATAGCATTAAAACACACGATGCTGAATCAAGATTGTTAGAGAAAAAAATACGTGAAGCCAATCGAACAGCAACACTCAGCGAGGAAGATATCACGCAAATCAAAGCCGCTTCCTTGGATCGCCAAAAAGCCCTTCGCGTAGAAACCGAAGCACTTAGAAGCCGCCAAAACAAAGCTTCCGAAGATGAAGCTAAAGCACTGGCTGAGCTCGAAAAAATGAAAGCCGGCGGAGCTCAAACTGCCGCGCAAGTCGAACTTGCCGACTTCATACTAGAAGCCGCGCAAGCACGCGTGACTTCGATCCAACGAATGATCAATTCACTGGAATCGTTCAGCCAAATCGAAGCATTCATCCCCGAGGCTTATGAGCACCGCCTTATTTTGTTAAATCCAAAATCTTCAAACCGCGAACGTAAGGATTCAATAGCCGCTCTCAAGTCTCTCCAACAAAGACTCAGCGCATGGGAAATCGTATCTAACAACGAATTAAAATCCATCACTGCTGCGATCAGTAACGAACAAGCCCGCGCCACGGCGTTCCCAGCAGATGACCCAAGACTTAAATCATTGAATCGAATCCGAACAACTCTCTGGGAACGGCAATCGCTCATGCAGCGCCTTACGCAAAGCATCTCCACGCAGATTCGTACGCTTGATAGTTGGCTCACGATATATCTGACCGAGAATAAAGAAGCATGGAACGTCAAAGCAACGGATTCAATCGATCAACTATGGGGAGCCATAAAGAGGATATGGAATATTCCGATCAATGAATACGAACAGGTCATCGAAAAGGACGGACAGCAAATTGTTCAGATTCGCAATGTCAGCCTCGGCTCGATTTTGACCGCGTTCATCTTATTCGGCATCGCGTATCTCATCGCCTCCAGCATCTGCCGCCGCATTCAACACATGCTTGTGCGCCGTGGAATTATTGGAGAAAACCAAGCTCGCACTCTGAAAAATTGGATCATGCTCTTGATCGCCTTTCTTTTGGCGCTATCCACTCTCAGTTGGCTAAATATTCCTCTAACTATTTTTGCATTCCTTGCAGGTGCCCTCGCCATCGGTGTGGGTTTTGGAACTCAAACCATCATCAAAAATTTCATTTCGGGAATCATCCTTCTTTTTGAACGGAAAGTCCGAGTAGGCGACATCGTTGAAGTCGATAACACGCTGGGAGTGGTTTCAGAAATCAACACCCGCTCATCCATCATTCGTGGCTTTAATGGCATCGAAAGCCTAGTCCCCAACTCTCTATTCCTTGAAAATCGCGTCGTCAACTGGACACTCAACAACCGACTTCTTCGCCGTGAAATCTCAGTTGGTGTTGCTTACGGATCTCCGACTCAAGATGTCTTGAAAATTTTGTTAGAAGTTGCTGAGCGGCACGGACTCGTTCTCGATAATCCTGAACCCATTGCCACGTTTTCTAATTTCGGTGAAAACTCTTTGGATTTCAGGCTCTACTTCTGGATAGAGATTAATGAACGGAACAACCAACTCGTCATCGATAGCGATCTGCGGATCATGATCGAAAAACGACTGACAGATGCTGGGATCGCCGTCCCATTCCCTCAACGTGATGTGCATCTCTCCAGCTCCAAGCCGCTGCAGATTCAGATCAGCCCTAGCGAATCGCCCAAATAGGATACCTTGCCGCTGCCGTGCCCATCATCACTGAATCAACTTACCAAGCACCAAAATGGCTGATCGGCGGTCATGCGCAAACGATTCATCCAACTCTGCGGCGCTTGCCCAACCTCACCCCTTGCTGTGAGCGCATCGAATTGAATGATGGCGATTTCCTTGATATCGATTGGTTCGCCACTGGTAATCGCAAACTCGCGATCCTCTCGCACGGCCTAGAGGGGAATGCTCGGTCAAGATACATGCGCGGAATGACCATCGCCCTAATGAAGCGCGGTTGGGACGTGCTGGCATGGAATTTCCGCAACTGCAGCGATGAGCCCAATCGACTGCTTTCTTCCTACCACAGTGGAAAAACCGATGACCTTGAGCACGTCATCCAACATGTCATCGCAAAGCGTCAATATGATCGTATAGATCTCGTGGGCTTCAGTCTTGGGGGAAATCTGATCCTCAAATACATCGGCGAACGCGGCGAGAAAATCGATCCCATCCTTCACCGCGCTGTCGCATTTTCTGCGCCATGCGAGCTTGCGTGTTCTTCCCACGAGCTTTCGAAATGGCAGAACCAAATCTACATGCAGCGATTTCTCAAAACTCTTCGTGCTAAAATTAAAGTGAAACATATTAGATTTCCCGAAGAGCTTGATGTCAGCGGTATTTCTAAAATTCAGAACTTCTCACAATTTGACGGTCGCTTCACTGCACCCATCCACGGCTTTGAAAGCGCGGAAGATTACTGGACTCGTAGTAGTTCACGACAGTATTTATCAGCTATTACTATTCCGACTCTCCTGATCAACGCTGCCAACGATCCATTCCTTGGCCCGCGATGCTATCCATTTGAAGAGGCTGAGACTAACTCATTTTTCCATCTGGAAGTTCCTGACCAAGGAGGGCATGTGGGATTCGGAAGTAGCAAAGAATATTGGTCAGAAAAAAGAGCCACTGAATTTTTATCCGGAGCTTGAGCTTCGGCACATTAAAACCTCACACTTGCCGCAAATGGCGATCGTGAGAGTTTAGTTTAGCTCTTATCGCTTGCGCTGGCGTCGCTCAGACCCTATCAAATTCATCTCTTAGCTCCCGTAGTTCAACGGATAGAACAAGGGTTTCCTAAACTCTAGATACAGGTTCGATTCCTGTCGGGAGCATTTCTTAGCGTGTAAGTTCACATTTCACTCTTCCCATGAAATTTCTCCTCTCCCTTCTCGCTCTGTGTTTGCCGCTCTTCGCGGCGGACAAGCCCAATATTCTCTGGATCGTTAGCGAGGATAATTCTTCGCATTGGATCGGCTGTTACGGAAACACGCAGGCACAGACGCCTCGTATTGATGGATTGGCGAAACAGGGCTTTCTGTTTGAACACGCGTATTCAAATGCTCCAGTTTGCGCCGTCGCACGATCGACCATACTGCTAGGAGCTTATGCTCCGACGACAGGCACTCAACACATGAGATCGCGCCATCGGATTCCCGAGACCTACCGACCCAATGTCGAATACCTTCGCGCGGCTGGCTATTACTGCACCAACAACTCAAAGACCGATTATAATTTCAAAGGAAACGACAACTCTTACTGGGATCAATCATCTAACAAAGCCCATTACAAAAATCGTCCTGATGGAAAACCTTTCTTCGCGGTTTTCAATATCAACGATTCTCACGAAAGTTCGCTCTTCAGCAAATACCCTGCCGAGCCTGTACGCTTGAAGCCGGTCAATATTGAACTTCCACCCTACTTACCCGATCTTCCAGAAATTCGAAAAGACATTGCTCGTTATCACGATCGCATCACAACCATGGATGCGAATGTCGGCAAAATCATCGACGAACTCGAAAACGCTGGGCTCGCAGACAACACCATCGTCATCTACTTCTCTGATCACGGCGGAATTTTACCGCGCGGCAAACGCTACCTCGAGGAAACCGGAGTTAAAGTTCCGCTCGTGGTTCGCATTCCAGAAAAATTTCAAAAGTTATCCCCTTTCAAAGCCGGGGACCGCGTCACCGAGCCCGTTTCATTCGTCGATTTCTCAGCCACGCTGCTCTCGCTTGCTGGCATCGAAACTCCGCCTCAGATGCAAGGTCGTTCTTTCCTCGGAGAAAAACGCATCGAGCCCGCAGCCGATGAAATGGAGTTTCTCTACGCGGATCGCTTCGATGAACTTTACGGAATGCGCCGCGGCCTAACCGATGGCAAATGGAAATACATCCGTAATTTCCAACCTCATCTTCCACTTGCGCCCTACTCATTCTATCAGTTCGGCCAGCCTGGTTGGGTGGCATATCAAAAAGCATGGAAAGATGATGTCCTCTGTGGCTACCACAAAGACCTATGGGAAGCGCCAAGCGGATCCGAGCAGCTTTACGATCTAACAGCAGATCCATGGGAAATAAAAAACCTCGCCAAAGATCCCGCCCATTCCGGAAAGATCGCCGCACTGCGCGAACGCTTGAAAGCCACGATGAAACAAACCCACGACACCGGCCTTGTTCCCGAACCCTTGTTCGAAACGCTTGTGGGCGAAGACTCCATCGCGGCCTATGTAAAAAGCAAAGCATTCGACACCAACAAGATTACCGACCTCGCATTTGCTGCTAGCGAGATGAATGAAAAGCATCTCCCTTTGTTTCGCGAAGCCGTGAAATCAAACCATCCGGTCGAGCGCTACTGGGGCGTGAATGGTTTGCTGCAACTCGCCGGCAAAACCACCGAAGTAAAAGCGGATGATGTAACGCCACTACTCAATGACGCAGAACCCATCATCCGCACCACCGCAGCAGACGCCCTCTTCAAACTCGATCAGAAAGACATCGCCACGCAGGCACTGGTTGCTGATGTTGCAAAAGAATTGAATTCCACTTCATTGATCAACTTACTCAACACCATCCGCCGCTTAGATTTGTTAGATCAACTCCCTAAAAACTGGGCAGAAGGCAAATCCATGAAGAACGCAGACTTCGATTACATCAAAAGATTTTCTGAACAGGCGACTGGGGAATAGGAGACGGAATCGTTCTACATCTCACTCTTTCTACACCGAATCCGATGCATGGATTTTCCCTCGGCTTCCCATTGGATTTGGAAATCCGTTTTGGGATAGAAAAACGAATCGTCATTCCACGGATGGATTTCATATAATCCGCTCGCATGGATTTGCTCGCAGGCATACTCGAAATATTCTTCGTGATCCGTCATAAAAAGAAACTCTCCACCCGGCACCAGCGCAGCGTGCACCGCTCCCAAAAACGGCACCTGCACCAAGCGCCGCCGATGATGTTTGAACTTCGGCCATGGATCTGGACAGAGCAGATGAATCCGTGAAACCGCCGCTTCTGGCAACAACCACTCCACCACATATTTAGAGTCCAACCGCAGAATCTTCGCGTTATCCAAACCCCCACGCGTAATTTTCTTCGCCACTTTTTTGCACCGACCCAATAGCCGCTCTACTCCTATAAAATCGCGCTCGGGATGATGTTTGGCGAGATTGATCAAAAACGATCCATCCCCACATCCCAAATCCATCTCCAACGGCCGCTCGCCATTCCGAAGTTCGCTCACTTCCATCCGACGAAAGTAATGCGAAGGAACGAATTCCTTATCTGAGATTGGCGTGCGTGAAAGCGTGTGCATTGCGGAAGTTTCAATTTTCAAATCCCAAACTCCAATGAAAATTTTGAGCCCTGAATTGCCATCCGGAAATGGTAGGGTCGCCTCGCCGTAGTCGACCCAAATCAAAAATAACCACGCACGATTCACCCAACGGACGTGAGAAATTCCTAAAACTTTTACCATCAATCCCGCATCCAAATCATCTACGGTCGAGCCCTGACTCTGTCGGGGATCCTACCTTTTGGATGGGGCAGCAGCTACTGCTTTCCGAGAACCAGAGAAATTGTCGGTGTGATGTTGAAGAGTGTCTTTGCCGTTTCCCGGATTTGTTGGGGGGTGAGGTTCGTGTAGATTTCCGGAAGGAGGCGGTGGGTGTTTGCGGGGTTGCCGAAGAGGAGATCGAGGGCGGCGTGGCGGGCGTTTGAGGAGGGCGATTGTTGTTGGATGGCGAGGCCGGAAAGGGCGGTGGAGCGGACGCGTTCGAAAGCTTCATCGGGGATGCCGTGTTGGGCTATTTTTTCGATTTCCCGCAGGAGTTCGTTGCGGGCGAGATCGATTTGTTCGGGAGATGTGGCGAGGTAGAAGAAGAACAGGCCGGTGTCGTAGCCGAGGAATTGGCTGGCGCCGACACGGTAGGCGAGGCCGAGTTCTTCGCGGATGCGTCCGAACAAGGGACCTGCCATGTCGGAGGCGTATTCTTGGAGAAAAGCGAGGGCGTGTCGGTGCGCGCCGGCGATGTCGCTGCCGGGATAGGCGATGGCGAGCACGGCTTGTTTTTTCGGGAGGGTGGTTTGCGCGGATTGTCCTGCGGAAATTTCAGATTTCGGTGCGGTCCAAGCGGAACCGGTTGGCAGGGTTTTGAGATGAGCTTCCAGCAGTACAATGAGATGAGCTGGCACGAAGTCGCCTGCGATGGCTAGGGTGAGATTATCGGCGTTGAAGTGGAGAGAGTGATGAGCAGAGAGGGAGATCCGGTCGATTTCTGTTAGGGAAGCGATGGAGCCCAAAGAATCTAGCCCGTAGCCATTTCCAGAGAAATGGGTGCGGCGGAGTTGGGCAAAACAGGTGTGCAATGGATCGGAGAGGGCTTCTTCGAGTGCTGCGATTTGTGAGGCTTTTTCACGAGCGATCGCATCTGAGGGAAAGGATGGATTGAGGAGGACGTCGGAAAAGATTTCGAGGATGGCGGGGGCATCGGGCGCGAGTCCGGCGGCTTGTAGGAGGAGGGCGTTGTTGCCAGCGGATGCGGAGATGGATGCGCCGAGAGATTCCAAGCTGAGGGCGATTTCATCTGCAGAGCGTGAGGTTGTGCCTTTGGTGAGGGTAGATGCAAAGAGCTGGTTGAGGCCGTTGTTAGAAGGATTTTCCGAGGTCAGACCAGCGCCGATGGCGGCTTGGAAATGGATGAGCGGCACGCGGTGATCTGGAAGCAGTGCGATGCGGAGTCCGTTCGATAAAGTGTGAGTGGTGATATCGGCTTGGCTGAGGGCGGATTTTTTCTCGGTAGCTTTTGGCGCGACTCCCAATGGATCGAGTGAGGTGAAGGTAAGTTTATTTTCTGTTAGAATCTCACATACGCGGCGGACATCGGCAGAGGTGACGGCTTGGATTTCTGCGAGGTAGGCGCGGGTGTAATTGAGATCGCGGGCTTCGTGCCAGTTGGAAGCTAGATCCGATGCCCGTCCGGAGGCGGAGGTGAGGGTGCGGAATTGCGAGGTCGCCATTTGGCGTTTCGCTTTGGCGATTTCATCATCGAGTGCGGAGGATGGCAGCTCGGCAAGCTCGGTTAGAATGGCGGCTTTAAGCGCATCGCGTTTCTCGGGTGGAGTTTCTGCGGAGATGGCGAACAAGCCTTCTTCGTCTGGGCCGTTCCATGTCCATGCGGAAATTTCGAGCGCGAGTTCGCGTTGATCACGCAGGATCCGGTGGAGACGCGATGCGCGACCGCGACCCAAGATCGCTGCGAGAATATCGTAAGCGGGAGTATCGGGATGACCGATGGCGGGAGTTTTCCACGACAAGCACAAGCGACTGGTCGGGATGTCGAAATTTTCAAAGTCCTCGCGTGGGCCGAGTTGTTGAGAATCGCGTTGGATGTGAGGCTCTGGGCCAGAGACGATGCGGCAGTCTTGTGTGAGCTCAGTGACTTTTGCGATGGCGAGTGCGGGATCGAAATCGCCTGAGATGACCATGTGGATACGATCCGGGGTGTAGCGGTTGCGATGGTAGTTTTTTAGATCCTCGTAGGAAACTTCATCGAACAAATGCCGATGCCCGATGACGGGATGGCGTCGTGCATCTACGGTAAACGCAGTAGATAGCAACAAGCGGATGGAGGCGCTATCGGGATCGTCCAAACCCATATCGATTTCGCGGCGGATGACGTCTTTTTCGTTTTCGAAATCCGCTTCGGGAATGGTTGGGAAAAACACGAGTCCTGTTAGACATTTGAGAAAGGAGTCGAGTGAGTGCGCGGGTCCATCGATGTAATAGACCGTGCGATCAAAGGTGGTGTAGGCGTTCCAGTGTCCCCCACCCGCTTGGACGGTTTGGGCAAGTTCATCGGCAGAGAAATCGCGGGTGCCTTTGAAGACCATGTGCTCAAGAAAATGCGAAAGACCGGAGCCGAGTTTTTCTCCTTCGTGAATGCTACCGGTGGCGACCCATGCCTGCACGGAAATGACGGGCGCTGAGGGATCGGGATCGAGGATGAGGACAAGGCCGTTGGGGAGCGTGAGGCGGGTGGCGGTGGTGAGAGGGTATTCCATGGAAGAGGTTTAGACACAAGAGTTGGAGACGCAAGACTGGAGGACGTGGCGGCGGATTTCATCCGCCATGCCAATCATTTCAAAATTCTAGTTCTTAGGTTCTTATCATTTATAATCAGAAAATTTTGGCATGGCGGATGCAATCCGCCGCCACAATAAAAAACCGGCGCTTCGGGTGAAGGCCGGTTTGGTTGGATAAAGAAGCCGGTCGGAGGCTCGGCTCTCCGATTATTTTTTATAGATCGTTTTGCCGGTGGAGCGGAGTTCGTCGCAGGCTTGTTTCATGCGATCGCAGAGGCCTTGCTCACCTTTTTTGAGGTAGGAGCGTGGATCGTAATGTTTCTTGTTGCCGACTTCGCCGTCGATTTTAAGGACGCCCTCGATGTTCGCACAGATATGAGTGACGATGGGGCGGGTGAAGGCGTATTGGGTATCGGTATCGATGTTCATTTTCACGACACCGTAGTCGAGGGTTTCTTGGAGGTCATCGCTGGAAGTGCCGGAGCCGCCGTGGAAAACGAGATCCATTTCTGCGGTTGGGCCGTGTTTGTCGGTGACGGCTTTCTGACCATCTTTGAGGATGGATGGCTTGAGTTTCACTGCGCCGGGTTTGTAAGCGCCGTGAACGTTTCCGAAAGTTGCGGCAAACATAAAACGGCCGATGCCACTGAGTGCCTCATACACTTCGAGCATGTCTTCGGGAGTGGTGTAGAGTTTTTCGATAGGGAGACCCGAGGTATCGTGGCCGTCTTCTTCACCACCAACGCAACCGGCTTCGACTTCGAGAATGATGCCGAGTTCGGCGCACTCTTTGAGCAACTCAATGGAAATTTTTAGGTTTTCTTTGAGGTCGACGACTGAGCCGTCGAACATGTGGGATTGGAAAAGCGGGCCTTTGCCAGCAGCGATGCGCTCGCGTGAGGCTTGGAGGAGAGGCTTGAGGAAACTTTCGACTTTTTCTGGGTGGCAGTGATCGGTGTGAAGGGCGATGAGGACATCGTGTTTCTCCGCAAGCAAGTGACAAGCCTCGGCGAGGACAATGGAGCCGAAGGCTGCATCTTTCAGGGCTGTGCCAGAAGCGAACTCCCCACCACCGGTCGAAACCTGGATGATGCCGTCGGATTTCGCTTCGGAAAAGGCTTTGAGCGCACCGTTGATCGTGGTGAGTGAAGTGACGTTGATGGCTGGGTAGGCATATCCGCCTTTCTGGGCGGCATCGAGCATGGCGGCGTATTGGGCAGGAGTTGCGATAGGCATAACGGGTGGCTGGGTAGCCGAATCCATGCCAAGGGGCAAGGCAAACTAAGGTCTTAAAGTCTTAAAGTCGCAGGTCGGAATATGAATCGCTGGGGCGATTGGTAGAATGACTTTCGACTCTTTCCCCATTGAAATTTGAAATTTGAGATTTGAAACTTAAAAACAGGCCTACATACTTCCGCCTCACGCCAGAGTTTGGTCCCGTGGTCCAATGGATAGGACGATGGCCTCCGAAGCCGTAGTTTCAGGTTCGATTCCTGACGGGACCACTTGGGGTTGTGATGAGCAGTTATTCGGTTTTGCGGACTGCATCCGCTTTATCCTCGATTTTGTCAGCGGTGGCGTCGGCATTCGCACGAACATTGTCTGCCTTTTCCTCAATGCGATCGGCTTCCTGTTCAATTTTATCTTCGCGGACTTCTTCGCGTTTGGATTTACAAGAGATAAGCGTGAGAGCGATGGCGGAAGCGCCAAGTAGTGTTGCAATGGAATATGTTTTCATAATTTTAGATAGATTTAGCGAGTTTATCGATGTGTCGGTAACACATCATCAAAATCACCTTCGATATCACCATGCATCCATGGGATGGCGGCGGCTATGCGTAGTATCCCGCATAGATTTCTGCCATGAGGACTGAACGGGGAACCTTCAGCCGAAGCCGCTTTTGAAACCTCAGTGCTTAGGCTTGGGCGACTCTGAAGGATAGAGAGCCTGTGGGTCAGCGACGTTGCCTGCAGGGCGAGATGCGGGGGCATTCGGTTTACCGAGATCGGCTTTCATTTTTTCAGCGAGGGCACTGAGTTTTGCGACGATTTCTGGATGCTCTGCGGCGACGTTGGTTTGCTCTCCGATTTCTTGGTCAAGATTGTATAGGCGTGACTCGGAGCCTTGTGCATCGGGCATGGCTGGGCGACCCATGCTTTCAACCTGAGGAGCAAAAGCGAGTTTCCAGGGACCTTGGCGCACAGCTTGAAGTTCGTAGCCTTTGAAATAATAATGCGCCTCGCGCGGAGAGGCTTTCGATTTTCCTAACAGCAAGGGCGAGATGTCGCGTCCGTCGATGACGGGTTGCTCCGGAACTATTCCGCCCGCAAGCGTGACTGCGGTAGGCAGTAGGTCGATCGTTCCAGCAACGGCATCAAGTGCTGAGCTGGGTGAAATTTTGCCAGGCCACCACGCAAGTGTCGGCACACGGACACCACCTTCCCATGTACTGCCTTTCCCTCCGCGCAGAGGACCGGCGCTGCCGCTGTCCTTTCCTTCGATCAACCATGGGCCATTGTCGCTGGTGAAAATAACCAGAGTGTTCTCGGCCAGTTTGAGATCGCGCAAAGTATCGAGAATGCGACCGGTGCTCCAATCGACTTCTTCGATCCAGTCGCCAACCCGACCATTATTCGATTTCCCCTGAAATGCTTTTCCCGCATAGATCGCGGTGTGTGGAAGGTAGAGGAAAAATGGTTTTTCTTTGTTGTTAGAAATAAAGCTGATCGCTTCGTCCGTGTAGCGCTCGACGATTAGTGATTGTTCTTCATCAGTTAGAAGCTCAAGGACTTTATCGTCGCGTAATAGAGGAGTGACACGCTTTCCGGATTCCGTGGATTTGCGCTGCATGTCGTTTGAGTAAGGAATGCCAAAGTAGTGATCGAAGCCTTGCTTGGTGGGGAGAAATTCCGGTTGATCGCCAACGTGCCATTTGCCGATGCATGCAGTTGCGTAGCCGAGTTTTTTGAGATGATCCGCGATGGTGATTTCCTCGGGATTCAATCCTTGCGGACTTGCTGGCATATAGACCCACGGAACGTTGACGCGTGTTCCATAACTGCCCGTGAGAAGTTGAGCGCGAGAAACAGAGCAAGCCGGGGCGGCATAAAACGAAGTGAGCTTCATCCCCTCTTTCGCCATCCGATCAAGGTTCGGAGTTTTTTGCTTGGTTGCGCCGAAGGGCCCGATATCGCCGTAACCCATGTCATCGATGAGAATGACAATGATATTAGGGGGTGAGTCAGCAGCAGAAACGCAAGCTGAGGCGAGAAACCACGTGCCGAGGATTTGTAGGGGAATGAGGTATTGGAACATAGTTCGGAAAATGGGAAACATAACCTATCTGTATATATGCAAAGAAGAGCATCTTTGTTTCATCCAAGTGTGGATTCAATTTTTGAGGGTGGTTTGATTGTAGTTATTTTGCGGATTCATTCGATACCCATAATCGCGTTGATCTCTTTGCGCTTCTGCGCGGCGACTTTGAACTCGTATGCACCGAGGTCTGGGGCGTCGGGGTCTATGAGGTGAACTTTATCTAAGGGTATCCAATGTTTTTCCCCAGCGTGATACACAGGCAAGACGAGGCAGAGCGCGATGATCGCCAGCGGATAAGCGGGAATGACGGCGATGGCGGTGGCGGTTTGGATGATACGTGAGCGAGCGTTGCCCAAAATGATGCGCAGGCCATTGAAGAAAACAAAACCGACCCAACCTAGAAGCGGCGCAGCTAGACCGATCTGAGTGAATGTGTTGAGGCCGAATTTCACTAACACTGGATAAGCGACGAGCGAGTAAATCAACATCACGCCAATGACGGGTAGTGAGAGCAGATCGAAACGCGATGCAAATTTAAACGCTGCAGCGCGGCGAGTGAGGCGCCAGCGAGTGACGACTGCGGGCGCGAGCAAGAGGATCGCCAACAACGCACTGAGATGCAGACCGGGAAAGACGAAGAGAAAATAGCTGGAACCGTAATCCCTGCCGCTCACGGGCGAGAGGCGATTGATGTAAAGAAACACGAGAATGGGAAATGCGACACCTAATGAGCCAACCCAGACCCAGTCAGAACGCGTAAGTAAAGATACTAAACGCTTAGCTGTTAGACGGATGGCGCGGGTTGAGAGGAATCGGAAGAGGAAAATGAATATCGTGGCCGCTAAAAGAATTAATCCTATCGAGTAAATCCCAAGCCGACCTAACACTTCATGTTCAACTATGCGCATGGGCTTGAGATCGGAGTCGTGAAGGGGTGGCGGAAATTGGACTTGCCGAACTGTGCCTGGAAGTATTAGCCCGCTCAACATCGAACCGTGCTTCTTTACTAACAGCGAGTTTTGATCATCACGACGCAAATCACGGAAGTCACGCTCGGCAGTAAATGCTTCTTTTTGCTTACGATATTTTTCCGCCATTTCATGAAGTTCCAAGCGCTCTGCTCCTGCTTGGAAATTTGCTGTGGCGCCAGATGCAATAACGGCGTAAACCATCTCGCAAATCAAATGGCTGTCCATGTTATTTCCCAATCCTGACAACAACGCATCACGTTGCGCCGCCAGAGAAATAAATTCCTCTTTCAGCCCGGCTTTTGAAAGTTCTTCCGCGCGAGCATCCATGATGCGTGAAACTTTCATGAACGCAGAGATGCCATGAACCGAACTACCCGCGGCCGTCAGCAAAGCCATTTGATATCCAGATAGATTATCCGTTTTAATAAGTCGTGCTCTGGCAACCAACATATTAGTTCCATAGCTCTCGAACCCTGGCAGCTCGCTGGCTTTTTTGATCAACCGCAAAGCTTCGTCATAAGCCGCTCGATCCTTGATGATATATTCCGACTCCGTCGGCAGAGGACGGAGTTTGATTCCCTCAACAAATCGTGATTTTGGCACCGAACTTCTTGAGCCCTTGCTGGCGGGTATCTTTTCAACCACGTCGCTATCGGCATCTCCCGCAGCCCAATAATAGAAAAATGAATTGTTCGGATCGATGCGAGCGACGGTTTCAAGGAAATCGGGCGGCAAGCTTTCCCGATTGAACGAATGCGCTTGGACATACTCGGCAAAGTAAGCGGGATTCGTTGGGTCGCTCTCGTATAGCAGTCTTTTTTTGGTTAGCTCATTGAGCAAAGGATCTCCTAACAAAAGTTTCTCCTGCTCTGTAAGTCCGGCGGGTAGCGGATCTGGTTCCGGTTCGTAATATCCGGACAAATTCTCGAACTTGATTAACGTCCAGATCGTTTCCTTATCCGAGTAAATCGCAAACCCCAGCCCCGCCACCATTAGCATCCAGAGCACGACCTTAACGAGCCCCGGAAATTTCTTTTTATCCTGCGCCTCCAGCCGCTCAATCGCTTGCGGCACGCTCGGATCAGTGAGATCAAAAGTTTGTTCCAAAATCTGAACTGCCGAAAGTTTCATCTCCGCGTTGTCCGCGAGGGGTTGCGTGATGGAATCGATCAGTGGATGAGTTTCTGGGAGCATGATATTAGACTAATAAGTATCTGGCGCAGGAAGGTTCAGGTGGTAGCGGGTTCCTTTGAGTTGTCCGGTGCGAATGAGGGCGGTTTTTTCTACGAGGTCGTGAAGGTCGCGGGTGGCGGTGGGACGTGTAGTTCCGGTGATGCGTAAGTATTTTTCAGCACTGAGTCCGCCGACAAATCCATCGGGGCCTTCGCGGAACAGACGGGCGATGACTTTTTCCTGGCGCTCGTTGAATTGGCCGCGATGGCGATCGTGAAACTTAGTTTTCGCGATGATGAAATCGACCAACTCTTGAGCGCGTGTGAGGGCGTCGAGAATGGTTTGTGCGAAATAGAGCAGCCACGTGGTGATTTCGATGGTGTGATTACTTTCTGCGAGTTGGGTGTAATAGGTTTTTCGCGAGTGGTTGATGGTTTGTGAGAGTGGAATGAGAGCGGGATAGCCAAGGCCTTCGGCTAGCGTTTTTTCCGCGATGGCGCGTGCGATCCGGCCATTGCCATCTTCGAACGGGTGAATCGTCACGAAGTAAAGGTGCGCGATTGCGGCCCGAGTGAGGATGGGCAGTGGTGCCGCTCCCTGAGGCGCGGTGTTAGCATGCCATGTTAGAAACGCTTCCATCTCAGCTGATACCTTGGCAGCTGGCGGAGCCTCGAAGTGGACGATGGGTTCATGGATGGATCCGGAAACGACTTGCATGGGATCGCCACCTGAGCGGTATCGCCCCATTTCACGCATATCTCGCCTGCCTTGGGTGAGCAAACCATGCCATTGAAATAGCCGATCATGGTTGAGTGGAGCATCGTATTCTCGATAGAGCGCGATCATGAGTTCCGCGATTCCAGCTTCTGCGGGAGCAATTTTCCGATAATCCGTGGCGAGCCCGAAGTGGCGACGGATGGAGGATTGCAGGCTATCGCGATCTAGAATTTCCCCTTCGATCTCGGATGTCTGATGCGCCTCATCGCTCATGATTCGCACCGTGATCTGGTCTTTATCGTCTTTATTGATGTGGGCAATGCTGCCCGCGAAAAGGCCAGATTTCCTCAGAAATTGGGCTTCAAGAGCTTCTAAGCGGTCGTGTTGGAATTGATAACACGGCCATTCCGGAAGCTGCCAATTCCAAGCTTTGATTGATTTCGACGTTTTTATAGCTCATGAATTGGCTTATTATGAGTTATAAATCAAGCGTTTATTACTCAAAGGTATATTGCTTATTTTTGACGCCGGTGTTGGGAGGGATGCGATTTTTCTCGAAGAGGTCGTAGCCGGTTTTGAGGTTTTTCCAGAAGTCGAACCATGGGTCGTTGGCGGCTTGTTGCATGCGTTCTTCGGTCATGCGGAAGGGGAAAATGTGGACGCGAAAGAAAGGTTGTCCGGCATCGAGGGCGGCTTGGCAGAGGGTGTAGATTTCTTCGATTTTCGCATCGGTCATGGCGAGACAGCCGATGGAAACATTTGAGCCGTGCACCATGATGAAGGAGCCGGTGCGGCCGTGAGCGCGGTCGTAGGCGTTCGGGTAGCCGACGTTGAATGCGAGGTGGAAGTCGCTATCGGGTTTCATGGATTGTTGGCTGGAAGCATAAAAGCCCTCCGGAACTTGGCTGTCCCCCTCCGCAAGTTTCGGACCGAGCTCACCGCTGGCGGCTACGATGGGATAAGTGCGGAGCAGCTCAAACTTTCCGCTCGATTCATTTTTTACGAACAACTCAAGTTCGCGTTCTTCTTTGAATGCGCGGATGAAAACTGGTGCGCCCATTTTCATATTTTTCTCTTTCATAAGTGTAGGCAAATCTAACGAATCAAGCCGCTGTGACTCGAGATCGGTTTTATTAGGTTTGTTAAAAATATTTAAAACGTCTTCATAAATCGATTTTTTCCCCTGCGGGATATTTTTCGGAATCCTCATATGAAAGTCGCTAGGCTCAGGCTCGCGCTTTGAGGATTGCGTTTGCGTAATTCGCAGCGGTCCATCTGGTGGACTGGTTGAATCTGTTGGCAGAGACTCCCGGATGGGTTTCTCAGTATGATAGAGGTAAGGCATGACTGCGACCACAACGCCGCTGATCACAATAAAGAGGAGAATTTGAGTTTTGGAAGGCATGCTTATGATTCTGTTAGGAAATGATAGATCTTTTCAGTAAGCCATGCTTCGTTTTCCCATGGCACGCGATGACCAGCGGCGGGTCCGATGGCTAGGGAAAAGTTTGGGGATTTCGCGGCGGCTTCTTGGGCAATGGCGGAAAATTTCGGATCTGTCTCCCCTGCTATCCAGAGCACGGGGATTTTTATTTCTGTTAGGCTATCCCATAAACTTTCCTGATTCCCTAGTGACCAATCGACGAAACTTCGGGCGATTTCGCGGCGGCGTTGGATAAGTTTTTTATCTTCCCGTTCATCGCGAAGTGCGCCGCCGAGGATGGGTTGGGCATTCCATGCAGCAAGAAAATCAGACCATGATTCTGTTAAAGCGCGAGTTGCCCACTGCGCGTCTTGGCTGCGGCGTTGGGCGGCTTCTTGTGGATCTTGCAAGCCGGGATTCGCGGAAATAATTACAGCGGCATCCCACAGCCCGGCTTCTAACAACGCATGCAACGCAAGGCGACCGCCCATCGAGTAGCCGATCAAAATGCGGCGCTGACTTCTTGAAACTTCGCCCTCGGCATCTGCGTTCAAACGTTTCCCGAACTCAGGCATGGTCACGCTTTCACATTGGAGAAAACGCCAGAGATCAACCGCTCGGGTGGAGATTCCATGTTTGGCGAGACCTGAAGCCAGTGAGCGCCAATCGGACGCCGCGCCAACAGCTCCGTGCAGGCACCAGCACTCGGTGGTGAGCACGGCTTCGTCGGAAGCTTTCGCGGCGCGCTTCGCCGCTTGAAGAAGCTCATCGGTTTGTTTTGTGGTATGGATCACTTGCGAATCGGAATGATAGACGGGCCTTTTTCCTCGGCTTTTTTCTTCTCAGCCTCTTCGGGAGTTTCTGTCAGTTCTTTGGCTTTTGACATAAGCTCTTCATATTGTGCGCGATTTTTTTCGATCACATCCTTAAACATCTCTGGGCCTTTGATTGAGACAATGCCACCAAGCGCCACAACTGCAAGCAGCGGCAGCCAATAGATAAGGGCGAGAATCCAACCGAGCACTCCGAGTTTTTTGTGTTCGGCATAACCCGGCGGGCAGGCGAACAAACGATAACCAAGCCAGAGGTTTACAAGTGGAGCGAACAAGCCAAGAAACCAAACCCGTGACATTGCGAGGTTTTGGAAACGTTTTAGAATGGCAAAGATGAGGAGCAAAAAGGGCAGTAGTGCGAAACAACCCATCACGAGCGGTAGCATGTCATCTTTCAAGATGCCTTGTAGCATTTTAAACCCGTAGAACAGCCCGACCCACCAGATGATCGGAAAGATGTAGCAAAAGAAAAAGAAGCCGCCGCGCGAGACGCCTTCCCATTCTTGTTTTTCTTCAACGTTGTTAAATACGCTATCGTTGTACTCGGATTCTCTCAAAGTGTAGGTTGCTGCCGCTGCCGCTGCCGTTGGCTTTGGCGTTTCTTTTTTCTCTGCCGCTTCGGCCTTGGTATTTTTTTCGAACAAGCCATCGACTTCACCCGCTGGGATCCAATCTTCCATCCCCTCTTTCCATGCCATATCTAACCGAGGATTGATCTCATGAAGCTCGACCTTGGCTTTTAAATCTTCCATCGAATACGGGCCGGAGCGCTCGCCATCGTGCATGATAAACCAAGTCTGTGAGTTTTCGGGTTCTTCCATGAAAACTGATTATCAGAGGCAACTGGCGGTGTCAACGTGGTCGATTTCTCAGCTGAAAGATCGTAGATTTACAGAGGTGGAATGATACATGTCTTTCTTACTCGACTCCTCACCCGCTCTCCTTTCATCTACCAACCATCATGAAACTTATCGCTGCCATCTGCCTGCTCGCGTTTGCCGCGTGTGCGCCCAGTGCAAAGGATGAAAAGAACGACGGATGGCAACCGCTACGTTGGGTTGAGACGCCATCTTCGCACGGTGTTTCCCAACAAGCCGATCCCAAAGACCGCACGCAGTTTGACGTCGTCACGCGCTTTGATCAGGATGAGCCAGAGACTTTTGGATCGCGCAAAGCCACGTTGCGAGAAGGTGATTTGGTGGCTTACTGGATGAAGAAAGGCGAGGCGAGACGCGCAATTATGAAAGGCCATCTCAACAGCGTCGGCTACCGTTTGCTAAGCTACGGGCATCTGGCGATCGTCGTGAAAGACCCTCAACATAAGGGTAAGCTCCGACTATTTTCCAGCCAGAGCTTCAAAGGCGCTAACATCCAAGAGGACATCGATACGCTCAAAGATCATAGCTGGGATTCGTATCGACTCGATCAATGGCAACGCGTCGATAAGCAACGCCTCTACGAATTCGTGGAGCTAGCGCAAACGAAGGCAGGTCACTGGGCCGGGTATGATTTCTCTGGGATGTTTGCGCTGTGGAACTCGAATTTGAAACCCAGTCATTCCCATAAAATCGGGCATGACTACATCTGCTCCACCATCGTGGTCGCCGCGCTATACTATTCTGGACTCGAACTAGATGCAGTTCAGCGAGATGGATTGTTAGATTTAGTTTCACCCAAACAAGTGGTCACCAGTAAAGGCAGGATCATCGCGTTGCCGGATGTGAAATTGAAGGTTGAGTGTATTGAATTGTCATACCAGGGTGAATCCTTTGAGGAATTCACCCTTGGCTTAGATCTTTCCCTCCTAATTTTTCTGCCTGTAATTTATACTTATTCCTCAAAACAAAAACACCCCGCCAGAAACTGGCGAGGTGCTGATTAAATCAGAGAGATCTGATGTTTCTTAGAAGTCGAATTTGATACCAGCAGTAACTTGGTTCGAATCGTAATCCGAGCTACCGATATGGCCATCATAGGACCCATAGATGCTGAAGTTTGGGGTGACTTGGACCGTGAGTCCTGCACCTAAAACAAAGCGATCCTCGTCCATGCTCGGTCCGTTCGTTGAGAACGTTCCGGATCCACCGACAAAACTCGAATCGATTGATTGAGTGCTATCCATGAATTCATGCTGCCATGCGACCCGCACCTGTGGTTTGATTGTCATGCTGCCGAACTCTGCGGTGTAGGCAATTTTTGCACCCAACTCTGAACGCAACGAGTCTTGATGTTGCTCAGGAAAGTTCAACGGAGCAAGTGAACCTGTTTCCGAGAACGCGTCCAACTCGATACGTGTGTAAGCAAGTGAAGCCGTTGGGCCGTATGTCCAGTTACCATTTTTGATGTCATAACCGGTGTTAAGCAGTGCATCGATTTCCCAACCATCTGTCTCGCCAAGGGCCGTGCCAGCAAGTCCTGGGCGGGTGATATCATACGAGTGACTACCTGCACCGAGAAGTGCATCCACATAGAAAGCCTGATCATAGTAAGTCGCATAGATAGCGCCTTTGTAGGCTTCGTCATCAATCGATCCGCCATTGACAAGCATTGCATCGGACTCTGTATAAGCACCTAGAAGACCGACAACGAGACGCTCACTTACGCGCATGTCAGCGCCCAAAGTTGCACCTCTCATGTCGAAGTCATAGCCACTGGCGTTTCCATCACCATCAACACTCGCGGAACCATCGTGACCTTCAAGGAAGACACTCCAACGGTTCGCATCGCTCATTCTCGAGGCTTGTTGTTGAACCATACCGCCTTTGCTGTCGGTTACGGTTTCAGTGTATTGAGTTTCTCTTGGAGCACCGCTACGCACTCTTTCAAGATGGCGTTGGATATTTGCATTTTGAAGCTCAGAACCCGCAAATCCCATTTGATAAATGGAAGTAAGCTCATCTGGGGAAATCAGATCGAAAAGACCCGGGAGAAGGGCGACGTTCTGTGTGTTGAGAAAATCAGTCACAGCAGCTGGTGCTGCTCCCGCATCAAGGGCATTGCCTAATGAAATCTGATTGGCGGTCGCACCTGGAAGAGAAGCGAACGAATCTTGAACCCAGATCACAAATGCTGAATCCAAATCATAATCGATCGTTGGATAAAGCAGTGTATTACCCTGACTGTAGTTAACACCCTGTATTAGCGAGTTTGGGGTGTTATCAGCGAATCCGGTGCCGGTTACACCAAGAGTGGAATCAATGATCGTCTGAATGTCTCCTTCGGAAGGAGTATAGCCGTCTAGATCGTAGATATCGGTTCCATCGTAAAGAAACACTGTGCCACCGTTGATGTCGGCCGTGCCAGTCACGCTATAGAAAGTGTTAACCGCTCCCCCGGGACCTGATAAACGGATTCTGAGCTCGCCACCAGTCTGGACGTAGTCGCCCACGTTGATTTGAAGCGGTTGTGAATTTACCGTGTCGATGGTACCGTTGTTAATGGTCAGCGGT
>JANPJY010000112.1:0-13205 GCA_031425735.1 Akkermansiaceae bacterium | reverse complement strand
CAGGTTATATACTTAACCCAAGGTTAAGATTACAACCTGACGCTGATAGCGTTGACTGCAATCAAGGGATTACTTGATTGCCTGTGGCGATTTCATTTTTTATCCTGCGCGAGCAAATCGAGCATCTGCACAGCCATACGTTCGCCTAGAGTGATTTGGCCAGCAGTGTCGAAATGTGTGTTGTCCTTTAACACCGTAAGATCGTCGGTTGGAACGAGCCGTGTGTTGCGATCTCTACTGGTCACTGCTTCCTGAGCTTTTTGCACGATGGGAGCATGATCGAAAGTCCATGGGGTTTCTTTCAGCAGGCTCGATGAAATCCTGCCCAAGACCACGGGAAAGTTGGCTTTAGCTGTTTGAGTGCGAAGATCCGCCAGCAAGATTTCGAGATTCTTTTCGTAAGCATTTGCTCTCTCGATCGTATCAGAATCCCCCTCACCTTGCATCCAGAGCATACCGGCGACCTCAACTGAATGACCGGATTTTTCTAAATTCGATAACGCATTGCGGTAGTTAGTGATGAAGCGTGGATACATTTTCTTTTTCTCAGGCAACCAACTATCCGCCAGCGATGTGCCACCGGCAGAAAATTTGACGAGTCGAATTTCAAACTCAGGAAATGCGGCTGAAAGACGGTGAGAAAAAACCAGTTCGGGACCAAACTGTAATTTACGAGCGATCGCGGTGGTATCCTCACCGATGTTTTTCCACTCCTGTTTTTGATTATCCCAGATTCTGACGTTGGCTGGAGTTTCTTTCAGGTTTTCTGGAAGCTCATTCCAACGGCCGCAGCCATCCATGTTTGATTGACCGCCAAGCAAGAAAAGCTTCACGGGTTTTTCTGCTGCGAATGCGGAGGTGCTGAATATTAATGCAATGAGGATGGTGATGCGGTTCATGGATGTTTTTTTGCTGGGGTTGATGCTGGTTGGGGCTATTCGGATGATTAAGAACAATGCAGCGGGATTGACTCCGCTACGTTCCGCCCCTGCGGTTTGGGCTACGCGGGTTTGATAAAAATTCGCTGCTAGCGAATTCTGCAGTCAAACCCCGTTGCCGGAGGCAAGGGCTTACTTGCTGGACAGACCAAACCCGACTATCCAACGAGTTGAATAGTCGGGTTTGGTCGGGCTAGCGGGATTCGAACCCACGACCTCTACACCCCCAGTGTAGCGCGCTACCAGGCTGCGCTATAGCCCGTTTCCGGAAAGGCGCTAAAAAAAGCAGCCGATTCCCATGTTGGCAAGCACGTAAAACCATGTGAAGAATTTCCCCGTGAACAAAATCAAGACAGCGATCATCGGAGCCAGCGGATACACAGGCATGGAATTACTCAGGATTCTTCTGAGTCACCCAGCCGTCGAACTCACCGCAGTCACTTCGCGCACAGAGGCCGGCAAAAGACTCGACGAAGTTTTTCCAAGATTCGCCAAAGCCAGTTCTGCTAGCCTGAAGTTTTCCCAACCCGAGCCTGATGAAATCGCCGCAACAGGTGCAACGGTTGCATTCCTCGCACTGCCGCATGGAGTGGCGGCTGAAATCGCCAGAGCGTTGCTCGAACGCGGCATCAAAGTCATCGATCTGAGCGCTGACTTCAGACTGCGGTCTGCTGCGGTTTATGAAGAGTTTTACAACCACCCTCACCCAGCCCCAGAACTTCTCAAAGAAGCTGTTTACGGTCTTCCTGAAATTCATGGAGCAGCGATCCAATCCGCGCGGCTCATCGCATCGCCAGGTTGTTATCCCACCAGCATCATCCTGCCTTTGATTCCGTTGCTGAAAGCAAAACTCATCGATCCCACAACCATCGTCGCCAACTCGATGAGCGGCGTCAGCGGCGCCGGACGCAAAGCAGATGTTTCACTGCTCTTCTGCGAATGCAATGAATCCGCCCGCGCGTATGGCGTTCCGAAACACAGGCATCTATCAGAAATCGAACAGGAACTCTCATTTGCCGCGGGTCAAACCGTGACCATCTCGTTCATCCCGCATTTGATTCCTGTCAACTCCGGCATCGTCACCACCACCACCGTGAAGCTCGCTTCAAATGTCAGCGCCGATCAAATTTCCGCAGCCCTTGAAAACGCTTATTCGAATCAACCTTTCGTCCGCTTGCTCGGACGCGGCAAACCTGCGGACACGAAAATGGTCACCCGCACTAATTTCATCGATATCGGTTTCGAGGTCGATCCACGCACGAATCGTTTGATCCTGATGTCGGCCGAAGACAACCTCGGCAAAGGCGCAGGCGGACAAGCCGTGCAATCATTTAACCTCATGCACAGCCTCCAACCGACCGCTGGCTTGGATAGTTGGTAAAAAAGTTCATTCATCAAAAAATGAGCTTGCCCACCCATCCGACCCTACCTAGCGTCCCGCCCTCCAAGGGCAGATGTCAGAGTGGTCGAATGAGCACGCTTGGAAAGCGTGTGTGGCGGTAACGTCACCGAGGGTTCGAATCCCTCTCTGCCCGCCATTCTTCGCTTCCGTGCCGGAAGCTACGAATGGCAAGCCATCGAATCAGCCGAAGTAAGCGAAGAATGCGAGCTCAGCCAAAGGAAGCAACCTTCACCTCCCCTTCCTCGCAGCTGCAATTTCCGCGATCAAGCGATGCAAAATCATCCTATGATCCAGCCCTGTTGTAACTAACGCTTGGTCGGCGCGTTGGGTTTGCACCATGACGTGTTGTAAACCGTCTAAGTCGTAATTTTTCGCATTCGGCACGGCTAGGAAAATGGGAAACACATTCACGCCGGAGCCGTCTTTTTTCTGAGGCAACCACGCACGATCCGCTGCCGGCAATCGATTCAGCGCGCCCGCGAACGCGCCATAATTTCCGGACGGAGCTTTGAATTTTTCTAGGATGAGCTTCGCCATGTAAAGATTGCGCACCACATTGATAATCGATGCGCGCATGATTCCGATTGCGGATTCTTCGGCTGCGAGTTGTTCATCAATGAGCTGGATTGCGCGCGCCACATTGCCTTTTTGAATCGCTTGCCCGATTTCGAAAACCACTGCTTCTCTACTCAGCGGCACCAGCGTGCGGACATCGACTATTGTCACCACGCGGCGTTCTTTCCCGAGAAACAGATCGAGTTTCTCCAACTCATTCATGATCTGTTTCGACTGCTCACCCGCGAGCATGATGAATAGTTCCATCGCATCGTTTTCAAACTCTAGCCCGAGTTCACGAGCTCGACCCTCAACCATTTGCCCGACCTGATCTTCCCAGCCTTCTTTGCTGATATCGATCTTATCGTAACTCTGCACCGCCGCGCTTTTCTCCAGAAATTTCCAAAACGATTTGCGCTTATCGATCTTGTCCGCCGAGATCAGAAACTTGATCCCGTTTGGTAAACCCTTTTCCAAAATCCCCCGCAGCATTTCTACCCCTGCTTCGGTGCGTTGGGCGCGACCGGTGACATCGTCGCCGAGGAAATTTACATTCCGCAACCACACGACTTTATCCCCACCGAACATCGGCATAGTCATCAGAGATTGCGATACGCTGGAGCAAATTTCAAAGGCACCCTCGGAGTTATCCGCGTTACCATCAATGGTCTCATGCGTGAAACCATCGTCATTTCCGCCCGTCAGTTCATTGTAAAGCGCGAGCGCCTCCTCCCTGACCATGCCGTCATCGCTACCCACGATCACATGGAAATTCGCATTCTCGGAAATCTTCTTCTTTGTCGCCACACCAGAGGTCTAGCGAGAAATTCCAAACTTCAAAATTCAAATCTCAAAATATCTCAGCGGATGTCCGAAATAAAAGGCAGCTCTTGACTTAACGAAGACGATGGCATGTTGTATAGGAATGAGAAAATCTCGACAGCTCCCAACTGGACTTACTGTCTCGATACTTTTCTGCGCCCTGATTTTAGGTTACTTTTTGCTGTCTCCAAAGTTTTCTAGAAGGCTTGAACCCACCTCGCAGAAAACTGATAAAGCTCAACTCGAAAAACGCTCTGACAGTTTCATCCCCGGCGGGATTCGCCTCTCCAGAAATAACGATCAGGCATCCTTACCATCTGAAGTGCTTTTCAGTGAAAGCCCAGACAGCTCCATCGCTCTGGATGAGATTCACGTCCGAGGCCGCAGACTCAGTCTTTCCAAACAACTTAACCTTCAACCGCCTCCACTGGGACAGGAAAACAAAGCTATCAGAGAATTTGTTTTCGATCTCTTTGATGATGTCCAATTGATCGGCCAGGTGGAGCGATTGGAACGTCATCACGACGATCGCGTCGTCTACTACGGCTCTCTCTCCAATGTTAGAGGCGGCGATTTCATTCTCGCCTACAATGAGGGTCACGTCGCAGCCACTTTTAACACACCTGGGATGGGTTCTTTTCAACTCCGGCCGGGTGGCGATGGAACGGTGGTCGCATGGGAACTGGATCTTACCCGCCTTCCAGCATGTAACGCACACTACCCCACATCACTTGCCACCGGATTACCCGATGTAAACCCAGCAGAAATCCGTGCCAAAGCTGCTCTCCACGCACTTTACGCAGCCGCACCTCCCGTCGAAGGAGGCACTTACAACGGAACCGGCCAACAAGGTGGCGACAGTGAAGGCCTGACTTTCACCACGATGGATGTGCTTGTTGTTTTCACTCAAAACGCAACCACCGCCGCAGGTGGCAGCGGCCCAATGGGTGCGATCATCGATGTAACCTTTGCCCGCGCCAATAGCGCATTGATTAACAGTGAAGTAGGTCTGCGACTACGTATGGTGAGAAAGGAGTCAGTCGCGCACACTGAAGTCAATCTCAACACCAGTCTAAACAGCATTACAGATGGTACAGGAGTCTTCTCTAACGTGCCAACTTGGCGAAATCAAAGCGGAGCAGATCTGGTCGCCCTAATTACCACCGGAGGAGGCGGCTTGGCTTGGGTCTATAATGGAAACAGTGCCTATGGTTATTCAGTAAACGGCCTCAATGGCATCGAAGGTACTTTTGTGCATGAAGTTGGGCACAACCTTGGTTGCCTACATGACAGAGAAAACGACAACACGATCACCCCTCTCTATGCCTACAGTTACGGATGGCGATTCACTCCCGCTGGAAGCAGCCAGTTGCGCTCAGTGATGGCTTATTCTCCCGGCAGCAGTGTCCCTTACTTTTCCAATCCAGATGTCTCCTACATGGGCACTCCAACTGGCGTCGCTATCGGCCAACCCTTACAAAGCAACAACGCCGAGGTCATTCGCCAAACCAAAGCACTAGTCGCCGCCTTTCGCGCTCCAACTGGGAACTCCCCTCCCTCCGTTGCTCTAGTAAGCCCGACTTACAGCGATCCTTTTAAAGCCCTCGATTCAGTGAATCTATCAGCTACAGCATCGGATAGCGACGGCTCCATTCAGGAAGTGCGTTTCTATCGATTAATGAGTGATGCGGATTTCAACTTCTCTAATACTTTCTCAACCTCGCTTGGATTAGATGCCTCTTCACCCTTCGCTGTCACTGAAACCGCAACTCCAGCCGGTTTCTGGACTTATGCCGCAGTCGCGCAAGACAACAGTGGCGGAATCGGCATCTCTACCGTTAGCGTTAATATAGCACCTCATTACCGCAGAACAAATCTATCCCTCCCCGCAGGTAAAACCCAAGCAATTCTGGAGGGACTTAATGATGCGGGACGTATGGTCGGGTTTGGACATAATGGCAGCACCACTGCCACAGACACCCAAGCGGCGTATTGGGAAAATGGAACTGTCACCCTCCTTAATCCTCTCGCCGGAGACACTGGTGCCAAAGCACTTGCAGTGGGTCAAGATGGCAAGATTTATGGCGAGTCGATCAGCAGTGGTAGCGTTCGTCGCGCTGTACAATGGAATAACAGCACTACCCCAACCAACATCTCAGGCTTGATCGCAAGCTTCACTGCGCAATCAGCTCTGGGCGTAGATGATCAAGGTCGGATCTATCTAGCAGGTTCAGGAAATGACCACCGCCGCTTCAACAACCCAGGGTCTACCACAACCGGAGTTAACGAAAGTTGGTATAAAGTGGCCAATACAGGAATTTTCGCGACGGGAACTGATTACGATTTCACACCCAATGCTTGGCGTGCCATACGATGGAATAACGGTGGCACCCTATTACCTCCAGCAACTGGATTTCTTAGTTCATGGGGTCGTGCGGTCAACCGCTCTGGTGCAGTTTTTGGTGCTTCAAGCCCGACGACTACTGGATTGAGCAGCAGCACTGCACGCCTCACCTTCTGGGCTGCAAACTCTACCACTCCGGTTGATTTAGGAACTCTTGGGGCAGCGGGCGGGAGTGCCTACGGTTTGAATGACTGGAACGAAGCAGTGGGATCTGCCAACGATCCAGTTGACGGTAGTTTGGCTGTCATCTGGAAAGGCCAAGGCAGTCTGATTAAGTTGTCCGATCTGATACTTCCCGCATCCGGCTTAGAACGCGAAGCACGAGTCATCAATAACCGAGGACAAATCGCTGGGACAGGATTCGTCGGCGCCAACCAATTCATCTTCTTCCTCGATCCACTTCCCGGCCTCAACAATCGCTATTGGCTCGCCCAGCATTTCAACCCCACTGAGTTAGAAAACACCAGCCTCACGAATGATGACGCAATACCAGCTGGTGATGGTTTATCCAATCTGGTGAAACGTGCCTTTGGTCTCAATCCACGTGTCGCCGCCACGGCACTGGAACGTGCAAAACTTCCCACTGGAAGCGTAGAGGTAGATGGACATTACCATTTCCGTTTCCGACGCCTCAGAGCTCCCCGCGACATCGCATATATCCCCGAAAGTTCACTGACTCTAGGAGTCGGCAGCTGGGGTGCAAATCTCTTCGAGTACGTCGGTACCACATATCTTGATAATGATTACGAAGAGGTCGAACTCCGGACGACTGTCCCAATCAGCACACAAAACAAAGCCTTCATTCGTCTCCAACTGGATCGTTAATTCCATATTCTCCGTATAAACACGAATTTTGAGGGTTGAGTTTTCTCCATCCCCTATCCACATTCCCGCCCCGCCGCAAATCACGGCGGTTTACGTCATGGGAAAAAGTCTGTTTCAAAAAGTCTGGGATTCACACCGCGTCGGCACTTTGGGTGACGGCCGCACACAACTCTTCATCGGCACCCACCTCATTCACGAGGTGACCTCGCCTCAGGCCTTCGGCATGTTGCGCGATCTCGGGCTGAAAGTGAAATTTCCCCAACGCACCTTCGCGACCATCGACCACATCGTCCCTACCGAAAACCAAGATCAACCCGCAGATCCACTCGCTGCGGAGATGATCGATGCGATCCGTAAAAACTGCGATGATTTCGGCATCACCTATTTCGACCTGAAATCTGGCAAACAAGGCATCGTCCATGTCGTCGGCCCGGAGCAAGGCATCACTCAACCCGGCACTACGATCGCTTGCGGCGACTCCCACACCGCCACCCACGGCGCTTTCGGAGCGATCGCATTCGGCATCGGCACCAGCCAAGTCCGCGACGTCCTCGCAACCCAGACCATCGCGCTTCAGGAAATGAAAGTCCGTCGCATCGAGGTCAACGGCAACCTCCGTCCCGGCGTTTACGCGAAAGACGTCATTCTCCACATCATCCGCCTGCTCGGTGCAAACGGCGGTATCGGCTACGCCTACGAATACGCCGGTGATGTGTTTGATCGCATGTCGATGGAAGAACGCATGACCGTTTGTAACATGTCCATCGAAGGTGGTGCGCGTTGTGGCTACGTCAATCCCGATGTAAAAACCATCGCTTACCTCCAAGGCCGTCCATACGTGGACAATAACAATTTCGAAGCAACCGCTACTCGCTGGTTATCGTTCGCTTCGGATGCCGATGCACATTTCGATGACATCGTGAAAATCGCTGCCGAGGACATTGAGCCAACCGTCACTTGGGGCATTTCTCCTGACGCAGGTATCTCCATCACGGAAAATATTCCTGACCCGCTTACTGCAACTTCCCCAGAGCAAAAAGCCAGCATCCAAGAAGCGCTCGCATACATGAAACTCCCCGCCGGCATGCCAATCCAAGGCATCAAAATCGATGTCGCATTCCTCGGTTCCTGCACCAACGGACGGATCTCTGACTTCCGCGAAGTCGCGAAATACATCAAAGGTCACAAGGTCGCGGCACACGTGAAAGCGATCGCTGTCCCCGGTTCCCAAATCGTCGCGATCCAGTGCGAACAAGAAGGCCTCCCGGAAATTTTCCGCGCAGCTGGTTTCGAATGGCGCGCAGCAGGTTGCTCGATGTGCCTTGCGATGAACCCCGACAAACTCATCGGCGATCAACTTTGCGCATCCTCATCTAACCGAAACTTCAAAGGCCGCCAAGGTTCTCCAACCGGACGCACCATCCTGATGTCTCCCGTCATGGTCGCAGCCGCTGCGATCAAAGGCGAAATCACCGACGCCCGCGAACTCTTCGATCTCACACAAACTTCCGCAGTTGCTTAAAATTAAAATAATCACATCTATGAAAATCACTACCGTTTTCTCACTCCTCGCTATCGCTCTGTTCACGAATTTTTCCAGCAGCCTTCAAGCTGCAGAGGAGACATCAACCGCCATGAAGCTCATCAAACTCATGGAATTCACCAAAACCGCAAAAGCAGGTGCATCCGCCTCCTTTGCTCCATTTCTCCAGCAGTTAAAAACCAAAGGTTTACCCGATGAAGGAATTAAGGAAATGAGCGAAGCCGCAGAGCGATTTTTCACCAAAACATTTGATAACCCAGCAATCGAAGTCGATATCGCCAAGGTTTATGAGGAGAACTACACCAAACAAGAGATGGAAGAATTGCTGAAATTCTACCAGACACCAGTTGGCAAAAAATCCATCGAAGCCATGCCAAAGATCATGCAGGAAAGTTCAAAGATAGGTCAAAAATATGCAGCTCAAAACCAAGCGGCATTCCAAACTGAAATGCAAACGATCATGGCCAAATACACACCGGCTCCTGCTCCCGCTCCTAATCCTGCCAACTAATCTGATTTCAGCATTTAACAAAACATGTCCCTCGAACCCGTTAAACAAGTTTCTGGAACCGGAGTATTCATTCCCGGCGCAGATATCGATACCGACCGCATCATCCCGGCTCGTTTCATGAAATGCGTTACCTTCGATGGTCTCGGAGAATTCGCGTTCTACGATGTCCGTTTCGATTCCGAAACCGGAGAGAAAACCAACCACCCGCTCAACGATGAACGTTTCAAAAACGCATCCATCCTGATCGCTGGCGTGAATTTTGGTTGCGGATCCTCACGTGAACACGCTCCTCAATCCCTCCGCAAATACGGCTTCAATGCCGTCATCGCGGAGTCGTTTGCTGAAATTTTCTACGGCAACTCCACCACGCTCGCCATGCCTTGCGTCATGGCCACCGCCGATGACATCGCTGCTCTTCGCGCCGCTGTCGAAAGCGATCCGAATACACAAATCAATATCGATGTGGAAGCACTCCGCGTCCGCACTTCGAGCGGTCTCGATTTCCCAGTGAAAATGCCAGAATCCGCTCGCGAGGCTTTGGTATCCGGTCGCTGGGATCCGATCCAAGAACTGCTCGACAACGACGCAGCGATCAACGATCGCGCCAAAGTGCTTCACTACGTCTAAAGGAGCGCCGGCGCCACCGCCGGCTTCTTTGTGATTCTACCAAGTGCCTTCACCAAGCCAGCGCATGACTCTAACGGAAAACCCACCCAAAGGCATCGCGCTGTTCGATATGGACGGCACCTTACTCGCTTGGGATTGCCAGTTACTTTTCCGCCATCACGTCATGCGTGAGGAACCGCTGCGTGGTTTATCTGTGTTGTTGTTCTTGAAATTCCTGCCCTTCGCCGGAGTGCTCGGAAAAGAAAACTTGAAACGGATTTTCCATGCCTTTCTCTGGAAAATGCCACCGGATCGGCTCGCCGAGCTTTCCCAAAGTTTCGCGAAACGACTCCTGCCCAGCATCTATCTAGAGCTGAAATCCGCCCTCGACCAACACCGCGCCGCCGGTCACCTCACCATCCTCAGCTCCGCCAGTCCGGAATGCTATGTGGTGGAAGTTGGGAAACTTCTCGGATTCGATCTCTCACTCGGAACCGTTTTTGAAAGCGATGCATTCTTTCCCGATCTCGTGAATCACAAAGGCGAAAACAAAGTCACCCGACTCCGCGAATTGCTGCCTGCGTCGTATTTCCATGAAGGAAAACTTGTCCATTCACATGGTTACACGGACAGCACCGCTGATCTGCCGATGTTAAACATTTGCCAACACGCCACCGTGGTGAATCCAAAACCCGAGCTCACCGAACTCGCCGAGCAAAACGGCTGGACCATCCTACGCCCTGCCTTGCCATGGAAATCCACTTTTGAAAAATCATGGCGTGTTTTGCTGCTTCTGCTCGGCATTGGAAAAAATCCAGCCAAGCTCTGACCATGTTTCGCCGTGTGCTTGTTCTTCGCCTCATCGCCATCGTCGCCACCGGCTTGATGGTAGCAGGACTATTTCCCCCGTTCTCCTTTTCCTATCTCGCATGGATTTGCATGATTCCATTGCTCATTGCTCTATGGAGTATCGAGGGCAATAACCGTGCAAAAAAAGGTTTTCTTATCGGTTTCCTAGCCGGTGCGATCAGCTTCGGCATTCAAGTCTCCTGGCTATCCATCGTTTCATGGCTTGGGCCGGTTATACTCGCGGGTTATCTCGCGATTTACTGGGGAATTTTCGGAGCCTTCGCCGCCACGATCGGAAATCCATGGCATCCAAAAGATAGCATCACCGAGACTCCCGCACGCAGTCTTTTCAATGCCTTCACCCATGCCGCTATCTTCGCTGGACTCGAAGTCACACGCGGGTGGTTGTTCACCGGTTTCGGATGGAACGGCCTCGGCGTTGCGTTTCATGAAACTCTTGTCATCTCCCAAGTCGCCGATCTGTTAGGTGTCGCTGGGCTTTCTCTGATGCTGGTGTTTTTCCAAGCAGTCATCGTCCAATGCGCACGTCGTCTCATCCGTGGTGCCGCCAACGGGATTAGTCTCCCCCGTTGGGATTTCACCGTCACAGCTTTAGCTATTTGCGCGCTCCTAGGTTACGGCATCATCAGGATATCTTCAGAAAACGACAAAGCCTCTGTCACACTCAAATCCCTGATGGTGCAACTCAACATTCCCCACGATGGAGCCAAAGTGCTCTGGTCGGCCGAAGAAGTGCACATGGCCTATGAAGATGAGACTCTCGAGGCCCTTGCAGATATTGCCGAGGGAGATGGTAGAAGCATACAAGCCGCGACACAGGGAAACGACGGCTATGATATCGAACTCGACGCGCCGGATTGGGTAATCTGGCCAGAAGCTTCACTCAACGGACGATTGCTCACCACGGATGACGGCCAGTTCGGATCTTGGATAGGAAACATCGAGACCATCAACCGTGTTCGCGAAGCCGGCGGAAATTTCAACCTCATCTACGGAGTTGTCGAAATCGAAGGTGAAGCTCGCGAAGACGGGCTTTACCAAAAAGCAAATCCCAAAATCTACAACACCATCGTCGTCGAAGACCCCAGTGGTGACATCCAAACTTTCCGCAAACATCACCTCGTTCTCTTTGGGGAAACGATTCCTCTGTTAGATACATTTCCGATTCTTAAAACCATTTACGAACAACAATCCGGCAGGAAATACTATGGCTCGTTTACTGTCGGCAAATCGTTTGATCCGCTTGAAATTCAGCTCAAAGGTCAGACGATCCAGATGATCCCGTCCATTTGTTTCGAAGATACCGTTCCGCGTTTAACCCGAAAATTCGTCCGCACCGCTCCCCAAATCATTGTCAATCTCACCAACGATGGCTGGTTCAAAACCTCTTCCGCGGCTGCTCAGCATTTTGCAAACGCCCGTTTCCGTGCCATCGAGTTCCGCCGCCCCATGCTGCGCTGCGCCAATACCGGGGTCTCAGCCGCTATCGATACCCTAGGCTCCACTGCTCATCCAAAAACAGGAAAACCCCAAGCCATTCTAGACGAAAACGGCCGTTCTTTCCTCCGTGACCATCTACTGACCGAACTCAGAATCCCCCTAAAACCCACCACCTCGCTCTATTCCATCATCGGCGATTGGGGAATTCTGCTGCTTTCGCTTATCGCCGTCGCACTTTCCTTCGTATTTCCTAATCGACCTAGAACAGTAAGCACATAGGCATTTGTCAGCTCTCGCTACCTAAGAACCACGGAAAATAGGCTTCCATTCTCTTATCGAGCCAATTGTTAGGCCAAATCAGGCTTTTTTTGCTTGTGACAATCTCCTGAGCTGCTTGGCTTGCGCCGAATTTTTGACAATTACTCCATCTAGGTGTAGTGTATTGGCATATTTCTAGCTCAATCCATTGAGATTAACCTTTTTCCCCACTTTACATGTCCGAATCCCAATTGCCTATCTCATCCCCAATCATCGTCACCCCAGATTCCCCCGCCTTCGTGAATCGACGCGGTGTGATCAGCACGCTCGGTCTCGCGACTACTGCACTTTTCGCAGGTTCCATGAACGCTTCCGCTGCTTGGCTCGGTTCAGATATCCCTGTGGTCAAAGTCAAAACCACTGGCAACACAACCAATCCAAGCCAAAAAATCGGCGGCTTCGATGAAGAGTGGGTTCGCCTGGAAGGCTCCAATCTCACCACTTACGCGGCTTACATCAATTCTCTCAAACTGAAGAATATCTGCGCTCAAGACGTCATCGCGGCACATGCAAAACAACGCGGCCAAGTCTGGAACCGCATTCCCCCACGCCAATGGTGGAAGCGAATGGGTTATACCTTAAGAGTGGTTGATCGTGTTTCATCCGCCATGAATGTTCCCGTGGAGGAAATCGTTTCTGCCTACCGCTGCCCGCATTACAATGCTCGTTGCAAGGGCGCAAAACAGCAATCCTGGCATCAGGCAAACGTCGCGATTGATGTGAAATTTGATGTACCAGCCCGCGAAGTTACAACCGCAGCGCGTAGTCTCCGCGACCGTGGACTTTTCAAAGGTGGCATCGGTGGCTATTCCAACTTTACCCACATCGATACTCGTGGGGAAAATGTGAATTGGTAATTTTTGAGTCCACCCACCATCAGGCTCTCGGATTGCTGCGATACATGATTGCGTAGTGGATATCCACTAACCCTTTCAGGTTTGTATTTTTCTCATCGCTACGTAATCTCGCAG
>JANPJY010000111.1:0-8765 GCA_031425735.1 Akkermansiaceae bacterium | reverse complement strand
ATTGTTCCTATCCCGACGCGGTCGTTTCATCGAAACGACCCTACCAATTGCTGATGGCTAAGAACCTAATGCTCGTAGCCGTTGCAGAAGCGGTGGATGGGAATAATCTAGGACAACCCGGAGCTTGTGCGGGGCGGGGTGGGAGAGGTGGTCGGAGGAGAGTTTTTTGAGGGCGGTGGCTAGGGCTTCGGGGGTGCCGGTGGATTTTGCGGCGTAGGCATCGGCTTCGAACTCGTGTTTGCGGGACCATGCGTTGGCGAGGACGGAGAGGAGTTTGGAGGCTGGTTCTAACAGGATTGTGAAAAACACGAGTCCGGTGTGGGTGGATATTTTATCGACGAAAAACGCATCGTGGAGGAGGCGGGCGAAGGTTCCGTTTGAGTCGGTGGCGAGGCCGATGAGGAAAAAGATGAGCGCCATTTGGAGGATGCCGACGAAGAGGCGTTGTTTGATGTGGCCCAGCCTGAAGTGGCCGATCTCGTGAGCGAGGATGGCGAGAATTTCGGTGGTGGTGGATTTTTCGATCAATGTATCGAACAGTGCTATTTTCTTATGTTTCCCGAAACCGGTGAAGTAGGCGTTGGCTTTGGTGGAACGCTTCGAGCCATCGATGACGAAGACGCCTTCTAACGGAAATCCGCAGGAGGTGCCGAGCTCTTCGATTTTGGTGCGGAGTTCGCCTTCCGGCATGGGAGTGAATTTATTGAAGAGGGGAAGGATGAAAGTAGGGGCTAGGTAGGTGAGCAGGAGTTGGACGGCGGTGACAAATGCCCATGCCCAGATCCATGCGTTAGGGATTTCTTGGAAAATCCAAAGGATGCCAGCTAGGATGGGCAAGCCGATGAGCGCTGCTAGAAATAGGCCTTTGATGCGATCGACGATAAACGTTTTCGCCGTGGATTTATTGAAGCCGAATTTTTCTTCGATGCCAAAAGTTTCATGCCAATCGAAAGGAAGCGAGATGAGGTTCTGGGCAACGAAGAGGATGCCGAGAAACATCATGCCTGTAACAATTTCGTTTTCGGAATACGAACGCACGAGGTTATCGAGAAAAGGAAATCCGTTGCAAAACCAGAAGCCGATCAGAACGACGAGAGAGAAGATGGATTGGATGATGCCGAAGCGCGCATTGACGCTCAGGTAGGAGCGGGCCTTATCGAGTTTTTCCTGATCCATCAAGCCATCGAGTTCGCGCGGTGGAGTGGATGGAAAGGTTTTGAGATTCAGCAAAGTGGCAATGAATTCAAGTTTCCAGAGGAGGACGAGTGAGATGAGAATGATGATGGAGAGCATTTAGTTAAAAGAGATTGGGAGATTGGATTTTTGAATGAAGAGTAGAGATTTAGCGTTGTAGGAGGTTGAAGATGGGTGGTGCGGCTTCTTTCCATGAGATGGCGACGGCGGCTTGGATGACGGCGTCTTCGTCGTCGCGGCGGTGGAAGATGCCGGATGTGCGGAGTTGGCGGGCGGTGGTGAGGATGGCGTTGATTTCAGGAGCGATGCTGAGGTAAGCGATGACGGCTGTGAATGCAGTCGAAAGTAGAAAGATGGCGATGGCAAAGGCTGGAGGAATGCGACCGACAATTACGGCGAGAATCACGATCATAGCGGTGAGTGGAGGAACGGCCATTCCGAAGCGGCGCGTGCCTTCGCGGGCGATAGCTGCTTTTTTGTCACGGACACGCCAATCGGTTAGAGCGGATTTTCTGAGAAGCTCAGCAAACATGACCTGAGTGCCGGATGAGGAAACGGGAAGATGTTGTTCACCAAAGGTTTGTTTCCATTTTTCCAAATCACAGCTGCATGAAAGTTCTGCACTGGATTTGAGGAGACGTATCCCAAGCCACCAACGCACGAGCATAGTGATGATGATAGGAATAACAGCGATGAAGATGAGGAGTCGTGCCACGAGTGAGAGGAATTATTCTTTGGGAAGTTGATGGATGAATTCAGTCATCGAGTTCAAGATATGGTCAGACGCGTTGTAGAAAAGATCGTTATGGCCGGAGTCTTTGATTGGCACGAGAAATTTGTTAGTAGCGGGTGATTTTTGATAGATCTCTAGTCCGTGTGAGAAGGGAATCACTTCGTCGTTTTCGCCATGGATGACGAGGAGTGGAGTGTTGATGTCAGTAATGAGTTTGTAATTTTGGAAAAGGTCGCCAGGGAAAATGGGGTATTTGAATGCGACAGTATACGCGGATTTTAGAGGAGAAATGAGGACGAGTCCTGCAGGTTTGGTCTGGGACGCAAGCCAGACAGATGGACCGCTGCCGACGGATCGGCCGACAATGACAATGGATGATGGAGAAATTCCAGAGCGGATCGCGTAATCCCACGCCGATTTGATAGCTTGTTGGGTGGTGGCTTCAGTCGGTTTTCCGGGAGATAAGCCGTAGCCTGGGTAGTCGTAAGCAATTACGCCGAAGCCGCGCCTATGAAGGTCGTTGAAGATATCAATGTTATGGCCGATGTCTTCCGCATTGCCGTGGCTGTAAATGATAGTGGGTGAGTTAGGTTTTGCTTTAAGGTGAATGGCGGCGACGGGTGCTGCGCCTTTGGGTTCGATCTTGGTGTAGCCCTGAAGGCTTTCAGTATAAGAAGCAGCAGGCGGTAGAAAGATCATGCGGTCGGCGCAAGATACGGCAACGATGCAGAGCAGGACGTAAATGGAACCAAGGGAAATGAAGGGGCGTTTCCAGCTCCATTTTCCGATTAGCAATCGCTTCCAGTTCATGTAGGTGTTTAATATTGCAAGGTGAAGAGGGTGCATAGTTAAAACTCCCAACTCTTCGCTCTCTCCTCTCCGCTCCCAGCTCTCATGGCCATGGATGGCGAGGATAGCGACCTGCGAGTTCTTTTTTCATCTGGGGGTAGCCGTTTTGCCAGAAGTTCGGAATGTCTTTGGTCATCTGCCAGGGCCGTTGGTTGGGGGCGAGGATGTGGACGAGTAAGGGAATGCGTCCAGCGGCAATGGTGGGCGTGGTTTGGGTGCCGACGAGTTGGGCAAGTTTAGCGGAGAAAAACGGATCGTTTTCTGATGAGTAAGTAATTTTCGCGGAGTGGCCGGAGGTGAGGTGAATGCGTTCCGGGCAATGGGTGTCTAGCAAGTAGCGTTGATGAGAGGACAGCCAATCGTTGAGCACGGGCCAGACGGCGGCGTCTTTGATTTCTTTGTAACTGATCGCGCCGTGGCAGATTTGGGAAATGGCAGCGATGCGATCTTCTTCCGTCCAAGTCGGCAAGCCGAGCTCCGGCATCCATTTGGAAATGCAGGTGAGGCGATGGGTGAATTGTTCGACCTGCGCGTCCCAATTTTTCAAAACGAGTTCACCGGTAAGGACGCGCTTCGCGAGAATTTCCGCAGCGGCATCGAGTGGGACATCGTGATCGGATTCTTTCGATTCGAGCGCGAGGTCGCGGAATTTTTTCTGTTGGAGACGGACGACCCTGCGGCGGGTTTCATCGTAGTTCGCGCTGTCGATGGTTTGGATTTCATCGGGAAAAAGTTCTTCCAGCCACGCGAGTTCGATGGAGGTTGCGAGACGGAGATGAGTGATGGTTTCGCGGGCTTCGACTTCGGTGATCTCACAAGCGACGAATGCGGTTGCGTGTCGGGCGCAGGATACGTCGTCAAGTTTTCCACGGCGATTTCCAACCAAGCGACAAGCGAGATTGCCTTGGGAGATGCGGACGGCGAGTTGATCGGAAAAGGCAGCGAGGACAGATTTTGCGACTAGTTCTTTTTTGCCGATAAAATCGGGTGGTGATAACTTTTTTGGTTTGGCTTGGCGGATAAAATCCGCCGCCACGAGTCGTGAAAAAATCTGTGCAGTGTCTTTGGAGCCCCGAGCATGGATGCCGAGATCGGCGAGGCGGCGTGGGTCAAAGTTCATTGCCTCGGCGGATTGGAATGCGCGGTATTCACCAGCGAAATCGGTGGGATCATCGGGTAGGATGAAATCCTTGCGTCCAGTGGCTAGTTTGCCTTTTGCGAAAATGCCTTCGCCTTGAACGACCGCGGCGATGAAGGCCGTTTCCGCAAGACAATCATGATGCAGGCCGGCGAGCAGCAGGCGAGCGAATCGAGGCTCAAGCGGGATCGTGGCCATTTCCCGACCAACGTCGGTGATCGTCCCATGGTCATCGATAGCATGGAGATCGTGAAGCAGTTGGTTGGCGTTTTGGAGGGCAGTGGCAGTTGGTGGATCTAACCAACGAAACGTTTCCGGTTCGTGGATTCCGGAGGCTTTGAGGAGAAGGATGGCTTCTGATAGATCGATGCGATGGATTTCTGGGATCTCGAACGGATCGCGTCGCGCGTGATCGGTGGTGGACCAGAGACGCAGGCATCGACCCGGTGCGGTGCGGCCTGCACGACCTGCGCGTTGATCGGCGGCGGCGCGTGAAATTTTACGAATGTGAAGAGTGTTGATGCAGCGGCGGGGATCGAAGTGTGAGATGCGGGCCGTGCCGGAATCGATGACTGTGCGAACACCGGGAATCGTTAGAGACGTTTCTGCGACGTTGGTGGAAACGATGATTTTTGGTTTGTTAGATGGGCGTATCGCTTTTTCCTGATCGCTGGGTGGTAGGGCGGAGTAGAGCGGAAAAATGTCGTAAGATTTCGCGGCGGGAAGGTGCTCGATGAGCTCCATGGTGCGTCGGATCTCGTGGGTTCCGGGCAGGAAAATCAAAATGTTGCCGGGATCAGGGAGTGAGAGTGCATCGCGTGTGAGCGCAGTGATTTGTTCCCAGATTGGAATTTCACGAGGCGGACCTGCTTGGCGATGATTTTCCGGTGGGCGTTGCGGGCGATGCAAAATTTCCACAGGAAACGTGCGGCCACCGGCTTTGAGTTGGCTGACCGGCGCCATGAATTGGGCGAGGCTGTCGGTTTCGAGAGTAGCCGACATGACGATGAGTCGAAGATCGGGTCGCTGGTTTTCCTGAAGATTCAAACAGCGACCAAGCGCGATGTCGACGGCGAGTCGGCGTTCGTGGAACTCATCGAAGATGACAGCGGAAATCCCATCGAGCGTGGGATTGTCCTGAAGGATGCGTTGAAATACTCCATCTGTTAGATAGAGGATTTTGGTATCGGCGCCGTAGCGGGTATCAAAGCGAACCGCATATCCAGTTTCTTTGCCGAGGGGAGTGTTGCGGTTTTGAGCGACGAAACCTGCGAGGAGTCGTGCGGCCATGCGGCGGGGTTCGATGACGATGACGCGTCCGGTGATTTCCGGAAGATCTGCGACCATGCCGGGAACTTCGGTGGATTTTCCTGATCCGGTCGGAGCAGTAAGAAGAATGCGTTGATTACCCGATGTCGCCGTTCGGATCGAATCGGCGATTTCATGGATGGGTAATTTCACGTCAGACACGCGAGAGTGGTAGCGGAAGTCTGAGTTTTGATAAACCTCAATCGTTCTTATGAGTCCTCAAGCATGCATACGGATTCCTCAGGAAATGGATTTAGGGGGTGCGAAGATGGATTTGATAGGTTAACGGTTTTGAATGAAGCCGCTGGAACTAAATGACTTGGAACTGATCAATCTGATTGGTTTAGGCGAGAGCGGTAAGGTTTATTTGGCAAAAGATAAGTCTGGAAAGAAGTATGCGGTCAAAGTTTTTGAGGGGATGTCGATTCATCGTGCTTTGCTTACAAAGGCGTTGGGTCGTTTGGAGCAGGGGAAGTGGCCGGATGGGGTGTTGAGATTGGAGAAAGTGGATTTGGAAGAGCGGCCAGCGTTTTGGGTGATGCCATTTTTGGGAGATGATGCGGTGGAGTTGGCGGAAGGAGATCGGCGTTTATGGAATCTTCAGCATCGGCTGGATTCTCATCCTGGGGTTCAGACTTGGGATATAATTAGGGAGATTGCAGATGCGCTAGCGGCGATGCATCGGAAGCGGGTGGTGCATGGAAATCTGAAGCCGGGAAATGTGTTTTTCGATGCAGCGGGAAAAGTGCAGTTGGTGGATTGGGTGTTGGGCAATATTCCGGGGGTGAGTCGTTTTGGTTTTTCCGATGCGCTTTTGTATCAAGCACCAGAGCAGTTGTTAGATCCGGATGGATACTTTGAAGAGGCAGGTTATCGCTGGGATGTATTTTCTTTCGGGGTTTTATCTTATCGCTTGTTGACGGGGAAATTTCCGCGTTGTGAGGAAATTTTCCGTGATGTGGCGCCAGAAGTTGGGAAAGATTGTGATACGGGCATACAGGCAGATCTTCCGAGGATTGCGAAAGGCTTAATGATGCAGCCTGATATTAGTTGGCCCACGGAATCGGGTCACGAGCTTGAGAAGAAATACCGACTATGGATTGATCAATGTTTGAAATTAGATGCAGCGTATCGGCCTTCATCGATGATCGAACTCGCCAAGGGTTTTTACGATGCCGATGCAGAATTCACTGCGGCTCAAGAGCGTGAGGCGTTGATGGATCAACGGCGTCATGCGGAGCAAAACGCGCGACGCATTCGTTTTTTTGCGGGAGGCACCATTGCGGTGGCCTTGATTTTCGCTGGATTATGGTTGTTTACCGCGAGTCGATTGAAGACAGAGCGAGCCGAGCGTTCTGATGATAAACGGCAGATTCAGAAAGATCTTAAAGCTGCCGATGCAAAGAGGCAGCTGGCGGAAGATAAGATGAAGCTGGCGATGGAGAAGCAGCAAAAGGCGGAGGATGAAGTGAAGCGCGAAGTGGAAGCCGGTATAGCGCGTTTGAAAGCGATGAATGCAATCGGCGATCGTTTATTTGAGTGGGGAATGGAGAAGGGAAACCGGACTCTACCTTCATTGGATGGTCGGGCGGTTAGGCTCGCGCAGTTAGAAAAGTTTTATGAAGGATTTTTAGAAAGCCATGCGGGCAGCGAACAACTGGTCGATGAATTAGCAAGGGCGCGTTTGCATTTGGCTGAGATTTCTTTAGCGGCGGATGATGCCGTGAAAGCCGAACAGCGACTCGAGACGGCGATTCAAGGATTGCAGGGGCGTGAGTTGGATGCGGAGATGCGGCTGCGATTGGGCAGGGATGCGTTGTTGTTGGCGTTGCTGAAACAACAGGCAGGGAAAGAAAATCTTGAGGTGGATTTTCAAAGGGCACGGAAAGCATTGCAAGAAATCCCTGAGTCAGGTGCCGATAAGGATCAAGTCCGGCAATGGCAGGCGTTTTTAGATTTTCATGAAGCGAAATGGTTGGCGGACAAGGGCGACGAAACAAAAGCTCTGGAGCAGTTGAAGAGATCGACCCGGACGCTGAATGAATTAGCGGATGCGAGACCGGATGCTGCGGTGCTGCGTTCGGAGTTGGCGTCGAGCTATCTATCTTCTGCTACTATTTTGGAAGGACTTGGAAAATTGGCTAATGCTCAAGAGGTAAGATTGTTGGCGGCGGCTGAGATGGTTAAGCTACTGAAAAATGATCCGGCTAACGTGGAACTGTTATTAGATTTAGCCGGTTGTTATGGCGCGATGGCTGAGGCTTCGTTGCTATCGGGAGATATGGCAGCGGCGAGTAAGCAATCAACCGATGCGATGGGTTTGCTGGATAAAGTTTTAAAGCAGCAACCCGAATCGAGAGAGGCGAATACTCGCAAAGGAGCGCAGCTCGGAATTCAAGCAGGTTTGTTGAGAGATCAGGGAAAATCTGAAGAAGCGATGAAGGCTTTTGAAGAAGGGATTACGATCTTGGAAAGGCAGGAAAAGCATCCGATGCGGGATTATCGCTTGGCTTTGTTGAATTGGCAGAAGGGCCGAATGTTAGGGTATTCAGGTAAGAAAGCGGATGAATTGAATTTGTTAGGTAAAGCAGACGAAGCTTTGAAGAGTTTGCAATTGGTCGCTGATCAGGCAGGACCGGGATCAGAGGTATTAAAAAAATCGCGGGCGTATCTGTTGGGGGATTTGGCGCTAGCACTAGAAATGGCGAAGCAAAACGATCGCGCGGAAATCACCTATCGTGAAGCGATGGGTATTTGGGAGGCGTTGCTGAAGCTCAGACCCAATAACGAGGAGTATCGCTCAGCTTTAGAATGGAGCCGACAACGCGTGACTAAACTTTAGCTCTATTCTCCGTTGTCCGGATAAGACCCGAGAATTTTTACAAGCGAACAATGATTCGCGAGATCGGCTAGTGCTTTGGAAACGTTATCATCCTCGCAGTGGCCGGAGAGATCGACGTGGAAGATGTATTCCCAATCTTTCCGTTTCGATGGGCGCGATTCGATTTTCGAGAGATTGATGTGAAGGTGCTCGAAAGATTTGAGCGCGTTCACCAAAGAGCCGGGTCGGTCGTTGATGGCGAACAGTATGGAGGTGCGGTCGTTACCGGTGGGTGGGCAGGTTTTTTCACCGATGACCAAGAAGCGTGTGGTGTTGGTGGCGCGATCTTGGATGGAAGATTCTAACAGCTGAAGACCGTGGATTTCCGCGGCGAGCGCGCCACCGAGTGCGGCGGCACCTTCAGCGGATTTTTCCTTCGCAAGCGCGGCGGCCTTGGTGGTGGATGAAACTTCGACGAGATCGGCGTGGGGGAAGTTTTTCAAAATCCAGTTACGGCATTGGCCGAAAACTTGAGGATGCGAGTATAGGGTTTTGATCTGCTCGCGCGGGATCGCGGACATCAGGCAGTTTTCGATACGTAACAGAATTTGCGAGCAGATATGCAGGGTGGAATCGACGAATAAATCAAGTGTGTGAGATACGGCACCCTCAGTGGAGTTTTCAATAGGGACCACGCCGTAGTCGGCTTCGCCGTGCTCGAT
>JANPJY010000110.1:0-36558 GCA_031425735.1 Akkermansiaceae bacterium | reverse complement strand
TGGAAGTCGCACGAGCAAGGGAATATGATTCGCCTGAAGCCCGCCGTTGAACGTCAGACCATGGCCCAAGGTCACGCCTTCTTCGTAAAGATTATCTCCGTGATCCGCGGTGATGATCACGATGGTGTTATCGGCGAGCTGATTTTTTTCCAAAGCCTTTAAAATATCACCGACATTGTGATCAAACTGCCTCGTGCAGCCATCATACAGATCTCGGATCTGTTGAATTTCATTTTCGGGTAGCGCCTTCCATTTATTTTCTAAATCCGTTCCACCGATGAATTCATCGATATCAAACGCCACGCCGTTTTTATTAGGACCTTCGTAATGCGGATCCGTAAACATACTCGAATACGGCTCAGGATTCCGATATGGCAGATGGTTGCAGGAATAAAACACATGCCAGAAAAACGGCTCACCGGTTTTCGCCACCTGATCCAGACGCTGCGTCACTCGATTCGTCACCACTTTCGGCGTCACGAATTGCGCGAACGAACCCAGCTGTGGGAAAATGTCATAGCCGATATCGTGATCGAAATAGAGCGGAATCACGAAGTGCGCCAACACCACGGCCTGACTCATGTAGATTTTAAAATTATCATAACTCGATACCGAAATATGCTCGAATCCCAACGGCATCACTTCGTAATACCCTGCACACCAATCCCCAATCGCTGCGGTGTCGTAACCCTCTTTACGCAAAATTTCCGCGATCGGAGAGATGCTCGCCTTCGCAGCGTTGACGGTTTCTTCACTCGGATACATCTGCCGGAATCCATGCGTGTGCGGATACTGGGAGCTCATCAATGTCGTCCCGGACTCCAAGGTCGATGCGATAGGCGTCAGGCAATTTGATAAATTGATCGAGCGTTTCGCGAGCGCATCGATGTTAGGTGAAACTCCCGCAGCAGCCGCACCATCCGTGCGACGCGGGTGGTATCCCACATAGCCGAGCTTATCTCCACGCAACGAATCCGATCCGATGATGATCACATTCAAACGTTTTTTGTCCGCCGTTTTCGCAACCAAATCCACTGTTGGGGAAGCTGGATTGAATTTCCAAACCAGAAAGACAACCAAGCACAACATCACCGCACCTACAACAACCCGCGCTCTTTTACTCAGATAACGATAATACCAAAAAACCACGTAAGCCAAAATCGCCCACGGCAGAATCGTGAACATCACAAAGAAAACCGCAGGCTTTGCGGACTCAGGCACGACATTCAAAATTTCGTAATACCAATTCCCGAACTTTGCATCGTCTAAGAAATACGGCCGCGTCTTGACCAAGCGCAGGGTAAAAAATCCATGGATGAGAAAGCTTCCACACAGCCCTGCCAACACATCTACCAACCAGCTCCGGCTCGGCCATTTCCTCAAAATCAAATCTACCAACGGACACAAAACCACAGTGAATAAAATCGCCAGAATCGCGTAGCCCAAAAGCACATACAAATTCTGCATCACCAGGAAATCCAAATACTTGTCCTGCGCGAGCACGCTGAACTTATTTTTCATTGCCCCCGATCCACCACTAAGGCGCACGAGCGCGATCAGGTATTGAAACGCAAAAAACAAACTTACCCCGCCGATGATTTTTATAACATGCGGCCGCATGACTTTCCGTTGATCTTCCATCATCACTTCTTCACCTCCGACGAATTCACCAACAACCATCGCGGTGCCACAATTTCTTCAATCAGCACTCCGCTCTTTGATTGCAAGCCTTCTTGCAAATACAGCCGTAACATCACTGGCACTTTTTGATTACCATTTTGTGCCAGCAACTCCTCCATAACTCGAAAAGACTGCGTATTTCTTGGGACATACCCATACATCACCTCGTAACTATTCAAAGTTGTCAGTCTGTAGGCTTGGTATGTTTTACTATCTGCAAACTCGTAGTTGTAAAAATCCTCCCGCACAACATAAACGCGGAAATCCCCGCGATATCCCACTGGCCGATCTTTCACGAAGCGCTCCCAGTCCATCGGCTGGGCGCAAACATGCGTCTCCCAATCCACCTTCGCATCAGTCGGACTGGTCACCTCGACCACCAATTTTCCATCCACACCCGAACTGAGTTTTGTTAGAACCACCCAAAACCCACCGCTCGATCCGATAGTCAACGGATTCATATCAAGATATGAAACCACCTCAGACGCATTCACCGGATTTTTGGAATAGTAATCTACCATCATCGGGCTGACTCGCTCGGAGTGCCTGACATATTTTAACATCTCATCCACCGACTTCGCTCCGTAAAATTGCCTAACAGCTTCTTTGATCGTCGCAATTGTCTGCAGAGCATCGCGCTGCGCCTGATGCTCACGCTCTTTCTCACTCACCGTGTCCGCTTGGGTCGTGATTTGTTGCTGCTTCAGGTTTGAAATTTCAAAAACCAACCAAGCGATCGCTGCTGCGAAAATCAGCGCGATCGGAATCCAAAATCCCTTGTGCAAGCGCATCGGTTCTTTGTGAGTGTTCCACTCATCCTCCAAGGTCGCGTCTTCCTGACCCACCCATTCCTCAATTTTCGGCTCATTCGTCCTGAACTTTAATTCACTCCTATCCTTCACTTCCAACCGCACTTTTTCCTCATTTTCGCCCATCGGTTGACCATTCAACGGCGAAACCTCCCCCTCAGGACTCTCGTCCACAGTTCGTAATTTCGGTTGATCGTCCTTTTTCTGCATGGGCTGACCAAGGAAAGCAGAAAAGTCCATCGACGCAATGCCGCACTCTGTTTTAAAGTCGCCCCGAGCAAATTCAAGATGTCGGCAAAAAAACGTATACTCATCATCACCGCTGCATTCGGTGAAGGACACAACAGCGCTGCGCGTAACCTCGCGCTGGCTTTTCAAAAACTCGGTATAGAGACCCGCGTCGCCGATCCCTGCGTGCTTTCCGCGCCCCATTCCACCTCTGTCATTCAGTGGGGCTACCGATTGGTCACCACCCATTTCCCGAAAATCTGGGAAAAAATTTACCGCGCCACCGACCAATGCGATTTCTCTGTGCCCAGCATGCCAATGATGCGTCGCCCAGAAAGCTACCTGCAAACCCTCGTCAACGAATACCAGCCGGACGCCATCGTTTCCACTTACCCGATCTATCCTTATTTCCTCGAACGTCATTTCCAAGAAACCGAGAAACGTCTGCCGGTTTTCACGGTCGTCACCGACTCCATCGAAATCAACGCCTCATGGCTCCGTGCCCCAACGGATTACTTTCTCGTCACCGATCGCGTCACGGTCGATGCGATGAGCTCCTGGGGAATTCCGGAAAACAAAATCATCTGCACTGGTTTCCCTGTGAACCCGATGTTCACCTCACTCACACCCGTGAGCAGCGATGAGTCACACAAACCTTTCCGCATCCTCTATTTTCCCACCGCGAAAAAACCTTTCGTCCGCCGCCACGCCCGCGCCCTTCTCAACGCCTCACCCGATGTCCATCTCACCATCGTGTTAGGAAAAAATTTCCGATCTCTCTACTCGCGCGCCGCAGAAATCAAAGCGGAGTATCCCAACCGAGTCCGCTTGTTAGGTTGGACCAAAAAAGTTCCGCAACTCCTCAATTCCCACCACCTCGTGATCGGCAAAGCCGGTGGAGCAACCGTCCATGAAGCCATCGCCGCGCAGTGCCCAATGCTGATCCATCACCTCGTCCCCGGACAAGAAGAAGGCAACCTTCAACTCCTCCAACATCTCCACGCAGGTGATCTCGCAGAAGATCCGAAAGACCTCACCCAAGCTGTCTTCCGACTCCTCGCAAATGACGCCGCTGACTGGCGAGTCATGAAAAAAAATCTCGCGAAACACGATCGCAACAACGGCGCCATCACCGCCGCCAATTTCATCTTAGAGAACATCTAAATCGCTCCGACCACCGTGCCAGACTTCCTCTTCGATATCGGAAAAGTCCTCCTCGACTTTGATTTTGAAACTTCTCTCCGCAAATTTCTCACAAGCAATCACCCCGACCCAGCCGCCGCTCTCGAAAAATTACTCGCCCGCAAAGACGAGTTCGAAGCTGGGCAGATCAGCACCGAAGATTACACCCGTTGGGCTCTCGAAACACTCGACTCTGATGTTTCCACCGAGGTCTTCCATGAAGCTTGGCGTAATATCTTTACGCCAAACCAACCTATGTGGGAAACCGTCCGTAAACTCCACGCCGCCGGACATCGCCTCATCCTCTTTTCCAATACTAACGCCATCCACTGCCCGTGGGTTTTTGAGGCTTTTCCTGAATTCTCGCTATTCCACGGCGCCGTCTTATCGTACGAAGTCGGCGCCATCAAACCCCAGCCAGAAATCTACCAACACGCCATCGACAAATACGCACTCGTCCCTGAAAACACCCTCTACATTGACGATCTACCTGCCAACATTGCCACCGGCCAACAATTAGGTTTCACCACCCATCTCTACGACCTCAAGAACCATCCCGCCTTCGAACTCTGGCTCTCACAAAAACTTTCCTCTAACTGAACCTCCCAACCTGATGCTTAAAATCGCCGATCGCACATTCTCTTCCCGCCTCTTTCTTGGAACCGGTAAATTCCCTTCCAACGAATCCATGCGCGATGCCCTTGCTGCATCTGGAACTGAAATTGTCACCGTCGCCCTCCGCCGCGCCGATCTCTCAGGAAAAAACGACCCCTTCGCGAACATCCTCGATTTCGTCGATCCCGAGAAATACCTCCTCCTCGCCAACACCAGCGGCGCGATGAATGCCGATGAAGCCGTCCGCCTCGCCCGGCTCGCCCATTCCGCTGGCCTACCAAAATGGATCAAACTAGAAATCCATCCCGATCCCACCTACCTCCTCCCCGATCCCATCGAAACCCTCAAAGCCGCTGAAATCCTTGTCAAAGAAGGTTTCACCGTCCTCCCCTACATCAACGCCGATCCTGTCCTCGCGAAACGCCTCCAGGAATGCGGCTGCGCCACGGTCATGCCGCTCGGCTCACCCATCGGTTCTAACAAAGGAATCACCACCCGCGATCAAATCGCCATCATCATCGCCCAAGCCATCGTTCCCGTCGTCGTCGACGCCGGAATCGGAGCACCTTCTCACGCAGCCGAAGCCATGGAACTCGGAGCCGATGCCGTTCTCGTCAACACCGCCATTGCCATCGCCTCCGACCCAGAAAAAATGGCCATCGCCTTCAAACAAGCCGTCCAAGCCGGCCGCACCGCCTTCGAACTCGGTCTACCAGAGCAGTCCCAAACCGCAAACGCCACTTCGCCACTTACTGCGTTTCTGAATTCGTAGCGGCGATCATTGGTCGCCGTGTGAAACGAGAAGTGTTTGAGGAGTAGATTTTACCCATCTCCATGCAAATCAGAGCCTATCCAAACCGCGATTACTCATGCCACGGTGAGCTCCAGAGAAAAATTTCGCAACATGCCGCTTTCCAAGAACGAGTCTTCATACTGTGTTTTCTAGGTGGTGTGGGATCATTTTTGGGAATGATCGTTACTGGTTATTTCGGCATTGAAATCGTAACCAAGGGATTAACAATCCTATTTGGGATCATGCTTGTACTAATGTTTCTTATGAGCCTATACACACCACGTCCAAAATGCCCACGGTGTAACTCTCGAATGAAACACCAATATGTCAGTCGGCCACGTGGACCAGGTGAAGACCTATACATCATATGCCACCCCTGTAAGATTTACGCTGACACCCATAGCGGGAGTGAATAGGTATATTGTTTATACAAAATCGCACACCGAGCGATAAGGATGGACGACACCAGCAGCACGCCGTGGAAATCATCAATGGTTGGATGGAATCCGCTCGCTAGACGATTTTCATCAGACACCCAGGAAAACCACAATTGAGATTGTGCTCGGCCATTTTTCGGCTACTTTCCCGAGTTATTCAACTACCACTCCCAATGAAAAAACTCATTCTACTTCTCGCCGCTCTAATGCTCATCGCGCCTACTGAAGCGGCCGAAAAAAAGAAGGATCCAAAAAAAGAAGCCCGTGAAAAAGAAAGGGCCATCAAGGAAAAAGATCGCGAAGCCATCAATGACTTTCTCGAAGAGAAGGATAAGAACAAGGACGGCTCAGTCCGTCGCGAAGAATACCTAGCAGACGAAACCGACAAGGAAGCAGCTGGTAAAGAATATGACGAAGCCAATAAAAACCGCGACAGCTCACTGACAAAATCTGAAATTTCAGACATGTTAGGACTCGGCAAAGAATTAGCGCAGTTTAAAGCTGACGAGAAGGAGAAGAAAAAGAAAAAGTAACCCGATTCTATACACCCCATAAGCTCTGATAAAATTCGAAACATCCAACTTCGGATACTATCCATGGGGTGAAATGAATGTTAGGAATTTGCTTTTTCACCGAGGGCGGAGAATCCATTGAAGAGCCGTCTGTGGAAGGGGAAAAGGAGACGGAGGTGGCGAAGTCGGATCACTACACTCCCCTAGTCCATTCGACATAATACCCCCGCTCCACTACGAACTTAATGGTAGCAACGTCTCGATGCGTCACCTGTAAAATTTACGCTGACACCCATAGTGGGCGTGAATAGGTATATTGTTCATACAAGATGACACGCTACGATAATGACTTCTGACTTCACCTCCCAGCTTTGCGACATGGGGGAAGTCATCATACGGGTTGGGCTGAATCTCCAGCCTGGGCAACCGCTACTGATAACCGAGCCCTATGAATTGCAGGGCGTCCATCCAGAGTCCGACACACTGGTCAAAGCGATACGGACTGCCGTTTCAAATTTGGAAGTTGAGTCGGGAGGCTCTCACTCGACGATCGAAGTCATTCAATCCGACCCAGTTCGGCTGCGTGAATTGGTGGAAACCGATAACACCCAAGGTTACGAAATCTTGGTTTCCAACCACAGCCGGCGCATGCAACAGCACCTCGCGCGCGGTGGGGCATTTCTTTTCCTGATGGGTAGCCAGCCACAACTCATGTCCGGCTTACCGGCCGAGCGATTGGCCCGTTTCGATCGCATCAAATGGCGACACCTAGGTCCCGTCATTCAGCTTCTCGTCCGTGGAGCCAGCCAGTGGACACTCGCCCCGTCCCCTTCGACGATGTGGGCCGATGCCGTTGGTATCAACCTCGCTACATTGTGGGAGGTCGTCTTTCAGGCGATGCGGGTGATTGGCCCACTTGACTTTGCAGCGTCGGGACAAAATGCCTACCCCGCATCCAATCCTGTCGAGCGCTGGCACACCCATCTCTCGAACCTCGCCCAACATCGCGATGAGCTAAACGCCGCACACCACCGACATATCCGTTACGTAGGTGAAGGCACCGACCTCACCCTCGACCTTCCACGCTCGCACGCATGGTGTACTGCCCAACTTACCTCAAAGGCCGGTGTGCCCTTCGTCTGTAATCTGCCAACCGAGGAAATTTTCACCGCTCCTCACAAGAAATCTGCACGCGGCATCGTGCGGATTTCTCGGCCAGTCACGCATGGCGGCACCGTCATCGAGGGTATCGAACTGGAGTTTCGGCGAGGACGGGTCATTAGCGCCCGCTCCCGCACTGGACAAGACGCGCTGCAACATTTGCTCGCCACCGATCACAGTTCCGACCGGATTGGTGAGGTGGCCATTTTGCCTGAATTGTTAGAAGATAGCTCCCCAACCGAATGCAACCCGTCGGGAAAGGGCCCCTCCACTTGGCAATCCTCCACCAACCTTTTCCATCATACCTTACTCGACGAAAACGCCGCAAACCACATCGCCCTCGGCGATGCCTACCCTTTCTGCAGTCGTGCTCTCATGCCTCTTGCGCTCAATTCCAGCCAGATCCATCTCGACCTACCGGTGGATGCCTCGGTCGAATTTACGCGATGAAATATCTCATGGAGACAGGACTATCGTCTTAACATTTATGCAATCATTATCCGCCCAAAAATATTTCCCTCTAACAAACCACTCTCTCAACCAAGCCCACGCATCTCTCACCAGGCATCACGCTAAGCTCCATTTGATTCATCACATAACCAAATGACACACCGCTTGTAGGATCACCAAATCCATGACTTCCCCCCGCACCCGGATGACCAAAGGCTGCCGTCGAGCTGCCATACAAAAAGCGTTTCTTCTGTCCGTGTTCATCGACCGGATCTTTCTGACATCCACAGGTGAACGCGGTTTCACGCAGCAGCACTTTATCTTCCCCTGAAATCTGCAAACTCCCGAGAGCTCGTATCACTCCTGCTGAGAAAGGACTTTTCAACGCACCGATCGCGCATTGGTAAAACTTCGCAAGTCCACTAGCCGATCCCACACCACCCATCGCCGGTAATCCCGCCGACCAAGCTTTTGGTTCATTCATCTCAGCAATCGCATGCAGTCCACGTGGCGATGAAAATGCTCTCCGCGTGAGGCTGCCTGATTGGTTGAAACTTTGATAAAATCCTTCCTCATAGACTGATGGTTTCGCTTTTCCAGGAACCAACTGCGCCACCCGTCCCCATTGACTTTCCGGTAGGCCGATCCAGAAATCGATTCCCATGGGCTTGGCAATTTCGTTATTCCAAAACTCCCCTAAAGTCTTCCCTTCGAGACGACGCACACATTCGTCTAACAGAAATCCATAAGTTCTCGGATGATACCCATGACCATAGCCCGGCAACCACTCGGGCGTGCTATGTTCAATGGCTGTAATCACTGCGCGATGATCATACACATCGGCAGTATGGGTCAAAGCAGCCAAACCGCATTGATGTGAAAGCATCTGACCGAATGTCGCTGCATATAACGGAAAACCGATCCAAACTTCGCTCACTAAATCGTTTTCATCCAAGCCTCGCTTGGAAAGCGCATGCAGCAAAGTCGCCGCAGCCGGACCTTTGGTCGCTGAGTAAACTGGCGCTATCGTAGTAGCATCCCATTTCTCAGTTCGATTTCTATCCCGATAACCTCCCGCTAATGAAACGATCTCCTCCCCATCTTTCCAAACACTCAGCCCAGCCCCCAACTCCCCTCGCACCGTGAAGTTCTCCTCAAAATAATGTTTAAGCTCACCAAAATTCATTAACTCTCCTATCGAATCCACCGCGCCACATCTTTCGCAAAGTATGTGAGAATCATATCCGCACCTGCACGGCGTATGCCTAAAAGACTTTCCAGAACCACAGCCTTTTCATCCAACCAACCACTCGCGCACGCCGCTTTGATCATCAAATATTCTCCGCTGACCTGATAAGCCGCGATCGGCAAAGTCGTCTCATCCCTCAAGCGCGCGATCACATCGAGATAAGCACCCGCAGGTTTCACCATCACGATGTCCGCACCTTCTTCTTCGTCCATCAACAATTCACGGATCGCCTCACGCACATTTCCGGGATCCATCTGATAAGTTTTCTTGTCACCTTCTTTCGGTGCAGAATCGAGCGCGCCACGGAACGGCCCGTAAAATGCCGATGCGTATTTCGCGGTGTAGGACATGATCCCGACTTCCGTGAAACCCGCTTCATCTAGTGCAACCCGGATTGCACCCACCCGACCGTCCATCATATCCGATGGTGCGACAATATCCGCACCCGCTCTCGCATGGCAGAGTGCCTGATGGCAGAGTACCTCGACGGTTTCGTCATTGAGAATTTTCAATTCACCATCACAACCGCGCACAACCAGACCGTCGTGCCCATCCGAGCTGTAAGGATCGAGCGCAATGTCTGTGATCACGCACATCTTGGGACAAAGTTTTTTAATTTCCCGAATCACACGCGGCACCAAGCCATGATCGTTCGCCGATTCACTACCTTGAGGATTTTTCAGCGAGTCATCAATTTTCGGGAAAAGCACCACTGCCCGTATTCCCAAATCACGAACCTCCAAAATCTCTTTCAACAACCCCTGAACCGACCAACGCGTGCAGCCCGGCATCGAATCGATGGCGACATCCTCGGCATCCGCATGAAAAAACATCGGTAAAATTAAATCCTCTACCGAAAGTCGGGTCTCCCGAACTAACCCACGAATCGCCGCACTCCGCCGATTTCTTCTCGCTCTGACCATCATTTCCATATCGCTAGCTTTCGCTATACAACCCGCCTTGGCAAGTCAGTGTCTATCGACAATCAACCCATTTGCCGAATCGCTACCGCATTCGCCGCAGCATAATCCCTTGCGTGTGTGAGGCTCACCTGAACCTCAGAGATTCCCTCCGCAATTAAAAATTCCAAAGCATGCCCATGAAATATCATCGTCGGCGCACCTGATTCTCCACGAATCACTTCCATTTCCAGCCAACCCGCCTTGCCGCCTATACCCGTGCCGAGCGCTTTTGACACCGCCTCTTTGGCCGCAAATCTCCCCGCATAATGCATTCCCGGCCGCTTTTGTTTATCGCAGTAATGCCGTTCACTTTCCGTGAAAAGTTTCCGCAGAAACACCTCACCCTGCCGCGCGATCGCTTCCTCAATTCGATCCACCTCCACCACATCGATCCCGATTCCGTAAATCATCATGATGAAAAAGAGTAAGATTTCATTCCCGCCCCCATCTCCGCAACCGCCGTGCGCATCCCCACCGTCATCGATCGAGAGACAATGCTGTGTCCGATGTTTAACTCGCTCAAGTAGGGAACTTTCAACACATCGGGCAAATTCAGATAGTTGATCCCGTGACCCGCATTGACCTGCAAGCCAAGCTCATGTCCGAGCTGCGCGGCGGCGATCAATCGTGCGATTTCCTCTGACTTATCGAGAGCATTCGCAAACGCACCTGTGTGCAGCTCTATCATATCTGCCTCCATGCGAGCAGCTTCACGAACATGTTCTTCTAACGGATCAATAAACAAACTAACTTTGATGCCAGCTTCTTTGAGTCGTTTCACCGCCTCCCTCGCCGTCCCGAAAAGGGCGACCACATCCAGCCCGCCTTCGGTCGTCACTTCTTCACGTGTTTCCGGAACCAAACAGGCAAAATCTGGTTTCAAGCGAAATGCCAAATCCAACATTTCCTCAGTGATCCCGAGTTCAAGATTAAGCGGAATATCTACCTCCTCGCGAATCCGAAACACATCCGCATCTTGCATGTGCCTGCGATCTCCTCGCACATGCACCGTAATCGAATCCGCACCACCGGCTTTGGCTTCATGCGCAGCTAAAACCACACACGGTTCTGCATTCGGAGAATCCGGCTGCAGCTCATACCTCGCCTGCCGCAACGTCGCGACATGATCAATGTTCACTCCTAATAAAAGACTCATGCCGAAAAACTAAGTCCCTCTCATAACACTCGCAAGGAAACTTCCATCGACACACCCCCTCAGATTAGATTTCTGACGATCCCCCAAATGATCAAAATCGCCGCGATCACAATAGCTCCCCACTTGCCGACACTGAGTCGAAAAAAATCATCCTTACCCCTCACCCATCCCACAACCTCAAAACTCAGCCCAATCATCGCTAGAGGAAACAAAATCATTCCGACAGGATTCAGACGAAACGCCTCCATAAACCTTCCATGTAACACCGCATAAGTCGCCCGTGTCATGCCGCACCCCGGGCATTCCAAACTCGTAAGTTTTCTAAAAAAGCAGCCTGGCATCCAACCGGCACCCGCCGTTTCCCGTAATGCATAGGCAGCAACGACCAAGATGAGCAGAATCAAAATCACCACGATTACTCGGTATTTAAGCATCAGTCGGAATTACATGTTTGTATTGATTGTATGTTGCCAATCACAGCTTTGGTAAATCTTCAAGGATTCATGTTGAGGTACACAAATATCGCTAACCCTGCGATTCCCAGAAACACTAGAATAGAGAAGGAAAAACTCAAAATCATCCACAACTTGGCATTTCTCGATGCATCATCTGCAGCAAGATGATTTTGAACCGCTTGATAGTTATCAACCTTACTAGCATAAACGACAGCAACGATCGCACACACCAAACCGATCGGCAGACAAATAAATAATGTTTGAACTACCGAAAGCACCAAGGCCACAATTGACTGCCAAAAATAGTTCGGAACTTTCGGCAGAATGAATGAGGCGTCCATCGCGGGAGGTTGCTTAACTAACACTGAACCAACATTCGACTGCGGATCAAAGCGCAACTGTGGTTGAGTTGAAATCTTTGGTGTGGTCAGTGTATCGCTGACGCTGGCAACATCCCCCTGCTGCATCCAATCCGACATGCCCTCTTTCCAAACCAGATCTGTGGTTAAGATTTCACCATTAAAGCATTTTTGAGAAAACTCTTGCTCATTGATCGGGCCAAGCTGTTGACCATTTTTTGAGTAAAACCATGTCATGATTAGAGAAATAAAATGGGTGATTACGCGCTACTGAGTCCTAGGAAAATTATCGAGTATCAATGAGACGAGACGATTTCCATCACGTGACAAAACAACTTGATTCCCGTTTCCAGAAATCAACCCACGGGTCAGATACGATTGGTTCATTTCTGCAGGCCTGATGTGACTCACGAGCGCTTGATTTACGATTCTACTGCTCGGACAAAATGAAACGACATGCCCCGTCGCCGAGAAGCCGATTTCCCATGAGTTTACTGCGGCATCGCCTGGACGTTTCATCCAAGGATATCGAACGAAAAAATCTGGCTCTGATTTGTTTGCAGGAACCGCAACTTTGAATTGCACAGGCCGACTCATGACAAATTCACTGAAGCTCAGGTTCGGATTTTCACGATGCGCCAGAAAGAAACTCGCGACATCAACTCCTGCGATATTCATACCATTAAAATTACCATGGTAGTTCGGGCTCGCGAAACTTTGCTTGTGCCAGACCTCGTAGTTTTCACTCATCAGGAAACCCAGCTCCAAATGCAAATGCGCACGGGTCTGGTTGATACCCGCACCAGTGTAACCCATACGTCCAATTACTGAACCAGCTTTGACAATGCTGCCGACCTGTACGGTAATTTCCGCTAAATGCGCATAGAGCGAGTAAACTTTTGATTGTTCCCAATCGTGCTCAACCACCACGTATCGGCCGTAGTTACTTCTGCCCGCGATCTCGCTTGTATGAACGACTTTTCCACCGGAAATACTCATCACCAAGTCCAGAGGATTACCAGCTTTGTCTCGCTTGATCGGCGCGATATCGATCCCTTCATGAAACTTTGTTAACACGACTTCACCGTTAACGCGAATGGGAGTCCGAACAAAACCAAACGATCCACCTTCCCACTCCTTCGTTACTGCACCTTCAAAAGTTCTATCCACATACATGTAGAACCGATCCAATTCTCCGTTGTAAAGATGATCATTTTCCGTCGGCAAAACTAACTCGATTGCATCAGCTTTGAGATTAGTGATCGCGAACGATAATATAACGAGTGCCCATTTCATTTTCGATAATCCTATTTTTTCTGCTTTTCACCAACGCGCGGGATGCCTTCATCAAGTTCACGAATTTCTTCCAACGTTAGTCCTTTCCAAATGACAATGACGTGATCGTTCACAGGTTGATCAATTAAAACGCTATCAACCACGCGACCAAAAGCTTTGCAGACTATCCACTTTCCTTGGCTTGCAGTAGTGCAGGCCATAAAGCGTTTGCCTGCACTCTCTTTCAGTTGAATGAGAACTCCATATGATGCCTGATCTTCTGAGGGAAAAGGGTTAAAAGCTTTGAAATCCTTCGAGGAAATTTCAGGCATCCTTCTAAAAAATCTTTGCTTACCCATTAATTCATGAGGAAAAATCATTTTGGGATTATCAGTTGCATCCGTCTCAAGATGAAAAGTTATCTGAACCACTTCCTTATTTCCTCCCGCCAGCGCCACGGGGCTTATTAAAAATATAAAAACGAATAACCAATAAGTTGAATTCTTCATGCATGGGATCAAACCACACAAATCCCCTCATGAAAACAAAATGGCTGATTATTTTTGATACGCATCACGATCGTATAAAACATGAAAAGGCGGAAGATCCTGAGACCTTCCGCCTTTTACAAATGTCATAACCGCTTAGGCAGTTGAATTACTCCGAAGAGAAATATCAGACTGCTAGCGGTGGTTGATTACTTTTTCTTAGCTGCTTTTTTGGCTGCCTTTTTAGCAACTTTCTTAGCTGGAGCTTTTTTGGCTGGTGCCTTTTTAGCTACGGCTTTCTTAGCTGCTTTTTTAGCTGGAGCTTTTTTAGCTGCTGCCTTTTTAGCCGGAGCTTTTTTGGCAACTACTTTTTTAGCTGGCTTCTTAGCTGCTTTTTTTGCGCTTTTAGCTACTTTTTTAGCAGCTTTTTTGGCTACTTTTTTAGGAGCTGCCTTTTTCACTGCTTTTTTAGGAGCTGCTTTTTTAGCGGCTTTCTTAGGAGCTGCTTTTTTTACTGCTGCTTTTTTAGGAGCTGCTTTTTTTACTGCTTTCTTTGCTGGTTTTTTCGCTGGCATAGTTTTATGTCGTTTGAGTTCGCGTTCGATGTTTGTTTTCTCTTCCGGTGTTAATGAACCGAGGGAGAGGGTAGCGAGAACAGCCTCACCGAGGCGTCCTCCAAAAGCATTTGTTACAAAATCATCCGTCGCACGACGCACGATGATTTCTTGTGAATACGCCGACTCATAAACATGAGCCCTTCCGGAGCGGATTCTTCTTACCAGTTTTTTTCTCTCTAAGCTTTGCATAACAGAGAGCACCGTGGTGTAGGCTCTTTCTCTTCCGTCAGGCAGCGATTCATGTACTGAACTTACCGTAGATGGTCCTTCATGCCACAACACTGAGAGTGCTTGTAGTTCGAGATTTGAAGGATGCGTAGGTTTGTTCATCAGGATTCGTTTCCTTAGATTGATACGATAAAACTAGTATTACGTATTTCCGTCAAGTTAAAATCACTAAACTTTTAAGAAAAGTTTAGGATAAAAATTACCCCCATTTTCAGCCTACGGCAGGTGTAGTAATTTCTCTGAGTTAGATCTCACTCCTCTCGCATCTCGGGACGCTTAATTTCAGGATTCAACTTTTCTAACATCTTCCAAAATTCTTCGTTACTCGGATGACCGTTATAAATAATTTTACCTGTAGCATCTATCAGAACGACGGCAGGCACTGATTCTACCTTGAGTTGCGCGCTTAGCGGAGAATTCTCAACATCTACAATCCAATGACCTGGAATGTGTTTACCCGTGGCGGTCAACATCGCTTTCGCAGCAGTAATAACTTTGTCTGACGTTTCAGGAAGCACGGACGCAACGCTGATTCCATTCTTCGTTAGGTGCTCCGCAGTAATAAAAAAATCAGCGAGGGTGCTCTCACATTCTTGACTCAACGGAGACCAGAAGTGCAGCATGACTCCTTTTTTTTCCGCCATTAATTCACCAAGGCTGGTTTTTTCTGCATCGAGTGTGTTGAGGTATTTTCGCTCTTTATCGAGCTTCACCTCCTTCATGGCATCCATCAAACGGAGCCGTTCGATGTGCGGCGCAAATGCAGCTCCCTGACGCGGACTTAACCAGAATGCTTCGGTGATGTGCTTTTTGAATACCTGCTTTTCCCCTTTCTGTAGTGCGGCGATGGCTCGCACGTATTCCAAAATCGCCAGCCAATCATCCTCGCTAGCGAAGATTTCAGAATCAGATAACTTGAAATGTTCACCCTGCTTCACTAGCTCGGGAAGCATCTCTGCAATTTCAGCATCTTCTGCGCGATCGACATGGAACAAGAATTTGGATTCCAGAATCGCTTGTTCAGGTACGCCAAGTTTGCGCGCACTCTGAATAGCCTTTTCTAAAGCCTCAGTAGATTCCCTTTCTGAGAACAACTGCTCCACTACGTCTTCTTTAGGCGTCATCTTGGACGTATCTGCTGCTTCCTCTTGCGCGGGAAGCAGTGATACGAAGGCGATAAAAGCACCAAGAACGAAGTGAGAACGCATTAAATTATTTTGCCGGAATTTTCAGCTTGGCTCCCATGACGATGGTATCCCGAGTTAAGCCGTTTGCCGCTTTGATAGATGCAGCAGGAACTCCATATTGTTTGCTCAAGCCCCAAAGAGTATCGCCACGTCCAACTGTGTGAACTTTTGGTGCAGATGGAGTGGAGGGAGGGGCACTAACTTTAGGAGCACTAACCTCAGGAGCACTAACCTTAGGAGCAACAGAAACATCTTCATATGCTGCCGGTGCATCGTAGACAGGATTCACATCACTAGGAACAACAGGTGTGCCCGAATCATCCGTGTAATCGGGAGCCGCATAAGGATTGGCAACATCGTATCCATCTCCGCCTGTTTTTGGGGCGCAGGAAACAGCAACTGAAATGAGAGCTGCAATTGTAAGATAGTAAGTGATTTTCATAATTTGATAAATTGGAGCAGAAGAATGTGAGCTCGGTTTAACAGAACAAACAACGATTGCCAGTGCACAATTCATTCAAGGGAATCTGATTTCCACCGAAAAAAACCATTCGCAGTCTGCTCGGTATGGGTAGCGAGCTCGACGAGCGACTCCCCTCTCAAAGCAGCGATGACCTCAGCAATATATGAAGTGTATGCAGGCTCATTCTGTTTCCCACGCATGGGCTCCGGCGCAAGATAGGGCGAATCGGTTTCCAACATGAAACGACCTGCCGGACAACGTGCGACGGTGTCCTTCACGAGATCCGATTTTTTAAAGGTCGTCACACCCCCAAACGAAACCACTCCGCCTTCTGCAATCACCTGCTCCGCCAGATCCCATGAGGAAATGAAACAATGGAAAACCGCCCGCACCCGATCCGAATATTTTCGGTATATATATAGCGAGTCTTCAAATGACTGAGATCCCTCGAGGTCTCTCGTGTGGATCACGATGTTCAGACCTGATCGCGCTGCTAGCTCGAAATGTTGGTTAAGAAGATCTCGCTGCTTGGATCTGAAATCCGAATCAGTCCATCCATCTGGTGCTGGGTGATAATAATCCAGCCCGGTTTCCCCAATCGCGCACACCCGTGGATCGCTGACATATTCGGAAAGTTTCTCGATCACATCATCGGGTGCGTGATGCACGTCGCAGGGATGAATTCCGATCGCTGCGGAAATGCCCGCATGATTCGCTATCTCAAGATTTCTGGGAACGTCACCTAACGAAGTCGCCAAGGTGACCATGCGATGCACCCCGACTGACCTCGCACGCGCGATGATATGACCGACATCTTGATCCGCGTAACGATGCGAGGCTAGGTGGCAATGAGAGTCGGTAATCATAACGCACGACGGCAGGCATCCAACAATTGTTGCACCTTGGTGAAATCTTTGACGCCCGGTGAAACTTCAGCGCCCGATGCGATATCCAACGCTGCGGGTTTCACCTGAGAAATCGCCATCGCTGCATTCTGCGGAGTGATTCCACCGGCAAGGATCATCGCGGTATTCGGAAAACGATTTTTAAAATCCAGCGCCAAGCTCCAATCGAACGTTTCACCAGTTCCACCAAAAACGATGGGCGCATGTGCATCTAGCAAAATGGCATCCACTTCAAAGCCACCCGCTCTTTCAATATCCGCAGGAGTTTTGACGCCGATGGCTTTGATGACTTTAATACCGGCATCTGAAAATACAGCCGCCGCCTCCGGATCTTCATCACCATGCAGTTGGACCACATCGATCATCCCCTCGGAAATCAGCCGCAGCGATAATTCCGACGGTTGATTGACGAACACACCAACCCGCAAAACTTTGCCTTCGAGACTTTTCAACCAAGCCGCATTTTTCGGATCCAAATACCGCTTCGAGTGAGGCCAGAAATTAAACCCCACTGCATCCACGCCAAGATCAATCAAACCCTGAGCATCCGCCTCGGTCCGGACACCGCAGATTTTGAGTGAAGTTTGGTCTGTTGATAAGAAATCCATAATTCGCTCCAAGAGCGTGTTCACAGCACAAATAGTTTTGCAAGTGGTCACACGAATAAAGCCAAACTTAATTTCGCGAAAAGAATCTCAAGCTAGCCTCGACACCCAGTCCCTCATTTATTTCGATGATTCATCATTATCTCCATTATGCGCTCTCAAAACCCGTCTTCCGCACTCTTTGAATATAATCGCAGCCGACTAGTGGACCTCCTCCCCAAAAACGCAATCGCGGTCATTCATTCAAACGATATCTATTCTAGCAACGCCGACGCCACCCTTCCCTTCAAACAAAACAGCGATTTATTTTACTTAACCGGCATCGCTCAGGAAGAAAGCATACTGCTCCTTTATCCCGGCGCTAAAAACGAGAATCTCCGGGAAATTCTATTCATTCGCGAAACGAACGATAAAATTGCCATCTGGGAAGGCGCGAAGTTAACCAAAGAACAAGCCAGAGAACGAAGCGGCATTCAACGCATTGAATGGGTGCATCAGTTCGACTCTCTTTTCAACCCAGCCGCATTGCAGGCAGAGTCCATTTTCCTTTCCACTAACGAACATCCTCGTTGCTCCACATTCACCGAAACTCGCAACAGCCGCTTCATTGCCGAGTGCCAACACAAGTTTCCCTTACACCATTACGGCCGTCTGACCCCGCTGCTTCAAAAGCTCCGGATGAGGAAATCGGATGAGGAAATCGCACTGACAAAAAAAGCCTGCGACATCACCGAAGCTGGTTTTCGCCGTGTTCTTGAATTCGTCAAACCCGGCGTTGGCGAATGGGAAGTGGAAGCCGAGTTCATCCACGAGTTTATCAAATCTGGTTCCCGCGGATTTGCCTACACGCCAATCATTGCGGGTGGCACGAATGCCTGTGTGCTTCATTACATCGATAATGACCAAGTTCTCCAAGACGGAGAAATGCTCCTGCTCGATGTCGCATGCGAATACGCGGGCTGGAACGCGGACATGACTCGCACGATTCCTGTGAACGGCAAGTTTACCCAGCGCCAACGCCAAGTCTATGAAGCTGTGCTGCGGATTATGAAGTTTTCTAACACGGTTCTACGTCCCGGTATCGCACTCCCCGATTATCAAAAGCGAGTCGTCGCAGAAATTGAAAAGGAACTCATTGGCCTCGGGCTGTTCACCGCCGAACAAGCTGCCGCCCAAGATGAGACCAAGCCACTCGTGAGTAAATATTTCATGCACGGCGTTTCTCATCACCTCGGTCTCGATGTGCATGACGTATCACCTCCATTCGAAGTCGTTGCCCCGGGCATGCTTTTCACCATCGAGCCCGGCATCTATATCCGCGAAGAAAACCTCGGTATCCGTCTCGAAAACGATTACTTCATTGGCGAAAATGAAAACATTGATCTCATGGCTTCCATTCCCATCGAACCGGATGAGATCGAACTCCTTATGAAAGCTTGAAATTCTAATTTATGCCAGCAGCAGACATTCAACGACAGGTGATGAACTTGTCTCTTGTTGTAGCGATCTTCTTGCTCGCGCTGAAAGTCTTTGCTGCGGCTAGCACCTATTCATCGGCGATCTATTCAGACGCCGCGGAGTCTGTAGTTCATGTGTTCGCTGTCGCCTTCGCATCATGGGCATTGCGCTTAGCGAGAAAACCAGCCGATGAAACTCATCACTTCGGTCACGATAAAATTTCATTTATCTCCGCAGGATTTGAAGGCGCGATGATTTCCGCCGCTGCCATTCTGATTCTTTACGAGGCAGTTAGACAATTTATCTACGGAGTGGAAATTAGAAACCTCGCCTTGGGTTGTTGGATCACTGGAGTTGCCGCAATGATCAATCTCGCCCTCGGACTCACACTGCTTAACGTAGGAAAGCAAACATCATCGCCCTTGATTCGAGCGAATGGAATTCATGTGCTCACCGACGTATGGTCCAGCCTAGCTGCGCTCGTAGCGTTGATGCTCATCATATTTACCGATTGGCCTCTGTGGGATCCTATCTTCGCCAGTATCGCGGCTCTCAATATTCTTCGCGTCGGCCTGAAACTCATCAAAGAAAGTTTCGGTGGTCTGCTCGATGAAGCGGATCCCGTTATCGAAAAAATTGCACGTGATCTGTTAGATCAATCGGTCGCGGAAAGGAATCTTGCCTATCATAATTTCAGGCATCGCCACTCGGGACATTTCCATTGGGTCGAGTTCCACCTGGTTTTCCCAAATGACATGAAACTCTCGGCTGCTCATGATCACGCAACTGAGATTGAAGCAAAAATCTCAAATTTGATAGGGCCGGAGGGCAGGGTCATTTCCCACTTAGAGCCTCGTTCAGCAGAGCGCCTCGTTGAACCCTGGGAGCGTCCGTAAATCAAGCAGACACGATGCGAAGCGCCCACATCACCATTAAAATGGTGGCGGCAATCAACAGCAACGTCATTCCGAAACTCTGCCGCTGCGTGCGCAGGACATTTTCAATCTGACCTCGGCTCAAGCTTTGTTCAAAACGGTTGAACTTCTGACGCTCTCTGATTTCCGCCATGGGCGGCATCGTCGCCTCGTTCTCTTGTTTCTGCTTCGCTAACAAAGCGGGCAGCTTTTGGAATTCCTTCTGAGCCTCGGCAAGTTTGCGCTCTTTTTCACGCAGAGCTTTAAACTCATAATCTTCATCAAACAGGCTCGCTTGTTTCAACTTTGCCATCGTTCTATTTGATGAAGTAAACCACGAGACCTGCCGCACCAAGGATGATGATAGGCAAGTTGAAGGCGAAGCCGTTCACCAGTTGCTCACGAAATTCAGATTCGGTTTTTTGGGACTTTGCCTTACGACGTCCGCCTTTGGATGGTCTGCCGAAAATACCGCCAGCGCGGGTTCCTTCGAAATAGGCGGCCGCTTGATCATATTCGTCTGCTGCCATGTCTGTCACAGCTGTCGCTTTTTCCAGTCTGTCAGGAAGATTATCACGTGTCCATTTCTCGGGGTCGTGTTTCTGGATCTTGTCCAAATGATCGGAAAAACAAACCCGGCACTGCTCAAGTTGGTCAGTTTCTTCTCTCAACTCATGCAGTTCGCGGTCAATTAGCGTAATAGCTGCGGAAAGTTTTTCGGTAAGCTCGACCTGCTGAGAAAGAAACGCACGTTTGCGGCTGGTGAGCTCTTCAAGCTCACGTTTTTTCCGCTCAAGCTCCTCGCGCTCTAGCTGGATTCGCTCCAATTCAAGCTGCGCGCTCTTGATTTTATCATCGTAGTCGTCCTGATAACCCACGCGAGTCGGCATATCGAGTTGTCTTGAACGAACGTTTATTGGATGGGTGTATTCGTTGGTAGAGGGCATGGCTAAGAAAATTGTTTCGTATTTCCTAAATAAATTTTAAACCCATTGCCAGACAAATATTTAACTTATCTTTAGGATATCATAACCCCCAATTCCGCCCTCCCAGCTCCAGACCCCCCTGATAGAGATTTTCCACTTTGTAATGTATCGAATCTCGCTAACGTAACGACCGAATATGAAACATATCTTACTTCTACTATTACCCATGTTGAGCGGTTTGGCCTTCTCTGAAGAAGCCCCAAAGGTCCTCCCTATCGGTTCTTCCCTTCCTGCATTTTCGTTACCTGGCATTGATGGCAAAACCCACACCGAGGCCACCTACGCAAATGCGAAAATTCTCTGCATTATCTTCACTAGTAATCACTGCCCTGATTCCGTTGCCGCCGCTTCCCGCATGGAACAAATACACAAGGACTATAAAGACAAAGAAGTCGCTGTCGTTGCCGTTAGCTCAAACAACCCGATCGCTCTTCGCCCTGATGAACTTGGCTACTCCCCTTACGGAGATTCCTTTGAGGAAATGAAACCCTTCGCCGATAGCCATGGCTGGACTCTCCCCTATCTCTACGACGCGGAAACTCAGAAATTCGCTATCGCCTGTGGCGCTCAATCTACTCCCCATGTTTTCGTTTTCGATTCGGAGCGCAAACTTCGTTACACTGGCCGCATGGATGATGCCGGTAGATCTTCCGGCCCCGTGGAAAAATCTTACCTCCGAAATGCTTTTGATGCCCTCCTCGCAGGAAAAGAAATCGAAGAACCCGTCACCCGCTCATTCGGCTGCTCCACGAAATGGCTTTTCAAAGCCGAAAGCGTTATCGCTGACCAAAAAGCTTGGGAAGAAATGCCAGTCACGCTCGATGAACTCGACGAGCCACTTGCGAAAAAACTCCGCGAAAACAAATCCGGCAACGTCCGTGTGATCAACTTCTGGTCCACCACCTGCGGTCCTTGTGTCGCAGAATTTCCTGATCTCGTAGAAACCTACCGCCGCTTCCAAAATCGCAATGTGGATTTTATCTCCATCTCCATGGATCCCCTCGAGCAAAAAGCGAAAGCCAAAAAATTCTTAGAATCCAGACATGCCGCTCTTTCCAAGAGAACGAAGCCATCCATGGAAAAAGAAGGTCGCACATCTAACAACTACATCTGGAACGGCGGAAATCCAGATAAGCTAGCAGAAGCGATTTATCCAGACTGGACCGGCGCGCTTCCCTTCACCGTCATCATCTCTCCCGAAGGTGAAATTCTGTGGAAACACAGTGAGGAGATTAACATCGTCGAACTCCGTAAACAAATTCTCAAAGGCATCAAGTAACTTCAGCTGTTGGAAAAACCCATAATCATTCCATGGTATTTCAGTAAGGCATTTGTGATTTTTATGCTTCTGAGCATAGGTCCACTTGCCTTACCCCTCATCTGGTTTCATCCAACCATTTCCTTGAAATGGAAAACCGGAATCACAGCCATCACTATTGCCGTAACCTACGCCCTTTACCTGCTGTGCGTTATGGCATTCAACATGTTATACGAAACATATCAGTTCGTTGTCGGCTATTAATTCATAACCACATCACCCAGTCATGATCCGATGGTTCTTTCCTCTCTTCTACGCCATCTCAGCCTCTGCCAACCTCCACGCACAAGAGCAACCTCCAAGCATTGAGCGTGAATTTCGCGCAGCGTGGATCGCTACGGTTTACAATATCGATTGGCCATCGAAAAAAGGCCTGAGCGAAACCGAGCAAAAGGCCGAAGCGAAAGCTATACTCAATAAACTCGCTTCGCTAAATATGAACGCCGCCATTCTGCAAGTGCGGCCTCATGCCGATGCATTATATATATCCAAGTATGAGCCTTGGTCTCCATGGCTAACAGGAACCATGGGGAAATCTCCAGGTTACGATCCCCTGGCTTATTGGATCCAAGAAGGCCACGCCCGCGGCATTGAAATTCATGCATGGTTCAATCCCTTTCGTGCTCTCGCCAATATAGAACATCCCGTTTCCAAAGATCACATCAGCCAAACCAAACCACATGTCATCCGTACCTACGGAACCAGGCTTTGGGCCGATCCCTCGCATCCCGATACTCGCGCACAAGCCATGACAGCCATTCTCGATGTCCTCCGCAGGTACGATGTCGATGGTATCCACCTCGATGATTACTTTTATCCTTACCCATCCGGAAACCTTCGCTTCGAAGATGCCAAAACCCCGGCCGAACGCCGCGTAGTCGTCGATGCCTTTATTCAGCAACTCTACCAATCCGTGAAAAAGGAAAAACCATGGGTTCGGGTTGGCATCAGTCCTTTTGGAATCTGGAGACCCGGAGTCCCCGAAGGCATCGAAGCCGGGGTTGATTCCTACGAACATCTCGCTGGAGACTCTCGGAAATGGCTGAAAAACGGCTGGGTCGATTACCTTGCCCCGCAGCTTTACTGGAGAATAGAACCCAAAAAACAGTCCTACACCGCACTTCTTGATTGGTGGCGCAAACAAGGAACCCGCCCCGTCTGGCCAGGAATCGCAACCACCCGCATCCAATCCAAAGAAGACCCCACACGCACCGCCTCCGAAATCATCAACCAAATCAAACTCTCCCGCACCATCGGAACCAACTGGGCCGGCCACATCCACTGGAGTGCGAAAGGTCTCATTAGCGACCTAGGCGGCATTAATGCGGAACTTTCCAAAATCTACCCCCAACCTGCAGCCATCCCTCCGATGCCATGGCTCAGCCAGACCAAACCCGCCAGCCCACAGGCAACAGCCACCATCCGAGGAAATCAAACAGTCGTTCAATGGAACGCAGGGGATTACTCAAAAATCGCCATCCAATCCAAGTCCGGAACTCTCTGGAAAACCACCGCGATTGTTCCAGCCAACCATGAATCCATCACGATTCAAACGGCCGATTTAATCGCGATCACCACCTTTGATCGCTACGGAAACAGCTCAGCACCCCTCATTCTGACCCCAAACTGAATGTCTTTCCCGAAAGATTAAATCCTTGCCCGACACCGTAAAATAGCACTTTTCTCATGCGGCATTCGAACCCGTTTGACTCGTTGAAATCAGCTTCAAATCATGGTCATAGGTTCATTCCATTCAAAAACCATGATTAGCACAACCGCTCAACTCGAAGATTTCCTCAACTCCTGCCACACACCCGCAGCTGAGAAAATTTGCGCTATCGACACCGAAGCGGACAGCCTTCACCGCCATAAAGAGTCTCTCTGCCTCATCCAATTCACCGCCGGAAACGACTGCGTCTTAATCGATCCACTCGCCATCAAAGATCTCAGCCCACTCGATCAATATCTCAGAAACGCAACTGTCTGGATGCACGGCGCTGATTACGACATGACCATGCTCAAACGCGAGTTCGGTTGCTTACCTAAAAATATTTACGACACACAAATCGGCGCACGCTTGTTAGGCGTCGAAAAATTCGGACTCGGAAATTTAGTCGAACATTACTTCGGTATCGTTCTATCAAAATCATCGCAAAAAGCCGATTGGGGCAAACGCCCACTCTCACCCACGATGGTCGAATACGCATTGAACGATGTTAGATACCTTTTGGAAATGGGCGATAAAATCGTTTCCAAACTCAAAGAACTCGATCGCTACTCATGGTTCCTCGAAAGTTGCGAATCAGCAAAAATCAAAGTTGGAGAACGCGATGAAAGTCGCGATGAACAATGGCGCATTTCCGGATCTGGAAAACTCACTCCTTACGGACTCGCCTGCCTTTGTGGCCTTTGGTATTGGCGCGATAAAGAAGCAGAAGCATGGGATCGCCCGTCATTCATGGTCGCACCTAACCGCCAGTTGCTCGAATGGTGCGCACAGATGGTTGAAAACAAACCAATCAAACTTCCACCTCATTTCCGCAGCGATCGCATCAAGCGTTTCAAAGAAATGCAGGACACAGTCCGTGCACTTCCCGAAAGCGAATGGCCAGCAAGACCCATCGGATTGCGCCGTAAAAAAGATCGAGAATTCGATGATCGCGTCGATGCCATGATCGCACGTCGCAATAAAGTCGGAAACGACCTTGGAATCGATGGTTCACTCCTAGCTTCACGCGCCGTCATCGAATCGATCGCTGCAAACGAAGCTCAGCCATCCGATCTTCTGATGAAATGGCAGCTCCAAGTTCTTGGATTTTAGAGCACTGTTAGGACAACAACTAACGCTTTCAGAAAACAAATTGGTCCGCATTCAGGAAACGCGGATTTTAAATTTCACTCTGCTACTTCAGTGAGTAAAATTCGATTTGCGCTGCCCACCGGTAACCTGACCCGTTCCTTCCCATTCCATCTCTTTGGCTTCAGCCCAAAGCTCTTCAAGGCCGTAAAATTCGCGCATTTCATCGTGCATCACGTGCACCATCACATCGATGTAATCGAGCACCACCCACTTGGAATCCACCTTGCCTTCGGAATTAACCGGCTTCACCTGATGCTCTTTTTCTACCATCCCAGCGACGTCACGAATGATCGCCCGTAAATGCGGCATCGAGGATCCCGAGCACACGATCATGAAATCGGTCAAATTCGAAACTCCCCTCATGTCCCAAACTCGGATGTTCTCCGCTTGGATCTCCACCGCTGCTTTCACACATGCTTTCGCCAAATCTTCACCTTCAATCGCCATAAACATTAATTTCAGAGGGCGACTCTAGTCTCGTTCCCTACCATTTTGCAACCCGCTTTCTCACACCCACGCAGATCGGCCTCAAAAACCAATCATAGTGACCAGATCTTGATCGCTGAATTCATCCAAATGCTCAGCCGCTGCGGCCAATAACTCAGCCTGCGCCACATGTTCGATCTGCTCCCACTGCGCCTCTTTGTCAGCGACGGTTGGCGCTTTCACAGGGCCTGTTTCAAGTGGATCGATGAAAATCGATGCCGCCAAAACCACACAGGCCGCAACCAGCGTCCAACGAGAAAATTTCAAAATGCGCGGCCAAACTGGATCCGCTTCAGGCAACAAACGCACCGCGCGCACCACATCGTCAGCGAAACGACCACTCGCTTGCTTGGGCGCCGCCTTACCCAGCAATTGCCAGGTCTCGTCGCCTTCACGCCACTCGTCGTTGTGCTTGCTCTCGTTCATCAGTGTCCTTGAAACCCTCTCTCCAAACAAAAGTTTCGCAAGTATTTTCCCAATCTTCACTCTTCATCAAACTTTTCCTAAACTCCTCGCTTATCTCCCCACAGCCGCACATGCAGCCGATCCGAAAACCTCACGCCTAAATCCCTGCAACGTTCAGCAAGCCAGGGTGCAACTTTATCGATTTCCTCTACATTTCTACCCTCAGGCATCAAAATCACTCGGCTCTTTGGAATCTGTAATCGTTCCATCAAGCCCGTGACCTCGTTTAAATCCGCTTCCTTTTCGATCACAAATTTAAACCACTCCTTCCCACTTTCCACTAACCCGCGGATCGCCTCCGGCTTTTCTCTGAGAGTTTGAGAAACTCCACTGTTGGCAAGTTTAGGCGAAACATTGAACTGCCCCACAGCCGCCAGCAGCACATTTCCCGGCAAACGCGTTCCGTTCGTTTCCATCTCGAAAAACCAATCCCGACCATCTGCCCGCAGCTCAGTGATCAATTCCATCAAACCCTCCTCCTGCAACAACGGCTCACCACCCGTCAGCACCACATGCCGACACCCATACTTTCTCACCTCCGCCGCTATCTCCGCCGCACACATCTCGATGATCGCTTCTTCTTTGCAATGTTTCTGATAGCCCGGCAGCCCATCCTTCTCATGCACCCAAGGCGTCCCCACAAAATTCCACGTGTGATCTGTATCGCACCAGACGCAATGCAAGTTACATAGCGACAATCTAACAAAAACCGCAGGCATCCCCACATTCACACCCTCCCCTTGCAAGGTGTGAAAAATCTCCGCCCCGTCTCCCATGCGCGCCAACTTCATACCGCCACTCTTCACTCAGCTATTCTAGATGAAAAGCGCCGAGTTTATCCGAAGATCAAATGGAATAATCGCGGATATAATCAAACTATTATCAGAAACGCCGCCGATGAAGTAGCAACAACATGATTCCCAACCCACTGAGCATCGCCGCGCTGGGCTCTGGTATCACCGCTAGCTGAAGATCACCCGTGCTTTGCGTGAACGTCCAAGTGTTGTTGCCGGAGGTTAATCCCCATATACCAGAACCCTTATTCACTAGAGATCCGTTGTATGAACCTGTGAGTGTCACAGCTGAAAATGAGCCCGATCTACTCGCGAAGTCGAAAAGGTTAAACGTTTGGCCAGATCCGAAAACCACACCGAAGTCTAAAACTAGCGCTCCACCGTAAGTGAGAGAAGAGCCGACATTGATTCCGTCATAATGGGTGCCGCGCGTCACTCCATCGATGTCCATGAAAGTCGTAGCAGTACTCTGCAGCACCAGAGAACTTCCGAAAGTCATGACTCCTACATTGTTGCCCGGATTCAAATTTCCAGCAATCGCAGTCGCTCCGCTCACTGTTCCCGATCCGCCAAGATTTGCACCCGTCTGAACAGTCACGGATCCCGTGCCGGTAGCGGAACCTGAACTATTGTTCGCCATCAATGCACCTGAACTAACAATAGTGGCTCCACTGTAAGTATTGGCTCTGGTTAATATCTGGGTGCCGCTACCGATTTTCGTTACACCACCCGTACCCGAAATAACGCCCGCATAGGCAGCCGGACTGGTGTTGTCTCCACCGACTGTAAGTGTCGCGGCCCCGAGGGTCACATTACCACCTGAGGTGCCGCCACCCGTGAGTGAACCGATTTGAGTGTTGTAACCCGTAATATCCAACGCCACTCCGGAGGTATTACTGAGCGTCACCGCCGAGTTATTACCAAATGCACCGCTCACATTCGCTACCGACGCTACGCCTGCTTTGAGAATTCCTGCAGTGACGGTTGTGGCACCTGTATATGTGTTGGCAGCATTGAGTGTTAGGAGATTGACTCCAGCTTTGATGATACCTCCCACGCCACTCATGATTCCACCAATCACTATATTTCCACTTGCTGCATTGAGCGTCTGAGTCGCGTTCAAACCCAGCGCCATGTTAATCGTCTGAAAATTGGTGCTATTGTTGATAATTTGACCACTCAATGTGAGGGAATTTCCACTCAGAGTGAACGCGCCTGCAGTCGTCGTAAAGTTGATGCCTGAAACCGAGAGATTCGATATATTATTGCTCGAGGTAAGCCTTGCTGTACCGGAAAATTCTAGTGAATCTCCATTCACTGGGGGTTTTTCATTACCAGACCAGTTTTCGTTTTTGGAGCCACTTGAGTTTGCTGCCCATGTGTTGTCAGCACCACCGCCATCCCACGTAACTATGGCTGCCGAAGCCTCGTTGTTTATCACTAAGGCTGATGTAAATAAAGCAACGAAGCCAATCTTACGAAGCCAGCCAAACGAGAACTCATCTGATGATGAAATTTTTGATCGGCTATTATTTACAAGATCCACACCGCTAGACACGTCTAGATTTTGTCTAAGATTTTTAAATTGTCAATATTTTGTCTCAAATTATAGATAGGGCATCGCTAGAAGCAAATAAAACACAACTTATTGCTAATCAATTAGTTACAATCTTATCTCGACTTAATAAATCATTAACGATGCCCATTCTCCCTATCCACTGTTGGACAACCCTTACCTGCGACCGCCGCTCGCGTTCAGATTTTGTCTAGTTTATTCCTTATCGATCAATTACCTTGAATTCATAAGTGTCCCATCTAGACGCACATCCATCTAAAGAAATAATCCAATCTTAAAAATTTCGGAGATCCCAACCCATTTAGAATCGGCTGCCTCTGCCATTTTTTGACCGTTACATGTCCGAAGCTCACCATGGAATCAAAGTAGTCGCCCAGCGCACAGACCTGTCTGCGCACGTAATTCGCATATGGGAAAAACGCTATGGTGCCGTAGAACCTGAACGAACCGAAACAAATCGTCGTCTCTATTCTGACGAGCAAATTGAGCGATTAAACCTTCTTCACAAAATCACGCAGCAAGGTCACAGCATTGGCAACGTAGCGAAAATGCCCACCCACAATCTGCGCGAACTTTCAGAGCAATCACAAGCTGACCAAAACCCACCTACACGTAGTCCTACTGCAACTCCAACCGCAGAAACCTTTCTCGACGAATGCATCATTGCTGTAAAGGCACTCGACACCTGCGGGCTGGAGGAAACCTTAAAACGCGCCATGATCTTGCTTGGGGCGCAAAGTTTACTGCAACGCGTAGTTGCTCCACTGATACAAACCATCGGCGATTTATGGAGCGTAGGAACTCTCACTGCCGCGCACGAGCATTTTGCAAGTGCCATCATCCGGGTTTTTCTTGGCCACGCCGCCAGACCTTTTGCTGGAACAGCTAATGCCCCAGTGATCATTGTCGCCACACCACTCGGTCAAATTCACGAACTAGGCGCGCTTCTCGTTGCTGCGTCCGCGGCAAATCTCGGTTGGCACGTGACTTATCTCGGCGCCAGTCTACCTGCTGCTGAAATTGTCGGTGCGGCTCTACAAAAAAAAGCGCGCGCTGTGGCTCTGAGTCTAGTTTACCCGGGAGATGATCCACAGATCGCAGAAGAATTAAAATGGCTCCACCAATTACTCCCGCCGGATATCTCACTCATCGTAGGTGGAGGCGCGATCTCAAATTACCATGAGCTGCTCGAAAGCATCGGCGCACTGCAGGTGAAAGATTTGGTACAACTTTCACCAATATTAAACGAGTTACGCAAAAACGGGATCAACAGCAAATGATGAACTTATCGTTCAGGTTCAGAGCATAAAATTCAAAGTTTTATGACCGTCTCCCAATTCATCGCCAAACACAGCGGACTCGGGAAACGTCATGCCAAAAAACTTCTTGAGGGCGGACAGGTGTTTCTCAACCACCAACTCATCACCGACGGAAATCTCCCGCTTGAAAAATTCGACCATCTCGCCGTCAACGGTGAGATACTCCAAGCTCGCACCGCGCGCTACCTTCTCCTCCACAAACCCATCGGTATTCTCTCCGCCACTACCGACAAAACCCATCGCACCGTCATCGATCTCATCGACCAACCATGGGCCAACGAACTCCACCTCGCGGGCCGACTCGATCGCGCCACCTCGGGTCTCGTCATTTTGACCAACGACTCCCATTTCTCAGAATCTCTCACCTCCCCCAAAAATCACATCCCCAAAACCTACATCGTCCACACCGACCAACCCATCTCCGAAATCGTCCTCCAACAATTTCGCGACGGCATGTCATTCGAAAAAGAAAACACCCGCTCCGCCCCAGCCATCGTCGAGCTTTTATCCGAAGCCTCCTGCCGCCTCACCATCCACGAAGGCCTGCACCACCAGATCAAGCGCATGTTCCTCCGCTTTGGCATCCGTGTCACTCAGCTCCACCGCGAATCTATCGGCACTTACCAACTAGGAAACCTCCAACCTGGCGAGTGGAGAGATATGATTTGAAACTGAAATTTGAAATTTTTCATAGGAGTGGCTTTGCGTCCCTCTGCAACCTCTGCGACTTTGCGTTGAAAAATCTCTCAACGATTCCCAAAATTTGAAGTTTGAGATTTCCCTCACTCCGCCTAGCCTCGCCGCGTGAGCAACTGTAACAAATTAGGAATTGGCTTGGCGGGCTTCGGCACTGTAGGCTCTGGCGTATGGAACACCCTTGAAAAAAATGGTGATCTCATCTCCGAGCGAACTGGCAAAGGCGTTTCCCTCGCCATCACCAAAATCCTCGTCCGCGACCTCAAGAAAGCCCGCTCCACACATTCAACCGCACCAGCGGAAATCCTCACCACCGATTGGCATGAGCTCGTCAACGATCCTTCAGTCGACATCGTCGTCGAGCTGATCGGCGGCACCACAGATGCTTTTGAAATCGTCGCCGCCGCACTGCTTGCGAAAAAACCGGTCGTCACCGGCAACAAAGCCCTGCTCGCCGAGCGCGGCATCGAGCTGTTCGCCATTTCTCGTAAAATGGAAACCCCCATCTTTTTCGAAGCCGCCATCGCCGGTGGAATTCCCATCGTTAAAACCGTTCAAGACTCCTTCATCGGCAATCAGATTCATTCCTTCACCGGCATCATCAACGGCACCTCGAACTACATCCTCGAGCAAATGACCCTGCGCGGCATCGACTACGCGACCGCTCTCCAGGAAGCCCAAGAACTCGGCTACGCCGAAGCCGATCCCGCACTCGACGTCAATGGTTGGGACGCAGCACACAAGGCCATCCTTCTCGCCACGCTCGCTTATGGTTTCCCCATCGATCCCTCTAACATCTACGTCACCGGCATCGAACAAGTCCGCCCAACCGATATCAAATTCGCGAAATCTCTCGGTTACGTCATCAAACTCCTCGCCGTCATCCGCGAGCGCGACGGCGGCGCCGTTGAACTCCGCGTTCAGCCATCATTCATTTCTCAGAAACACATCCTCGCCTCCGTGAACGGCGTGTTCAATGCCGTATCAGTCAACGCCGATGCCGCAGGGGAATCTCTCTTCTACGGCCGCGGCGCCGGCCAAGGCCCAACCGCCTCTTCCGTCATCGCCGATCTCGTCGAAGTCGCCCGCGACCTCGCTCACACCGCCCACCATCGCGGATTTTTACCTTATCGCGAAACCGGAACACTCGTTCCCATCGAGGAAACCTCCACCGCTTACTACGTCCGCTTCGACGTCACAGACCGACCCGGTGTTGTCGCCGAAATCGCCACGGTTATCGCCAAACACACCATCGGCATCTCCGGCACCCACTCCCCCGTAGACGCCTCAAACCCCGACGCCGAATTCGTCGACATGGTTTTCCTCCTCCACTCCTGCCCCTTCGGAAAACTCACTACCGCCCTAACAGAAATCGAAACCCTAAACTGCATCAACTCCAAACCAGTCGTCTTCCGTATCGAAAATTTAGGATGAAGATTTTCAACGCAAAGCCGCAAAGAGCGCAAAGGATCGCAAAGCCAATTCTCTGAAAAAATTATTTAAGTTGAAAAACCACTCAACCCCAGCTTTGCGTCCCTTAGCGACCTCTGCGGCTTTGCGTTGAAAGAAACTCTCAACATTCTCTAACATGTCTTATCTCGTAACAATCGGATTAGAAGTCCACGCCCAAGTCAACACCGACACCAAAATGTTCTGCGCATGCCGCACCTCATTCGGCGACGACCCAAACACCAACACCTGCCCTGTCTGCCTCGGCTACCCCGGCGCACTTCCTGTCCTAAATAAAAAGGCCATCGAGAAAACCCTCCTCACCGGCCTAGCCCTCGGTTGCGGTTCACCGGAGTTTTCTCGCTGGGATAGAAAAAACTATTTCTATCCAGACATGCCGAAAAACTACCAGACCACCCAGATGGATTTCCCTCTCTGCATCGGTGGCGGTGTGCCCTTGTTCGACGATTGCTACCCGACCGATGCACGGAAAAACATCAAAACCCCTAACAAAGTCGTCCGCCTCAACCGCATCCACCTTGAGGAAGACGTCGCAAAATCCACTCACCTCGCGACCACCTCACTCATCGATTTCAACCGCGCTGGCACCCCGCTCATGGAGATCGTCACCGAGCCAGACCTCGAATCCGCCGAAGAAGCCGTCGCTTACCTCCGCTCACTCCAGCTCATCCTCCTCGAGTGCGCTTCGTCAGATGCCGATATGGAAAAAGGCAACCTCCGTTGCGACGTGAACATTTCTCTGCGCGAAAAATCATCCGATCCGCTCGGCGCGAAAGTGGAGTTAAAAAACCTCAACTCCTTCTCCGCCATCCGTCGCGCGATCTATTTCGAAATCGAACGCCAGACCGAAGAACTCGGCATGGGCATTCCCCAGATCCAATCCACCCGCCGCTGGAACGACGACCTCGGCGAAACCCAACTCATGCGCACCAAAGAAGACGCCCACGACTACCGCTACTTCCCCTGCCCCGATCTCCTCCCCATCGCCACCGCGCCTCTGTTAGAAATCGTCAGACCTCTTGTCCCCGAAGCACGTTTGGAAAAAATCCGCCGCTACGAAGCCGACTTCGGCCTCACCGCCTACGATGCCGCCGTGCTCACCGCGGATCGTCACCTCGCGGAATATTTCGAGTCCGCCAATTACCCATCCATCCCCGCCAAGAAAACCGCGAACTTCATCATCAACAACCTCCTCGGCACTCTCAACGAGCAATCTCTAACTATTTCCGATTGCCCAGTCAGCCCCGAGAAACTCCGCGACCTCCTCACCCTCGTCGAAAACGGAACTCTCGCCCCGAACCAAGCCAAAGAAGTTTTCGCCGTCCTCTTCACCTCACCAGATAAAGCCCCTCAATCCATCGCCGACGACCTAGGTTTCAAACCCACCTCCTCCGGCGACCTCGAAGCCCTCATCGACGCCGCCATCGCCGCCAACCCCACCGAAGTCGTAGCCATCAAAGCAGGCAACGAAAAACTCCTCAACTTCTTAACCGGCCAAGTTATGAAATCCTCATCGACCAAGCCCAACCCCAAACAAGTCACCGACTTGTTAAGAGCGAAGCTCCTGTAGGAGAGCCCCGACAAGTCGGGGCTTTAATCTCGCGCTACACCAAAAATCACTCTACACAAGCTAGAGTGAACGAAGAGCTAGAACCAAACCCCGAGCAAATCGAGCGAGAACCAAAACCGTTTAATTCCGTCACATATTGGATTCTAGTTACGATCATTGGATTCATATTGATGGCTCTTATAGCCGCTCTAGCAACTCCTGTAGTTATTCGTAGCGCAAAGAATCCTGCTCGCGCACAGACCATCTCCAACGCTGCGCAGATCGGCATAGCTCTGTTGAGTTTGAATCTGAATACGGATCTTTCCCTAACGCTATAACTGCGAAAGACGTTACGAATGCCTTCCCTAATCATGGTTACGATCTTTCTGGGAACTCCTCCAACGCCCTCTTTCGTCAACTCCTCACGGGAATTGTCCAATCCGAAGAAATATTCCAACCTAAAATCAAAGGATCTAGACAACCCGACGGCAACATCGCCCCAGGAGAAGCCCTAAAAAAAGGCGAAGTGGGTTATGTCTATATCTCCGGTCAAACCAACCCCTCGGCGCCTCTCTTCCTAACTCCCCTCATTCCCGGAACCACGAAATTTGACCCCGAACCATTCGGTGGTCACGCCATGGTCATTCGCATCGATCAATCTGCATCCGCTTACACCATAGGAAAAGACGGACACATCTACGACAAAGACGGCCTAGATATTCTATCCCCTAACCACCCTATGTGGAACGGCAAAGCCCCCACCATCCACTACCCGGAATAATATTGGAGAGCCTGCCTCCGGCTGGCTTTAATCTCTGCAATGGATAAGCCGGCCGGAGGCGCGGCTCTCCAATAAGCTTCAAATCTCTAACTCCCCATGAACACCGAACCAAAAAAATCCAAACGCTTCAATTACAAGCTCGGCATGATTATCCTGACCTCCGGCGCCCTTATTATTCTCGCGCAGCCAAAGGTAATGTGCGGACCGAAAAATCCTAATCGTTCAGAAGCTATAAGTAACTCAAAACAAATCGGTTTAGCTCTCTTCGAATTCGATGATACTTATGGATCCTACCCTAACGATTCTACTAAAGCATTAGTCACAACCAAACACCCAGATCACAGCTACAATTTCTCTGGAAAATCTTCTAACGCTGCATTCCTCCAGTTTATGGCAGATGAAATTGTTAGTTCAGAAGAAATATTCTACGCAAAAATCAAAGGATCCAAAAAGCCAGACGGTATCATCACTCCAGGAGAAGCTCTTAAAAAGGGCGAAGTCGCATTTTCATATATCTCCGGTCTCACCTCCAAAGACCATCCCACGACTCCCCTCGTTCTCACTCCTCTCATTCCCGGCAATACTAAATTCGATCCCAAACCTTTCAAAGGCAGAGCCATCATTCTCCATGTTGACCAAACCGTAAGTGTCTACAAAATTCACGAAGACGGCCGCGTCTACAGCAAAGGTCTCGATATCCTCTCCCCAAAATATCCTGCCTGGAACGGCAAAGCTCCTGACATTCGATATCCGGAATAATAGGGAAATCGTTCGTGCAAATTTCCAACCCGCCGGAGGCTTTGGACTGCTGCGGTGATCCGCAGCTTTTTGTGTGGATTCGTCTAAACTCAGAGCATCGGTATTACCACAGCGCGTCTTGATCAATGCTCAGCGTGAAAGCTGGGAATGATCCCAGCAGTCCAAAGCCTGCGGCGCTCAATCAATCCCTCTCAAAAAACAGCGTGAACTCCTGGCGGTTATACGTTAGGTGTGTTTTCACGATCAGGGAAAATCCGTTTCCTTTCGCGATTTCTAACACATCGTTTTCCAGTGTTTCGATATCAGCAATAGTTTCTGCGCCGGTGGTTTTGAGGGTGAACACGGCGAGTGCGCCGGGACGGAGGAAATCTTTGAGTCGGGTGACGAGAGTGATCGCTTGACGAGGGGCGCCGTTCATGTCGGAAAGAATCGCGTCGTATTTGATCCCGCGCGGCGGCACGAACTCAGCGACGTCTTCGCGAAGAAAGCTCAAGTTCGGATGATTCGCTAAACGTGGATCCAGAGCAGCGCGATCGATGGCAGAAACTTGGTAATCCCGCATCAACAGTTCAGAAGTCATTCCACCCGGACTAGCGCCAAGTTCTAACCAATGTGCGCCTTTACGCGGCAGTGGTCGATACATGGAAAGGAAATGCAAACCCTCGGCAATCTTCGCGCCCGCGCGGCTGACCGTGTCATCGGCGTTTTGCGCGATGTATTTCGTTCCGCCTGGATGAATTCCACCTGCTTCGAGAGGAGTCGAGATACCACAGTAGAGACCTTCTTTACCGACCCAACAAAACAACGTTTCCTTTCTAGGATCCTGTTCCTCTGCTGATTTCGGCGCGCTGTCGGGAAGTTCGAAAACCTGCAAGGCCCTTCCTCTCAGATTCGATGCGAGGGCTTTGTAATAACGTTTAGGCGCACCGGGATCGAGCTGACCGACTAAGATTGTTTGTGGATTCCGGCTTTCGAATTTGTAGTAAATCGTCTGTGCGGCCTTCTCGATAAACCCTTCCATCTTTTCCGGATTACACGGCCATGAATGTTCGATTGGCACATGGAAGCGAATGAACCGCGCAGCGGGTGAGTCGCTAATCCGTTCCGGCGTTTCGGTTTGAATCAGGTAATACTCGCTGCCCAGCCGCTTCACTTTCTCCGCACCAAGGATCTCCATCAACTCCGCGATCAACGGGGCGAAGACTTCAGAGATGCGGATGAGATGAGTGGACATGGGAGAAGTGGGGGGGGGGTTTTTAAGACCAACCGAGTGTTTAATTATTATTTTTGCTTGGGGGTTCAAAACCCCCC
>JANPJY010000109.1:0-30976 GCA_031425735.1 Akkermansiaceae bacterium | reverse complement strand
GTATGAGTGATCTTGATCGCCGTGAACGAGTTTGGCGATGGAGCTATCGACAGTGACTTTGGCTTTTCCGTCGGAGCCGATGGGAGAAGTTTGTTCGATGATGAGTTCAGGCGCACCCATGCGATGATTTTCCCACCATGGAGGTGCGGGACGAATGCAGCCCCAACGATGCCAACCGGGATACCATGGAGATTCCGGATATGCCCACCAATAACCAGGACCATAAAGCCAATCCCATGGACCGTCTGGGAACCAGCGGTCGTTGAAAAAGTCACGTTGGACTTTGATTTTCACCGTGGCCTCAGTGACTGGAGCACCGTGGTAGTAGTTTGCTAGGACTGTGACTTCGAAACTTTCACCGAGCGCTACCGGTTCTTTGGGCGCCTCCACTTTGACTTCGTATTCAGGCTTTTTGTATTCCTCGACGCGGAATTTGAAATTGGAGTGAGGAACATTGCCGGTGACGCTGACGTTATAAACTCCGAGCGCGGCTTCTTCTGTTAGATCAAATTCAAAGACCGCACCGCCAAATTCATCGGTAGGAATCCCGTCTTTTTCGAAAACAATTTCGTTACGTCCGTCGCGGATCTCGATATCTGCAGTTTTATTTGCATAAGTGGAAACGTCTCCCAGATCGTAGCGGGATTCGCCTGCCCAGATTTTGAGATGCACTTTTTGACCTGGGCGATAGACGGGTCGATCCGTGATCCCGATAGTATTTTGTGCGTGGTAATCAGTGAGATCGCCTTGATCATACCAGTTGAAATGGGTGTCGGTGAGATAAGCGCGGCGCTCGCCGGTACGGGCGATGACGTGCCATTGTAAATTGTTTTGAGGATCCTTTTTGCGAGGGAGGATAAACTTACCAGTTTCATCCGTCTTCTCGCGGAAATTCTCTGTGATGATATTATAGCGACGCTTGTCCTTGTTTTTCTCAATGTATTCGGCGCGGTAGCTAAAGAATTCAAGCTCGCCTTGGACGGGAGCGCCGTCTTTGGCATCGACCAAGTAGAAGATTTCTCTAGCGGTTTCTGAGCGTTTCAAGATGACGAGATCGCGCACGAAGAGGACGACCCATGAGGTATTGCCGTCATCGAGTTTGGATTCGAGCAAGTAGCAGCCGGGGTTGAGTTTTCCGAGGTCGAGATTCGTGGTGACGTCGCGATGCGTTGGATCAGGTGTTAGATTTTCTTTCCACGAACGAATTTCTTTATCGAGGTAACGGTCGCGATCTCCGTTGATCAGGCGGGTGCCGATGTTGGAGAAGGCGGCTTTATTGTAATCCAGCTGGCTGGGGTTGGACTTGAGGTAGGCGATGATGTCTTGCATCACGAGTTCGTCTTTGACGGTGGAAAGCTTCAGGGATGTTTCCTTTGCGTTGCGGAAAGTGTAGGGAACTTTGACTAGCTGTGCGGCGTGGTAGGTCGGAGTCGTTTCGAAGCGGCTCCAATTGCCGGTGATTTGTTTGAGTAAGGAATTGCGTTGGTTAGAGCTCCCTGGACCGTGGAGTTCGATGACTTCTTTGAGGGTCTTTACTGCTTCTGTGTATTGGCTGCGATTGATGAAAATTTGGACGAGCTGATCACCTGCGGAATCCGAGGGTGATCCTTTAGCTAAGCGCATCAGAGCACGCAGGCCGGGAATGAACTGATAATCCTCGCGTAGAGTGAAACGTTTCACGCCGTTGGCGAGGCGGGCGATGGTTTCGGTTTCTTTCAGACTGGAGGCTTGAAGGATGCCGTCGCGTTCTTTGACGTCGGGTTGGCTCCACCAACTGTAAGAGGCGAGAGTGATGACATCGTAATGATTTTGGCAAAACCGGAGCCATTCGAATTGATTTTGATTGTTTAGCTTGGGATCGATCCGTGACGTTTCCTGCAAGATCCAACGCCATCTTTCGCCATCAGATTTGGCGGCTTCCCATGAGGCTGGGACATCGATCCAAGTGGGGATTCCTTCTGCATTAGCGGGGGCGCCTTCGCTGGTGATGATGTCGATATTTTCTGAGTAGTCAGGTGCTTTGGAAAGATCTGTTAGAACAAAAAACCGCCAAAGATAATGTGAGCCGGTGCGGTTTTCTAGGAGTGCTCTCTTGAGACTATTGAGGACGACGATTTCATCGGCACCGCCTTTTTCGACGGTGCGCAGGGCTTCCATGAAACACTGCAGGGCGCGGACGCGGTCTTGCTCTGCAACTTGGCGATATTCTACGCGGCCATCAAAATTGCCACGTGTGAATTTGTTATCGAGAAATTGGCCGTAGTGGCCGTGGCCGTTAAGGTAAGCATTTCCGGCTGCTTCCATGAACTGCGGGTTGTCTTTTTTGCTAACCGTCAGTTCGTTTAGTAGGAGATCGAGTTTATCGTGCTCGCGAAGCTGGCGTTGGGAATTGATGGCTTTGTCTAAGTCATCGCCAGATTCCAGGTCATTGACTTCACGGAGGAGTTTGACACGTAATTCGTAGGCTTCTTTCCAGTTCCCTTGGGTTTCAAGCTCCGTTGCTTGTTTTCTTAAAGCGGGGCCATCAGCAGCAAGTGCAAAGCCACAAGTCATCAGCAGAAATATCAGGGGTTTCATAGGTCTACACTATGAGACACGTGACACAGTGAAAACTTAGAACTTTTGTTATTTTTTGGAATCGGGTCGAAAGTCGGAAAGTCTGAAAGTCAAAAGTTCATGATTCCAACCGCACCAGCGGATCTGACTTTTAGACCTTGCGACCTTGGACCCTTCAACCCTTCGATCTCAGTCGCTCTTTCGGATCGTCTACCCACAGGAACAGGGCTTTTAGGACGTCTTTGAAGTCGTTGCGGAGTTCGTGTTTTTCGCGCTGGATCTGGATTTTCTCTTGATCTAGGGCGTCGAGATTGCTGATAGGAGAAGTTTTGGAGACGTCCGATTCTGGTAGGGGGACGTGGGTTTCGATGTTTTCAATGAAGTCGATGACGTCTGCGTGGAGTTTTGCGACGTGATCGCAGAGACGGGAGGTTTGCAGCGAGAGATGATCGGCCTCGGCGGCGAAGGTTGTGCCGGCGGTTTTGAGTTTGAGGTCGGCCGCGAGGTCGCGGACTTTTTCGCTGAGATCGATCCAAGAGTTTGAAAGATCCTTGTCCACCTCGGCCAAATTATTTTTGAGATGATCATTCATAATGGAACAATATGAACGGGTTTTTGGGAAAATCAAATGAGCTTCGAATTCCCAATTGAAGTTGGTAGGGTCATTTCGATGAAATGACCGCTGGTGTGGTGGGGCGTGGAGAACGGCGTCGTTTTATCAAAACGACCCTACCGGACTATAGGCTACTCCTGCGTTCCGTTTTTGATGATTTCGAGGAACGACTGAGGATCGAGGGATGCGCCGCCGATGAGTGCGCCGTCGATGTCTGGGCAGGCCATGAGTTCGGCGGCGTTGTCGGGTTTTACGGAGCCGCCGTATTGGATGCGCATTTTTGAGGCGGACTCGGAGCCGTAGAGGTCGGCGATGAGGGAGCGGACAAAGGCGTGGGCTTCCTGGGCTTGGTCGGAAGTTGCGGTGACGCCGGTGCCGATGGCCCAAACGGGTTCGTAAGCGATGATGATGTCAGAGAGGTCTTTTTCGGAAACTTCTTTGAGGCCTTCAGTGACTTGGGTGCGCAGGACGAATTCAAGTTGTCCGGCTTCGCGTTCGGCGAGGGTTTCACCGATGCAGAAGATAGGCTTGAGATTTGCTTGGCGGGCTTTCTTGATCTTGGCGTTGATGACGGAATCGGTTTCGCCGTAGATGGCGCGGCGCTCGCTGTGGCCGAGAATGACGTAGTGCACGAAAAACTCGCGGAGCATGAGCACGCTGACTTCGCCGGTATAAGCGCCAGAATCGAATTGCGAGCAGTTCTGCGCAGCGATGCCGATGGCGTGTGCGTTTTTCCCCGGATCGGAATGGTGGAGGAAATCGGCAAGTTTAGGCAAAGACAGGAAAGGGGGAGCGATGACGATGTCTGCAGAAAGGTTGAGACCTTGAATTTTGGAAAGGAATGATTTGATGAAGTCCTCAGTTTCCGAGGCTCCTTTGTTCATTTTCCAGTTAGCTGCGAAGATAGGCTTGCGGGACATTTTTTTGTTAAAGGTTATTTAGTTAAAAGTTATAAGGAAGAATTATGCTTCGCTCAGAGCAGCAACGCCAGGTAGGGTTTTTCCTTCGAGGAGTTCGAGGGAAGCGCCGCCGCCGGTGGAGATGAAAGTCATATCGTCGTCGAGACCGAACTTGTTGACGGCTGTAACGGAATCGCCGCCGCCGACGATGGTGGTGGCATCGGATTTCGCCATGGCCTCAGCGATGGCGCGGGTGCCTTTGGCGAAAACTTCGATTTCGAACACGCCGACCGGGCCGTTCCAGATGATGGTTTTGGCTTTGGCGATTTCGGTCTCGAATTCGGTGATCGCGACGTCGCCGATGTCGATGCCTTCCCAGCCTTTTTCTACGCCGCCGCCCTGGCCGTAAACGCCGGAGAGTTTGGTGGCTGCGCCGTCCTTGAATTCCTGAGTGACGCGGGTATCGGCAGGAAGGAGGAAATCGACGCCTTTTGCTTTGGCTTTTTCAAGGATGCTAAGGGCGAGCTCAAGCTTGTCGGTTTCGACGCGGGAGTCGCCGGTTTCGTAGCCTTGGGCTTTGCGGAAGGTGTTTGCCATGGCGCCACCGATGAGGAAGGCATCGGCTTTTTCCATGAGGGCGGTGATTACTTGGATTTTATCGGAAACTTTCGATCCGCCCATGATGACCAGAAAGGGACGCTCAGGGTTTTGGAGTTTGACCTCGAGGTATTCGAGTTCGCTCTCGATGAGGAATCCCATCGCGGAAACGGGAATGAATTTCGTGACGCCCTCGGTGGAAGCGTGAGCGCGGTGGGCGGTGCCGAACGCGTCGTTGACGAAGATTTCTGCGCTGCCTGCTAGATTTTTGGCGAACGCAGAATCGTTCGCTTCTTCTTCGGCGTGGTAGCGAGTGTTTTCGAGAACGAGAACTTGGCCGGGCTGGAGATTTTTGCGGAGCTCGGCAGCTTCTGCGCCGATGCAATCTGAAGCGAGCACGACTTCTTGACCGAGGATTTCACCAAGGCGTTTCGCGGTGGGTGCGAGAGTGTATTTTGGATCGGCTTTTCCATCCGGGCGCCCCATGTGAGAGCAGAGAACCAGTTTCGCGCCGCCTTTGAGAAGGTGTTTGATCGAAGGAACCGCAGCTTGGATGCGGGTGTCGTCGGTGATCTGTCCATCTTTGAGTGGGACATTGAAATCGACACGCATGAGGACTTCTTTTGTGGCAACATCAAGGTTGCGGATGGAAAGCTTAGGCATGGCGGGGAGATGCACTAGGTATGGATGAGTGTCAAGGCTTGGAGAGCGGGTCTGGGAACTGCTCAGTTCAAGAAAAGTTCTTAGTTCTTGGTTCTTAGTTGGCTTTGCTCCCTCCAAGCGCTCAATCGGCTTTGTGGTTCTTATTCCCCGAGCCTGTCGGAGGGGTGGTTCGTAAAAATGCAGAGCGAAGGCCAACCAAGAACTAAGAACCATTCTTCACAACCACCGAACTTCCGGCGGCATATTGACGAATTTTCCATCGATGCAGAATGGTTTGCCGTCGAGAGTGACGCGTGAGCCTTGATTGAGGCCGGCGATGAGATCCCAGTGAAGGGCGCTTTTGTTGCAGTTTCCCGTTTCGGGATAGCCGGAGCCGAAGGCGAGGTGGAAGGAGCCGCCCATTTTTTCGTCGTATAAAATCTGTCCGGTGGGGCGGGAGATCGCACGGTTGGTGCCGAAGGCGACTTCACCGATGCGGCGTGCGCCGTCGTCTTGATCGAGCATGGAGATGAGGAAATCCTGGCCTTCATCGGCGGTGACATCTGTGGCGCGGCCATTTTTCATGACGACGCGGGCGTTGCGCACAGCATGGCCTTGATAAACGCAACGTTTGTCGAAAAACACCACGCCATCGGCTCCGCCGTTCGCAGCATCGAGATTGGGTCCGGAGTAGACTTCGCCATCGGGGAAATTTTTCCGACCCGGACTGGAGAGCCAGCGCATGCCCGCGATGTTGACTTTGAGGTCGGTGCCGGCGGGTGTTTGGAAATGGAGTTCGCTGCCGGTCATGAGTTGCTCGGCGAGTTCGCATTGCCAGCGATCGAGCTCTTGCCAGAAGGCCACAGGATTTTCCTGATTGAGCTGGCAGGCGCGGACGACGAATTGGCAGTAATCATTCAAGCTCATTCCTGCGTCTTGGGCGTAAGCGTTGGTTGGGAAAAGGGTCGTGGTCCAGAGCAGGGGTTTGAGCTCGGAATCGATGGATGGATCGTCGGCGACTGCGGCGCGTTGGAAAAAAATTTCGCGGTTGGCTCGGTCTGCTCTTGCGGCGCGTTGGGTGACTTTGGGATCGAATTTATCCAGCGCACGCAAGTTGTTAGAAGCTCCGATGTTGATCGATGCGTCGATGGTTTCCGTTTCCAAGCGAGCCAACGGGCTGATCCAATCGAGTTGATGTTCTTTGGCGAGTTCGTAAAAAGCTTCGCCGAGAAATTCAGGTCGACAATTGACCATGGGTAAACCACCCGCGATCAGCACTTGGCGATAAACGGCCTCAAGTAAACGTTCGGCGCTGGGTTGCGCATTGATGCGCACGATCTTACCGGGTTGGATATCGGTGGCGTGTTTCACGAGCACTTCGGCCCAGCGATCAAGGTGGAGTTGATTCAACATGCGAATCAAGTAAGCGTAAGTTGGGGAATTGTCACGCTTTGGGAGATGGGGATTTTTCTGTGGGGTATTTCATGAGGAATTTCACCGCAAAGCAGAATGAGCGATAGCGAATTTTTTAGTGAAGCGTAGCGTTTTAGCTTGGACGGAATGCAATGGAGTCAAAGGCGCAGAGGTCACAGAGGGACGCAGAGCGGGGTTGATGAAAATTGAGTATGAGGATTTAAATCAACGCCTCAAACGCCGCTTCGTCTAGGATCTGGACGCCTAGTTCTTTGGCTTTATCTAGTTTTGAGCCAGCGGATTCACCGGCTAGAAGGTAGTTGGTGTTTTTCGAGACTGAGCCGGAAACTTTGCCGCCGTTGTTTTCGATGACGGTTTTGAAATGGTCGCGATCTAGAGAAAGCGTGCCGGTGATGACAAAGGTTTTTCCGGTGAACGGAAGTTTCGGGGCTTCGGCGGGTTTTGGTGAGAAATTGTTAGACTCGGGATTGATGTCGAGTTCGGCGAAGCGTTGGAGGGTGTGTTGTCCGGCTTCGGAATGAAAAAATGAGAGGATGGATTCCGCAACAGCGCGGCCGACATCTCCGGTGATCGCATATGGCTCAAGGGCGGGATTTTTCTTTTTCGCGTCGGTGCGGGTATCGTTAAGTAACTCGGTGAGAATTTCCGATTTCGGAATGTCTGCTAGATTTTGGTGGAGCCTTGAAAGTTCTTTCGCCGCAGATTCGCCGAGTTGACGGATGCCCATGGCGAAGAGCCATTTGTTCAGGGGTTTGGCGCGGGCGGCTTCGAGTGCTGCGATGACTTTTGCGGCGTTCTTTTCGCCGAAGCGGCGTGGCGCATCTTCGGTGCCTAAGTTGAGGTTGGCCAACGTTTCTTCGGTGAGAGAAAATAGATCGAGCGGGCTTTTTGCGTGGCCGTTGCGGACGAGGGCGTCGGCGACGGTTTCTCCTAGGCCATCAATGTCGAGGGCTTTGCGAGCGGCGAAGTGAGAGATCGCTGTGGTGGCTTGCGCGGGGCACTCGAAGTTGGTGCAGCGCCATGCGACAAAGCCGTCTTCTTGGGTAATGGGCGCGTGGCAGGAAGGGCATTTTCCGGCGACGAAATCGTAGAGCGAAAAGGTGGGCTTCGATGCATCAGGATCGATGACTTTGACGATGGCGGGAATGATTTCACCTGCTTTTTCGACGAGGACTTTGGCGCCGATGTAGATGCCTTTTTTGGTGATCTCGTCTTGGTTGTGAAGAGTAGCGCGGGAAACGGTTGAGCCGGAAATGAGAATAGGCTCGAGTTCGGCGACAGGTGTTAGAACTCCGGTGCGGCCGACCTGGATCGAAATATCTTTGAGCGTGGTTTCTTGTTGTTCAGGAAGAAATTTAAACGCCGCAGCCCAACGCGGGGCGCGGGAGGTGGCACCGAGTTGCTCGCGTTCAGTGCGGTCGATGACTTTGATGACGACCCCATCGGTTGCGTGGTCGATATCGTGGCGGTGGTTGCGGTAGAAGGCGATGCCTTCGAGGAGTTCGTCGAGGTTTTCGGCGATGCGGACGGGTTGATTTCTCGGAATGGAAAATTGATCTAACAGTGAATGGAAATCGGTTTCGGAATCGAGATCGTCACCATCGTAAGCACCGAGGCCGTGTGCGAGGAAGGCGAGGGGACGTTGGGCTACGATTTTAGGATCGAGTTGTTTCAATGTTCCGGCGGTGGCGTTGCGAGGATTCGCGAAAGTGGGTAGGCCGGCTTCGTCGCGTTCTTCGTTCATGGCGGCGAAGGCGGAGTTGGGCATGAAAATTTCGCCGCGGATTTCTAGGATGGAGGGGAGCTGAAATTGTTGGGCAGCAGAATGTAGCCCCTCCTTGAGGACTTGGAGGTCGATGGGGATGAGTTCTCCGTCGGAGGATTTGATGAGATTTCCGGTATGGGCGTCTGCGATATCGACTCCAGTGACAGGATGGAGCCAGCGGTTGTGGCCGTTGGAAATGTAGCCTTGGTTGGTGAACCATTTGGCGACTTCCTCTATGGTCGGCTCGGTGCCATCGACATAGGGTTGGGAAATGACGAAGGCGGGTCCCTGCTCGGTGGCGAGGATGCCATGGAACCAGATGTCGTCACCGAAGAGGCGGTTGCACGCGACGATGTTGCGTAAGTAAGGAATGCTGCCCTGCGCTCCGAAATTGGGAGGGAGGGTGAATTTTACGACACGCTCGAATTTTTCGACTAGGAAAACGGTGTGTTCGGACTGTCCGCCGAATTTTTTCCAGCCTTCTGCGAGTCCAAATAAGCCTTTTGCTCGGAGCATCCGACCAGAATCAGCTCCCCATTTAAGAATGGATTCGGCTTCACGTCGGATCCGTTGCGCCACATTGTCTCCATCTTTTCCTGTGAAGTCTTCTTGAAGCCTTCGAGCCAGGCTTTGTGGCGAGCTTTGCGAAGATACTGCGGGGAGAGCGGCATTTTCTGTTCGGTGTTCATAGCTGTTTTCATACGGTAGGATGGATTCGAAGTCAACTCCACTGGCTGGAGAGGAGATTTTATACTCGGCGGGATCTTCTGCGAGGCCGCCGGAAAAGGCGGCTTGTGGGGAGAAGAGGATTTCGGTTTCGGCGGGTTGGGACGAAAGTGTTAGAGGAATGTTGCGGATGGTGCGGACGTTTTGAGTGACGTCGTCGCCGGTGGTGCCGTCGCCGCGGGTGGCGGCGTATTTTAGGTTGCCGTTTTCGTAATATAACGAAACGGCGACGCCATCGATTTTGGGTTCGAGGGTGACGGCGATGTTTTCGCGACCGAGATTTTTTTGTAGGCGACGGTAGAATGCGATGAGTTCAGCTTCGGGAGTTTCCGAGTCTTTGAGTTCAAACACGTCATCGATGCTCAGCATCGGGACGGGATGAGAAATTTGTGAAAAACCTTCGAGAGGTTTTGAGCCGACGCGTTGGGTCGGGGAGTTGGGATCGGCTAGATGCGGGTGTTTGTTTTCAAGATCTTCGAGCTCGCGGAACAACTTGTCGTAATCGGCGTCAGAGATTTCTGGCGTTGCCTGGGTGTAGTAGAGTTGGTTGTGGTGGTCGATGAGTTGACGCAGCTCCGCCACGCGCTTTTCGGGCGTTGGGGTAAAGGAGAATAGGTCGAGCTCGTCAGGCATGGATGGAGTTAAGATACAAGACGGGTAGAGGCAAGACGCAAGAGGGGAGATGGAGGATCAAGAGAGAGAATTCAGCGATGGTTGCGTCTCAATTTGAATTCGGACTTTGATTGTTGTCCTTAATGGCTTATTCACCAACGAGATGATGCCTGTGATCGCTGCGCTTACATTGCTAACTGGAGGATTTATGCTGGCTACAAAAGCTCGACGTAGATTTCCGTGTTTTGTAGGTGGTGTTGCAGCAATCATTGCTGGAGGATTCACACTAGCTCTACCGATCATCGATTCGATGGGTGCAATTGGATGGGTTTGGTTTTGCGGTTGGGTCATATCTTTACCAATCATTCTGAGTTGCAGTATCGGTCTGTTAGTCATCTTCCAGCGAGATCGAAGCGTGCTAGCCGCATTGATCTTTTCTGTTCTGGCTCTCGCAACCCGTATCCCACCCGCCGTATCTTACTGGGCGGCAGCGGGATTAGGTATTGTGAACGCAGAATCGAACAAGGATATCCGCATATGATCATTGTAATGAGCTAGCGGAGCGCGACTGGAGTCGCGCGGTCCATGTTCACTGGGACTGGAAGTCCCAGCCACGTTGGGGTTTGACTGGGGGCGGTGGGAGTTGCAAGTTAGTGGTGTGACAGCGGTGAATTACAAGATTGGGAATGAAAAGTTGGTCAAAGTGCTGGATAATGCATCTAGTCATCTTCGTGGGTTGTTGGAGAAGCAGGGGCGGTCGGATGGGGCGCTGCGGATTGCGGTGATTGGTGGGGGATGTTCCGGGCTGCAGTATAAGATGGATTTGGTGGATGGTCCGCGGGACAGGGATATTTTGGTTCCGAGCAACGGGGTAAATGTGGTGATTGATCCGAAGAGCGCGTTGTTTGTGAGTGGGAGTGAATTGGATTTCTCGGATGATTTGCAGCAGGGTGGGTTTAAGGTGAGTAATCCCAATGCGGTCGTGACTTGTTCTTGTGGGGAGAGTTTCGCGGCTTAGGGTTAGGAAAGAATTTTTCAACGCAAAGGGCAAAGGTCGCAAAGGGACGCAAAGCTTGGGTTTATGATTTCTTAATTTTGAAGTTTAGAGTTTAATATTTATAGTTTGAGTGCTTTTGAGACATTGGGGTTGGGGGTTGGGTTGGTGGTTTCTGATGAGGAAATTCGGGAGGCGTTTCGAGTGAGGGCGGCGGTGTTGCATCCGGATTCGGGGGGGGATGAGCAGGAGTTTGCGAAGTTGCAGGGGGCGCGGGATGTTTTGTTGAGTCCGGCGAAGCGGATCAAAGCTTGGATGTCGGCACGGGGGATTGAAGCGGATGCGCGGGGTCAGATCGAAGGGGGGCTGATGGATCTGTTTCAGAAAGTCTCTGAGGTTGGCGCGGAGGCGGAGCTATTAATCCGAGAGAATGCGGGTGCGAAATCGGCTTTGGTAAAAGCGATGGCGGAGGTGAAGTTAATCAAACAGCGCGAGTTAGTTCAGGCTCTGTTAGAGATTATTGCTACAGAGGTGAAGCAGCGGACGGATCGTTTCCGACAAGTGGAGGAAGACCAGATCGATCCGGCAACGATGATGCGTGATCTAATTTTTCTGGAGAAATGGCGTGCGACCTTGAAAGGGATTTACGGACGCTTGATGTGAGGGAGAGAATTACGTTAGACGTTATTGGTCGCCGGGTTGGGAAGAGGCTGTTGGTGCGTCTGAAGCGCGGGAGTATTCAGAGGTTTCGCTGAGATAAATGTGCAAGCCTGCAACAGCAAATAAGGCAATGATGACTACGGTGGCAAGAATCACGAGGAGGTTGTTTTTCATGGGCATAGAAGTTGCTGAAAAATCGGGGAGAGGCCAGTTTAATTTTCCACTAATGCTTAGTTAGAAGTGCGGCGAAGGCTCCATCGGTGTGGTGATCGATGGGAGTGATTTGGATGGTTTTGCCTAACCGAAGGTTGTGTTGTTTGGCGAAGGCGGTGACGAGATCGATGTTTTCTGCGTCCTCGATGGAGCAGGTAGAATAGACGATGCGGCCGCCGGATTTGAGGCAGGGGAGGGCGTTTGTGAGGATTGCGGTTTGGATTTCGGTGAGCTGATCGATGTCGGTGGTTTGGAGTCTCCAGCGGACATCGACGCGACGGCGGATCACGCCGGTGTTAGAACAAGGAACATCGAGCAGGATCGCATCGAAGGCTTGGTGGAATTTTTCGGGTGCGGGTTTGCACCAGTCGTGGACGGAAATTTCATCGGCGGTGATGCCGAGGCGTGCGAGGTTATCTCCAAGGCGGGGGATACGTTTTTCGTTAGAATCGGTGCAAGTGAGACCTTTGCCGCTGCCAAGGGCGGAGGCGATGAGGAAGGCTTTTCCGCCGGGTGCGGCGCAGGCATCGAGAATTTTTTCGCCGGGTTTGGGTTTGAGGAGTTCGACGCAATGGCGAGTGGCGGGGTCTTGGATATAGAGGTTCCCTTCAGCTAAAAGTTTGGTGGGGATTTTTCCGTCTAACAAAAAGTAGTCCGGTGCGTGCTCGCAGGGAGTTCCGGGGATCTCGGCATCGGTTGGGATGAGGGGATTGAGTCGGAAATACGTTTCAGCGGGTTGGTTGTTCCACTCCATGATGGCGAGGGCTTTGGCTTTTCCAAATGATTTGCGCCAGCGGTTGTAGAGCCAGTCGGGATGGGAGTGGAGAACTGGGGTGGAAAGGTCATCGAGTTGTTCGAGCAGTCGTTTGCGGTCGGTGATGGCTTTGCGTAATACGGCATTGATGAGTGGGCGGACGCTGGTTTTTCCGGCTTCGACGGTTTCGTTGACGGCGGCGTGATCGGGGATGTTGAGGATGAGGATCTGGCAGAGGCCGACGCGTAGAATGTCGCGGGTATCGGCGTCGAGTTTGCCCTGGCGGAGTTTGCCGATCCAGTGATCGAGAACGCGACGGTGACGGAGAACGCCGAAGAGTATGGCTTGGAGGAGTCCGCGATCGGATGAGGAAAGCATGCGACGCTGGGCGTGGCGATCGACCAAAGTTTCCGCGTAATCGTGGCCTTTGGCCCATGCGCGGAGGGCGGAGACGGCGGCTTGGCGGACGTGGAAGTTTTTAGCGGGCATGTTGGGAAACTTTAAATTTTAAACTTTAAACCTCATGTAAGACGTCCATGAGTTCTGGGGAGAGAAAGTCTTGGCCGTGGATGATGTGGTCGAGGAGTGGGACGTTTGTTAGGGATTCGATGATGCCTTTGTTGGTGATCATCGGGGTGTCCAATTCATCTTCGAGTTGGTTGAGGATGATGCCTGCGCATTTCAGGCCTTTGGCTTCGATGGCGGCGAGGGTGAGGAGGATGTGATTGAGCGCGCCGAGTCGGTTCGCGGCGACGAGGATGACGGGGAGGTTAAGGTCTTTGGCGAGGTCTGAGACGAAATAGGTTTCCGTGATCGGCACTTCCCAACCGCCTGCGCCTTCGACGATGACGGGGTCATGTTTCCCCGAGATCGTTTGGTAAGAGGCGAGGATCTCGGCGGGGTTGATGGTTTTATTTTCTAACAGAGCGGCGACGTATGGAGCGACTCCGGATGAAAAATGCAGCGGGTTGACTTCGTCGAGCGGGAGGTTTCCTGAAGCGGCGGCGAGGATGGCTGCGTCATCGCGATCGCCGCAGGAAATGGGTTTGAAGCCGACGGCATTTTTTCCCTCGGCGCGAAGCGACTCGACCAAGAGCTTGGTGATATAAGTTTTGCCGACGCCGGTATCTGTGCCTGTTATAAAGAAATTCACTAGGTATGCAGGGTTTAGCCGAAGGTTTTCAAGAAACCGACTTCGAGGGCGAGTGGTTCAGAGGCGTTGGTTTCGAGGGTTTGGCGCAGGCGTTCAAGCGACTCTAGGCGTTGGCTGATTTTGAGGATGCTCTCGGAATCGGCGATGGTTTTGAGGAGGGGAGCGGAGTCGGGGAAATCCAGTCCGCCGGCGTTGTTTTTGATGCGAATGATATCGGCGAGCCACGCGAGGATGACATCGAGGTAGCGACCTCGAGCTTCGAGGTAATCGGCTTGGGCGGCGGCATCATGGAAATCTTCGCGGGCTTTGAGCCAGGTGCCATCGGTGGCGTCTTTATATGCGGCGGATTCTTCTTTTGCGGCGGCTTTTGCGGCGGCTTCGACCTCGGATTTTTTCTCAGCGAGGAAGTCGGTGAACACGGCTTTGAGGTGGAGGGCGGCGATGGGATTTCCGAAACCTTTTTTGGCGACTTGGTTGAGCGCGGCAACGAGTTCTTCGCCGCCATCGAGATCGAGGCTCCGGCCTCCGAGGAGTTTTACCTGAAAGCAGCGAGAGAGAATCGTTGGCAACAAACGCTGGGGTTTGGTGGTCAGAAGCATGAGCAACGTGCGGTCTGGTGGCTCTTCCAAAGTTTTCAGGAAAGCGTTCTCGGCTTTTTCGTTCATGCGATCGGCATCGACGATGACGCCGACTTTGGTTTCACCGGAAGGAGCGGCGAGTTGGAGCGTGCGTTCGAGATCGCGGATGTCATCGACGGAGATCTGGCGGCTTTTCGAGCGAGGGCGGAGAATGCGCACCCAGCCATTTTCTTGATCATCTAGCGGGAGAATTTTTTCTTCGGTGGGTTCGCCGAAAAGATCCATGCCGCCGCTATCGGATGATCCATTGACGAGCGAAATGAGGCGGGACGCGAGTTGTTCTTTGCCGCTGCCGAGAGCTCCGGTGATCAAGAAAGCGTGCGCGAGGCGTTGGCGCTCGTGGGCGGATTTGATGAGTTCAAAGGATTTCTCGGCGGTATGGGACACGGGGTGAAGATGAGAGAAGGCTGAAAAGGTTGCAAGCTGTGATCTGCGTGGAAAATATTTCCTGAGAGTTTCCTGAAATTTTCTTTGCGCAAATGCCGGTCTGCGATAGCTTCGCCGTCTACTGCTGTGTTCGACTGTTTTGGAAGCATGCCCGGACCGATGTATTAAAATACGGGATCATTATCTGATTGGCCATTGTCATGCCTTCTTAGGAAGACATGCAACCCTTTGGACGAACCCACTTGTTGAGCAAACGGAACGTGGCTCATAGCTCCAAGGACGGCACAGCGGTTATCTTTTTCTTCCAGGGCTTGAATAATCTGGTTAGTTGTTCACGAATATATTCGCATGAAAGCATCCCTCGTCGCTCTTTCGATTCACCTGATCAGCCAGTTTTTATTAACTGTTCCAGCACGATCTGAGCTCGAGAGTGTGGGTGCAGAAAAGTGGATCAAAGATCTTGCCTCAGAATCTTTTCAGGAACGTGAAAATGCTTCCCAAGAATTGTGGAAGCTGGGGGCGACAGCGATGCCAGCGTTGCGTGAGGCGGTATTATCAACAGATCCAGAGGTGGCGATGCGCGCTAAGGAAGCGATAGATAATGTGGAGTTAAAAATCACAAAAGATACGCCCGAAAAAATTCTTTCTTTGATTAAAACTTATCGCAAAACACCTCCTAAGCAGAAGCTCAATATCCTCAGTGAGTTGAAGGATGAAAAAGCTTATTTTCAGTTACTGAAGCTTTACTCGATGGAGAGTGCGGAGGTGCAGAAAGACTTGGTAGCGGCTGTTCAGGATGTGGCTCTGTATGCCGCAAGAGAAGCCATTGTGAAAAATGATTTAGCTTTGGCGATCGAGTTATTGCGTATGGCACCTTCCATGCATGGGGAATTGATGGCACTGGCTTGTTTGTATCGCAGCAGTGGTCAACTGGATCAACAACTCGCAAACTTGAATCCACCGCAGAGTGTGAAGCCGGAAGAATGGAAGGGATATTTGCTCCGTGCAAAAGGAGATTTGGATGGTGCGGTAGCACATGTGGCTGAAACGAAACAGTTGCGAATGTTAGCTGGTTTGAAAGTGCTTCAAGGTGATCCAGTGATGTGGTTGGAGCAAAATAATGTCCCCGGTCGTAACGCGCAGCGTGCCCAAGAAGCGTATATTAAGATTGCAATCAAACGTTGGCGAGGTGAGGCGGTTCATGACAGTGATTTTGAGCCACTCCAAAAAATACTGAAAACCAACAACCGGATGCAGAAGATTCAGGCAATGAGTTCTTTAGCCTCTCTGGGTGAGTTCGCATCAGTCCAAAAAATTCAGATGAAGCAAAATCCGATATTGGGATTTCGCTATTATATTTCTCGAGAGGAAATCAGCGAAGCTTTAGAGGTATTGGGAATGGATCCAGCGAAGCCGGATTACGGTAGTTGGGTGAAAGCGCAGTTTGATGAGATCAAAAAAGGCGATGACATAGATACGCCTGTCACCAATTTGATAATCGTAGCCGGTTTTATGGAAAGAAGGGGTTTGGATAAGGAACTTGATGAAGCTTATTCCAAGCATCTGGTTGACATGCAGAATAAAGATCCGAGCCAGTTTTTGGATTTAATTACAGGATTCTTCAATGGTGCTGAGGGAGCACCGCTATACACACTTGAGCAGGTTTCAAAATGGGCGGGAGAAGACCAAGATCGTTGGGGAGAAGTATTTTCTGCTGCTCTGGGTGAGGAAGAAAATGTGACGGAATGGTTGCTTTGGATTCGAGAGATCGATCCTAAACTAAAAAACCGTGAAGTCCTTGAGGTGATGCTCGCAATATTTCAGCGCAGCTCGAATCCCGGGAAGTTACGTGTCAGTTGGATGAATCGTTTGTGGAAGCTAGTTGATGAAGAGAAAAACAAAGAGCTGAAAATGAAATATGTGATGCGAATCATGGGCCTTTGCATCATGCAACAAGATGTGCTGAACACTCTCAAAGCCTGGGATTTGCTGGATAAGGAAGAGCGTGCTTCTGCGAAATGGGGCTCGATCGACGTTTACCTCAGTGCTGCGGGCAGATGGAAGGAAGCTGCGGAAATCCTTGCGAATATGAATCAAGGAGAAATCCATCCTTCACCGGAAATCCATGCTCAAATGGCAGCGACTTTACGCCGTGGTGGGATGGAAGATCAGGCACGCGTGCATGATGATTTAGCGGATAAATTAGCAATGGGATCGGCACCCAGCTCGATGCGTGTTGGTGGTTATTATGTCTATGGAGGTGATTTTGAGCGGGCCGATATGTGGTTCCGCCGTGCTGCCATAGAATCCGATCCAGCGGACGGTGAGTTTTTAGTAGCCTTGATCAAATCCGCCGAACAGAACGTTCGGAGCAGAAACTGGAAAGTTGCAGCATCTTGTCACGAGGCGATTGTGCATATTTACGCCTGCCAGCAATATGGTGAAGGTTCGTTTCCGGAATTAGCGAAAGCTCGAATGAATGCCGATCTGGCGCGGGCAATGTCGATCCTGCCTGAAAAGAGAGACGAGGCGTTGAAAATTTTGAAATCCATTCATCATGATTTCATGCCCGATGGAGTTTTAGCGGATGATTTTTTCCCAGCCCTGAGAGAGGCGGGATTAAAGAAAGAATTGGAAACATGGTTTTCAGAATCTTGGAATCTGATGGATGGTGTGATCAAAAAATTTCCTAAATCCCATAATTCCCGGAACACCGCTGCTTGGTTTGCTTCGCGTGCTGGTATGAAACTCGCGGAAGCGGAGAAACATTTGACAGAGGCTATCAATGCGTCGCCGGAACAAGCTGCGTATTTGGATACGATGGCAGAGCTGAAATTTGCCCAAGGTGACCGAAAGGCTGCGTTGGAGTGGTCTCAACGCTCGGTTTGTTTTGCTCCTTTTGAGGATATGATTCGTTTTCAGCATGAGCGATTCCGAACCGCGCCGTTTCCAAAGAATTAACACTTCTGAATGTTTTGGGTTGTCTGAAAGGTTGAATCACGAACAACTAGTTTCTGATGAGCGAGACAGAAACCGCAGAACCCATTCGAATATTATTTTTAGGTGATATTGTAGGCGAACCGGGTCGTCAGGCAGTCATTCAAAACTTGGCGGAGATTCGTGCGCAGCATCAGATCGATTTCGTGATCGTGAATGGCGAGAACGCGGCGGGAGGAAAGGGGATCACTGCGAAGATCAGCATCGATCTACTGCGTGCTGGTGCAGCTGTGATTACCACGGGGGATCATGTTTGGGATCAGCAGGAAATTGTAGATTATTTTCCAGGCGAGCCGCGCTTGCTCCGGCCCATCAATTATCCAGACGGGACTCCAGGAAATGGCAGCGTGATATTGGAAACGGGAAAATGCAAAGTCGGTGTGATCCAAGCACAGGGCAGGAGTTTCATTCAACCACCCTTGGATAATCCTTTCATCGCCGTGGAAAATGAAGTCGACCGCTTAAAAGAGCTGGGAGTGAATGTTATCGTTCTCGATTTCCATGCGGAGACGACCTCGGAAAAAATTGCAATGGGTCGGATGTTAGATGGGAAAGTGACTCTAGTGGTCGGCACCCATACTCATGTGCAAACGGCAGACGAAACGATTTTCCCCGGTGGAACGGGATATCTGACAGATGCTGGAATGTGCGGTCCCGAGGAATCGGTTCTCGGTCGCTGCGTGGAGTCGGTGGTATGGCGTTTTAAAACCGGAATGCCTACACGTTTTCCCATCGCAAAAGGTGCAGTGAAAATGTGTGGAGTAATCGTGGCGGTCGATCCTACAACTGGCAAATGTCTCGAAATCGAGAGATTTGCGCTAACAGTGGACTGAGAGTTGATTAACCTCCGATTTCTGTGCGACCCGTCAGCTGAGCACCTTCTTCCATGGAAAACACCTTGGATTTGATATCGCCCGTGATTTTGGACTTATCTTTCAGTTCGCAGCGGTGAGAGGTGATTTTACCTTCAATTTTACCGAAAACTTTAACTTCGCCAGCCGTGATGTCGCCTTTGATTTGGGCATTCTCGCCGATGGTGACTTTGCCTTTGTCCGAAGTGATTTCACCTTCGACTTTTCCATCAATGATCATGTCATTCGAAAAACGAATGGAGCCGATGATTTCAATTCCAGTGGAGAGGACGTTGGTAGCATTTGACATAGCGGTGAGAAAGGAAGCAGATGCGTGCTTGGCTGGCAACTGGAAAGAATTTTGATTACAGGCGGAATTTACAGCTGCATATTCCTAAAATGTGAATTATTAATTTTCCCGTCACATAAAAATATTATGCCACGAGTCACTATCACCGTCCCCGAAAGCACCCCACAACCTTATCGTTTTGATCTGTTTCGGGAGGTGGTTACAATTGGACGCGGTGAAGAAAATGACATCATTGTCGGTTGCGGCTCAGTTTCCGGCAAGCACTCAGAAATGCGTCGTGTGAAGGGCGGCTATCATTTGATCGACATGGGATCGACCAACGGAATCAAGTTCAACGGCAGTCGCCATCAGACTTTGGATTTGAGCTCGGGAATGTTGGTGAAACTTGGAGATGTAGAGTTTAACTTTACACTCAGCGAAGAAGAACAGGCCGAGTTGGCTTCCGAGGTACGTCCGGTCGAAACGCCTACTCCTCCTATTCTCCAAGTTGAGACGCCTCCTGTGCTTCCATTACTCCCCCAAAATCAACTTCCGAACTTGGTTAAAGTAGATGATCAGATTGATCCAATCGATCAGTTGGATCTAGATGAAGGCGATGGGCTGCCAGAACTCCCACCCATTAAAAAGAGCAAGGCCAAGCCCAAAAAAGTAAAGGAATCTACAGACGATAAAGCCGTTACGATAAAAGTGGACTTCAATTTCGGTTTTTACGTATTTGCTATTATCGCCGTTATCATTGCCTTCGTCTACGGAGCCAATATGCGCCATAAAAAAGACACAGGCGATACCTTGCTGAAAGGCATGGTCAACAAAGAGGATTTCATCAAAAACTCAGGCGCTAAGTCCGCAGATAAAGCCGAGTAAGAAAAGCTCCAATCAGACGTTGAAGCGGAACTCGATTACATCGCCGTCTTTAACGACGTATTCTTTGCCTTCGATGCGAACTTTTCCCGCAGTTTTCGCTGCGGATTTCGTCCCAGCAGCAACGAGGTCGTCATAGTGAACAATCTCTGCGGCGATGAATCCGCGTTCGAAATCGGTGTGAATGACTCCGGCAGCAGCTGGAGCTTTGTCACCTTGAGTGATGGTCCATGCTCGGGTTTCCTGAACGCCAGTGGTGAGATAAGTGCGAAGACCAAGCAGATGATAAACTCCGCGGATCAGGCTGGAGACTCCGGAATCTTTCACGCCCATATCGGCGAGGAATTCATTAGCTTCTTCATGAGATAAATCGGAAAGTTCTTCTTCGATCCGGGCGGAGATCACAACCGCTTCTGCACCGGAATGTTCGGCGGCGAACTTACGAACTTTGGCTACCTCTGTATGCGAGTCAGGATTGACAACGGCGGATGCCAGTTCGTCTTCGGCAACGTTGCAGGCATAGATCGTGCGCTTGGATGAGAGAAGGAAAAATCCTTTCACGATCTCGAGGTCGTCTTCCGAGAAATCAATCGTCAAAGCAGGTTTACCCTGATCGAGGTGAGGCATGATGATGTCAATGAGCTCGACTTCTTTTTTCGACTCCTTGTCGCCACCTTTGGCTTTTTTCTCACGAGTGTGGCGGCGTTTTTCAAGAGCACTCATATCAGCGAGGATGAGCTCGGCGTTGATGATCTCGATGTCGCGGATTGGATCAACCGAGCCAAGCTCGTGGATGATGTCATCGTTTTGGAAACAACGGACGACCTGGACGATCGCATCAGTCTCGCGGATGTTGGCGAGGAATTTGTTACCGAGGCCGGCGCCTTCGGAAGCACCGGCGACAAGGCCTGCAATATCGACGAACTCGATGGCGGTCGGGACGAGTTTCTGGGACCCAGAGATTTTGGAAAGCACGGCGAGGCGTTCGTCAGGAACCATCACGATGCCGACGTTTGGATCGATCGTGCAGAACGGATAATTCGCCGCCTCCGCCTTACGAGTGCGTGTAACCGCGTTAAAAAGGGTGGATTTTCCGACGTTTGGTAGACCTACAATTCCTGCTTTGAGCATATGGCGCGGAGATTGGGCGGCTTGGGAGGCTTGGGCGAGAGAAATTTTGTAAACGGCAGATTCTTTTAAATAGGAGTTTTCAAGGGGGAGTAAAAAGTTTTAGAAAATTCTCAAGATTTCCCGATTGACAGGTCGCAACCCGCTGCCTAGTTTTCGCGCCCCTTCAGTTGGGGGCAGTCTCAAGCCTCTACGAAGTTTCCTCTATTACATCGAAATGAAAACATTTTCCGCTAAGCCACACGAAGTCGAACGCAAATGGTATGTGATCGACGCTAAAGGCAAAGTTCTCGGCCAAGTCGCCGTTGAAGCTGCACGTTTACTGCGTGGCAAGAACAAGCCAATTTTCACCACCCACGTTGACACTGGCGATTTCGTCGTCGTGATCAATGCCGACCAGTGCGTGCTGAGTGGAAATAAAGAGACTGAAAAGATTTACACCCGTTTCACCGGTTACGTTGGCGGCAAAAAAGTCGAAACTCCTCACAAACTCCGCGAGCGTCGTCCAACCATGATGGTTGAGCGTGCCGTTTGGGGAATGATCCCTAAAACCCGCCTCGGTCGTGCACAATTCGGCAAACTGAAAGTTTACGCTGGTCCATCCCACCCACACGAAGCACAGCAACCTGTCGCCCACGAAGTTCGCTAACTTTTAAATTTTCTATATTATGCCAGCTACTGTCACTCATAGTTCCACCGGACGCCGTAAAACCGCTGTTGCCCACGCACGGGTTACCGAAGGTTCCGGAGAAATGACCATCAACGGTCTCACTTTCGAAGAATACTTCCCAACAATCGATCTTCAAAACGCCGTTATCGCCCCTTTCCAAGTGGTGAACATGGTCAACAAGTTTGACGTCCAAGTCATCGTCAAAGGTGGTGGCAAGAACGCACAAGCCATTGCGATCCGCCATGCGATTTCCCGCGCCCTTACCAAAGTCGACCCAGCTAACCGCGGTTTGGTGAAGCCACAAGGTTTCCTGACACGTGACCCACGTATGAAAGAGCGCAAGAAGCCAGGTCAGCCAGGTGCTCGCGCCCGCTTCCAGTTCTCGAAACGCTAATCTGCCTTTCAGTTCAGTTTTACAAAAAGCCGCATCCAACGATGCGGCTTTTTTGTTTTCGGCCACCGGAACTCTCTGCGCAACTTTCAAAACGGAGCGGGGTTTTGCGTGCATTATATGAAAACGTCTTTTTTGATTCCAGGTGCCGCGCTGGCGATTGGTCTGGGTGTGGGTTTTGGAATTGGAAAATCAGGAGACGCCACCGAATCGGAGACCGCAGCCATTGAAGCATCCATGCGGACGAGCAAATCTGATCGTGCGAACTTGGATTCGCCTCGCGGATCCAAGAATGACAAGAAAGCTCGGAGCTTGGATGAAATCTATCGTCAGCCCGGCCAGAGCAACCGAGTACAATCATTGTTAGATTTCTACTCCAATTTAGGACCGGGTGAGTTTTCTGCTGAGGCAGATAAACTAGATGCATTACCTTTCAATGAGCGCATTCTAGCTGGTGTCTTACTTTTCGGAAAATGGGCGGAAGTGGATCCAATCGCAGCGATGGCTTACACCGATACCATGGGATTTGGAGGTGCGATGGTTAGGCCAACGGTTTTGCAGGGCTGGGCAAGCACAGATCCAGTGAATGCGGCAAAATTTTACACGGAAAATCCCTCTCAGTTTGCGATGATGAACATGATGGGTGGACGTGGCGGCATGGCCAATCAAGGTCCGACAGAAATTATTGCCGGGGAGTGGGCTAAACAAGATCCTGCAGCGGCGTTGGCATGGGCGAGTGGATTGTCTAACAATAGCTCGGCAGCAATGAGTACAGTGATTTCCGAGGTCGCGAAATCTGATCCGATGAAGGCGGCAAATATGGTCAGTGGAATGGCTGAGGAGGCTCGTGGTCAGGCATACGAGAGCATCGCCAAACAATGGGCACAAAAAGACTTCAATGAAGCCGTTGCATGGGTGGCTAGCTTGCCTGAAAGCCAACGTGCAAGCGCCATGTCAGCTGCGATCGAAGGCCTTGCTACGAGTAATCCTGCATTGGCCGCAACTGAACTTGTCAAAATGACCGATCTCGAAGCACGTGCGGATGTGGTGCCGCTGGTTGCTAAAAATTATGCAAGAACTGATGTACAAGGCTCAATGAAGTGGTTGAACACACTCGATGATCAAGCGAAGCGTGAATCGATGCGTGAAGTGATGCCAATTTGGGCTGCTACGGATTCAGCTGCTGCATTAAATTTCATAAAGACACAAACATCACCTGAGGTAAAAGACCGTGCCGCAGAAAGTTATATTTGGAGTAATCGCAGCACTCCGCCAGCACAGCTTGTCGAAGTGGTGGGAATGATCAGCAATGAAGGAGATCGCAGTCGTGCAACGGGAGTTCTTGCTGCACGTTGGATGCAAGAAGATAAGGCGGCTGCATCTGATTACATCAATTCAAACGAATCGATTCCTGCAGAAATGAAAGAGCGTCTCTTGAATGGTCAGTCGATGTGGGGTGGTGGAGGCCGTGGACGTGGGCGTGGACGCAACTAAATTATTCTCATTTTAAAATAGCCATCGGTTTTCGGGTGCATTAAATATTACATTATTATGACCTCAGGTTTGCTTATTATTGTTATTCTAGTTGTCGTCGTCGGGTTACTGGCTGTCTTCGGTATATTCGTCGTGGCTATTTACAACGGCCTCGTGAGGCTGCGTAACTTATACAAAAATGCATTCTCGCAGATCGATGTGCAGTTGAAACGGCGCTATGATTTGATCCCAAACTTGGTCGAAACCGCGAAGGCATACATGGGTCATGAGCGTGAAACATTAGAAGCCGTCATCGCAGCAAGAAACTCAGCATCCGATGCACGCGTTGCAGCAGCGGCCAACCCAGGTGATCCTGCAGCGCTGAGCCAACTCGGCCATGCAGAGGCTGGACTAGGTGGAATGCTGGGTCGCTTATTCGCAGTGTCTGAGGCTTATCCAGATCTCAAAGCGAATCAGAACATGATGCAGCTTACAGAGGAGTTGACGACTACGGAAAACAAAGTCGCCTTCGCACGCCAAGCATACAACGACTCGGTTCTTGCGTTTAATAACAAGCGTGAGGTTTTTCCTAACAACATCATCGCGGGTATGTTCTCTTTCCAAGAAGCCGCGTTGTTCGAGATTGAAGCCGAAGTCGAACGTGTAGCTCCTAAGGTTCAATTCTGAACTCCGTCACCCATCTCACATCGATGAACTTTTTCGAGGCACAAGAACGTGCTAGAAAATCGAGCCGCTTGCTGGTTTGGTGGTTCGCTTTAGCTGTGCTAGGTGTGATCTTGGTGATGTATGTTCTCGCCACCGTAGCTTTGCACTATGGTGCAGGTTACACGGACAGTAATAATCTAACAACTTATACGCCAGCCCTGAGTTGGTGGAATCTTGAACTCTTTTTAGTCATCGCAGGCGTGGTGGGTACTGTGATTGTTATCGGGAGTGTTTCGAAAACCTCACAGCTTTCCGCTGGTGGAAAAGTCGTTGCGGAAAGTCTCGGAGGTAGGCCGATTGAGCAGAATACGAGAGATCATTACGAGCGACGTCTGCTGAATGTCGTAGAGGAAATGTCAATTGCTTCCGGCGTGCCGATTCCCGAGGTCTGGATTATGGATGAAGAGCCCGGGATTAACGCGTTTGCAGCGGGAACGGATCCAGCGAATGCGGTGATCGGAGTGACGCGGGGGACGTTAGAACGGTTGGATCGTGCGGAACTGCAAGGAGTCGTCGCGCATGAATTTAGTCACATTCTAAATGGAGACATGAAACTTAACATGCGCTTGATGGGATGGATTTTCGGCTTGGTGATGCTCTCGATGCTTGGACGAGTTATTTTTCAATCGGTTCGGCATTTCCGCGGTTCACGGGATTCAAAAGCTGGAGGTCTAATTTTGGCGCTGATCTTGGCTGGACTAGCGGTGTGGCTGGTGGGATCGGTTGGCGTTCTTTTTGCGCGTATGATTCAAGCAGCGATCTCGCGGCAACGTGAGTTTTTGGCAGATGCTTCGGCAGTGCAGTTCACGCGATTGCCGGATGGGATTGCGGGAGCATTGAAAAAGATCGGAGGATTTTCCGAGCATGGTCGCATCATGGCTCCGGCGGCCACAGAAGCGCGGCATATGTTTTTCGCGGGCAGTAGTTTGAATTCAGTCATGGCAACGCATCCGCCTTTGGATCAACGCATTAAAGCGATTGATCCGCATTGGAATGGACAAATGTTAGAGGCGCAAATTTTGGATAGTGATCAGGAGTTCAACGGCACGATGGGCTTCGCTGGGCAAGTTGAGCAAATCGCGGCGAGTGATCGTCCAGAGATTTTCGGAAACGATGCACGCATGGATAGTCATGTGGGTGAATCGATCCGCAGTGGTCTTGCATTAGAGCAAGACGGGCAAGAATTTTCCAAGGATCAAGCGAAGTATCTTTTGTTAGGTTTGCTGATAGCGGCAAACCAAGAAGGGTTTCAACTGGCTGGAAATATTCTCAGGGCGCGTGGGTTTGATGAGCTAAATGTCGGATCAGTTATCGGCTGGTGTGAAAAAATGGCGCAAAAGAGCTCGATTGAAAAACTAGCGATGGTCGATCTGTCGCTAGTTTGGTTGCGGAGAATGGATGCGCAGGAGGCGGGGGATTTTGTCAGCTTAACCCAAGAACTCATCGAAGCGGACGGCCAAGTGGAGATGTTTGAGTTTATGTTGCAACAAGTGATCCGCAGGCATGTGGAAATTGGGACGGGCATGGTTCCGGTTCCGTCGATCAAATTCCGTAAACTTGCAGAGATCGAAATTGAGGTGATGAATCTTTTATCAGCCTTCGGAAGAGTTTCCGGCGGGGAAGGCGTCTTAGGCAAAGCTTTCCTGGAATATCGCGAACATACAGGCCGTGAACCTTATCAAACAGAGGTTGGGCTCGGCCATGTGGCGGAAGCATTGAGCAAAATGGATGCTTCGACGCCTTTGGTGAAACAGCAGATTCTTCGCCTTTGCTCGTTAGTGGTGATGGATGATGGAAAGGTTGATGATTCTGAAATGGAATTGTTGAGAGCGACCGCGGAAGCTATGGGCGCGCCGATTCCTCCGTTGGTCCGCATAGCTGCCTGATGAAGATCAGTTCTTGCGTTTAAGTCCTTTCACTGGAAACTTCCCGCCGTGGAAGAACTTCGTAAGCCGTGGTGGCGATACGTCTATCTGCTGGGATTCGACGCCCCGCTGATCGCGGTATTGTGGCTATTTCTTTTTGCGAAGACATGGCGAGTCAACTACCATCCGTGGGAGGCTTACGTAGCACTCGGTTTGATGGTATGGGCTTTACGAATTGCGGCAAAACTTTTGAGAAGCGCGCTGATCACTGATCCACAAGATCCACTTCAAGAAATGCGTAAACGGCTGATTCCTTCTTTGATTGGCGCAGGAGTCATTTCACTGGTTCTGATTATCCTGAACTTTCCAATGTCGATTTACGTCCGACTTCTATTGTTGGGGGTCTTTGTCATTGCGTATTTTGCCATAGAGAATTTTTCCTCAGCTCCAGAAGGATATATTTCTTATCCCAAACATCTCTTGGCGGGGGTGGCATTTGCGTTTGGAATTTCCGTTATGGCGCATGTTTACCTGCCTAACCTGACAATCTATGAGCTTTTGCTTTCGCGGGAATTCATCTGCTTCGCCCTGCTCTGCACCATTGCTTCGACAGCTGTCGATCATTGGATGCTGGCCAAAAAAAATGAAGGAAGTCGTTATCCTGATGAATGGCAGATTTCGTTGCCGTTAACTTTAGTAGGCGCTTTTGCCTTGGTTTTCGCGGTTCAGGCAGATTCCCAAGCAACCCGTCCGTTTTTTTACTGCATCCTGACGGGAGCCGCGCTGCTTCAAGTTTTGAACCGCACCTTTTATCGATTTCAAATCTGCGATATTAAAATTCTCACCAGCGCGTGTTTCTTGGTGCCAGGTCTGATTTTTCAGGCTTACCAAATGAGCCTCTGAATTCCTATTCACAGGTAATTGGCCGATTGACAGCAAGGCATCTGCTGATAGCCTGCGGCCCCGCGCCGGGGACATCTGGGACTTACCCGTCTTATCACTTTCTCACGGTGCGCCATCCAACCAGATAATAAAAATACGATGCCAACTAAGAAGAAGCCTGTAGCTAAAAAACCGGCCGCGAAGAAATCCGCCGCAAAGAAATCCTCCGTCAAAGAAACCAAATACGTCTACACCTGGGGCGCAGGTAAAGCCGATGGACACGGCAAAATGAAAGAACTCCTCGGAGGTAAAGGTGCAAACCTTGCAGAGATGACCCTCATCGGTCTTCCAGTTCCAGCAGGCTTCACCATCACTACCGAAGTCTGCACTTACTACTACGATCATAAGAAAACCTATCCGAAAGTTCTGCGTTCGCAGATGGAAGCAGGTGTTGCCAACATGGAAAAAATCATGGGCTATAAATTCGGTGACTCAAAAGGGTTCCCACTCCTTCTCGCAGTTCGTTCCGGTGCTCGTGACTCGATGCCCGGCATGATGGACACCGTCCTCAACCTCGGCCTCAACGACAAGACCGTTGAAGCACTTTCCAAAGCCACCAAAAACGAGCGCTTCGCATGGGATTGCTATCGTCGCTTCATTCAGATGTATGGCGACGTCGTCCTCGGCGTTCAAAAACTTCCAACCGAAGATCACGAGCCATTTGAGCACGCGATCGAGTCCTACAAGCACAACAAGTATGGAAAAGACATCGTCGATTCCGATCTAACTGCTGAAGACAACAAGGCGATGGTTGCTCTTTTCAAAAAACTCGTCAAAGACCGCACGGGTCGTGGCTTCCCGGAAGATCCATGGGAGCAGCTCGAAGGAGCAGCTGGCGCCGTGTTCAGCTCATGGATGAATGACCGCGCGATCGTTTATCGCCGCAAGTATGGTATCCCAGCCGCATGGGGCACCGCAGTTAACGTTCAAGCCATGGTCTTCGGAAACACTGGATCGAACTCCGGTTCCGGCGTTGCTTTCACACGTAACCCAGCGAACGGTGAAAACGTTCTCTACGGTGAGTTCCTCGTTAACGCTCAGGGCGAAGACGTGGTCGCAGGTGTTCGTACTCCAGATGCAGTTGCAGGAATGGCGAAAGCTCTTCCAGGCGCATTCAAAGATCTGATGAAAGTTCGCACCATTCTTGAGAAACATTTCCGCGATGTGCAGGACGTTGAGTTCACCATCCAAGAAGGTAAACTTTTCATGCTTCAAACTCGTAACGGCAAGCGCACCGCCGCTGCTGCTCTGAAGTTCGCAGCAGACATGGTGAAAGAAAAACTCATCGATTGGGAAACTGCCGTCATGCGCAACCCAGCCGATCAGCTCGATGCACTTCTCGCACCTGTCTTCGACATCGCTGAGACCAAGAAGGCGACCATTATCGCCAAAGGTCTCCCTGCTGGTCCTGGTGCTGCTTCTGGAAAAATCTACCTCAATGCGGATCGCGCTGAGGCAGCTTCACATCGCGGTGAGAAAGTTCTCCTCGTTCGTGTTGAGACCTCGCCGGAAGATCTTCGCGGCATGATCGCTGCGGAAGGTATCCTCACCTCACGTGGTGGTGTTTCCTCACACGCCGCTCTGGTTGCCCGTCAGATGGGCAAAGTTTGCGTCTGCGGCGCATCGGGAGTCGAAGTCGATTACGACAAGAAAACCGTCAAAGCAGGTGGCAAGACTTTCAAAGAAGGCGATTACCTCTCCATCGATGGAACCGCAGGCACCGTCTACGCAGGCGAGCTCGCCACCGAGCCTTCCGAAATCATCACCGGTCTCATCTTCAACAAGAAGTCATCGCAGATCACCGAGAAATACAAAAACTTCGTTCTTCTCATGGACTGGTGCGCCAAGGCCACCCGCATGGGCGTCCGCACCAATGCTGACACTCCAGAACAAGTGAAGAACGCCATCGCGTTCGGCGCAGAAGGCATCGGCCTCACCCGCACCGAGCACATGTTCTTCGAAGGTGACCGTATCGACGCCATGCGTGAAATGATCCTCGCGACCACCGAAGTGAATCGTAAGAAAGCCCTCAAGAAACTCCTTCCGCATCAGCGCAAAGATTTCTTCGGCATCTTCAAAGCACTCGAAGGCAAACCAGCGACCATCCGTCTTCTGGATCCACCACTCCACGAATTCCTTCCTCACAGCAAAGAGCAGCAGCTCGATCTTGCGAAGAAGCTCGGCGTGAAAGTGGAAGAAATCATGCAGCGCGTTCATGATCTGCACGAGTTCAACCCAATGCTCGGTCACCGCGGTTGCCGCCTTGCGATTTCCTATCCGGAAATCGCTGAGATGCAGGCACAAGCCATCTTCGAAGCAGCTGCTGAGTGCGTGAAAAAAGGCATCAAAGTGAAGCCTGAAGTCATGGTCCCTCTCGTCGGTTACGCACGTGAGCTTGAGCTTCAAGTTGAAATCATCCACCGCGTTGCCGCAGAGGTCAAAGCCGCTAAAGGAGTCAAGTTTGACTACCTCGTCGGCACCATGATCGAAGTCCCACGTGGTTGCGTTACCGCAGATGAAATCGCCAAACACGCAGAGTTCTTCTCCTTCGGAACCAACGACCTCACCCAAACCGCACTCGGCGTCAGCCGCGACGACATGGGCTCCTTCCTCAACAGCTATCAAGAAAACGATATCTATCCGAAAAATCCATTCGCCTCGCTCGACACCACCGGTGTTGGCCAGTTGATGGAAATCGCTGTGGAAAAAGGCCGTAAAGCCAAACCAGGTATCAAACTCGGTATCTGCGGTGAACACGGTGGCGATCCAGACTCCGTTACCTTCTGCCATAAACTCGGCCTCGCCTACGTTTCCTGCTCGCCTTACCGCGTGCCGGTCGCTCGCCTCGCCGCAGCACAAGCCGCCATTGCTGAAAAGCAATCGAAGGTTGTTGCTAAGAAAAAATAATCGTGGCGGCGGCTTATATCAGCCATGCCATTTAAGAATTCACAAGCCGTCCTAGGTTTTTCCTAGGGCGGCTTGCTTTTTTAAGATCCCCGCACATCATCCGCCGCGTGCACCGACAATCACTTCTCAACCAACTCTCTGAATACGCCACGCGTCATCCAGAAGAGACAGATGTGATCCGTGATTTCACAAACTTCGTGAAATCGGATAGCCGTTGTTTCGAGCGTTCGTTAGCGGTCGGTCACATCACAGGATCCGCATGGGTGGTGAACGCGGAAGGCGACGAAGTCTTGCTCACGCATCATCGGAAATTAGATAGATGGCTGCAGTTGGGTGGACACGCCGATGGCGAATGCGATGTGCTCGCCGTGGCGATGAAAGAAGCGGAAGAAGAATCCGGCCTAACAGATTTCTCGCCGGTTGGCGTAGGCATTTTCGATATCGATATCCATCTCATTCCCGAGCGCAAAGGTGACCCGGCGCATTTGCATTACGATGTGCGTTATGTCCTGCGTGCGAATGGCGATACGAATTACATCGTGAGCGATGAATCGCACGATCTGCGCTGGGTGAAACCGGACGAAGTCAAAACCCTTACCACCGAATCATCCATGATGCGCATGGTCAGTAAGTGGAATGCGCAATTGGCCATTCAGTAAACCCCACTTAGGAGAAGGGACATTCCTGTCCCTCAAATAAATCCTATTCCTCATACATTTGCGATTTATTCAGCCAGCGGTGCGAAAAGCTTTTGTAAAGTCGCAGAAGATTCGATCTCTTTCCCGTTCGCGTATACACGCAGACCTATGCCTTTGTTGTATTTTTTCCCGTCTTGTCGTAGAGGATGGTCAGGAGTTTTCCGTGGTAGGGGATTTGATCGAGGCAGAAATAATCCCATTTCTCGGAAGGGATAAGCGGGTTGATTTCAATTTGGTTGTCAGCGCGGGGTCGGAGACCGATGAGGCCGGTGATGATGAGGTCGCAGAAGGTGGAATGATTGTAGTCTTTGCCGCGCTCGATTTCGCCTTTTCCTGAATCCCATGTGCCGTCGTTCCATCACAGTTCCGAGCACCTCGACTGGCTCTCCGCCCACAGGGAGCACCCGTTGGACAGGCTCTACACGGTAGATCTGGTCAATCTCCCGGTGTTTTTCAAGCTGCCTCCGCGCCGTGCCGAGGTGGGGTTTCATCTTATGGTGTGGGATCAATCCAT
>JANPJY010000108.1:0-26447 GCA_031425735.1 Akkermansiaceae bacterium | reverse complement strand
GATGGCTTCACGGACTCCAGCGTTAGATACTTCGCTGCCGCCTTCGGTTTGGTATCCCGTGGCGAAGAATGCACGCATTTCCATTAAGCCCTGCGGGGTGAGGATATATTTTCCTGCGACAGCTCGTGAGACGGTGGTGGCATGGAGCTGCAATTCATCGGCGATGTTGTTCATCGTCAAGGGTCGCAAGTGACGCGGGCCTTTTTCTAAGAATTCGGTTTGTTGATCGATGAGCTTGTGAGAGATCGCGAGGATGGTTTCTTGGCGGAGTGAAATCGAACGAATCAAGCTACGGCCATCGCGGATCTGATCGCGGAGAAACGCACGTGCTTTTGCATCCACGCCAGATTTTCCAATCATGTCTTTGTAAAAGTCGTTGATGCGCAGGGCTGGCAAATGCTCACCTGTTAGACGAGCCGACCATTTGCCATCATCGTTCCTTTCGATGATCACATCGGGAAGAATGTAAGGGTTTCCTGTCGGTTCGAAATCGCCGCCGGGGTTGGGGGCGAGACGGCCGATGTTAGCTGCGGCATCCGTCACGCGGTCGATCGTGACGCTCAGCGCCTTCGCGATTTGCGGATAGCGTTTGCGTGCGAGATCTTCAAGGTGATCTCTAACAATTTTGTATTCGACAGTTTCCTGACCGGAAGCGCGCTCAAGTTGAATAAGTAATGCCTCGGGAATGCCTGAAGCTCCCACACCTGCGGGATCGAAGGTTTGGATGAGTTTCAGCGCGGTTTTGAGATTTTTCAGCAATGAGTTCGATTTGGATGCAATGACATCAATCGGGTCATCCAGAAATCCACGTTCATTGATGTAACCTAAAATTTCCTGAGCGGCAGCGCGGATGGCGGGTTCGATGAGTGCGAGATCGAGTTGCTGTTGGAGGTGTTGTTGCAGGCTCTCCGGCGCGACGATATTGTCGTATAGCCGCTGGCGGCGTTCCTCATCTTCTTGGGTCCACTGATTGCTGCGACCGTCGAGAATGGACCGATCCCGCCAGTCATCCTCAGTTTCGTTTAAATATTCCAGAGAATCGGGATCATCTGCATCCGGCGATTCTTGGTCGAGCGACTCGATTTCCGTGATGTCCTCCAAGGTTGGATTCGTTTCCAAGGCTTGGCGTAGAAGCTGTGAGAGCTCCAGAGTACTCGCCTGCAAAATCTCCAAGCTCTTACGCATTTGCGGCGCGAGAGTCTGAGACTGTGAGAGTGACTGGTAGAGTGAAGCTTCGGCCATTTGGCAGGGCGTTTAATTGCCTACGCGAAGTTAGTCACACAGTCGCTGAAAATGAAGCATAAATTGTGCCAATAGTGATATTTGCTCAGATCAGTGAGGGTGGTGCGGGCGAGATTCAAACGGAGGAGACGGAGATCGCGGAACAAACGGAGGATAGAAATCTCAATTTTCTCATCACCTCAACCAACTTCAAAAATCGAAAGCGAAGTGCAAAACTCCTCCGTTTTCTCCGCTGGCTCAGTTCTCTCCGTTTATATTTAGGAAGTTAAGCTATTAAGAAGCTCACTGGAAGTAATTCACGCCTGCCGCAAAGATTGGCTGGATCTTGGTTCCGGGGATATTTTTCGCGACGTTATGGGAAAAACGCTCGGAGTGGGCCATTTTTCCGAACACGCGGCCGCACGGCGAGGTGATGCCTTCGATGGCGGAGAGCGAGCCGTTCGGGTTGAACGGATGCTGCATCGTCGGGTTGCCTTCGGGGTCGCAGTATTGAGTGGCGATTTGTCCGCTCGCGGCCAAGGTATCGATCACGTCCTGAGGGGCGTAGAATTTGCCTTCGCCATGGGAAACGGGGACGGTATGGATTGTGCCGATTTCTTGGTTAGAGAGCCAAGGTGATGAGTTGTTGATGATGCGGGTCTGGACGTATTGAGAGATGTGGCGCGAGATGTCGTTGTGCACGAGCGTGGCCGATTCTGTGTCCGTAGCGATGACTTTGCCGTGAGTGGCGAGGCCGGTTTTGATGAGGGCTTGGAAGCCGTTGCAAATTCCGAGAATCAAACCATCGCGGTTTTCGAGGAGATCTGCAATTGCATCGGCGACGCGTGGGTTGCGTAGGATGGTGGCGATGAATTTCGCGGAACCATCGGGTTCATCTCCTGCGGAGAATCCACCCGGGACAAAAAGGATCTGAGAGGTTTTGATTTGCTCGGCAAGCGCATGGATCGATTGCTCGATGTGTTTGGCAGAAAGGTTGCGGAAGACTTCGATGTGGGTTTCAGCACCGACGCGTTGGAAGGCGCGAGCGGAATCGTATTCGGAGTTAGTACCGGGGAAGGCGGGGATTAGGACCTTCGGTTTTGAGTGACGAGTGATCAGTGATCGGTGACCAGTGGATGAAGAAATAGGTCTTATAGGTCTTATAGATCCTATAGGACTTATCTTGGATTGTTCCGGCTTGGTTGGGTAGATCGGCTCTAGAGTGGATTGCCAGGCGGCTTGGAGATCGGTTAGAGAATGGGCTTTTCCTTCGATGGTGAGAGTGGGATCTGCGGTGGTTTGGCCGATGATGGTGGCGTTGGGGATGCATTCCGACGCCACGTGTTCGATGAGGAAGGAAAAATAGGCGGGACTGAAAGGGTTGATAGGATTGGCTTGGCGGATGCAATCCGCCGCCACGCCGATGTGGTTGCCTAAGCACATTTTTGTAAGGGCTGCAGCAACACCCGCCGCGCCAACGTGGTGGAGGGCTAGGATTTTTCCGGCTTTGTTGAGTTCGTGAAGCGACTCGGCGATTTGTTTGAGGACTTCGAAATCGGGTAGGCCGTTTGGAAGGATAGGAGTTATTAGAAGAGAAACGGTGGAATCGGTTTTCTTGAACTCTGGCGATAGCGCTAGTGAAGCGAGCCCTGGCGCGAGGGCGAAGGAAACGAGAGTCGGGGGCACATCGAGTTCGTTGAACGATCCTGACATGGAATCTTTTCCACCGATCGCTGCGAGGCGGAGTTCGTGTTGGGCGCGGAACGCACCTAACAATGCAGCGAAGGGAAGTCCCCAACGTTTTGGATCTTCGCCGAGGCGAGGGAAATATTCCTGGAGGGTGAGGCGGATGTCGCTGAGGCGAGCACCGGCGGCGACGGCTTTGCAGACGGATTCCGTGACGGCATACGCAGCACCGTGGAAAGGGGATTGCTCGGAAAGGTAGGGATCGAAGCCCCATGCCATGAAAGTCGCGGCGTCGGTTTCGCCTTCTAACAGGGGAAGCTTGGCGACCATCGCATCGGGCGGGGTGAGTTGCTGGGAACCACCGAATGGCCAGAGGACGGTGTTGGCACCGACGGAGCCGTCAAACATTTCACCGAGACCTTTTTGGGAGGCGATGTTGAGGGAGCGTAAGTGATCGGCTAGAGATGCAGGAATTAGTTGGGCTGGGCGGATGCAATCCGCCGCCACGTGGACTTTAGCGGATTGTTGGACGCCGTTGGTGTCTAGGAAGGCTCTGCTCAGGTTGACGATTTCTTTGCCGCGCCAGTGCATGATTAGGCGACCGGAATCGGTGACGTCGGCGACGTGGACGCATTCGAGGTTTTCTTTGTCGGCTTCGCGGATGAAGAAATCGATTTCCGAAGGATCGACGCAAACTGCCATGCGTTCTTGGGATTCGGAAATGGCGAGTTCGGTGCCATCGAGTCCGTCGTATTTTTTTGGAACGGCATCTAGGTTGATGACGAGTGAAGGAGCAATTTCGCCGATTGCGACCGAGACACCACCTGCGCCGAAGTCGTTACAGATTTTGATTTTGCGAGTGAGCTCTGAATTGCGGAACAGGCGTTGGATTTTGCGTTCGGTTGGCGCATCGCCTTTCTGGACTTCTGCGGAATTTTCTAAAGCGGTATCGGTGTGTTCTTTGGAAGATCCGGTGGCGCCGCCGACTCCGTCTCTGCCGGTGCGGCCGCCAATGAGGAGAATGACATCGCCGGGAGCCGGGCTGCCGCGGAAAACATTGGAGCGTGGAGCTGCTGCAACCACGGCCCCGATTTCAAGGCGTTTGGCAACGTAGCCAGGATGGTAAACTTCCGCAACCTGACCAGTGGCAAGGCCGATTTGGTTGCCGTAGGATGAGTAACCTTTCGCGGCGATCTGGCAGATTTTTTTCTGCGGAAGTTTGCCGGGAAGAGTTTCGAAAAAGGGTGTTAGAGGATTTGCTGCGCCGGTGACTCGCATCGCTTGGTAAACGTAAGAACGACCCGAAAGGGGATCGCGTATGCAGCCGCCCAAACAAGTGGCAGCACCGCCGAAAGGTTCTATCTCGGTTGGGTGGTTATGGGTTTCATTCTTGAATTGGATGAGCCATTCTTCGGTTTTCACCGCAGAGGCGCAGAGGTCGGGAAGGGTCGCAGAGGTGGAATTTTGAGATTTGAGATTTGAAATTTGGATTTTTACGACGATGGAGGCGGCGTTGATTTCTTCGGAGACTTCTAGGTTGTCTAGTTCGCCGGAGGCTTTGAGTTCGCGCATGCCGATGAGGGCGATGTCCATCAGGGTGACGGGGCGGTCGTCGCGGTTGAGTTTTTTACGGACGTCGCGGTAGATTTGGTAGGTTTCTTCGATTAGTTCGGAGCCTTCGCCGAACTTGATGTCATCGATAGCTGTTAGGAAAGTGGTGTGGCGGCAGTGATCGGACCAATAGGTGTCGAGCATGCGGATTTCCGTGAGGGTGGGGGGGCGACCTTCTTGGTTTTTGAAATAATCCTGAGTGAACGCGATGTCCGCCTCTGACATGGCGAGGGACATGGCTTTGCGGATTTTTGCGGGGGTGTCTGTTAGGAAAGTATGGAGAATTTCTATGTCGGAAGGAGGTGTAATTTTGGCTGGGCGGATGAAATCCGCCGCCACGACTTCATGGGAGTCGACTGCATTGATGACGTAGGATTTGATTTCGGAAACTTGTGCGTCGGTGAGCTTGCCTTTCAGAATGATGATCTGTGAGGCGCTGACGTTGGGCTTGTCTTTCCCGGTGAGGATCTGGATGCACTGCGCGGCGGAATCGGCGCGTTGGTCGAACTGGCCGGGGAGGTAGGCGTAGGCGAATGCAATTTCATCGGGGGAGATTTGAAGCTCGCGGCTGATGAGATCAGTTTGTGGTTCGGAAAGGATCGTGGAGGCGGCTTGAGAAAATTCTTCTGCAGAAACACCTTCGACATCGTAGCGATTGAGCAGACGGAGGGATGCTAAGTTGTGTAGGTTGAGGGATTCGCGCAGATCGTGAAGGAGGTGTCTGGCCTCATTAGCAAAGGTAGATTTTTTTTCGACGAAGAGTGTGTGGGACATGGAAGTGATCGGTGAAAAAATAGCAATAGTGATGAATGCAAGCTTGCTGGATGGGTTCAGCTGGTCCGCGACCGGCTCTCCAGTATTAGCCTTTAATTTCTAACAACATCTGCGGGTTGTTCGGGAATTTCTTCACGAAGTAGAGCAAGCGCTCCATGGCCTCGTAGGGGCGATGACCTGAGAGACCACGACGGATGAGATGGATTTTATGCAGCATGTGCTCGGCGAGGAGTAGTTCCTCGCGGCGGGTGCCGGATTTGAAAATATCGACCGCGGGATAAACGTAGGACTCGGCGATTTTTCGATCGAGCACGAGTTCCATGTTTCCGGTGCCTTTGAATTCCATGAAAATGGCTTCGTCGGCGCGGGAGTTGGTTTGGATCAGCGCGGTGGCGAGAATGGTTAGAGATCCAGCTTCGCGGGTGTTGCGTGCGGCGGCGAAGAGGCGACGTGGAACTTCGAGAGCACCGATGGTGATACCGCCGGATCCAGTGGCGCGGTTGCGGTTGTTTTTTCCTCCGCCGCTGCTCATCGCACCGTTGTAGGCGCGGGCGAGACGAGTGATGGAGTCCATGAGAAGAAACACATCTTTTCCGGCTTCGACGAGGCGCTTGGCGCGTTCGATCGCGAGCTCGGCGATGCGGGTGTGGTTGCGTGTGGCTTCGTCGTTGGATGAAGCGTAAATTTCCGCCCCCGGCAAAGCGCGGCGGAACTCGGTGACTTCCTCGGGTCGCTCATCGACGAGAAGAATCATGAGATGGATTTGCTCGTCGTATTTTTCACGAATCGCTTCTGCCATGTGAAGCAGGAGCGTGGTTTTTCCGGAACGCGGAGGAGAAACGATGAGGCCGCGCTGACCGCGTCCAACTGGAGCGACGATATCGACCACGCGAGTGGTGTAGCGATCTGCGGTGGTTTCAAAAGCGATGCGCTTGGTTGGGTTGATCGCTTTGAGTTCGTCGAAGTGTGGAAGTTTCGCAGCGGCATCGGGAGCCATGTCGTTGACCGTGGTGATCTCGACGAGCTGTGGTCCGCGGTTGCTTTCCTGATGTTTACCGATGATCCACTGACCGTGACGCAGGGAATGGTTGCGGATCAATTCTGCGGAAACGTAGACGTCCAGTTTGGCTTGCTCGTAGTTGGTCTCGGACAAGCGGAGGAATCCAAAACCTTTTGGGGTCATTTCGAGAATGCCGCTGACATCGAGGATGGGGCCGGTGAGGACGGTGGGTGAGCGATCTTCCAAAGGTTGGCGCTCGCTCCAATCGTTTCTATCGTTGCGTTGTGAATGATCGTTTCGCTCTGGGCGTTGAGGACTTTCGTTGGGGTTGCGATTTCCATTATCGCCAAAATTGTCACGGCGGCGTTTGCGTTTGTCGCGGCGTTTTTTGGAACGCGATTCGCGTTGCGGAGAGGAATGATTGGAATCGCCATCGCGGGGTGCGTGGTGAGGGGGAGCTTGGGTCGGGCCGCCTCCGGGAACGCGACCGATTCTTGGTGTGTCGCGGGATTCGGCTGGCTGGCTTGGCGGCGCGGATGGCGCTGGCGGTGCGGAAAGAACGGGTGCTTCGATAAGTTTCGGCGCAGCGATGGGTTCGAGCGGCTTGGCTTGGATTTTCGGCTCGGGAGCTGGTGCGGCTTGGGAAATTTTAGGTTCCGCTGGAGCTTCAGCTTTAGGTTTAGCGACAGCCTTCTTCGCGGCTTTTTTAGCTGCTACTTTTTTGGCAGAAACCTTTTTCACGGCTACTTTTTTGGCTGCTTTCTTTGCCGCTTTCTTGGCGGCGGGTTTACGGGCAGCTGCTGGGGGATCGTAGAGATCGTCGGTGCTATTCTTGCTCATTCGGTAAATAGTTGGAGAAGAGAATTGGGGTGGGTTTGATAACCACAGGGAAAAATGAAATGGGGTGGACGCACCGGTGATTTGGAAAACACGGGGAGTGCTTAGAAGTAAACGGGTTCAGCAGGGTTGTTTCCCATTCAAACGACCTATCTGTGAAGAAGGGTTAAGACATGGGAACGAGTGCTTAAGTGACAGCCATGGAGAGATCCCGAGGCGGTCGACCGTCGTGTCAACAGGAGGAGACTGGAAGTGCGGGAGGGGTTTGGCAATCTTAAAAATTGGGGGGATTCGGGCGTAGTTGGGGAGGGAGAGATAGGGGGAATAGGCTTTTTGGGCTTGGCTGGCTGGAATGCTGGAGGTTACTAATTCTGTATGAATGAGATCCAAGAAATTGGGTCGCCTTTTACCGTTCTCATCGACGGGTCAGTGAGCATTTCTGAAATCCGACCGGTCGAATAAGCAAATCTGTTCGATGAAGAATTTATCATGACACGTTTTCGCCTACCACATGAGAATAGTTCGCCACGACCCACATTTCGTCGTGTCGCATCTTTCATGTTCGGATTCGAGTTATTGACGCTTCTCTCCGGTATATGGGGCTGGCAGTCCGGTCTTTCATTCTGGTCAATAATGCCGGGTGCAGTTATCTGTGGGCTGGTTGGCGGTGGATTTCTCTCAGTCGGAATTCACGCGATTCGGACAGGATTCATGCAGCGGTCTTCCACCTCTTACAGGTTTTCTGAACGCCCCGGATTATTTATTATGGATTCATTCATGGTCTTATTGGCTATTTTAATTTCGGCAGCTTGGCCAATCGGCTATTCAATACAAGAGCTCGGGAAACAGAAAACTAACAGCGAACAAGCCGCCAGTGACAGCAGGCGATAACGTTCTTTGTTGAATTTACATTCAAAGGGACAGACAAATTGAATACTGAGAATTAATTAGAGTATGCCCAAGAGAAAAAGCCGAGCTAAGACAAGACGTTACAATAACTGGGAAATTGCGGCTTTTTGTTCATTCGGAGTTACTGCCTTGTATATCGTGGCGGCTATTAGCGCTGAGCGATTATTCGCGACCTCTCTTCCGGGTGAATATATGTTATTTCCGGCGGCTGGGTTTACTTTTTTAGGGACGACAGGAGCTCTTAAGAAAGGCGAATTTTTTATGGAGTTTGGCGATTGCTCGCGCGAAAAAGCACCTATCTCATTTTGGTCATCTGTGATATTCGGTTACTTATTCACCTTGATTCTGGTGGTTTTTTTTTCCTTTGAATCAAGCCTCATTAGAGCGGTCATTTTATCAAAATGACCCTACCGATTCGCGGTTCATGGTAGGGTCGTTTTGATAAAACGACCGCCATCCGTAATCAGAATTTCTGCCACTCTGGTTTGTTAGAATATACCCAGTTGTAATATTCTTTTCGTTTCAATAGCGATGCGGCTTTCGTATCTAGAAAGAATTTTGCGTTCGGGTGCATTTGGAGGATGGTGGCTGGGTTGACGGCCTGGATGGGGCCTTCGACGGCTTCGGCGATGGCTTGGGCTTTGTTTTCTCCGAATGCTAACAAGATGTTTTGGCGGGCTTCCATGATGGTGCCGATTCCCATGGTGATGACGTGGTGGGGGATTTCTTCCTCACTGCCAAAGAACCGTGCGTTGTCTTTGATGGTTTGTTGGGTGAGGGTTTTGATCCGTGTGCGGGAGGCGAGGGATGAGGTAGGTTCGTTGAAGCCGATGTGGCCATCTGAACCGATGCCTAACACTTGGATGTCGATTCCGCCTTTGGATTTGATGAGAGCTTCGTAATCCGCGCAGAATTTCGGAATGTCGGCCGCGTTGCCATCGGGGATGAAGACGTTGGCGGGGTTGATGTTGGTGTGTTTGAAAAGGTTTTCCCACATGAAGGTGTGGTAGGTCTGGGAGTGATCGCGCGGCAGGCCGATGTATTCGTCGAGGTTGAAGGTGATGACTTGGCTCCAGTCGAGTTTGAGTTCGATCAGGCGCTGATAGAGTGGCAAGGGGGTGCTGCCGGTAGCGAGGCCGAGCACGGCGTTCGGTTTATCATTCAATAATTTTGCGATGATGGATGCAGCGGCGTTAGCTGCATCCTGTGAGGTTTCCTGAATGATGATTTCCATAAATGTTAGCCAAGTTTCTGAGTGATTTTCTGTCTGACGTCGTTTTGGAAACGTTCGATCAAGGAGCAGATGAAATCGGGGATGTCGGTGGTGGGATCGGCGATGAGTGGGGTGAGATCGATTCCGAAAATGACCTGCGTGGCGGCATCGGTGGAATGTGAATCAAAGAACGTGGCGTTTGCGGCGCGTCGGCCAATGATGGCAAGATCGTAGCGTTTTCCGCCAGCAATTTGTGAATCGAACACGCCATTGATGGCTGCGGCGAGGTTGTCGCGGCCACTAACATCCATGAGGATTTTTTCATCGTCGGGCAGCCAATCGAGATTGCGCCAGACCTCGCAGCCGATGACTTGGCTGGGGCGTTGGTCTTGGGGAAGCTCGCGCATGGCTTGGATGGCGGCGATGGTGACACCGATGTGAGTATCGTGTTTATCGGCGGGATTGTGAGTGTAAACTACCTCGGGCTGAGTGGCGCTGAGAATTTCTAACAGATCCTCTTTCAGTGAGGTATCGGAAGGGGATTTGATCGTGCGGCTGGGATGATCGAGTTGAAACATCGCGCCGTAATTTCCGATCATGGCTGCGGTGTTTTGTTCCTTGCGGCGGATGGAAATCATTTCCGTATCGCTGCAAGCGACGTAAGGACCGGTGCGGGAACTGCCTGCACCATCGGAACAAGTGACGCCGCCGAACCAGAGATCATTGCTGGCGAAGCATTTCAGGATGCCGTGAAACGCCATGAATTCGAGGTCGTCTTGATGGGCGCCGATGCCGAGGTGAGTGATGCGCTCCAAAGCCTCCGAGAGGGGTGCTTGGTCGGGGATGAAAATTTCCGCTGTGGGATGGTGCAGCCGCATGAGTTTATTTTTTCAGTTTTGGAAGGCTGGCAGCCGCAACGGCTTGGCCGACCCGACGCGTTTTTTCATCGGGCACGTGTATTTGAATCCGCGCTGCACATTTCGGGAAGTCTTGTTTCATGACTTCCGCTGCTTTCTTCAAAACAATATCGCCGCCCTCGCCGGTGGTGACGCGGCCGAGGATGAGCATGTGGTCGAAATCATAGAAATCGAGATAATGCGGGATGGTGTAGCCGAGATAAACGCCGATGGTTTCGTAAATTTTCGCAGCCCGTTCGTCGCCCGCGAGCATGAGTTTCTGGACTTCGACGAGACGCTCGGGAAGTCCCATGTTGGTGGGAAGTTTGATCTTCGCGGCGGGTAAGAGTTTGTTGACGGCTTGTTGGGAAAAATACAATGCGCCGACCCCGAAGTCGCCCGACCATTCATCGGCGGGGGCTTTGGTGTTGTAATCGACGGGAGCGAAGGCGAGCTCATTGAGCCAACCGAGGATGCGCCCGCGTTTATCCATGAAGCCGACCGCTTCACTGGAACCCATGGCGACACCTAACATGCCTTTTTGTTTGAGCGACAACGCGCCAGCCAGAGCGGTGACATCGCCGTCATTCATGGTGACGAAGGGAACGTTCCATTCTTTGGCGATGCGTTTGAAAACGGCTGCGGCGGTGGCGTAGTGTTTTTTTGGAATCGAGCGGAGCAGGGAAGCGACACGGATTTCGTTATCGACGATGATGCCGGCGGAGCTGCCTCCGATCGCATCGACGCGAGGCATGCACGCAGCTGCGCGATGCAGGGCTGATGAGAGGTGATGGTAATGGTATTCCGGATTGCTCTGGTTTTTCGGATCCCACGGAGTTTCCGCAGTGAACACGGCCTCGCCATCGATCACGGCGGAGACTTTGTAATCGCTCGCGCCAAGATCGAAACCGATACGGCATCCGCTGAGGTGACCACCTGCCGGGATCTCCATGTCTTTCGCAGCAGGAACTTTTTTGGCATCTGTTAGGAATACTTCGAAATCGCGTCCGTAAGCGAGCGCCATCATTTTGCAATCGAACTTGCGTGCGCCGCGGGTGGAGTAAATTTTTCGGATGGCTTCGCCGATTGCTGCAGGACCGCCGAAGTGGAGTTTCCAACCGCCGCGCGACCAGATGAGAAATTTCACGAGTCGCTCGACATAGAAGAGAGTGGTCGGATCGGCGGTCGGGGAGACGAGAGTTTCGAAGCGAGAGATCAGGCCGTTTTCGCGTTCCAAGCCTAAGATCAGCGGGACGCCATTTTTTGAGATGAGTAGATTTTTTTGATACTCGCGATTGAAAAGGATCGCGGGCTTGAAACCCGGATCGAGCGGCGCGGTGATCGATGAATGAGATGGCGATTTTGGCATGAGAGAAAAGGCGTTATGACCTGCGTTACGGGGATGATTTATGAGGAGGGAGAAGGCTTTCGCAATAAAACAATTAGGGGAGACGCTAGACTTGGAGACATAAGACACAAGATGGGGGCTCATTATGTCTTTGATATGGGGGAAGTAATGGATTGAAGTGCGTCGTCGTTATGCCGGATTTTTTATATGAGGATGGGCTGGTTTCGCGTGGCTTTGTGAAAGTTGCGGGTGTGGATGAGGCGGGGCGTGGGCCCTTGGCTGGGCCGGTGGCGGCGGCGGCGGTAATTTTACCAAGGAAGTTTTCGTGCGCGTTGCTCGACGATTCTAAAAAGCTCTCGAAGAAAAAACGGGATGCGCTTTATGATGAAATCACGGGAAATCCCGAGGTGATATGGGCGGTCGCGACGGTTGAGGCGGATGAGATCGATCGAATCAATATTTTACGAGCGACGCATCGAGCAATGGGCTTGGCGCTGGAGGCTTTGAAAGTGAAGCCCGATATTGCGCTGATCGATGGTCTTCCTGTGAAAGGTTTATCGCTCCCGCATGAGGCGTTGGTGAAAGGCGATGGGCTGTCGTGTTCGATTGCTGCGGCAAGTGTGATTGCGAAGGTGACAAGGGACCGGATTATGGAAATGATCGCCGCAGAATTCCCCCTCTACGGTTTCGAACGCCATCAAGGTTACGGCACACGGGAGCACCTCGAAGCAATTAAAAATTATGGGCCTTGTCGCTATCATCGTTGGTCGTTTCAGCCGATATCTCAACTCTCCCTACCACTCTAACAGTGGACCATCGGGCGCGCGAAAATGGACGGGCGAATACGGAGAGAGAGTCGCGGTCGATTGGTTGCGCTCGAAAAACTGCAAAGTGCTCGCCAGAAATTTCAAAGGCAGGAAGGGCGGGGAGGTCGATATCGTGGCAAGTGATGGGGAGCAGATTTTGTTTACGGAAGTAAAAACCCGCCAGAAGGATGCGATGATGCGGGGCCTGGCGGCGGTGAATCGCAAGAAGCAGGCGCTCATTCAACGCGGGGCAAACGAATGGTTGCGGCGGCTCGGAACGCGGGAGGTGCCGTGGCGGTTCGATGTGATCGAGGTGGAGGTTTCCGAGGGTGAAAAACCGGTGGTGCGTCGGATTGAAAACGTTTTCGGGAATTCCAAGCCACGGAAAAAATGGTGATTGCCAAGTTTCCAGCCGCATGTTTGTTTTCCCGCCCGACCGAAAGGTCAATAATGTGCGCGCGTGGCGGAATTGGTAGACGCGCTAGATTCAGGTTCTAGTAGGGGAAACCCTGTTCAGGTTCGAGTCCTGTCGCGCGCACCATTCTTCGCTCCGTGCCGGAAGCTAGGAATTTTCATTTTAACTTTCTTCTAAATATCGCAACTTGACTAATAACTGGACTTATAGTTGACTTATTCCAGATGTCCTACGAACCCCAGTTTACGATCAGTCCTCGTCTCCTTTCCCTAGTAGAGGAGATTTCTGCATTGCGGGAGCGGATCCAAGGAGCTGCGGTGGAGTTATCGTGGATTCCCGCATTACAGAAAGATACACGGACACGCAACGTGCATGCTTCGACTGCTATTGAAGGCAACCCATTGACCCTAGCACAAGTGCGTGCTTTGGAAGAAGGTCGTGATCTTGTTGCTACGGACGTTCGTTCAAGCCGCGAGGTATTGAACTATTTTGCTGGCTTACGTTATGTAGAAAACCACGCGACCAAAAAATCGATACGGCATGTGGATATCTTTGAGCTGCATCGGATACTTGCAGATACGGTGATGGATCAGGGCACTGCTGGTAGTTATCGGACGATTCAGGTGCGAGTTGGTAATCATTTCCCGCCAGCAGCAGTGGATGTTTCGGGATTGATGTTTGAACTATTGGAGTGGTGGAACAAGAAATCCACAGAGTTATCACCGGTGCTGAGTTCGGCAATTCTCCACTATCGTTTCGAAGATATTCATCCTTTTGCCGATGGTAACGGGCGGACAGGTCGGGCGTTAGCTTTGTGGGAGCTCTATCGACGGGGTTTTGATAGTCATCATATTTTTTCGGTGGATGAGTATTATTGGGAGGATAGACCCAGTTATTACGCTGCGCTGGATGCAGTACGCGTAGCGGGAGATGATTTGACCAAGTGGTTAGAATATTGTGCGGAGGGCGTGAGACAGACGCTCGAAAACGTGTGGTTACGAGTGCAGACTTACAATGTGAAGACTCAGGAAAAACTTGTATTGCGTCCTAAGCAGGAGCAATTGCTTAGACTCTTGCGTGATCATGGAAGTATGACTCCATCTGAATTGTGGGATTCTTTATCATTATCGAAACAAGGCACGATGGACGTAATTCGTCCGCTGTTAGATGCTGGGCTTGTCGAAAAAATTGGCGGCAAAAAAACAGGAAAATATTGTCTTAAATCTTGATCAGTAAATTTCAGTTAGTTTTACACGATCAAAAACTTCGCAGCAGCGATGACGAGGATCAAGGCAAGCGCTCGCATTAGCGCGGGGTTTTGGGCGCGGCGGCTGCCCCAATGTGCGCCGATCATACCGCCAATCAAAACCACGGGGAAGAGATAGGAAGTTTGGGTGGGGATTTCTCCGCCTTTGACGAGGAATCCTGCGAGGCCGGAGATGGAATTGACGAAGATGAATGCGGCGGAGATCGCGGCAGCGGTTTTTGAGTTACTCCAGTGAAAGAGGATGAAAAGGGGAGTAAGGAAAATTCCGCCGCCTATACCGATCAGGCCGGACAATAAACCGATTCCAATTCCTAGTCCGATGAGTGCGAGGAAGTTTGGGGGATGAATTTCCGCGTCGTCTGATTTTTTCCCGAAAGCCAAGCGCCATGCTCCGAACAGTAGCGCAACGGCAAGGATCCATTTAAAAATGGGATCGGGGAGTTGCAACCAACCTCCGAGAAATGCGGCGGGGATTGAAGCGGCGGCTAGCGGCCAGAATAAAGTTCCACGAAAATGCCCAGCACGGACAAAAGCGATCAATGCGAGTAATGATACGGCGATGTTCAACGAGAGCGCGATGGGTTTCATCTCTGTCGGTGCCATGCCGGCTAGACCCATCACCGCCAGATAAGCCGACGCACCACCGTGCCCCACCGAGGCATAGAGCGTGGCTGCGAAAAACAATCCTATGTATATGAGGACCATCGATTCGGGTAAGTTTCCTAACATGATGAATGTGTTCCAAGCTCTGCGAATGCCATGTGCGAGTAAAGCCTGCGAAAAGGGGATGACCCGCTGTCATACTGAACGGAAACGTAATTCACATGACTTATGCGCGAAATTGTGGGGTTGGCTGGAATTCCGCTTTGTATGCCAACGGAATTCAAAACTATTCCTTGCCAATACTATGAAACTAAAAGCAGCACTATTGATGATAACCTCCCCGGTTCTTTACGCGGGTTCACCTGAAATCCCTATGGATTCAGTAAAAGAAGATTGGATCACTCCAACTTTGAACATCCGTGCTCGTTATGAGTTCGGAGATGTCGACAGGCTCGATCCGTCACATTCCTTTACATTCCGGGAGCGTCTCGGATTTAAAACCATGGAATGGAATGGGCTCAGCGCTGTGATAGAGGGCGAATTCACGCAGGCGGCTATCGACGATTACCATGGTGGTGCTGTAGGGGTTGATCCGTTTGATCCAAGGAACACCACCATTGCCGATCCTGAAACGAATGAGCTCAACCAGCTTTTCCTTCAGTATAAAGGATTTGATACGGTCACGAAAATTGGTCGTCAGCGCCTTATTTACGATAACGCTGCATTTATTGGAAATGTTGGCTGGAGACAAAACGAGCAGACGTTTGATGCAATTTCATTTGCTAACAAATCGCTCGATAACCTGACTCTCAACTACGCCTATCTCAATCAGATCAACCGAATCTTCGGTTCTGATGCAGATGGTGCTTTTCCAAACGTGCAGGACGTCGCTGCGAGCGTGCATTTAATCAATGCATCTTACACTGGCATCCAAGGACTTACTCTTGGCAGTTATGTTTACATCATGAATTTTGAAAATTCTGGTGGCTGGGATAACAATACTTTCGGAGTGAGCGCCAAAGGCAAAGCAGTTGGTCTCGATCTGTATGGTGAGGTCGCATGGCAAGACAAGGCTGGTGCGACTGGTGCTGAAGATGCGCTATATACTCATCTCACTGCGACCAAAGCTGTGGGTAAACAATCGGTCACACTCGGCTTCGAACACCTGGATGCCGGATTGAAAACTCCGCTTGCGACTGTGCATGCGTTCAACGGATTCGCTGATGCATTTATCGCGGGTCGGCTTGGTGGAACTCACCGGGGGCTTTCTAACCTCTACGTCACTCACACTCTTCCGGTTTTCTGGGGAATGAAATGGGCGAACTCATTACACGCCATGGGCGATAACGAAATCTCCACGGGCTACGGCTGGGAAATTGATTCGGTGCTCACCAAGAAATTCAATGATCAGTTTACCGCGATCGCGAAACTGGCACACTTCGAATCCGAAGGTGATGCGTTCGTTGGAGCCGCCGGACTTCCTACTACTACTCGACTCACCGTCGAGTTGAACTATGAGTTCTAACAAAGAATATTTTTTGTTCGGTTGTTGATTGCATGAGCTCCCACTGGAAACAGCGGGAGCTCATTTTTTAATTCTGAATCGGCATCATTGAAAACGCCATTTCGCAAAGCCCGATGAATGCCTCTTCGACAAGACTAGGCTCGCGTTTCGAGGAATGGAAAACTCCCCATTCACGCTCGATCGCCGGGCCTTCCATTTCGATGACTTTCAAGCTGCCGTCTTCGATTTCACGGGCGGCGACCCATGGTGCGACGATGCCGACACCGATGCCAATTTTCGCCATTTCTTTAATCGCCTGCATATCGCCGAGCACCAAACTTTTATTCGCGCTGCCAACTTTTTGATCTAACCAATTTTCAATCAAGCGATGCGTTTCAGTCGCCCTCGCGTAGATGATGAACTGTTGTTCGTTGAGAGTGGATTCGATTTCCGCGCCTTCTTGTGCCCATGGGTGAAAAGGGGAGACGACGAAGGATAGTTTGTCCTGAAACATGTGGCGATATCCTTCTTCACTGCGTCCACGTGGTTTAAGGCCAACAACTAAGTCGAGGTTTCCCTCGGTAAGTTGATTCAAGAGTAATGCACTATCACCGACCTCGATGGATGGCTCGCATCTCGGAAAGCAATCGCGGAACTCGCGTAAAATAGATGGGATAAGAAAATGGCAAAGCGAATGCGGTGCGCCGATCCGAATTCTAGTCTGTCCCCAACGCCGCAAGCCTTCGAGGTCCATACTGACTTGGTCGATTTCATGAAGCATCCTACGGCATCGAACTAACAGAAGATCGCCTTCGGCTGTGGTGACAACGCGTTTCCCAGAGCGATCCAGTAGTTTGCAATCGAGTTGCTCTTCAAGGGTGCGCAGTGAGTGACTGACCGCAGACTGCGTCACAAAAATTCGTTTCGCAGCGAGCGTGAAGCTGCCTTCTTCGGCTACAGCGACGAAAGCCCTAAGTTGTCTTAAGTCCGGAACCCATTCCATAATTGCAAGATGAAGCGCGCTCATCAGGAACGCATGAACCAAATTAGCAGCGTTTATGCCAAAGCTGCAAATTTGGCACTCGAAACGCTTATAGGAGAGGTATGGAGATCCTTTATTCTGATTCTGGAAGCCAAACACCGATCCGCTTGGGCTTCGTCCCACTGAGCGATTGCGCCCCGATCGCAGTCGCGATGGAGACAGGAATTTTCGAGCGCAACGGTCTACATGTGAAACTTTCCAAAGAACTTGGCTGGGCCAGCGTGCGGGATAAAATGTATTACGGAGAGCTGGATGCAGCGCAATCCATCGCCGGAATCGCAATGGCTCTCGGCCTCGGTTTCAGCGATTTAAAATCCGAAGTCATCGTTCCCATGATTTTAAACCTCCATGGAAATGCGATCACCTTATCCAAAGAACTCAGCCCAGCCATCATTCAATCCGGTGAGGGTTTGAAAACTTACCTCAATCATTATTGGAAAAAACCGCGTCCGCTTACCCTCGCGACGCCGCATCGTTATTCCTCTCACCATATTCTCATTCATGCGTGGCTGCGTCGCCATGGACTCGATCCGCGCCAGGATGTGGAAATTATTTTTCTTCCGCCACCGCTCATGTCGAAACATTTAAAAGCCGGCCAGATTGATGGTTACTGCGTCGGTGAACCCTGGAACTCCGCTGCGATTCTGGGTGGTTTCGGCTGGTCTCCAGTGACTTCTGCGGATCTTTCCTACGGTCATCCTGAAAAAGTATTGATGGTATCGGGGCGATTCATGCGTGAGCAAAAAGACAGAACCATCGCTTTGGTAGCCTCGCTTCTGGAGGCTTGTAAAATGTGCGATGATAAAAGTTTCCTAGATGATCTTATTTCCATTCTCAGCCAAAAACGCTACATCGGCGTGAGTGAGGAATTGCTGCGGAACAGTTTCTGCGGACGTTTCGTCACGGGCAAAGACACGATCAACGACAGCCCGTTTCATCTGTTTCATGGAGAATCCGTGAACCGCCCGACCATGGAAAAAGCTTCGTGGCAGTTGGCGGGATTACGAGCGATTGGAGTTCTTCCTGAAATTACTGCCGGTTCAATTTCCCGCATTCATCGTGAGGATATTTTCTCTGCTGCCCAACAGCTCGTCCATGCCTGAATCGGTATGACTCATTCTCATTCTCATGATGAAACAGCATCCCGTCTGTAAAACCTCAACCAGGACATTTGGCACCGAACCCGCTTAATTAAGGTTGCCTAATAACTACCAATACTATGTCCGATCCAATTCATCTCAGCCGCAGGAATTTCCTGTCTAAAACTGTCAAGACCTCGGCTCTTGGCTTACTCTCCTCCGGTCTCCCCACGGGTTGGGCTGGAGCGCAAACTGCATCTGATGCTCCGGAAGCTCCGAACGTCAATTTCGGTATCATTGCCCTAACAGATTGCTCACCGATCGTTATTGCTCACGAAAAAGGACTCTTTAAAAAATACGGCATCAACTCCACCGTTACCAAAGGTGCTAGCTGGGCCGCCATCCGAGACTCGCTTGCTAACGGCGATATCCAAGCCACGCACATGCTCCTCGGCATGCCCATCGCTTCAAGCATGGGTCTGGGCGGTGCCCCGAAAGTTCCGATGATTGCGCCTTGGATTCTCAATCGCAATGGTCAAGCCATCACGCTTGCTAATAGTCTCAAAGGCAAAGTGGCGGCAGATCCAAAAGCGCTGAAACCACTCGTAGATGCTGCAAAAGCATCAGGCACTCCAATGTCTTTCGCAATGACCTTCCCACCAGGCACTCATGCGATGTGGCTGCGTTATTGGTTGGCCGCTGGTGGCATCAATCCTGGTGACGCTGCCGGTGCTGGAGCAGATATTTCACTCATCACCATCCCGCCGCCACAAATGGTTGCGAACATGCAGGCCGGAAAAATGAATGGTTACTGTGTGGGCGAACCATGGAACGGCAAAGCCATCAAAGATGATATCGGATTCACAGCCATTAACACCCAGGATATTTGGAAAGATCATCCAGAAAAAGTTTGCGCGTTCACTGAGGCGTTCGCTGCAAAAAATCCTAAAACGGTTAAAGCGATTCTCAAGGCGCTTCACGAAGCAAGCGTCTGGCTTGATGTCATGGACAATCGTCCTGAGCAGGCGAAAATTGTCAGCGCTCCCACCTATATCAACTGCCCATCAGAAGCCATCCTACCACGCCTTCAAGGAAAATATGATATGGGAGATGGTCGCAAAGTTCGTGATCCAAACTACATGATCTTTAGTGAGCGTAACTGTAACTATCCGCAGTTAAAATATGGCAAGTGGTGGCTCACTCAGCTTCGCCGCTGGGGCTTTACGCAAGGCGCTCCAGATTATGAAGGTGTAGCCAAACAAGTCATGCGCGCCGACATCTATGAGGAAGCCATGAAGGAAATTGGCTACGCCCACGGCGGTGCCAGCAACGACAAAGATACTTTCTTCGATGGCGTCGCCTTTGATCCTACTGGTGACATGGAAGCATACGCCGCCTCTTTCGCTGTAAAAACTCTTAAAGGCTAATCTCCCCCGAACAATACCTGCAGGCGCATTCCCCCGGGCGCCTGCAGGAAACACTCATCTAACAAATCGTTATCTTTAATGAACTTTTTTCAAAAACTCAAACTCGATTCCATCATCCTTCCTCTCATTGCCATTCTGTTTTGTTTGGGTGGCTGGTATGTGATTGCAGGTCATGAAAAAACCACCCAAGTCGATGATGGTTTTGGTGACATGACCACAAAGGTCGAGCGTCATGGAATTTCACCAAACCTCCCCACACCGTTGGCAGCATGGAATACCAGCAAACCCTATATCGTTGAGCCCTTTGCGAAGCGTGGTGAACTTGACCAAGGCATCCTCCGCTTTGCATGGTTATCTCTCAAACTAGTCGCACAAGGTTACGCCATCGCTCTCCTCATCGGCACTCCGCTTGGGTTCATGCTCGGTCTCTCTAAAAACTTCACCAAGGCTTTTGATCCCATCATTCAAATTCTTCGTCCTGTTTCACCACTCGCATGGTTGCCGCTGGGCATGGTGCTTTTTAGTAGCGTGAAAATTGCCGATGGCACTGGACGCATCATCTTCGGACCCACAGATGCAGCTTCGCTTTTCACGATTGCGATTTGCGCGATGTGGCCTGCCGTACTCAATACCGCAGTTGGCGTTCGCGCCGTACCGCAGGATTATCTCAACGTAGCGAAGGTCTTAAAACTCTCGAAGTTTAAAACTCTCGTTAAAATCCTCATTCCTTCCGCGCTTCCATATATGTTTACGGGCTATCGTCTGTCACTTGGCATCGCATGGCTCGTCATCGTCGCCGTAGAAATGCTCATCGGGAAACCCGGCATCGGTGGCTTCCTCTGGCAGCAATATAATGCAAGCCTCTACTCCCACATCATTTTATCCATACTCACCATCGGTCTTATCGGATTCGTTCTTGATCGTTTGATGAGTGTGGTCGAAGCACGTTTCCGATCAGCTTGATGAAATAATAGGACTGATACGACCCATACGACCCATGTCACCCATCTTACAACTCACCAGTGCTAACAAATCCTTTGGTGGAATTCCCATCCTCCGCGATATCGATCTCACCGTCGAAGAAGGGGATTTCGTTTCCATCATTGGTTACTCCGGTTCGGGTAAGAGCACGTTGATCAATCTCATCGCTGGGCTTCTCAAGCCTGACTCAGGCTTGGCGGAAATGGATGGCGTAAAAATTACAGGGCCTGGTCCAGAGCGTGGGATCGTGTTTCAAAACTATTCACTGCTCCCATGGCTCACGGTCACTGAAAACGTCCGACTCGCGGTTGATCATATTTTTCCTGAACTTACGGAAAAGGAGCGTGCCGATCGCGCTGCGGAATACATCGATATGGTGAAACTCACGCCAGCTTCTGGCAAACTCCCGCGCGAGCTTTCCGGCGGTATGCGCCAGCGAGTTTCCGTTGCCCGCACACTTGCTGCGAACCCGCGCATTCTCCTGTTAGACGAACCGCTCTCCGCACTCGACGCACTCACACGTGCAACTTTGCAGGATGAAATCGCTGACATCTGGCAGAAAAACCGAACCACCGTGGTTTGGATCACCAATGATCCCGATGAGGCATTGCTCGTCGCCGATCGCGTGATTCCACTGCTTCCTGGAAAAAACGGCGCCACTCTCGGTGAGGAAATCAAAATCGATCTCGCTCGTCCCCGTGATCGCAAGACCATACTCGCTACCGCAGGTTTCAAAGATCTAAAAATACACCTTACGAATACCCTGCTAAGCGCGAAGAAAGACAGTGCGTCCGTTGTCACCAAGAAACTCGCAGCTCCCGATATCCTTCCCGAGGACCTCGATAAACCGAGAAACTTTTCTCTCTTCGACCGACCCGCACCTCGTCGCCGTTCTCAGCTCAATCGGGAAGAAATCAAAGTCGAGGTTTCATAAAGCATCATTCCACCCCCAATCCTCACGCGCATGACACCTGTCCTCGAACTCTTCAAACTCTCCAAAGCCTACGGCAAGACCACGGTTGTTAGAGATTTCAATCTCAACATCGCCCCCGGCGAATTCGTGACGCTCATCGGTCACTCGGGTTGTGGAAAATCCACGGTGCTTTCCATGGTCGCCGGACTCACCGATGCCACCGAAGGCGCGATGATTCTCTCGGGTCGTGAAACGAACGAAGCCGGCCCCGATCGCGGCGTGGTCTTTCAATCTCCGTGTTTGCTGCCGTGGATGACCGCATTTGAAAACGTCATGCTCGGCGTGAACCAAGTTTATTTCACGGCCTCGAAAACCGAGCGCCGCGAACTGGTTGAATACTACCTCACCGTCGTCGGACTCGGCGATGCGATGCACAAATTTCCGGGCGAACTCTCCCAAGGCATGCGCCAGCGCGTCGGTATCGCTCGGGCCTTCGCGCTGCAGCCGAAAATGCTCTTGCTCGACGAACCTTTCGGCATGCTCGACTCGCTCACGAAAATGGAGATTCAGGAGGTTTTGTTAGATTTATGGCGTCGAAATAAACTCACCACGCTCATGGTCACACACGATGTCGATGAAGCGATTTTCCTATCCGATCGCGTCGTGATGATGACAGACGGACCCGAAGCCGAAGTAGGGGATATCCTCGAAATTCCTTTTGAGCGCCCGCGCAATCGCGCCGCCGTCCTTGCTGATCCACGTTATCAGGAGATTCGCAGTCATCTGTTAACCTACCTCAACGAGCTTTCACACATCCGCCCAAGCCATATCCAGAAAGCGATCGTCGCAGATCTTCATGAAACTGCTGAAGTTGATTTGCATGCCGGAACGGCTCTCGCCTCTCACTGATCCATATATGAAAACCGATTCGACACATCATCGAATCGCAGTGTCGCAGGTTGCTACCAATCTCACACTTGGGATCATTCCGCTCCTGTTGCTCGCGCTGGCGATCCCATCGATTGCACTGCACCAGACAGGTAGTTTGTGGATCTGTTTAGCTGTTTCATTTTTGATCAGTCGGATTTTTGCAGTGGGTTCTTCTGAGAAAATGAACTACCGTAACTTCGGTTTTCTCAGAATCATCTCGTGCATGCTATTAGGCAGTTCCTTGATCGCGATCTTCTGGAAATGGCAGCAGTTGCCGCATGCGCTTGAAATCATCATCTTGAGTTTCAGTATTCGCTGGCTGCTCTTCATCGTTGAAACCAGGAATCTCAGGCTCGCAGATATTCAGCGTCAGCCTTTACCAAGCCAAGCCACACGCATACGTCGCATCATCACGTTTATCACTGGAGCCGTCATTCCAACTTTCATCCTCGTTGGTTCGCCACCGATTCCGCTGCTCACTCTTTCTTTCTGCTTAACCGCATTCGCTCAATGGGCGATCGCTTATGAGGTGATTCACACCCGTAAATCAAATATCCGCTTCGCTTAATCCCGCGCGAAATGGACCGCGCGACTCCAGTCGCGCCCCAACTTGTCGGTGGTCGCATTTCGAGCTCCAGATGATCACCAGAAAGGAACCGCGATTTCTAATCGCTACCTAGTGAGCGAAACTCCCTGAACCTTCTTGCCGTTGCAGACGCGATTTTGAAATCGCGGTTCCTTTCTTGGAAATTCCTATTCTTGATGCTGATTCCTTCGATCCTATCTTTAATCAAGGAATTAAAACCCCCTTCTCCATACAATGATCGCACCTAACCCAGCCATTGCTGCCATCAGCAAAAAACTCCTTTTTCCAAATAGGCACTCGTGATTTCACTTCGTCGATAATCCAGCGGCAGGCCTCGAAGGCGGCGTCGCGGTGGGCGGATGAGACGCAGACACAAACGGCCATTTCGCCGATCTCTAACTGACCGACCCGATGCACGCACGCGGCGTGGAGGATTCCGAAGCGCTCCATAGCATCGTCAAGAATCCGCGTGCCTTCTTTTTCCGCGAGGGCTTGATAGGCCTCGTATTCCAGTTTGAGAACGGGTCGGCCTTCGTGGTGGTCGCGCACCCAACCTTCGAATGAGCAAAAACCGCCAGCGGCTGGATCCAAGACAAGATTGCGGATGGAGGCGGGATCGATGATGTTAGGTGTGATTTGAAACATGATCAGCCTCCGGCTACGGGTGGGATAAAGACGATGTCATCGCAGGGTGTAAGGAGCGTCTTCCAATCGGCGAACTCGCCGTTGATCGCGACCCGTAGCGAATCGATTTCCAATGGCAGCCGATACCGAAACCGGATTTCCTCATACAAGCCGGCAGCGGTGCAGGCGAGGGTGTCGATCATTTCCTCGCTCACTCCGCGCGCTTCACGCAGTTTGGCGAAATACATGACTCTCACGCTTTTTGGGACGATGCCCTGGGTGAGTTTCATGAAACATTCTTGGAGCTCATGCGGAGTGTTCGCGTTGTCGAGCGCGGCGGGGTTGGGGAGATCCAGCAAAAGAGGATTGAGCGATTCTAGAAAATGCCTCGCGCAACGTTGGCCGTCGTTCAGGGCTTTGGCGGCGAGTTGGAGGGCGGAGGTTTCGTAGATTGTGCAAAGCGGTTCGGCGCGGTTGTCGATGCGATTGCGGAAGCTGGTGGCTTGTGCCTTTGGGTCGCGTTGTTCGATCAGGTGAGCGAGGGTTTCTTTATCTAACAAAAATAGATCACAGCCTAAAACCAGCAGCGGACCATCGCCAATTGCCGCAGCCGATTCCAAAGCGGCGATCGGACCTTCACCGGGTCGGAGATCGGTGATGATAGGGAGATCCGTTGCGATAGATTCGTTGTCTTTCAGGGAAACATAAACAGCATCGCAAAACTCCTTGGCGAGGGAGGCGATGTAATCGATTTGGCGGCTGCCATCGGGTCGCTCGATGAGCGATTTATTACGTCCCATGCGCTTGCTGCCGCCGCCTGCGAGGATGAGAGCGTTCATGGGTTCGCTTGGTAGTCTGATTTCCCCCCGGTTTTTTCGATGAGCCGCACACCATGGATGATGATGGCGGGGTCGAGAGCTTTGCACATGTCATGTAAAGTCAGCGCGGCGATAGTGGCACCGGTGAGGGCCTCCATTTCAACGCCGGTGCGTGCGGTGGTTTTGCAGGTGCAACGGATAACGATTTCCAAACCCTTGAGTTGGATGTCGATTTTGCAATCGTCGAGCGGCAGGGGATGGCAGAGCGGAATGAGTGAGGAAGTTTGCTTGGCTCCCATCACACCGGCGAGGATGGCAGTTTGAAAGACCGGGCCTTTTTTGGAAATGAGATCCTTGCCATCGAATTGAGCAGCGACCTCTGCGTTCACCGTCACCCGGGCTTCGGCCACAGCGCGGCGGACGGTTTCGGGTTTGGCCGAGACATCGACCATGGCGGGTTGATTGTTCGAATTGATATGCGAGAGCGACATAAGACGGTTTAGGGAAAAGGATAAAACGAAAGCGTGTGTGCGGAAGTGAAATTGGGTTGCGGTGGAACTTCCACAATTCCGATGGCGCCCGCAATCGAAACATAATCGCCAGAGTTTTTTGGGGGACGCGGCAACATTCCTCCAATTCCATCTGGAGCTACCGGCAGTAACCACGAAAAATGAGGCAGGGGAGAAACTTCCTGAACGGCAATTCGCAGCGGTGTATACGAAGTTAGACCTTGAATCTGCATCAGCGTCGGAATGACGAAGCGGGTAAAAGTCGCAAGCACGGAAACGGGATTTCCCGGAAGTGCGAAAACCTGCGGTGTGCCTTTCCAATAAGCCAAAGGCTTGCCGGGTCGGAGTTTGACTCCGTGAAATTCTGGAGTGCCAAGCTTTTCTTCTAACAACTCTCTCACGTAATCTTTTTTCCCCATCGAAATTCCGCCACAAAGAATAAGTAAATCACAAGATTCCAACGCGTGGCGAATAACTTCGGCTGCTTCTGCTGGATTGTCATTCACATGCGCGATGAAGCTTGCAGGGTTTCCCAAGCGTGTGAGCGCCGCATCCAGCATTGGCCCGTTCGAGCGCCGGATCTGCCATGGCTCTGGAGTTTGATTCATAGGGATCGCTTCGTCTCCTGTGGTGATGATTGCGATTTTCGGGAGCCGAAACACCTCGACTTGAGATTTCCCTACGCTGGCCGCGATAGCGATTTCTGCAGCGCTGATCCGGCATCCTGCGTTTACTAAAACCTGTCCTGCTGCGGCATCGTGACCGCGTGCATGGATAAACTGGCCGACCTCGGGTTTTGCGTTCAGTGCCATCGATTCTGTTAGATCTTCGTAAGGAACCACGGTATCGCAATCATCCGGAACCGCCGCGCCAGTCATGATTTCCCATGCTTCGCCCGTTTCCAAGGCGCGCGGTGGTGGATCGCCTGCCGCGTGCAACCCGGCGATTTTCAGCGGGACAGAGGAAAAAATTTCCGCTGCGCGAAACGCGACTCCATCCATCATCGCTCGGGGAAACGGCGGCAGGGACCGATCCGCCACCAAAGGTTCCGTCAATACACGACCGATGGCCGCATGCATATCAATGCGTTCCTTGCCTAAAACCTGACAGGAACGCGCAATGCGAGACTCGGCCTCTTGGATGGAAATCAGTTCGTCCACGCGGAAGATGTTGATTCAGTAGGAAGGAATTGGCGAAGGAAATTCTGTGTGTAATATGAGTGATAGAACAAGGAGGGGCTGCATCCTGCTGCCCATTCTTTTATAAATCCCTTGGTAGCCGGGCAGCAGGATGCAGCCCCTCCTTGGGTATGAGTCGCTTCGCTTCTTGAGTTGCGGCGTTTTAATTTCAAATTTTAACAAACACCCCCCAAAATTTAGCTATGGAACTGCCGGTCGAAATTTTAAATAGAGGAAATCGCGATTTGCGGATTTACCTGACGGATCGTT
>JANPJY010000107.1:0-15259 GCA_031425735.1 Akkermansiaceae bacterium | reverse complement strand
CTTGCTCGTGCGACTTCCAAATGCGGAGCCGCGAACCATTCCTGAGCAAGTGCGACTGATTGATATTTTGCCGACTCTTGCCGATCTATTGGAAGTGGAGAAGCCCTCTAAATGGGAAGGTCAGAGTTTTTCAAAATGGTTAGATGGAAGTGAAACGCCGAAGAGTCGGGCTTTTTATGGGGAAACCGGTTTTCCGTTTATCCAGTTCCGGGTGAAAGGCATCGAGCGCCCAAAACTTCCGCCGATGGATCAGATGACGTATATTGAGGAGGCGTTTAATTATCAGTTCGTGCTGAAGAAAGAGTATGAGCAGCCGTTGGTCGAAGCGAAGCAGCGTTGCTTGGTGACTGAAAAATGGAAATTGATCTGCACGCCAACGATTGAAGGGAAACGCCACTTTGGTTTATTTCAAAGAGTAGGTGAGAATTTCAGTTTGGAAGATGTTTCTAACGGATATCCGCAAGTGACCGAAGCGATGCGCGTTGCGCTGGAGAAGTGGATGGATGAGCGGGTAGAGACTTCGTTGGACGCAATTTTTCCGAGCGGCGAGTGATAATCATTTAGCTTTCCATTCAATCAACATCATTGGAGTGGCTTTGCTCATGGCTTAAATACCTGAGTCTGAGATGAAAACGATTAAGAACGCCGCTTTAGTACAAACCAAAGCAGGCCAAACACTGCTGGTATTACGAGGACAAGAATGATCCACATATTTGATGATGTCGGTTCATTCATTGGCTCCTCAGTGGGACTCGACTCTTGTGTATTATTGGAGGCTGTTGGCTGATCGACTGAGACCTGAGTTGTTGCCGTTGCTTCCGTCAACCGCTTCAGCACTTTCCCATATGAATCATCCCTTCCTTCAATGAGGGGCAACGCAAGCCCTTTTTCGATTACGTATGGACTATAAACCTCACCCAAACTGCCGTCATCATATTGTTTGATCGCCCAAATACCTCTATCACCGATGTTCAGCCTTGGAGTCAAGTGATTCCAGTTTCCCGCTACTGGCGAATTGGCGGTTGTTGTAATCATCATTTTCCCTTTTAGCGCTGAGTCGCCTCGAAAGACTTGCTCGATCTCTAGTTCAACTGTCCAGATTGGAGAGGGTTTTCCAGGGATATTCTGCCATTCCAAAGGCGCCGAATTGGGATCGTGCTTAAGTTCGCGTACGATTGCGCGAACAAGAGTAGTTGGATCTGATGGGTTAATAGCCTTAACACGTGCTTCTTCTCTTTTCTGAATCTGTTCGATAGCCTGCGCCGCATTTACACGGCTTGAGTCAAAACCAACGTTCAAAAAATGGGATAGAATTTCGATGTCTTCGGAATCACCGATATCTCCAAGAACAAGCAAGCCCGAAAAAATAGAGTCAGGTTGAGGATTATCGTTCTTATGCCTAGTCATGTATTCTCTGATACATTTCAGCACTTCGGACTTATTGTTTTTTGTTTTACCAAGTATCGCTATTATAAATCCAGCCCTCCTTGAATTGTCTGTTAATAAAAGCTCTTCACAGAGAGTCGGATATACTCGGTCCACTGAAGAAATTAACTTCAAAAGATTTTCACGTTCCCACGAATCAAGTAAATCATGGCTTTTTGGAATCAAATTAATGATCTCTTCTTTGCTCATGATCTCTTCATGTGACTGCCCGTTTGCAGCGCACATGAAAAAGTTTAAAATGAATAAAGAGATTATAAATTTATTTTGCATGTGGAGCTGTTCGATTATGCATCGGCGACTCTAAACCAAAGTTGTAAATCACTTCGCCGGGATGCGGGTTCTGGATGGGGAGTAGCCCGGCGCTTCTGCGGAAATTTCCCATGCGCCGCCGGGTTCGAGATCTTTTTGTGGAGCGAGTTGGAGGGTGCCTTGGAGTGTGCCGCTGGTTTGGGTGCTTCCGTTAGATAAGGCGAGGATGGCTGCGATGAGTTTGTCCGCATCAGCGGGTTTGAGTGCGACTTGTGGAGGCATGGGAATTTCACCCCAGACACCACCGCCACCGGTTTTCAATTTGTTTTTCAGATATTCAGCGGCGTCTTTTTGATCGCGGTATTTGATCGCGACATCGAAGTAAGCAGGGCCAACGGAAGTGGCATCGACTTGGTGGCAGGCGAGGCATTGGTTGACTTTGGCGAGTTCGGCAGGGACGGCTTCGAATTGCGGGCCGCCGGAATCGTGTCCTGTTGGCGGGATGTAGCGGGCGCGGACTTTGAGTTGTTTTGGGTCAGGATTTGTCTTGGCGCTGACTTTGAAATTCACCGTGTCGCCGAAGCCGAGTTTCGCCGGGACCTTTTCAATCTCAAGGGCAAGGGTTTGTTGTTCTTTGGCGGCTGTTAGAGAAACGCGTGCGACGGTTTTAGCACCTTTGTCGTCTTCGGCCACGGCACGGATTTCTTCAAACGTTCCGGATGGGATGACCAGGCTGGAGCCGGTGCCGAGGTTACGTTCGTTGGCGCCTTCGGTGAGATACCAAGTGACGGTGAGTTTACCGCCCTCCGGGTCGGCGGCTTGGTTGATCGAGTATCCCTTCTCGACTCCATCGGTGGCTTTGATCGTTAAGGTGGGAGGTTTGTTACCGTTATCGGGAATGAGTCGATAGACGCCACCGTTTTTATTGAAATACCAATCGGATCCGTATTCGAGGAGGACGAGCGAGCCATCCTGATCCATTTCGAGATCCATGGGATGGAAGAGTTTTTCTAGCAGGATTTCCATTTTCTCGAACTTCTCGTCGGCTGTGAGTTTCGTTTTGAAAATCTTTCCACGCATCCAATCGTAGTTGAGCAGGGACATGTTCTCTTCTTTGGAGAGGACGTTGTATTTTCTATCAGATTCGTGATAAAAAACGGGACCCGCCATGGCGTTGCGTCCGCCTTGGCCGATGTTAGGGAACTCGTCGCTTGGTGCATAGGGATACCAGATGAAAGCGGGTTGCGCGGGTGGTAGAATTTTCAGCCCGGTGTTGCGCTTGCCGGGGTTTTCAGGAGCGGCAGGATCGGTCATTTTTCCTATCGTGTTGTCCGTGAAATTCCGGATGGGATAGGGCTTGTTGTTGGCGATCACAAAAGGCCAACCGTAGTTGCCTGCGGCTTTGGCTTGGTTGACTTCGTCGTGTCCGCGTGGGCCTTCCGGAGCGTCCTCGCGTCCGTCCGGGCCGACCTCGCCCCAGTAGAGGGTTTTGGTTTTGGGATCGATGGAAATGCGGAAGGGATTGCGGCAACCCATGACGTAAATTTCTGGGCGAGCTTTATCGGTGCCTTTGGGGAAAAGGTTGCCCTCAGGAATCTCGTAACCCGTTTCGGTGGGTTTGATGCGCAGGACTTTTCCGCGAAGGTCGTTGGTGTTTCCTGCGGTGCGTTGGGCATCCCATGGTTCGCGGTTGTCTCTATCGTCGATGGGGGCGTAGCCTTTGCTTTCGAAGGGGTTGGTGTTGTCTCCCGTTGAGAGATAGAGCAATCCATCGGGACCGAATTTCAGGCTACCGCCGTGGTGGCAGACTTTGGGTTCGCGGTTGGTGGGAATTTCGATGAGTTTGAGTTCTGAGGAGAAATCGATTTTGCCATCTTTCAAGGTGAAGCGCGAAAGGCGGTTCATGATCGCATCCGCCACGCTGTAGTAGAGATAGATGCGTTGGTTTTTTGCGAAGTTCGGATCGAGTGCGATGCCATGAAGCGCGTCTTCACGGCCATACATGTTTTTCGGATTGTCGCTTCTAACTGTTTGGACGGGAATGATGCCGATCTCGAAAATCCCACCTGTATTGGGGTTGATCCGCAATACCCGGCCTTCGCGCTCAACGACGTAGAAATCCCCGTTTGGAGCGATGGCGATTTCCATGGGATCCAGGAGGCCCGTGGCGATGGTTTCTTTGATCAGAGGTGCCGCTAGGGCGCTTGTTGTCAAAAGTGCTAGCGGGAGTAGAAGGTTTAATTTCATGGGTGTGTTATGCGATTGTGTCAGTCAGCTTTGCTAAGCGTTCGATGTAGCTGTGCTAGAAGGTTTATTTGGAATCTTCTTGCTGGCGTGCTTTAAGCCATTCCATAGCAATTTTAACGTATTCTACGAACTGAACCTCACCATGCCGAAGTGAAAGATTCGTTAGGATGGATGGTAAGTCCTCGCGGAAATCCGCATAGAGCTTCTCGGTCTCGATTGAGCCGGGCAATCTTCTTTCACTGACCGTCGCCAGCCAGTCACGAGTTGCTTTGAGGGCTGTCTTCGCATCGTCATTATGAGAGCGTATATCCTGTCCCGCGATGTCTGAAATAAATTTTTGGTAGCGGTAGGGCTCGCTATCTAGAATGAGACATTTCTTTTTCTTTTGTTTTGGAGTATCCGAAAATGATTTAGCTCCGAGGAAAAGTCCCAGTTCCAGAGGCATATTGAAGCGTGGAAGTTTGGTCGATTTGTCCAATTGCACGCGGGAGATATCGTGTATGCCGTATTGTGATTCGCGTATGATTTCGACGATTTTTGAAATTCTTGTTTCACCAGAATCATCACGCTCTCTTGCGCATCTGATCACAAAACCGCAATGTATGACGGTGAATATGATGGCCTCGTAAATGTTGCGGTAACCTTCGTCGAATGGACAGTTAAGGAATACTTGGCGAGAGTAGGCCTTCGAAACCTTCATTTGTGCTTACTCGTCTTGACGGGGGGCAAATTCGAAGAAGGGGTCTTCTTTTTCAAGATCGGCGACGACTTCAATTTCTCTTCTTTAACCGCTTTGATTGCAGCGCGAATCTGCAGAAGCGAGACTTTGCTTTTACCGTAATCGTGTTGGATGACTTGGGTCATGTTCTTGCAGAAAATTAAGTCGTTAATTTGAGAAGTCAATTGTGCAGGTTTTTTAAATATCAATCAGCCATCACCACCAACAAATCATCGGAATCTACTTGGATGCCTTTTTTGACGAGGATGTCTTTGATGATGCCGTCGGCTTGGGCGGAGACGGTAGTTAGCATTTTCATCGCTTCGAGGGTGATGAGCTTGTCACCGGCTTTCACTTCGGTTCCGGGTGAGACGACGATTTCTGTGATCATGCCGGGGAGTGGAGCGCAGATTTGATTTGGATCCGACGGATCGCCTTTTTGGCGTGCGGCGGTGGCGGTGGTGATGAGGGATTTATCGACCACGATCGATTCGCGCGGCATGCCGTTGAGTTCATAGAAGAGGGTGCGACGGCCTTCGTTATCTGCTTCACCGATGGAGATGAGTTTGATGATGAGGATTTTTCCGGGATCGATCTCGACTTCGATTTCCTCGCCGATTTGTAGGCCGTAGAAAAATGCGGTGGTGGGGAGTTTGCTGAGGTCGTCGTATTTTGTGCGTGAGGCTTGGAAGTCTTTGTAAACGCCGGGATACATCAGGTGAGAATAGAGAGCGTCTTGAAGGTGATGTCCGCTGAGTGCGATGTTATTTTGCGGGGCTTGGCGGATACAATCCGCCGCCACTGCCTCGAGATCGACGGGCTCTGCGAGTTCGCCAGGACGTTTGGTGGTGATTTTTTGATTGGGACCGAGGACCACTTTTTGGACATCGGCTGGCCAGCCGCCATCGGGTTGGCCGAGTCCGCCGGAGAGCATGTCGATGACCGATTCTGGGAAGTCGATGGAGCCGGGTTTGATTTTGGTGACATCGGCTGCTTTGATGCCGCGAGTGACCAGGAACATACACATGTCGCCGACGACTTTTGAGGACGGGGTGACTTTGATGATGTCGCCGAAGAGCTGGTTCACATTGGCGTAAGTGCGAGCGATTTCACGCCAGCGGTGGCCGAGGCCCATGGAGTTGGCTTGTTCGCGGAGGTTGGTGTATTGGCCGCCCGGCATTTCGTGTTCGTAAACTTCTGCGGTGCCGGCACGTGGTGCGGAGTCGAAGGGTTTATAGTATGTTAGAACGTGTTCCCAGTAATCGGAAATTTCGTTGAGTGCATCGAAGTCGAGGCCGGGATCTTGCTCGGAAGAGCCGAGGGCTGCACAAACGGAATTGAGGTTTGGCTGCGAAGTCGAGCCGGACATGGACGCGATCGCGAGGTCTGCGATATCGACTCCAGCGCGCGAAGCGGCGATAACCGAAGCGGCGTTCAGGCCGGAGGTATCGTGGGTGTGGAAATGGATGGGGATACCGATTTCTTGTTTCAGAGCATGGACTAGATTGTAAGCCGCTTGCGGTTTGCAGAGACCGGCCATGTCCTTGATGCAAAGAATGTGAGCTCCCATTTTCTCTACTTCCTTGGCTTTCGCGATGTAGTAGTTGAGATCATATTTCGAGCGAGCGGGATTGAGGATGTCACCGGAGTAACAGATCGCGGCTTCGCAGATGGATTTTCCATGTTCGCGCACGGCTTCCATGGCGACCTGCATGTTAGGCAGGTAGTTCAGGGAATCGAAAATGCGGAAGATATCCATGCCGGCATCGGCGGAGTGGCGGATGAAGCCAGCGACGACGTTGTCGGGATAGTTCGAGTAGCCAACCGCGTTGGAGCCGCGGAAGAGCATTTGGAAAAGAATGTTAGGCACTTTTTCACGAAGGCTACGGAGGCGTTCCCACGGGCATTCGTTGAGGAAACGCATCGCGGTGTCGAAGGTGGCACCGCCCCACATTTCAAGGGAAAACATCTCGGGTGTGCGAGTTGCGTAGGCCTCGGCGACTTTGAGCATGTCGTGGGTGCGCATGCGGGTGGCGATGAGAGATTGGTGAGCATCGCGCAGGGTGGTGTCGGTGATCAGGAGGCGTTTCTGATCGAGGATCCATTGCGAAAATTTCTCGGGGCCGAGTTCTGTTAGGAGATGTTTGGTTTGATTCTCGGCTTGGCGGACGGGAGAGGTCGCCACGATGGGTGCGCGCTCCATGATGGAGGCCGGGCGGTAGTTTTTCGCGTTGGGATTGCCGTTGACGGTGATGTCGGAAAGGTAGGCAAGGGTGCGGGTTGCGCGGTCGCGGCGTTTGCTGAATTTGAAAAGTTCGGTTTTGGTATCGATGAGTTTCGTATGCGCTTGGCCGGAGCGGAACGTTTCATCGGCGATGATGTTTTCGAGGAAAGGGATGTTGGTTTTCACGCCACGAATGCGGAACTCGCGGAGGGCGCGATCCATGCGTTGGCAGGCGGTGGTGAAACAGCGACCCGTGGCGGTGAGTTTCACTAACATCGAATCGTAGTAAGGCGTGATGACCGAGCCAGCATCGCCAGACGCGGCGTCGAGGCGGATGCCGAAACCTGCGGCGGAGCGGTAGTTGAGAATGCGGCCGTAATCTGGCGCGAAGTTTTTTTCAGGATCCTCCGTGGTGATGCGGCACTGGATAGCGAAGCCGTTGCAGGGAATATTCTCTTGGGAAGGGATGGCGATTTCTTCGCCGAATAGCGATTCACCCTGAGCGACGAGAATTTGCGAGCGGACGAGATCGATACCGGTGACGCATTCGGTGACCGTGTGCTCGACCTGGATGCGCGGGTTCATTTCGATGAAGAACCAATCATTTTGATCCATGTCGTAGAGAAACTCGACCGTGCCGGCGTTGTTGTAGCCGATGCCATCGGCGAGTTTGACTGCGGCGTCGCAAAGTTCTTTGCGGATGACAGGATCGAGGTGCATCGCGGGTGCGACCTCGACCACTTTTTGGTAGCGGCGTTGGACGGAGCAATCGCGCTCGTAGAGGTGGACCACGTTGCCGTGTTGGTCGCCGAGGATTTGGACTTCGATGTGTTTGGCGCGTTTGATGTAGCGCTCAAGGAAAACGGCGGGATTGCCGAAAGCGTTCTCGGCTTCCGCACGAGCCTCGGCGAGCAGGCCGTGGAGTTGGGAAGGATCTTCTACGACGCGCATACCGCGTCCTCCACCACCGAAGGCGGCTTTGATGATGAGCGGGAAACCGATTTTATGAGCGACCTCAAGAGCTACATCGGGATCGGTGATGGGTTCCTCTGTGCCGGGAAGGGTGGGGACATTGAACTTGTGAGCAAGCGCACGAGCGGCGGTTTTATCGCCCATGTTTTCTAACAACTCAGGAGATGGGCCGATGAAGGTGATGCCTTCGCGGGCGCAAGCACGGGCAAAAGCTGGGTTCTCGGAGAGGAAACCGTAGCCCGGATGGATCATCGTGACGCCTTTGGATTTCGCGAGTTTGACGATGCCTTCGTAATCCAAGTAAGCACCGACCGGGCCTTTCGAGGAATCTAGCTGGTAAGCTTCGTCGGCTTTGAAGCGATGGATGGAGAAGCGATCTTCCTCAGCGAAAATGGAAACCGTGCGAAGGCCGAGTTCGGTGGCGGCGCGGAAAATACGGATGGCGATTTCACCACGGTTGGCGGCGAGGAGTTTTCCGGGTTGGGATGAGCTTGAAGACATGCGGAGATTCAAAGGGAGGGGAATAAGATTTCAAAGATGAAAATGAAGATGAGGCTTTTAGAAAGATAGTTACTATAGGTCCTATAGGACTTATGTTGATCATTTCCCAATACAAAAGCTCGAAAAGATCACGCCCAGCAGGTCTTCTGTATCAACTTTTCCGGGGATTTCTCCGAGAGCATCCAAGGCTTCGCGGAGGTCGATGGCGGCGAGTTCGGGGTTGGTGGAGTGGTCTGTTAGGAGATGGAGGGCGGCGTGGAGGCTGGTGTGGGCGAGTTTTAAAGAAGCTTGGTGGCGGGCGTTGATGGCGACCGCGTGTTCGCCGAAATCGGCTTCGGTGAAGTGGAGGGCAGTGCGGATTTTTTCGGAGAGTTGTTCGAAGCCATCGTCTTTCAGGCAGGAAATGCGGATCGCATCGGCGTTTTTCCATGAAGGATGTTCGCCGAGATCGGATTTGTTAAGGACGAGGAGGTGAGTGGCGTGGTTGGATGGATAAACAGCGCGTTCGGGGCGGGGTTGTGAGGCATCGGCTACTTCTAACAGAAGATCTGCGGTTTCGATTTGGCGGACGGTGCGTTGGATGCCTTGGGTTTCGATGAGGTCATCGGATTCGCGCACGCCGGCGGTATCGACGAGGCGGAGGGGGATGTCGTGGAGGTTGATGATTTCCTCGATGGTATCGCGTGTGGTTCCGGCGATGTCGGATACGATGGCGCGATCGAAGCCAAGCAGGCGATTGAGTAGGGAGGATTTGCCGACATTGGGTTCGCCGAAAATGACTGTGCGAACGCCTTCGCGCAGGACGCGACCTTGATCGGCTGTGGCGAGCAGGGAATCGATGGTGCAGAGAATTTTCTCAATTCTTGCGCGCAGTTCGATGGTGGTTTGTGGATCGATGTCTTCGTCCGGAAAATCGATCCATGCTTCGAGGTGAGCGAGGACTTCTAACAGTTCGTCGCGGGCGGCGGTGGTGCGTTTGCCGAGAGTGCCTTCGAGTTGGGAATGGGCGGCGCGGATGGCGAGGCGGGTCTGCGCGGAAATGAGATCCATGATCCCCTCGGCTTGGGTGAGATCGAGTTTGCCGTTTAAGAAAGCACGTTGGGAAAATTCTCCAGGAGATGCGTGAGTGGCGCCGCATGCGAGAAAACGTGCAAGCACTTCGCGAGTGACGAGGATGCCGCCGTGACCTGCGAATTCGACGGTGTCTTCGCCGGTGAAAGAATTTGGTCCGAGAAAAACGGTGAGTAATCCATCATCGATGACGGCGCCTGCGGCATCGCGAATTTTACAACGACGCGCGAGACGCGGCATCGTGGACGAAGCGATTCCACCCGTGCAAACATCCGCGATCCGAAATGCATCGGGGCCGGAGATGCGGATGAGAGAGATCGCGCCAACTCCCATCGGAGAAGCAATGGCGGCGATCGTGGAGGGATGCTGCGAAAGCATGATTCGATTTCGAAATGCCTAGTTAGACGGATTGATCTCAGCGATTTCTTTTCCGCCAAGACCTAAAAACTCCCAACAGATGAAGCGTTTGATTTCTAGCTGAGGTGCTGATGGATCGCCTGTCCAAGTGAGTTCGACCGTAGCGGTGCGATTGACATCACCGGGTTGTTTCGCGTTCTCCACATTCAAGCGAGCGAGAGCTTGTCCCGCTTGTGATTTCTTATCGGGACTGATTTCTACGTTGTCGCCTAAATGCGCGGGATCGTGGAACTTATAGCTGATGTTAGGTTTTTCAGCGGCCGATTTATCTACAGGTGCATGACTTACGATTACGCGGAAAACTTCTGATTTTCCGATAACTGGAGTTTTGATGAATTGGTTGAAAGTGCGGTATCTCGTCTGTGCGAAAACTTCCCAGTCGAGCTTCACGCCAGAATCGGTCTCTTTTAAGAACGCGAGAATTTTGGTGCGCTGCGCGGTAAGATTATTTTCGGGCTTTGTCTTGGGTGGAGTCTGACCATTCGGCGCTGCAGCAGGTTGATCATAAGTGAGAAGCATAAACCCTTTTTGGCTGTCCATTTCGGGAAGTTTAACCAACGAAAAACTACCAGCAGGTGTATCGGACTCGTTGAACTTGCCGTCTTTGTAAAAAGCTTCCAATTTCGGGCGAAGCTCATCGGCGTTGTAAACGAAGTTTAATTTTTCGTCCAAAGTAGACGCGGCGAGATATTTGATCAGAACGGGATTAGCGGGGATCCTTACGAGATTACTGGTCGTTGATTTTTTCTTGGGCTCACTTTTAGGTTTCAGGAAATCGATCACAAAGTATGCAGCGCCGCCTAGGGAAATGAGAAGAAGGATGAATACTAAAATCAGAGTGGTTGGGTTTGTGCGCTTGGTTGATTTATCTGACTTGGTTTCTTCAACGGGAGTGGCTGTTTCATCATGCTTCTCTGCGGAGACGGAAGTGGGAATCGGAATAGGTGCAGGCCTCGTTTCTAGGACGGGCTTGAGGTTTTCTTGAATCTCGGTTGCTTGTGCAATCGGCTCGGGGGAAGTGATCGTTGTTTGGCAATGAGGACAAGGCCCAGTGGTTGGCGGAAGATTGGAGGGAATGACGATTCGGCCATTGCATTGAGGGCAATGAAAAGCGCGTTCTTGGGAAAGCTGGGAATATTCAGACATGATCAGGGCTGAGCGGGGTGCCAATGTAGACACTGCTGGTGGGGGATGTCAACGGGGCTGGAGGGTTAGTTTGGGTATGATAGGGCCGTGTCTTCTGCCTTGCGCCCGCTCTTTGTGAGGTCTAGCCTGCGCGCCCCGCAGTAGCCATATGAAACCTGTTTACATTTACGACACAACCTTGCGCGATGGAACCCAAGGCGAGGGCTTTCAACTTTCCGGTTTAGATAAACTCCGCATCGCGAGGCATTTGGATCACTTCGGGGTCGATTACATCGAAGGCGGCTGGCCGGGCTCAAATCCCAAAGACGTGGAATTTTTCCAAGAGGCGAAGAAACTCGATTTGAAACACGCGAAGCTTGCGGCATTTGGATCGACCCGTCGTGCGAATGTCAAAGTGGAGGACGATGCACAGGTGCGCTTGCTAATCGAAGCCGAGACGCCAGTGGTGACGATTTTTGGAAAGAGCTGGGAAATGCAGGTCACGGAAATTTTACGGACGACCGTTGAAGAGAACCAAGCGATGATTCGCGAAACCGTGGCGTATCTCGTGAAGAACGGTCGCGAAGTGATTTATGATGCGGAGCATTTTTTCGATGGCTACAAAGATTCTTCCGCGCATGCGCTGGCGACATTGAAAGCTGCTGCTGAAGGCGGTGCGGCTTGTTTGGTTTTGTGTGACACGAACGGCGGAACCTTGCCGAAAGAAGTCATGGAAATTTGCGCAGCGGTTCGCGCGCATTTGCCGGGGACGCCGATCGGGATTCACACGCACAATGATTGCGAACTCGCCGTGGCGAATGCCATTGCAGCGGTTGATGCCGGCGCGATCCAAGTGCAAGGCACGATCAACGGCTACGGCGAGCGCACGGGAAATTGTAACCTCACATCGGTGATTCCTATTCTTCAGTTAAAAATGGGAATCGAGGTCGTGCCGCGTCTGGAAGAACTGCGTGACCTCTCATTCTTCGTCGATGATGTTTCGAACAATCCACATTTCGCCCGCGCGCCATTTGTTGGCCGCACAGCATTTGCGCACAAAGGCGGCATGCACGTGAACGCTGTGCAAAAGCTCGCGCGCAGCTATGAGCACATCGTTCCAGCGAGTGTGGGAAATGAACAAACCATTCTCGTTTCCGAGCTCAGCGGCCAAACTAATATTCTTCTCAAAGCCGAGCAGATGGGTATGCCGATTGAAAAAGGCGCGCCGGAAGCTTCTACGATTCTTACCAAGATCAAAGAACTTGAGCACGAAGGTTATTCCTTTGAGGCGGCGGGTGGATCACTGGAATTGCTGATCCGCCGCGAACTCGGGAAATATGAGAAACCTTTCCAAATCAACGAGTATCACGTCAGTTTCCGTCAGTATCGCGATGGACATGCGCCGGTTTGCGAAGCGACAGTGAAACTCACAGTGAACGGCGAAAAAGAACTGACCGTTGCCGAAGGTAACGGCGTGGTGAACGCGCTCGACCTCGCGTTGCGCAAAGCTTTGTTGCCGTTTTATCCAGAAATCGCAGAGGTTTCTTTGGTCGATTACAAAGTCCGCATCCTCGACAGCCAAGACACCACCGCCGCGAAAACTCGCGTGCTCATCGTTTCCTCTCACGGAGATCAAACATGGGGCACCGTCGGAGTTTCCGGCAGCGTGATCGAGGCGAGCTGGATTGCACTGGTTGATGGAATCGATCTTTTTCTCCAGCAGAGAAGGTAGGCGATTTGAAGATTTAAGAAACCGGTCGGAGACTCGGCTCTCCAATATTTTCTATCCAGCGTTGCATGCGTTGAGCAGGGGAGTTTCCTTGGGTAGCGATACCGAGTCGACCGTTGAAAGTGACGCAGCCGGCGCCGAGTCGTTGTCCGGTGACGACCGGTGGGCAGAAGATCCAGCCATCTTCATCGGTTGTTTTCTTATCAAAATTCCAGACACCGAGGTTGGAGAATGAGCCGATGTTGCCAGCGGGTTTTGTGCGATCTTTTGTTAGAAATTTCACTTTGGCTTGGTGACTCAGGATGCCGCCGATGGTGAGCAGAAGAAAGTTGGCTCGATGCTCGCCGCGTTCCAAGCGTTGGAGAATTTGGCGATGGATGGATTGAGTTGTATCATCTGAGGCGATGCCGACCTCTACGCAACTGACATGGTTTTGGGTGTCGTTGGCATAGCGGATATCGCCGCGAAGATTTACTGGCACGACCCACGTGATTTTTTTCTCAGGGCTGCGAATTTCAGAGCGAACCGATTGATCGAGGCAATGAAGTAGGTAGCTGTTTACCGTGACGTTTTGTTCACGGCACCTTTCGAGAATGGCTTGGGTTTCGTCTTTCGTGAAAAGATGCCAGGCAATGTTTTCAACAGTATTGGTATCTGTTGGGTTCGCAGGTAACCAATCGCTGCGCATGGCTGAGGTATTGGATTTATCGCGGTTACGCATTAGTCTCCACAGCGGTAAAAGAATGCCACGGCAGGGATGTCTGGTTTCGGGAAGTTTTGGGATTTTCGTACCTTGTTCGCGAAGCAAGCGAGCGAAGCCGCCGATTCCATCGCATTCGCAATGCGAAACGTTGAACCACTGCACCTCACCATTCGAGATCCGTCCGTAGCGGATGCCCATGAAATCTCCCGCTGCCTCGGATGCATGGAACCAAGCTTCAGAGGCATTGCGTGGGGATGGTGAACTCAATCTTGATGGTGTCTGTTAGAGTTCTTTGATGCGGACATTGCGATACCAAACATGTTTGGCTTCGTCTTGGAAACCGATGTGTCCTTTGACGGGACGATCTTTCATCGCCGTTTTCGAGAGGTCGAGATCGATGATTTGTTCGCCATTCATCACGACTTTGAGTGAGTTGCCTTTCAGTGTGATGGTGTAGCGATTCCATTCACCCGCGGGTTTCACCATGTTTTTGGATGCTGCTTGGGTTCGGATAATGCCGCCACAATCGTGATGACCGATGTTTTGTTTTCCGTGTGTATCGAGGATTTGTAACTCCATGCCTGTGTCAACCGGCAGTGCGGGATCGATAACGCGCATGAAGACACCGGAGTTGCCAGTGGGTTCGAATTTGAATTCCAGATCGAGAATGAAATCTCCGTAAAGTTTCTCAGACATGATGTAATCGTTGAAACGTTTCCAACCCGTTTCGCCTTTGCGCGGTTTCAGCGCAAGAACGTTGTCTGCTTCGATGACCCAGTTGCCAGTGGTTTTCCAGCCTGTGAGATCTTTGCCGTTGAAGAGATTTACGAAGCCATCGGTTTCTTCGCTGTGGGCGGGGAGGTTGAAGAGGGAAGCAGCGATGAGAATGCGCAGGATGGAAGTGGAGATGGTTTTCATGAGGTGATAGTTGAGAACGATTTTTACGCTGAGGGTAGGAAGAATTTTTCGGGGAAGTTATGGAGATGGGGATTGAGTTTTGGCGTTTCGAAAGCTCCGTGCTACGGCGATGCTGCTGAGTATTAATGCAAGAGCGGCGAGACAAACATAGAGATACATTTCGCCCTGGTGGGTGCCAGATGGATCGCCTGCTATCACTGGGCTTGCGAGTGCCAAGGTGGTGAATGCATAAATTCCACTAACACCTCGCCATGCGGGGAGTGGTATCGGCGTGTTATGGCGGAGCGCAGTCCAGTGGGCGACAAGTGAACGGAACACAAATAGAGAGATGACGATCAAGCCTATCGCTATCAAGGCACCCCAAATGAGCCATCGAGATATTGGCGGACCGTCAGCCTTGGAGCTGTAAATACGAAGCCAAGGCAAGCAAATAAGCATGAAGACCCAAAGTGTGACTGTGCCTGCGGCAAGTAATCCTGTGATTCCGAAAATTCGATTCATCGTGTGGAAATGATGTTAGTTTGCTGAGGTGTATTCATCGAGAAAAGTTATGTGCCAACCAGAAGCACCTCTCTGCATTACCATCGTGAGTTGCCACGATACGGACACGGTGGCTTTATTGAGAATGAAGTTGAGGTCTGGAGTCGAATTCTTGTAGGTCAGGTTTCGGAGTGGTTTTCGGTGACGTTCTATAATTGATAGCTGATCAGTCTGCTTGATATGGTGCAAGTGATGTTTAATTGCGGTGGACTCATTAACTGAAAACTCTGCAAAAAACGCATCAGCAACCTCATTAGCTTGATGGGTTAAGATCAATGTTGTGACGAAATATCCGACAGAAAGTCCTAATAAAACTAATGCTGTGATAGTTCGCTTCTTCATAGGTGCAGATTCGACGATGGTTGTGGGTATGGGCAGCAGAATGCAGCCCCTCCTTGA
>JANPJY010000106.1:0-13684 GCA_031425735.1 Akkermansiaceae bacterium | reverse complement strand
TGTTCGCTGAGCCGCCACCTTTGCTGACGAAGAGGAATTTGTAGTCGGATCCTGTGGTTGCGTAGAGATCGATTTGGGCAGGTAAGTTGGTCTTGGTGTTGACCTCGTCATACATGTTGAGAGGCGCGGTTTGCGAGTAGCGCAGGTTTTCCTCCGTGTAAGTCTTGTGAATGCCTTTGGATAAAAACTCCGCATCATCCACACCCGTCCAGACGCCTTGTCCCTTTTTCCCAATCACCGTCGCGGTGCCGGTGTCCTGACACGCAGGGAGAATCCCGCGCGCTGCGATCTCAGCATTTTTCAACAACATGAGCGCAACCATCCGGTCGTTATCCGAAGCCTCAGGATCATCCAGAATCGCCGCGACTTGTTCGAGGTGACTGCTGCGCAGCTTGAAATTAATGGCTTTGATCGCTTCTGCCGCTAACAAGCTCAGCGCCTCGGGATTAATTTTCAGAATTTTCTCTCCATGAAAATCCAAGGTTTCAACCATGCCTTCATGGATGCATTCGTATTCGGTTTCGTCCGCTCCTAGGGGAAACGGATCTTGATAGAAAAATTCCTTCTCGCTCATCGCGGCAGAAGATAATCGCGTTCCCAAGCGGAACGCAACCTAGCGATGGATGAAATTGAAACTAGCGGGGATTTTCCTCCAGTGACTCCAGTTCACGATTGAGGCGACCTATCAGGCGCTCAATATCATTCAGGTGCCTTTGTGAGCGTTCTGGATCCATCGGCTTTTTTTGCATCTTCATCCGGGGCATCAACTCCCGACGTTGCTCTGCAAGCTGCTGACGCTGCAACTGCATCTTCGCCCGCGCCTCGGCTACGGTTTCGGTTTTGCCTTTCAAAATTTCATTGACCGCAGAACCACTCATTAAATACGTCCTAGTCCGATCCGCCCGCGCCAAGGTAATACCCACGATTTTGCCTTGCAGATCCACGACGGGACCGCCGACCTGGTTTTTAAGGATTTTCATATCACTCTGAACAACTCGGGAAAATCCACTCCGAACTCGGTTCGGCTCACCGCCCATGCGCTCCATTTGATTCAGACGCTCTTGAGAGAACTCGCCAAAAATCGGGCGATTCGTAAGTAAAACTTCGACTTCGCGTTCTTTACCCGCGGACTCGACCTTAAGTTTCACTCGATCCCCTGGCTGCTTATTGGTCAGAGCATTTCTCAACTCCTGAAGTCCCGAAATATCTCTACCATCGATGACAAGAATCACGTCACCGGCTTGGATCCCAGCTTCAGCCGCACCATGTTCAGATTGTACGACAGCAATTTTGACACCCTTACCACGGAATTCCGGATCAGCCATGATCCCCATGTGTGCGCGATCCGTCTCACGAAGATTTCTCTCCAATACGCTCACCACACCAAAGCCCGCTAGCTTACCATCAGGTTGCGTTGCCGAGACAAAACGCCCGTAGCTCCATTCCGTTGCAGAAAACTTTGCAGGAACCAAAATATCATTGGTCGCCCGTTTATCACCATCTGGAAACTTAATATCTAACAATACCAAATCCTCGTCACTGAAAACACCTGCCACCTTAGCATTAAATGATTCGTCACTACTTGCTTGGACAAACAAGTTTTGTTCAGCCCACTCAACCTCACTCCATTTTGTTAGAACTTGGGTACCATCACCGACTACGGTTCCATACGCAAGCAATTGAGGCTTACCGCTGCGCTTCGATTTACCCCAAATCCGCACGGTAGATTTAGCCCCTTCCGTAAGCGTCGCTCCGATTACTTCGTTAAACGAAGCAGATTGCGCATTGAGTGCCTTTTCTTCATCCGGACGCATCAAAGGCACATCCTGATCTTGCCCGAAAGCACCAGTCAGTAATCCCAACGCGAGCATTCCACTGTATAGAGCTGTAATCGATTTCATCGTGTCCTAAATAAATCCTCCCGTTTAACTAACTCTACATCGACCTTGAGTTTCTCTGCACCGCGCAGCAGCTCAAGCGATACCATGTCGCCCACTTCTTTTTTGATCAAAACTTGCTGCAATTCCGTTCCGCCTTTAACTGGCTCGTTGTCTACCGCAACGATTGTATCGCCCACTCGCACACCAGCGGCTGCTGCTGGGGAATTCGGCTCCACTTTCTGTACCCACACTCCCCGCCCCTCATCACGCAGTCCCATAACAATCCCAAGCACAGGGGTCTCGGGGTTTGCTAACGGATTCATCTGTAATGCACCCCACGTTTCCCCCGCCAACAAACGTTCCCAATCCTCACGAAAACCATCCACACCCGCATGATTGTTATTTTTCCAAGACTCACCAATCGACGAGTTGATGCCTACTAGCTTTCCATCGAGATCAAACAACGGCCCGCCAGAATCGCCACCAATCAAAGTGCAATCCGAAGTAAAATAATTTCCCGGTCCATCTGACATCACGCGCCCGAATCGTACTGGCGGTGTCCGTGCTGGATCGAAGCCCGCCGAGTGACCTAGAGCCACAAGCCAATCTCCAGCCTCCAACGGCTTAGACTGACCCAAATCCACAAAAGGCCAGGGTCCAGCATCGACGAGTTGCACCATCCCGATATCTTTCGAGTAGTTTGCTCCGAGAACTTTACCCGCCCATTTTTTTCCATCCGGAAAATAAACATCCACTTCCTTCATGCCTTGGATGACGTGCGCAGCGGTTAAAATTAAACCGCCTTTGTTGATAATCACGCCTGAGCCCGATGAGCCTGTCCCGTCGGACACTAATGCAACGGTCGCTGGTAAAGCCTTCTCGGATACTGCCTGAACTCGTTTTTCCAAACTGATTAAATCCTCGATACGCTTCACCGGCTCTCGCGCCTGCAAAACGAGGCAAGCCAAACTACTAATCAGGATGATATAAAAATTTCGCATTACTCAACAATCGACACCACGCCAGCGATTCGTCTAGGTGAATTTCACTTTTCTACGATCCATACAAGGAATCTTCATCCCGAGAAAAATTTTGGAAACATGAAAAGTTAAGGTTTCATCTACATTAAAAACCGCCTATCTTCATTTCATTCCAATGGCAACACGCAACCAATCAACCAACCGACCGCGTGCAAAATCTCCGGCAAATCATAGTCGGCCGAGCCTGATATCGATTCTGCTGTTCTGGCCATTCCACCTCTTTTTCTACCTCACACGAGGTTTCTCAGGATTCAAAAGAATCGTCATGATCATTTTTGGAATACCCGCAGTCGCCGGTCTTTGTGTATTGATCATCCTCTCGTTCGTCTACGGTATACGCTCCACCAAATACGACCTCAACCGCATCAATAAGATGCCAGAGAGAACCATCATCCTCGATCGAAACGGAACAGAGATCGGACGTATTCATGGCGAAAAACGCTCACTTGTCCCACTGAATGAGGTTTCCGAAAATTTCCGCAAAGCCATCATTGCCCGTGAAGACGAACGTTTCTACTCACATGGGGCCATCGATCTCCTCGGCATTGGACGCGCCGCGATCAAAAACTTCCAGGGCAAACGCGAAGGCGCATCCACCATCACCCAACAACTTGCCTCAGATGTATTTCAGCTCAAAAGCGGAGAAAAACGCGGAGACCTGCCCCGCCAACTTGATCGGAAACTCTTAGAAATCGCCATCTCATTCCGTATCAATTCGGCTCTATCAAAAGATCGTATCCTCGAGGCCTACATCAACCAAATCAACTGGGGTAGACAGATCAAAGGCATCGGTGAAGCTTCACGCATCTATTTCGAAAAACATCCGTCGCAACTCACTCTGTCCGAGTCCGCCCTGCTCGCCGGAATCGTTCGCGGTCCAGATGCATACAATCCTTTCCGCGACATGGTAGCCGCCGAGCGCGAGCGCAACACCACGCTCGCCCGCATGGTAGACGCAAATCAGATTTCTCAGACTCAAGCAGATGCTGCCAAGAAAGAACCCATCAACGTCCGCCCCACTTGGAGACGCAATGCCAACGAATCTTACGCCATGGATGCGATCAGCAGAGATTTGGAAATCATTCTCGAAAAAGAAAACATCGAACTCGGTGGGCTTACAATTATTACGACGATCGATCAACGACTCCAAACCGTAGCCGAAGAAGCTCTGGATAAGAAACTACGCGAAACCGAACGCATGTCTGGCTATCCGCACCAGACTCGAGCCTCATGGCAACGTATCCCTGAAGAACAACGCAAAACGCCAGAATACATCCAAGGAGCAGCCGTGCTCATCGATAACCGCACTGGCGCAGTTCTCTCACTCGTCGGTGGACGCGATGCAAATGAATCTAAATTCAATCGCGCCATCCAAGCCCGCCGACAAATTGGCTCAGTTTTCAAACCTTTCGTTTACCTCGCTGCATTTGATAAAGGTCTGCGACCTTCCACCCAGATCTCCGACGGTCCGATCAACTATGGGGAGATCAAAGGTGATGCGAAATATAAACCCAATAATTCCGACGGGAAATTCGGAGGCATGCATCCTGTTTCATACGGCCTCATCCGCTCTCGAAATACCATGTCCGTTAGAGTCGGCAACTATGCGGGCTTAGCTAATGTCAAAGATGTTTCTTTCAAAGCAGGCTTTGGAAAAGCGATGCCGGAAACTCCTTCGTCATTCCTTGGCTCATGGGAAGCCAGCCCATGGGAAGTCGCCACCGCTTACACCATTTTTCCCAATGATGGCATCCGCTATCGCCCATTTCTCATTTCCGAAATCAGGGATAAAACTAACAACCTGCTCTACAGCACACCCGCCCTACCTTATCAGGCAGCGAACACGGGTTCTGCATGGTTAGTTTCAAAAATCCTCAAAGAAGTCGCCACAACTGGCACTGCCGCCTCAATGAAACGTTTAGGCTTTGACAAACAAGCCGGTGGAAAAACCGGAACCACCAACGATTTCAAAGATGCCTGGTTCGCCGGCTATACCTCTACCCTGACTTGCGCGGTCTGGGTTGGTTTCGACACTCCTAAAAAAACGTTCCAAGGAGGATACGGATCAACTCTGTCATTGCCTGTCTGGGTTGATATCATGAAAACCGCTGATCGCCTCGGCTACAAAGCAGGTGATCTACACACTAACATCAATCTTTCCAGCATCGATCTGTGCCGACTTTCTGGTAAGCGAGCCACTGCGGGCTGCTATTCCGCCGGCACCGCTTATTCTGAACAAGTCCCAACAGACACTGCACCAGAATCGGGCGATTTGTGCCCCATCCACCCAGCGAGGGCTCAAGCGGTCGATGAAGACAATCTCAGCCCTAACCCCAGCCCACAAGGCAGAGACCCCTCCAACCCGCCGCGCGCCTTACCCGCCACGCCCAGCAATCAGCCGTTGCGTGCCCAACCTGTTGATTCAGAACCGCCACGTGCCACCCCCATTATTGAATCTCCTCCGCGCGCCCAGCCCGTGGAGTAAACGATTAGAAAAGCAATGAATCAGAACTTTCTGAACGTTGCCTACCGTTAGGCTTAGCCAAAAGCGAATCGATTTGTGTGAGAAATTCAAGATCAGGCTCCTCATCTCCTGTATAAATCGCCTGAAGTTTCAGCCGCCATTCATCTAGGGAAAATTGTGGTTCGTCCCGAGCCAGTATCCATGCAAGCTCAGATATTCTACCGCTGCCGGACAATTGCTTTCGTGTCCTACGTAGCCAAGTTTCTAAAAATGGCTTTGATATACGCTCCGATCCCATCGGCGAAAGACTAGATTTTCCGAGCTCTGGGTCAACTCGCATTCCCCACGTTTTAGAGCAAACTTATCAAAATGTTATTTTACCTTGCAGCAAAGAGATCGGCAGTTAGTCTCAGATTTATCGGATAGTTTAAATAACCGTTCGAAAACCTAAACAACACTACTAATAACTATGAACATCATTAAAATCGCTATCGTTGCAGCTGTCGCCGCACTCTTCGCAGCCTCATGCTGCCCATCACCATCAGCTCCAGCAGCACCTGCTTATCAAGCACCTGCTAAATAAGTAGATCTAAGCCCCATCCACGAGATTTCTTGTGGATGGGGCTTTCTCTTCATTCAAACAAACATTCTAATACCAGCGCTTTCGCCAAACCTACATCCGTTATGATCCGCCTGTTCGTTTTAACTTTCGCAAGTGTCATCACCATACTTTCCTCCTCATGCGGTTGCTGCACGAGCGATTCAGAAGCTCCTCCACTGCGCCCTCTCCCGATCTTCCAGGAAATTGAGGCGGCTCCCCATGTGCATATTGAACGCACAAAATAATCCATTTTTTGAATCATCCAAAACGTCAACCTCGCAAGGGGTTGGCGTTTTTTCATGATTCCTGCATCACTCAGTATTTTGAGTTGCGACCTTCATCAGCCACTCTATTAATGCAGAGAACCCGCAAACCAATCTAAAGACAGATCTAATAAAGACCTCGAAGTCTTTATTTGATGTCCGAAAATTTCGTTAAAATGAAATTCAATCTTTACCAAAAGCTCACGCTTGCCGCTTTGATCTCCGTTCTTTTACTGATCTTTGTTGGTGCTACCGTCCGAGTTACGGGAGCCGGCATGGGTTGCCCTGACTGGCCAACTTGCTGGGGCTTATTGATTCCGCCGACTCACATCGATCAAGTCGATTTCAAACAACTTCCTATTGAAAAATTCCAACGTAAAGCCGAACGCATGGGGCGTGATCCTAAGTCCATCACGATCGAAAGCTTAGAGAATGAATTCAATCCACAACACGTTTGGACCGAGTTTATTAACCGACTATGTAGCCTGCCCGTGGGATTTTTTACAGTTGCTGCCTTTATCGCTTCTTTCTCTTTTAGAAAAAAACAACCTGCGATTTTTTGGCTATCGTTCACTTCCCTGCTGCTAGTTTTAGCAAATGCCATCATGGGAGCACGGGTTGTTTACAGCGGTTTATCTCCCGGCGTCATCACCACTCACCTTGCTCTTGCGATGATTTTGATCTGCACGCTCACCTATTGCGTTTGGGCAGGTTGCCATCAGCCAAAGCGACTCGTCTTCCTCGCCAAATCCAAACCAGCGTTCGTCGCCACACTGGCCTTATTCATCGTGATCATTATCGAGGGTATCATGGGCGCACAAATTCGCGAAATGACAGACGAGTTAGCAAAATTTCATCTCAACTCCCCGCGCGAAACATGGATAGATGAACTTGAAGCATCTTCAATCTATCTGATCCACCGTAGCTTTTCTTGGCTCATTCTAGTTTTGACTTTTTATGCATTTTGGATCGCGAGAAAAAACCAAGAAGGTGGAGCTAAAGTCATCCAATATGCCGTTCTGGGCATCGTATTATCCCAAATGTTTCTTGGGCTTATCATGGCTCAAATCCACATCTACTCTTGGGTGCAAGTTCTGCATGTCGGCCTCGCGTCTATTCTCTTAGCCCTCGTATGTTTCTGGCTCTTGGTGATTCCAAGAAGTTCGCCGCAACCTGTATAAGAAATGAGCTTAACGAAATGAATCCGTTAAGCTCATCGATGAGATTTAGCGCCGATAGGCCAATCAATTAACACTCTCAGGAACTATAGTAGCAGGTTGTTCCCCCTGACTATTCTGTTCTGGTGTAGCTGTGTTGCCTCCAGTATTTTCTGGCTGACGCGTGACTTGAGGATTCACGGTTTCACTTCTGCGTCCTTCACGCTCTTGCCTAGGTTCGACTTGGCGACTCGGACTAGCATGTCTTTCATGCCGATTCATCTGCTCTGGGTTGGGCTCTACTTGGCGATTTGAGCGGCTACGTCCTTCATGTTGATTCATCTGCTCAGGTCGTGAAAATCTTGGTGATTCTTGCCTTGGCGGGAAAGTTCTGGGCTCAGACGATCTATAGCTCTGTGTGTCATTTACAAAATTATTCCGACTACGATCACTCGTTCTGCTGCGCGGATCATCATAAGTCATACGGTTAGGATCGCTAGTCCGGCTGCGTGGATCTGATTGATTGCGTGAGCCATAATACGAAGGACTTCTGGATCCTCGATCTTGTCCAAGGGACGAATAACGATCACGATAGGATTCAGGAAGTTGAGTCTGGGAGTTCACCTGAACGTTGCGTGACCAATCGGTATTTAAACTACGATATTGTTCGGATCTATTTTGATAGTTATTAAGTCTGTGATCGTGAATCCGGCTTGGTGGTGCAATGTATCTGCTACCACTACTCCAAGAATGAGGATGCGGCGCTCCGTGCACATATCTTGGACGGTAACCCACTGGATAATAACCGCTAAGATAAGGGTCATAATAGCAGCGTCTTGAATAATCGTAGTAACAACGTGCATAAGGATCATAACCCCAACGTGAGTGGCCAGTGCTCACAAAATAGGTGGTGGTGAAATTTCTGCTTCCATATCCATAGCCACTTCCGTAACCCGAAGAATAAGCAGGTCCGGAAGAGTAGGATGATCCCGAATAATAGGGGTCATAAGCACAAGACGAAACCGCTACAGCGGAAATTGCAGCAACTGTAGCAGTCAAAAACACACGATTTACTTTCATAGTAACGGAATAGACACGCGTGTTGATAAATCTATTCATAAATGATTCCAGATATTTTTAATATCAGCATTTTACAGTTATCCATGCTTGCAGCACCGCATTTCGCAGGCTTTGCTCTGGCTGCTACATGAAAGATTCTCCCATTCTCATTACCGGTGGAGCTGGCTACATCGGCTCTCATACCGTTCGCCACTTAGTTGCGCTGGGGAAAAAAGTCGTTGTTCTCGATAACCTCGTGTTCGGCCACGAAGACGCCATCGTCGATCCGTCAGTCGAACTCGTTATAGGTAACGTCGGTGACCAGAAACTGCTCCGCGAGCTTTTTCTGAAACACAAGTTCTCTTCCGTTATCCACTTCGCCGCTTACGCATACGTTGGCGAGTCCGTGACGAATCCTCTGAAATACTATTGGAACAACACTGCAGAGCCCATCGCCCTGCTCCAAATCATGCAGGAATTCGACTGCAAAACCTTTGTATTTTCATCCACTTGCGCCACTTACGGTACACCGCTCCGAGTTCCGATTGACGAATCCAATCCTCAAAACCCCATTAATCCATACGGTCAGAGTAAACTTATGGTTGAGCAGATTCTTCGGGATTGCGATAACGCATGGAATCTCCGCTCCGCATGCCTCCGTTACTTCAATGCCAGCGGCTGCTCCGCGGATAGCCAAATCGGGGAAGACCACAATCCGGAAAGCCATCTCATTCCAAGAGTCTTAATGGCCATTACTGGCGAAATCGACACGCTTGAGGTTTACGGAACAGATTATCCAACCCCAGACGGCACGTGCATCCGAGACTACATCCACGTGGAAGATCTAGCCTCAGCTCACGGTTTAGCCCTTGAGTATATCTTGACCAACGACGTATCCATTCAGTGCAACCTCGGCACAGGAAAAGGAATATCTGTAAAAGAAATCATTGCCGCAGCAGAGCAAGTCACCGGCAAAAAAGTCCCCATCCGATACGGTCCGAGACGTAAAGGAGATCCACCTGAATTGATTTCAGACCCCACTCATGTCCATCAGACACTGGGCTGGAAGGCTCAACACTGTGATGTCCTTGATATTGTGGGCTCGGCTTGGGCCTGGATGAACGGACCAAATAGTGGAAGATTTAAAAAGTAATTCAGAATCGTCCGAGGTAATTGCCATGTATTGACATTACTCCTTGCGCTTTGGGATAAAATTCACGAAGTTACAGTTAGCTTCAGTGCCATATACCGCCATTCTAACCTATGAAAAAACCCTCAGGATCGCTCAGATGGAACCATTCTTGTCGAAAAGCTTCGTCAGGTTTTTCTCTCATCGAGATACTCATTGTGATTTTGATCATTTCGATTCTGATGACCGCCGGTGTCATGGGACTAAAAAATCTCTCAGCAGGCAAAGGCACCTCTTCGGGAATATCTACCTGTGAGTCGCTTATCAGCGAAGCTAGAACCATCGCTATTTCAAAACGTTGTAATAGTCGCTTGATGATCGATGTTGATGATGCTGACAGTGACAATTATCTCCGGCGTGTGGTTATTGCTCATCAAAAAATCAATGATGATGGAACTATCGACGCTAATTCATGGGTTCTCGCCAACCGAGCTTACTTCATACCTGCCGGAACATTTTATAGCCGTGAATACTCTAAACTAGAGGATGGTGCGGACATTCCTGAAGAGTCTATGTCTGGTGACAATTTTTCCGCTCGTTATGCTGGCAATTACGCCTGCTACGAATTCAACAGTGAAGGCGTCTCAATGAATCCAGGTGCCAGTTTCATCATCGGAGGTGGAATCCGCCCAAAGGGTCAACAACCTCGCTTTATCAAGGACGCTAAAAAAGATCTAGCGGGATTTGTAATCTGGAGAAACGGGAGAACCTCAACTTTCCGCAGCCCAGAACACATGGAAATCGATAGTTCCCAAGTAAATTTCTGAACTCATGAAACTCTCTATCCAATCAACTATGAAGCTTAAATCTCGCAGATATGAGTGTGGATTTACTCTCATGGAAACCGTCATCGCGATCTTAGTTCTCGCTGTCTTATTAACGGGTTTCCTCACAGTTTTCACTCCTGCAGCACAGGGTATCAGACGATCCATCAGCACACAGCAAGCAGATCGTCTCAAAGCGACATTGGAAAAAGATATGTCGAGTCTGCGGGCTGGTGAGATAACGACATTCCCAACTGGCTTTGATAAAGCATTCACTTGGATCCAAAAGGGTAACGCACCGAACACCGCTATCTTTGTGTATCAATACCGTGCAAACAAATCAGGCACTCCTCGTGCTGATGGAACGCTTCCACCAATGACTGCAATCGATGGAAGACCCGGCGTGGATTACATGATACAAACTTCCGCACGGCGGGCCAATGATACTCTATTATCCGATGATCTCGAAGCGATCGTCGGGCCATTATTTTACGTCATACCCACCCAGCTCGTTTACGAAGACAATGAACTGGTTCTCGGCACACCGGGGGCAATCTTTAACCCCATAGTTCCTCCCGCCACTACACCAGTGGAAGCAACTACACCGGCACTATATACCGATGCCGTGATTACATTCTCCGCTGCTTTTTACTCGGTTCCATCTGTTTCGGAAAATTATCTAAATGGGGCTAAGTTTGCCCAAAAATTTAATGCTGCTGCTGCATCTGGATCGGGCGTCAAACCCGTGTTTGTCCGTAACCTTGCAGTTCGTCGGTGATCACCATCTAACGTTAAATGAAAACACATCAAAGAAAGACTTCGCATGGCTTCACTCTCGTTGAGCTACTTGTCTCGATGGTCATAACCACGATCATTATCACTGTCTTAGTGACCGTCACTGTCACGTCATTGGATATCTGGAACCGCAGCCGTGCTGAGGTCCGTGCCTCACTCCAGGGCAAGGCAATGATTGACGTAATGTCGGCTGACTTCGAATCTATGACTATTCGGCGGGGTAATGATTACCAATGGCTCTTCGCAGAATTTAATCCTCCAAGTGACGCGGATGATGGACCTAATGGCAACCTGAGCCCAAGTGCTCTTGATCTCATTTTTTTCTCCGCAGCAACGGATCGTTATGATGGCCAAGTGGGTGATCCTACCAAGGATAACGGCGGGGATATTTCATCTATAGGCTATAAACTCGTTTACAAAGACCCAATAGGTGATGATTCGGAGGAAAAATTCAAAACCTTCGTTCTGTATCGTAAACTCGTAAATCCAGATGATACCTTCCAAAACTTGCTGGGCCAAACCGACCTTAAAGGAAAATTTGATACTTTCGCATCGGGTGCTTCGGAATCGATCGATGAAAAGCAGAACTTTGTTTGTGAGAATATTTACCAGTTCAACGTGAAATTCCACATGGAAGTGGTAGTAGCCAATGTTACAACGAATGTTACAGTTACTATAGATGAGACCGAACAATTTATTGTTACAGGCAATGGAATAACCACTGCCGCCACAAGCTCTCCATCAGTTGCTGCCGCTTCACTGGCTGCTGGACGACTCACTGCCGTAGAGATTTCTCTAACAGTTCTTACCGATTTTGCCATTAAACAGATGCGCGGAAGAACTTTCTCTGATCCAGATAAACTCAGTGATTTTATCGCGGAGAATTCTTTCCAATACTCCAAACTTATTCCCGTTCCGAGTTATTAATCTCGGTTCAAGCCGTCTAGTGCACTAAGAATTTTTTCTGAGCTTCAGCCTCGGGATTTACATCATCCAGCTCGCTCTCTTCCACGGTATCAGCCAGTAGCTCATCGCGAAATTTTGCGATAATAGCCTCAACCGGCCATGAAGATGCCTCACCGAAAGCGCAAATCGTGCGACCATCAATTTGATAGGCCACGCTCTCTAACGTCTCGATATCTTTAGCTGTCGCTTTTCCGTCCACCAAGCGGTCGGAAATCTTCTTCATCCAAGTCGATCCCTCACGGCACGGAGTGCATTGACCACAGGATTCATGAGCGTAAAACGCGTTGAGGTTATTCAGCACCCAAGACATTTTCCGAGTGTCATCCAAAACGATTACCCCACCGGAACCGGCCATCGATCCACAAGCCGCCAACGAATCAAAATCCATCGGAATATCCCAAAACGCTAATTCACGCTCGGTTCCGTCCGGATTCTTGAGTTTGAAAACTTCGTTAGCTTTGAGAATCTTCGATGACGATCCACCGGGAATCACCGCTTTGATTTCCCTACCCTCTTTGGGACCACCGCACATGTCATAAAGTAATTCACGCATCGTGACCTTGCCGACCTCTACCTCGAAATACCCCGGATTTTTGACATCGCCGGACACACAGAGAATGCGGGTTCCGGTATTCCGAGCCACACCGAGTTTTGCATAATCATCGCCACCCATACGGATGATGTGTTTCACATGGCAGAGCGACTCAACGTTGTTGACGATGGTCGGGCACATGTAGAGCCCGAGTGCCGCCGGGAAATACGGAGGCTTGATGCGTGGATAAGGGCGCTTGCCTTCGAGGGATTCGATCAAACCGGTTTCCTCTCCGCAGATGTATGCACCCGCACCGCGGTGGACATAGATCTCAAGATCGAATCCTGAGTTGAGAATATTTTTACCCACAAACCCTTTTGAGCGAGCCTCTTCAATCGCCTTCTCGACGATGAGCGCAGCGGCTGGAAATTCTTCGCGTAGGTAAATGAAAGCTTTATGCGCACCCACCGCGAAACATGAAATCACCATGCCCTCGATGAGTTGATGCGGATCTTGATGAACAATGTAGCGATCTTTAAAAGTGCCAGGCTCGGATTCGTCGCCGTTACAAATCAGATAAACTGGCTTGGTATTGTTTGGCGGAATGAAGGTCCATTTCATCCCAGTCGGGAAACCCGCACCGCCCCTGCCCCGAAGTCCTGATTTCTTCACCTCTTCGGTGATGTCTTTCGGCGCCATAGTAAACGCTTTCTTCAAATCGTCATAGCCACCATCCGCCATGTAAGTCTCGATCGAAGGATCCCATCCTTTGCGGTCGATATTCTTGAAAATGAGCCGGTATTCGCGGGCGTGAGGTTGCTTGGTATAAGATATCATGGGCGACGCGCGGAAATATGCCCACTACAAGCCGGATCGCCAATGGGATTTTCCAAGTTTGTGAATTTTTTCACAAGTCCGCCTGCCGAGACCGGATCAATCGCGCCACTTCAGGATCCAGATAGGAAATGTTTTGC
>JANPJY010000105.1:0-102845 GCA_031425735.1 Akkermansiaceae bacterium | reverse complement strand
ACGCAAAGACTTTTGGCAAACGGTCTAAGCTTTGAGGCAGTTGTGGAATTGTCATTTAGCGTATTCATATTTGTAAAAAAATAACTCAGCTCTTCAATTAGTGAGAAAGATTATTTTTGACGAGAACTTTCTATCAGAAAGTATTGCTTGAAGCCGATTAATCAAGACAAGAGGAGTCGTTGGATCGCGCTAATGAGCTTGGCGCGGAGTTCCATGGCAAGAAAGGCGAGTCGGCGTTGTTCGGTTTCGTATTCTCTACGCCCGTCAGGAGTCTCGATTTTGATGGGAGTGACGTTCCAAGTGGAGAGATCGTAAGGACTAGCGCGCATGTCGAGATCGCGGAGTTGGCTGGCGAGGCGAAAAGTTTCTAACAAGAGTTCAGATCCGATCCATGGCATAGCTTTCGCTGCCCATTTGTAGAGATCCATATTTGCATGAACGCAACCGGGTTGCTCGTTTTCGTGTCGAGTATCGATGCTTAGCGAATGACGATTCAATGGCTTAGCTTGATTTGCAAAAAAGCGAAATGCATCGTAGTGAGTGCAAGTGATGGGGCGCGAGCTAACTAGCTCATCGATTTCTGCTTGGGGTAAACGCAGCGGCGCGATCGATGCGTGGCGTATTTCTTCGGCGCGGTAAACCATCGCCCATTCATGAAGGCCGTGGCAGGCGAAATTTGGAATGTGACGTTGGGTGGCTTGGAGGAGTTCGACGATCCACTGAAGCCGATGACGCTCCTTTTCGTCCATCAGAGCGAGGTCGAGATAGCAACTAACAGCATTGATCCGATACCTCCGGTTTTTCAAATGGATGGGTAAAAGTTCTGGATCAGAGAACTGTAGAACCGTGCTGTAACCGGGTTGCCATTGTTCTAGCAGAGCGATGGGGTAGGGGTAGTAATTGAAGAGAAAATCTTCGACCGGATGCTTTTCATCGCGATCTCTGCGTAGTCGCGGGCCGGCGGTGAATGTAGTCGCGACCTCGAAATGATTTTGAGCAATCTCCCGCCACTGCGCCTCACTGAGGGTTTGATATTTCTCTGTTACCACGTCCATCTAAGGCGCTATTGAATCAAAAAATTACGCATAAGCAAAATTTTACCTTGCGTGTGATTGTGATCGGCGGTTACTTCTTGCGTCCACCGAAAGGCGGAAACATCCAAACGCGGGATGGAGAAGTCAGGTATCTCGTCAGGCTCATAACCTGAAGATCGTAGGTTCAAATCCTGCTCCCGCAACCAATGAAAGCCGTTGACTCTTAAAGAGTTAGCGGCTTTCTCCTTTAAAAGGATTTGGATGTCATGTGTGCCCAAAAAATAGCGGCGGCAAGAAGGTTGGCGCGTTCAGTCTTGGGCCTGGTTCTGACCCATGAAGATTTTCACATCGTTGACCAATTGTTCAGGGCTGAAAGGCTTGGTGCGAAATTTAACTGCACCGCCGGCGAGGGCATCGGCTTGGTAGTCATCAGCTTTTTGGGCGGTGAGCATGATTACGGGAACTTTTGAGAGTGTAGGATGTTGTTGCCACCGCTGTAAAACTTCTGTGCCATTCAGGTGCGGCATCAACATGTCGAGGATGAGGACATCGGGCGCTTCACCAATGGCCATTTCCATTGCTTGTCTGCCATCGTAGGCGGAGCGGACGATAAAGCCGGCTTGGTTGAGGAAAAAGGTCAGGACGCCTTGAATCATCATATCATCATCGGCGATCAAGATTCGAACCGGCTTGGCAGGGGCAGTGTATCCTGGGTTAGCAACTTCCTTCTGTGCTGCGATGGACTGGGGTACGTCCGCATCAAAATGCGGGACTCCATTAGGCGGCATGATCTGGATCATTTTGTCGATTATGTCTTTCATGTGGGACTCACCCTTTTGCAAGAAATGAGTGGCCCCGGTTTCTAGGGTCTCTAGAACTACGCCAGTGAAGTAATCTGAATTTGAGACGATGAGGACGGGAAGGCGTTTAAGATTAGTCCGGGCGCGGAGGAAGCGAAGAACTCCAAGTCCGTCAATTTCTGGTAGCATCAGGTCGAGTAAAACAATATCGGGCGGATTCAACACTAACTCTTCAATTGCGGCTGGTCCGTCGTGAACGACCGAGACTTCGTATCCTTCAGCGAGAAATTTGGTTCGATAGATTCCAGCGAGGAATCGATCATCTTCAGTGATCAGAATATGTTTCATTAGTAGAAGGTAAGTTTAGTTTGCCGCCAAGATGATGTTCAAGGAAGTCGCGAATTTCAGAGAGTTGGTCCATGCAATTTTCATACAGAGCATTCACCGTTTCGGGTGCGGCATCCGTTGCTATGTGTTCAATTTTTGAAAGTGTAGGAACAATGGCGTCCATGCCACAAGTGGAGCTGGAGCCACCCAGTTTGTGCGAGAGTATGCGGATGTTCTGGTGATGATTTTGCTCAATAGCCACTCTGAGTTCTGCTAGAATCTCTTGAGCTTGAATGAGGTAGTCGCGGGAAAATTGAACCACTATCTGTGAATCATTTCCCGTGATTAAATAGAGCTTAGTCAGGTCAACTGGCTGTATGGAGGCTTGGATGGGACATTTTGAAAGTAATTCCCCGAGTATTTTAGGTTGGATGGGCTTACTGAGGTAATCGTTCATTCCGGCGGCGAGGCACTTCTCACGATCTCCTTCCATGGCATTTGCTGTCATGGCAATGATCCAAACTGGGCGGGAGTAATTTTCCCTAATCCACTTGGTGGTAGCGTAACCGTCGAGAACCGGCATTTGGCAATCCATAAGGATCACGTCGTAAGCGACTTTTTCTAATGCCTTGAGAACTTCGCCCCCGTCATTTGCGACCTCGGCAGTGTAGCCTAACAATTTGAGTTGGAGGATAGCCACCTTTTGATTTACGGGGTTATCTTCCGCTAGCAGGACTCTGAGGGCGGAGGTGACGGCAGGAGTTTTGATGGGGGAAATGACTCGAGGTTGGAGTTGCGGTTGCGCAGATTGAACTGCGGCAAGAACCTCTTGAAGGCGCGATTGTTTGATGGGTTTTACAACGCAGCCTTCGATGCCTTTGGCGGTGAGCGTTTCGTGATCGAGATGGTCGCCGAGCGAACTTAGGATGACTAGACGGGTTGAAGAAATCGCCGCCTCGGATTTAATTAACTCGGCGAGAGTGAGCCCGTCCATGGAAGGCATTTGCATGTCCAGTAATGCAAACTGAAATGGGTCATTCGCCTTCACTTCGCGACGTAGTGCTTCGAGGGCTTCAATACCGCTCGCGAAATTCTCTGAGCGGAGGCCGAGGTTATGGAGTTGGCATTGGAGGATAGTCCGGTTGGTCGCATTATCATCGACGATGAGCACTCGCATTCCAGAAGGGGGTGCCGGAGATGTAAGAGATGAGTTGGGCTGGCTTGATTTCTCGAAGGCCATGTTGAACCAGAACATCGAGCCTTCGCCAAGTTTGCTATCGACACCGATTTGTCCACCGAGTGCTTCGACGATCTGACGGCTGATGGTCAGGCCCAGTCCGGTACCGCCGTACTTGCGAGTATTGGATCCATCAACTTGGATGAAGGGCTCGAAAATATGAGCGCGGGCTTGTTCGTCGATGCCAATGCCCGTGTCGGTAATTTCAAACCTAACTAAAGTGTGAGTTGGTGTTTCTGAAATCGCAGAGACCACGAGCGTAACTTCTCCGCGCTCGGTAAATTTCACTGCATTTCCAACGATGTTTGTGAGGACTTGGCGGAGACGTCCTGGGTCACCGCGAACCATTTCCGGTATCTCAAGATGGACACAATCTGCCAGTTCTAATCCCTTTTTCTGGGCAGTGTTAGCGATAACATCGATGGTTCCTTCGACCACCTCTCGCAGATTGAAATTGATATGTTCGAAGGTTAGTTTACCCGATTCGATTTTAGACGAGTCTAGGATATCATTAATAATTCCTAACAGAAGATCCGCGCTGCTGCGGATTGTCTCTACATAATCGCGTTGCTCCACAGCTAGTGGGGTGTGGAGCATGAGTTCTGCCATGCCAATGATGCCATTCATCGGGGTGCGGATTTCGTGGCTCATGTTCGCAAGAAACTGACTTTTCAAGTGCACGGATTCTATTGCGGAATCACGTGCAAGTGACAGCTCCCCAAGGATTTTTTGCCGTTCCACGATCTCTGCTTCAAGCGCGGCCTTGGCTAGTTCTAACTCTGACGTGCGCGCTTGGACGGCAAGCTCGAGTGATTGCTGTTGACGGCGGGCGCCTTGGAGCAGTGACCATTTGGCGGTTAGAGAGTGGGCAAGCTGAATGACCTCAATCGTATCGAATGGCTTCTTTAATATGAGTAGACGGTCCGAGCGACCGAGTTTGGAAGTCATTTCATCCCATGAGTAGTCCGAGTAGGCCGTGCAGATGACGACTTGGACGTCGGGATCGACTTCCCAGATGCGTGCTGTGGTTTCGATGCCGTCCCAACCGGGAGGCATGCGGACATCCATAAAAATGAGTGAGAATGGATGATTTTCGGCCCGCGCTTGAACGATCAGATCAAATGCATCGCTACCTTGTGAGGCGAATGTCAGGTCGAAAGGGGAATCAATTTGAGTGGTTGGCTCGGTGCCAAAAAACGCGGCCTCGTCTTCGGCAAATCCGTCATTGGTTCCGGGAAGTAGAGTTTTCCGAAAATCCTCATGAATGGCTCGGTTATCATCGACGATAAGCACGCGGTGGCGCAGTACGCCCGACGTGTTAGAAATTGGATCGCTGGATGATGGAGAATTCATGCTGTGGGAGAAGGTTCAGTATCGGTGGGAACAGGGAGTTCCAAAGTGAATGTTGCACCAGTGCCACGGCCATTGCTGTGGACGGAAAGTCGACCGCCAAGTTCAACTGCTGCGAGCGAACTGCTATGAAGGCCGAAACCGTGGCCATCTTTTTTGGTGGTGAAACCGTGCTCGAAAATACGGGCATTGTTTTCGAGGGGGATACCGATGCCATTATCACGGATTTTGATCGCGATGCAGGTCGGAGACTTCATAGAAATGGTCAGCGTCAGAATTTTCTCGATATTGCCAGCGTCGGTCAGTGCGTGTTTTGCATTGCGGATGAGATTGACGAGGATTTGCAAGACTTTGTGTTTTTCCACTGGGATGGAAGGGACGTCGTCATATTTGCGAATCACGTTGATGTGGTGACGAGTCATGGCAAGTGCGTTCATGCTGAGGGCGTCTTCCACAAGATCCTTCACCTGCAGCGTTTCTTTGACGCCGCCTAGATTGGCGTAACGCTGCTGGACGGCGATGATTTGAGAAATATGATCGATATTTTTATCTAGCAGTTTGATTTCTGAAATGATCTCAGTTTGTTCTGTGATGAGTCGGGATGAGAGTTTTCCGAGAAAATCAGGTAGCATTTTTCCTTGGGGATCGATTGTTAGATAAGTCCCTAGGTCCGATTTATGGCTTTCGAGGAGTTCAACCGTTTTTGTTACGCTGGAGATTTTCGAATTGAATACTTTTTCTGAAACCATCGCGCAGGAGATTTTCACGCTGTTGAGGACATTGCCCACATTATGCAGCACGCTAGAGGCAACTTCAGCCATGCCGGCTTTGTGAGACGCATCGAAGAGTTCGCGATGTGTTTCTTTCAGTTCTGCGGCTGCAAGTTTGAGTGCTGTGATGTCCTCCGCCATACCCACAAGACCTACTATATTTCCGGATGAATCTTTCAAGGCGGTCACTGCTAAATTGACAGGAAAACGTGATCCATCTTTCCGAATGTATGTCCATTCATGGCTGGCTTGGGGATCATGTATTGCCCTATGAACAAACACTGGGAAGCCTGGTGAAATCAGCTTGCCATACTCACGAGTCAATTGCTCAGCCATGGCCATGACTTCATCGCGATCATGAAAAGCTTCTGGAGTTAGCTTACCGATCATTTCGTCTGCACTATAGCCTAACATTCTTTCGGCAGCCGGGTTGAAAGTGGTGATAGTTCCATCAATGGTTGTGGAAATCACAGCGTAAGCGGTGTGGGTGACGATGGCACCTTGCAACTCGCCCAGTTTTTGAATTTCCGCCTCCGCTCGGTGGCGCTCTTTAATTTCAAATTGTAATTCAATATTGGTAAGTGCCGCCTGTTGAGAACGGATTATAGCGTTTTGGGCCAGATACATCGAGACGGCCAAAAGGAACGCAGCAAGACATCCCATTGTTAGAACGACGAACGGATTTTTTGATTGGTGTGCCGCCACCAATTTTGAATTTGGCCAAATGGTGATCATCCATTCGGTGCCATGACTCTCAAGGGGTACCTTTACTATCCAACTCGTGACATTGGGCTTTTCAGCGGATCCTCGTCGGTAAAACACTTCGTCCTTGTGATTGCTGATCGTAAGGTTGTAATCAGGAGCGATGTCTGGGCGAATCGTCGCATCAAGAAACTCTCGAAGACGAATGACGCCAACGATGAAGCCGTCTAGTTCACGATTTGGATAAATAGGAATCGATGCGAGAATGCCCGTGCCACCCTGAAACAGTTCCACAGGTTGAGTGAAGCGGGCGATTCGTTGGTTACGCGCGATCTCAAATGCTAAGCGCCGATGCTCTTCTCCGGACATACTTTTGCCTATTGCAATCGTGTTCGTTTCGAGCGGTTCGATCCACTCGATTTTTAAATTTGAATCGACCCAAGCAATACCCTGATAACCGGGGTAATCCCGCACATACGCAAGTGCGTCCGCCTGCCAAGATTTATATTCTGGTTTACCCGAGGTTTCCCACCGGTTAGCCATACGAGAAAGTGAGCGGATCCGTGATTCTAAGCGCGAAAGAATTTCGTTTTTTACGGTAGCGGCGTTGGCCGTAACCGTCTTTGCAAGTTCTTGCTCTTCCTTGACGACTAAAGCGTGCCAGATGAAAAGCGTGGCCGAAACAACGAGAATCGCAGTCGTGTTGGGCAGCCAACGTGGTAGGCGGTGAGTGGTCAGGCATTCTTCTCGCCAAGCATTCGCAAACAAGCCGATTCCAGCAGCGCTGAATCCGAATGCGGTGTGCACAGCCATGCGAGTAAATGTTGACCACGTATAAGTTCCTGTCAGTCCCGTCCAATAACCCAAGATCGCAATAGCCCCCAACCCGAGAATGACTGAGCTAATAATACCCATCACAAACGTCGCCCATTTCTTTCCGTGAAAAATACTTCCAACAATGAGTGCTGTACCGAGGATGCTGAATGCTGCCGCTGTTATAGGAGCCATTCCCTTAGGGTGAGAATTACCTTTTATGATGTATGCGCGAAATAGTGCGTCATCAATTTTCAGGTCGATAACGCTCAGATGCTGAAGTGTTGTAAGGATGCCGATGAAAAAAACGAATATCCCAAAGGCACTGGCCCACAGATGGCGTCCGCAGCTGATTAATAACAAACTGAACCCAGTTGCCGCGAAGCAGAGAGCCGTATTATATGCCATCGGCACGTAAGTGGGGCGGATCTGCATCAGGATCGTGGAATGGGTGTGCCACCCGATGAGAACGACCGCACCTAATGCAATCAATGCGATCGCTACCATTTTGAGAATCAAGCTCGCCCAAAATGTAGTGGCAGCGGAAAATTTATGCGGAGTTGGCGAAGACAGCTCTGCAAATTCGGATTCAACCATAATCTCATGAAAATAGGATGTGATTTGAACCTTGGCGATAAGTTTTTTCCGTCGACACGGTCTGGTTTTAACTGCTGCCGCAGGTGAGACCAACTGACTGCCTCGATCAAAAGCAAATCGTTGAGATCAAAAATCAGGCGTCGATATACTGCAACTGGTGCTCCGAAAATACCACTGAGGATCTATCCTTCTCTTGGTAATGAAAATTTGTCTGAGCCATATTGAAAGCTTTGACTTTTTTGACCGATGTAATCCTGCACAATTTCGACGGCTGAACATTCGCCGTATGTTCGCCGGCCTGGATTCCTAGATTCACACTAAGCAAAGAAAGCGCCAACGAAAGATCGTAAGCAGGATTATACAAACGCACGTTTTGTTGAGGGCGCAACGATAGGGGCCTGTACCGCCGGCTTAGTTTAGGGGCTTACTGAAGAAAATTTTTTAGAGCTAAAAGTAGCGGGATTGAAGAAGTGATGACTTATACGTCAATAGAAACCTGATCCCTTAATACGATACCCTACTAGGGTTTGGGGTGATCTTTGTCTCAATGTATGAGATCAAACTATTCACTTTACGTACAGCTTTAACGACTAAATTAATTTGAAATTACTGCAGAAGGGACTTAATTTCTCTTGATCTGATCGCTGGTCGTCTTTTCTGCGTGAAAAGACACCCACCAATTATTCCAAAATCCCCAACTCCATGAAGCTCCGCCTCCTCTCCACAGCCCGCCTCTCCTTTCCGCTTGCCACGGCCATCGTAGTGCTTCTCTCCGCGTCATCTGCGCAGGCCGCTACTTTATATTGGGATACCAACGGCACCGGCACAGCAGGCTCCGGCGCAGCCACTGGCACCTGGGGCACCAGTGTGTTTTGGACCACTGATTCGACCGGTGCAAATGTAGGCTCACCGGTTCTTACTGCGACTACGATCAATGCGGATGATCTCTTCTTCTCTGCTGGCACCAACGGCACGACTGGCACCGTGACCGTAAATGGCACTCAGTCAGCCCACAGCATCACCTTTGATGATGCTGTCGCCATCACACTCAGCGGCGGCACCGCGATCAATCTTGGCAGCGCTACGGTGGGCTCCGGACTGTCCTTCACTGGGAATGCAGCGAATACGATCAGCACTGGGATCATTCTCAACAGCGCCGCCACCGCTGTCGCCATCTCCAATAGTACTGCCAGCCTCCAAACGATCGGCACGATCACCGGCTCGGCGACCACCGGTACTCAAGTGCTTACGGTCGGCTCTAGCAGCAGCGGCGGAATCACGCTCAACAGCATTGGCGACGGTGCGGCGGGCGGCAATGTAGCCTTGACCGTTAACAATAGCGGCGCCGGGTTTGTCACACTGTCCGGCACCAACACCTACACCGGCACCACCACGATCAGCGCGGGAACCCTGCAGATTTCATCAGCTGTTACTAACGGATCCTCGATACTGTCCACCAACGGCATCACACTGAGCCAAGGCGCCACGTTGCTTTTCAACGCGACTGCCGGTGGTGCCCAATCAATCGCTGCCCCCATCACGTTAAGCGGCGGCGCAGGCACCGCCAGCATCAAGATGGGCGGAAATGACAGAAGTGTGAGTTTGAGTGGCGGGATAACCGGTCAGGCGGGCGTAAGCCAAACCTTGGCGATCGCTACGGGAGCTGTCGCGACGACAAGCGGCGACCGTGACACGTTCAACTTTAACGGTGTCATCGCTAACGGAGGCAGCGGCGGCATCTTGGGGGTAAGCATTGACTTCGCAGGTTCGTCAACCACCGGACAGAACGCCTTTGTAAACCTTCAAGGGCAGAATACCTTTACGGGTGACCTCACCGTCACCAACACCAAGGGTATGAATGGGGGTAGCACATATGTGGGTGCATGGGTAACAATTGGTGGACAGAGATATGGCGTTACCAACGCCGGCGCTACCAACACCGTTGGACAAACCAGCGGAACGGGCTTCCTCGGCTCGGGAGCCGATTACTCAGGAAACATCTCCCTTTCTACCGGCGCCAATACCGGTTTGACCACTCTGTCCTTCCTCACCTCAGCCAACCAGATTTTGAGAGGAATCATTTCTGGCGGTGGTGCGCTTAGGCAGGACGGCACTGGGTCGCTGACTCTAACTGCCGCCAATACCTTCACTGGCAGCACGACTGTGACTGGTGGCAAGATTTTCATGACCAATTCCTTGGCGCTGGAAAACAGCGCTTATGTTACCACTGGCTCGACAGGCGCCATCGGTCTAGACGTCACGAACGGCCTGAGCTCAGGCACCCTTACTCTTGGAGGCCTGTCAGGTTCTGTGGCACTTGCTACTGCCATCACGGGATACACCAGTGTCACTAACCTGACCCTCAATCCGCAGGGCGTTCAGTCCAATACCTACAGCGGAATCATTGCCAACGGTTCGGGCAACATGGCTCTGACTAAGACCGGGCTCGGAAACCAGGTTCTTTCCGGTGCCAACACCTACAGCGGGGCGACCACCATCGTCGCAGGGATTTTAAATGCCAATTCCTCCAGCGCGCTGGGCAACGGCAGCTCCACCAACACCCTCATCTTCACGGGCGGCACGCTGCAGGCTGGCGGCGCCATCACTTCGGCCTCCACCCGCGGCGTGACCTTGACCAGCACCGGTGTCATCGATACCAACACCTTCGCGGTGAGCATCGCGGGTAACGTGACCGGAGCGGGCGACTTGGCCAAGAACGGCACCGGCACCCTAACTCTCTCCGGCACCAACAACTACGGCGGCATCACCACGGTTAACGCGGGCACCTTGGCATTTGCCAATCAAGCCTCGCTTTATAACAGCACCACTGGGAGCTGGACGGCCGCCAACATCAATGTGAAACCGGTGGCGACCTTGGCCGTGAATGTCGATACCACCGGAACCGCCGGATTCACCACCGCGAATCTTAATACCCTACTGGCTAATATCTCGGTGGCGAATACCGCTGCGCAAGGCTTGCAGGCTGGCGCGATACTGGCAATTGACACGACCGCGGCCACCTTCACCCAAGGCAACGTCATCGCCAATTCCACCGGCACCTTTGGCGGCGCGATCGGCCTCACCAAGCTCGGCATCAATACCTTGGTATTGGACAAAGCCAACACCTATACTGGCGCCACCACGATCAGTGCAGGCACGCTCCAGATCGGCGCGGGGGGCACCACGGGCTCGCTTTCCACCAGCAGCTCCATCTTCAACAACGGCACGCTGACGATCAACCGCAGTGACGCAGTAGTGCAAGGAACCGATTTCAGCAGCGCGCCAATCACCGGCACCGGAGCTTTCATTCAGAACAATGCCACAGGCACCACCACGCTCAACGCCGCCAACACCTTCACCGGCACGACCACAGTAAGCGCCGGGGTTCTGACCCTGACGAATGCTCTTGCGCTCCAGAACAGCGCGCTCGTCACCACCGGAGCGGCTAACAGTGTTGTTCTCAGCGGTGTCACTACCCCGACCTTCGGCGGTCTGAATGGAGCGGTTGATCTTGCAACCTTTATCTCCGGCTACAACAATGTCACTGCCCTCACTCTCAATCCGCAATCCGGCACGGTAACCTACAGCGGCATCATCGCCAACAGTGGCATGACTCTCACCAAGACGGGCGCGGGCACTCAGGTCCTCTCCGGCGCCAACACCTACTCCGGTGCCACCATCGTCAACGCTGGCGTCCTTACCCTGGGCTCCGGTGCCAATGGCTCGCTGAACTCGCTCAGCGCATTGCAAGTGGGTAGCGGCGGCACCTTCAACTATGCGCGCACCGGCACCGGCCAAACATTGGCGGGGCTGACCGTCAATCCCGGCAGCGGCATCATCAATAACACCTCCGGCCAAGTCCTTACCCTTGGTGGCATTACCCGGGCGGCGGGCAACGGGACGATGAACTTCGGCACCACGACCTTGGGCTCGATTAGCACGACCGTGGGCAACGTTAACGGCATGATCGGCCCATGGGCGACCACTGGCACCACGACCACTCTGAGGTATGCAGTGGGTTCTGCTGACGGCACAACTCCGACGAATATCACCGCACTAACGGGAACAACCGCCACCGCCACCACGTTGGCCAACGTCACGGACGCGACCGCCAATTTTGAATATTCAGCTGCCGCCACGACGGCATCCAACCTGACTGCAAACACGCTGCGTTACTCAGGTGCTGCCACCACGACCGCTATTGGTGCCACAAACAGCCTCACGCTCAATGGCCTGATGAACGCCGGTAGCGCTGGCCCATTTGTGATCAGCGGCGGAGCCGCCTCGGGAGGACTCATCATCGGTTCGACCAACGAACTGGTCATCGCCGCAAATGCGCAAGCCACCACCATTTCCGCAGTGATTGCCAATGGCGGCTCTGCAGGACGGCTGGTTTATTCTGGCGGAGCAACGCTCACGCTCTCCGGCAACAATACTTTCAGCGGAGGATTGGTCATCAATGCTGGCACGGTGAGTCTCAATACCCCTGTCACTAGCTCATTCGATGGAAACGCGGGTGCTGGGGCGATCACCGTGAATACCGGTGGCACGCTGCAGATCACTAGCTCCGCTATTACTTCCCTAAGTCGCAACATGACCTTGAATGGAGGGATTTTCCAATTTTCCGGAAGTGGAACTGCTCTTTCCTACACGGGAACCCTCACCCTGGCAGCGAATTCCTCTATCAGTGCCGGAACTAACAACGCTGAAGTTGATTCGATCACTGGAGGAACGAGTGGCGCGGGGGGACTGACGAAAATTGGTGGAGGCGTACTGAGGCTCAACGGAGCTAACACCTACACCGGTCCAACCGTCGTCAGCGCAGGCGGGCTAACGGTGAAGTCATCCCTTTATGGCAATGACACGAGCAAGTGGACTCCGGCGAACATCACCGTGGCAAGCGGAGCGGCTCTGGTGCTCAATGTTCAAGGCTCGGGTGAATTCACCATGACCCAAGCCGCTACGATGTTCAGTCAGTTATCGACCGGCGTTAACAACAACGGCTTGCTTGCAGGTTCCTTCATCGGCGTGGAGACACGGAACGCTACCGCCGGCACCTATGTTTATTCCACTGCCATAACCGATTCCACTGGATCGGGCGGAGGTTCGGTGGGTTTTAAGCACATCGGAGCCTCTACCACCATCGTGGAACTCACTGGGGCTAACACCTACAGCGGTGCAACCATCGTTGATGGCAACGGTACTTTAAGGGTTTCGTCACTCAATAGCGTCTTCACTAATGCGGCCCTAGGGACAGTCCACTCGGCAAGCAGCAGCCTTGGCGCCCCGACCACCGTGGCGAATGGCACGATCCATCTTGGCGCTGGAGGATCTCCCAGCGGCATCGGCAACACCTTCAGTGGCGGTAGCATCACCTACACAGGCACTGGCGAGACGACCGACCGCGTGCTCAGTCTCAACGGAGGAGGCGGCGGAGCCGATTTCTATTTTCTCGATCAATCGGGGACTGGCAACCTGAAGTTCATCAGCAATTTTGCGTATGGTGACAATCGGGGTAACAAGACACTTAATCTCCAAGGGTCCACGGGTGGAACGGGCGAGCTCGCAAATGTACTCGTCAATCCGTCAACTAACGGTCTGATTATCAACAAACTTGGCACAGGCACCTGGACGCTTTCAGGGGCTAATCTCTATAACGGCACCACGACCCTGACCGGGGGTCTGTTGCAAATAGGTATCGACAGTACAGGTTCCGTGGGAGCCATCACCAGTGGCGCGATCGGCACTGGTGGCCTCACCTTCAATGGTGGTGGACTTGCATCCAATGGCGTGACCGCCCGGACGATTTTGAACGCGGTTACTTTCACGGGCAATGCCACTCTTGGCAATGCGACCAACACGGGAAAACTCACCTTCAGTGCTAACGCCGCCTTAGGTAACGCCACCCGTACCCTCACGGTCAATAGTGATGCGGAGTTTACGGGTATCGTTAGCAGCACGGGGGCATTCGGAATCATTAAAGCGGGTAATGCCATTCTAACGCTGTCCGGAACCAATACCTACTCCGGTACGACGACCATCAGCGCGGGTATCTTGAACGCCAACTCAAGCGCAGCGCTCGGTAGCGGCGTTGCCTCCAACACCCTGATCTTCAACGGGGGCACCTTGCAAGCGGGCGGCACGATCACTTCCGCTTCCACACGCGGCGTAACCATGACCGGCGCAGGCACCATTGATACCAATAGCAATGCAGTAAGCATCGCCGGAGTCATCACTGGTGCGGGTGCGCTGACCAAGACTGGCGCAGGCACCCTCACGCTCACCGGAACCAACACCTACACCGGCACGACGACCATCACCACTGGCATCCTGAACGCCAACGCGAGCGCAGCGCTCGGTAGCGGCGCTGCCACCAACACCCTGATCTTCAACGGCGGCACTCTGCAAGCGAGCGGGACGATCACTTCCGGTTCCACACGCGGGGTAACCATGACCGGCGCAGGCACCATTGATACCAATAGCAATTCCGTAAGCATCGCCGGAGTCATCACTGGGGCGGGTGCACTGACTAAGAGTAACGCAGGCACCCTCACACTCAGCAGCAGCACCAGCTCCTTCGACGGCAATATCAGCATTACTAGCGGCACCCTGCTCGCCACTGGCGCGACCAGTGGGACCAATCCGACGACAGGCTCGCTGGGTAATGCACAGACAGTAAGTAGAACGATTACGATTGGCACTGGAGCCACTCTGAGCTTCGGCACCGACGACATCCTCGGTGATTTCACTTCCACTCCGCTGGTAAAGTTGATCGTCAACGGCGGCACGATTAATAACACTGGGAACATTTTCAACACCCTCGGTGCAGTGGATCTCAACGCTGGTACCATCAATTCCGTAGGTGGCGCAAATGAATTCCTCGGGTCATTCCACCTCGGGGGGACAGTGACCGTAGGCGGGAGCGCGGTCTCGACCATCAGCGGCAGCGGCGATAATTCGTACATGACCCTCGGCATTCCCAACGGCATCGATGGCAACGGCGACAACACCTCCACCACCTTCAACGTAGCCAACGCGACCGGCAGCAGCGCCACCGACCTGGATGTCTCGGCCGTGCTTGCAAACGGCTTCTCCACCGTCAATGGACTCATCAAGACCGGAGTCGGCACGATGACCCTCTCCAGCATCAATACCTACACTGGCGCCACCGCTGTGAACGCTGGAACTCTTGTAGTAAATGGCAGCATCGCCACCAGTAGTCTAACAACCGTCGCCTCCGGTGCGACGCTCATAGGTTCTGGAACGGTTGGTGCGCTGACTGTCGCTTCTGGTGGTAATATCAATCCTGGCAACAGTCCGGGAATTCTCACTGTATCAGGCAACTACACTCAAGTAGGTCTCTACACGGCAGAGATCACTGGACTCACCGCTGGCACTCAGCATGATCAGATTAGTGTGACAGGCACCGTGGACATCACGGGAGGCAGCCTCACCGCTGCATTCTCGGCTGGCTCGTATGCCGCAAACAATCTCATCTTTATCCTCCTGAACGATGGCGCCGACGCCATTACAGGAACCTACGCAGGACTCACTCAAGGTGCGACGGTTACTAACTACGGTGGATTCAACTGGAACATTAGCTACGTTGCAAACTCAGCCGGCACTAGTTTCACAGGCGGCAACGATATCGCACTGATGGCTGTTAATCCTATCCCCGAGCCTTCCACCGCCTTTCTCGGTGCGCTGGGAGTTATGCTTCTGCTCCGCCGTCGCCGCTGAAGCTGAAACCTTAGACAGGTTGCCAAAATAAAATGCCGAACGCACGCTGCGCCTGTGGACCAGTCGCTTCAACGAGCTTGGAATCGAGGGGTTATTTATCCTAGACTGTTTGCCAAAAGTCATTGCGTTTATACCATTTGCCATAAGTCCTTGCGCATATCCATACCGCCGGAGGCTCTGGACTGCTGCGGTTCTCATCCTCAGCTTTTTGGGTTAGTGATGGAAAAACGAAGTAACTCGGTAGCAACCCGTCGTCCCGTAAGACAAAGCCGCCCTTGAGAGCTGTGAATGAAGAATCACAGCAGTCCAGAGCCTGCGGCGTATTCTACTTTGTTGTCACAATTTCGCGCACGGACTTATGGCAAATGGTATAAGTGTATTGTTGGGGCAGGATTCCCCAACAACGGCCTGGGGCTGGAATCCCCAGCCACGATCAAATAAGCACGAACTTTTGCAAACGGTCTAGAATCCGCAGCTGGCACTGTGAACTTTAGGATTAAAGATTTTTACAGAAGGTAACGAAGAGAACGAAGGGTGTTCCCAACTCCTCATTCTCAAAACTCCCGCCAAAGAATCGTAGAAGCTAAGCAAAGGCCACACGCGAAGCTCCTTCGTTGACTTCGTTACCTTCTGTAAAAATCTTTAGACCGTTTCTCAAAAATCTTTTCATCTATCTTTGCCCCGTTGGGGGCAAGATGTGGAATTGTCATACCAGGGTGAATCCTTTGAGGGATTCACCCTTCGCTTTCACCGTTGTCCCCTTTGGGGACGGAGAATGATCTTACGTCGCCAATAGACGAAGAGATTTTTAAGAAACGGTCTAATCAACTGCGGATTAGACGTTCAGCGGCCTGCTCAGATGGATCCAGTGTCCACAATGGTGGTGACCGTGGGAGCAAGCGCTCCGGGGGTGATGTGCACGATAAATAAGCGCCGGCATACGTCCAGATACTGGAGTTGGCGCTCGGTGAACGCGACCCATGACTCGGCATGCTTTACGTAGAAATTTGTCTGCGCCATGTTGAAATCATTGACTTTATTCACAGGTGGGACCCTACCGATCTTTCCCGGTTGGACTAATAGTTTATGCTCGCCGGCTTGAATGGCTATCTCCTCGCCTAGAAGCGGGACCACCCGCGACTCACCTTTGGGAAAGGCTTCGGCTGAATCGTCGATAACCAGCATCCGGTAGGCTGGTGTTTTACCGGGTGAAGACGGCACCACCAGAATCATCGCCCGCTTAAGGCCGGGTGGTAGCTTGACACTTGCCGCGATGCTCGCCGCAGGATCTTTAGGATCAACGTCTAGCTTGTCGTAAAGCACCAGTGTGCCATTAATTGGCACTGTTGTCAGAGGTCGGGTTAGATCCTGAGGTCTAAACTCTAGGGGAACGATTGCGCCGGTCTTGTCAGTATAGAACAGCGTGGCCTCGGGTTGAAGCGGATCGTGCAAGACCGCACGAATCTGCAGAGGTGTGGTTGTTGGTGACTGAGCACGAGCAGCGAGAGACAAACCTGTAATCGCGAGTCCAAAGAGTAATAATTGATAGGTCATGTGAATCAGATTTCGTTATTGGAAAGCCATCGGAAAGAGACGATCTGGAAGCGACGTCCGAATAACTTATTGGCCTCCTTCGCCGATGGGTCGGTCGCGGCATTGAGCGATGGGCGGTCAGAAACATCTACGTAATCTGGAAAACGTTGCACCACGGCTTCAGCATACGCTTTAGCTGTCACTTTTCCATTGGAATCCCGAGACTCGCCATAGGTGCGGATGACAAAGGTGTCTCCGCGAACGGTGGCCGAGGGTTCAAGGATTCGAAGCAAATCCGCTTGGCTGACCCACCCAGGTGCACCGGCTGCGGGGTTACCTGTGGTCGCCGCGATTGTACTGTAGCCATATAGTTTCAGGTCCAAAACGTTGATTGCGGCGATGGGAACTTGGTTGAGAAATGAATTGGCAGACGTGGCGTTGAGCGGTTCATTGATCTCTGCCTTGGCGATGGCGGCCTCCAGCGCCCCGGTCAAGCTCAACGGCCCTGAGGGACCAATCTGACGATTGACAAACTCGGACATCGACAGGAACGGCCCACGGGCACGCACCTCGGCGACGATCTTGGCCGCCAGAGTTTCCAATTGGGGTTCGGTGATTTCGCGATAGCCATTCCAGGTGTTGGTTTTGGAGTTATCGATTTTAGCGGATTCGATCGCGGCGGAGGAGGAGCCCCCGTTGACCAACGACATCGCTGGGAACGCCACGCCGCCAGCCGCCTTGCTTTCTAGTCCTGCAGTCTTCGCCCAAAGGGTGCTTACCTCGCTCTTGTTCATCGAGGCGAGCACCGCCTTCCATGCCTGAACGCTCGTCGAGTTGACGTTGAAAGGTCCGCGAATCAACTGATATTCGGCGGCAGTCTTGTAAGCGGTATCTTTCGGTTTGCTGGAGGTAAAAAGGTCGGCCTTGGCAGTGGTCACCGTCTTACCAGCAGGCAGATAGGACTGGAATGCCTGAGAGGCCAAGGGCGCGGTCCCATTCACGAATTTCTCAAATACCGCATCCGGCGTCTCGCTCCCGCGCGTCGCAAACGACGAAAAATAAAACCGGTCGTATAATGCGTGGTTTGCCAACACCGAGTGGTCCAGCAAGGGATTTGCAGACACGCTCGTGTTCGTCTGAGTCACCTTGGTAGCTGACATTAATGGATGCAATAGGGAATTACCCACCGGCTGGACAAAATAGGGAGGGTAGGACGTGGTCAGGGCGTTGGACCGGCGGAAGTCTGCAATCGTTTGCAAAGGACCCGAAGGGATTTCGAGATAACTACCAGATTTAACCCCCGAGGTCGTTTTGTTCCCGGTTAGCGCTGGCACTCGCGAGGCGGCATCCACATCCATGTAATCTTGAAAGTCGCCCTTGCTGAGGAACGGCTGGAAATTGAGTTCATAGGCCTGCACCCCCGGTTTTTCAGTGGACAGATCCAGCGTGGAATTTGATAGCGAGGGATTGTGAAAGAGGTATGGCTTGCCAGCTAGGCGGCCATCCTTGAGCAAGTTGACCTGCGGGCTGGTGCTCGAGCTTTTGGTCCGCGCCCCGGTTTCATAGACCCCGCCGTTGCTCGTGCGGCTGTAGACTGAGAAAATCGCGAAGGGATGCAAATAACTACTTTGTTGAGTGTATAAAACTCCTGCTGGAGCGGCAGACTGAGAGCCCGTCATTGAGCCAGTGAAGGGATAGCGGTAAACGCGGTCGTTGAAAATTTTGTTGAGGTTGGTGTTGGCCGTAGCAACTTTAGGATCCTTGGCTGTCGCTGGATAACTAAGAGTGGTCTGGTCACCATAATTGAATTGAAGGTTTGCATAAGGCACCAACGAGTCACTTGCGGTAGCCTGCAACTTGGCCGTCACGCTAAACGATGCGGGAGGTGACTGCATGTTTAGAGTGGAGTTGTCGACATACCACTCGGGCCTCTGAATCTTAAATTCCAAATAGAATTGGTCAGTCACTGTTGATTGAGAGACTTTATCAGCAGCATTTATATCGCGTAAGAAGAGAAACGCCAGTCCCGGTGAAGCACCTGGGTAGTGGGCTGGATCGGGAGGGGTAGGAGGGGTAGAAACCGGCAAAGCCACCGGCAACTGGGTGGCCGGATTCCTAGTAGCAGGGTTAGGGCGGTAATGCTCTATACAAGGCCCGGATAATTCAAATCCAAGTCCCGGAGTGAACACAGGCTTCGCCTTGATATTATTCATGAGATCGTTTTCCCATTCATACGCGACTGCACCGCTTTGAGCTTTGGTATCTCTATCAAAGGACGTATCATCCCCAGCAGCAGATGTGTTGTTTAGATAGATAACGCCAGCGGGATATTTTGTTGGCACACTAGGTCCACAGATCAAGGTTTGGCCAGGCTTCAAGGTAACTAGGCCCTTCGTGCCCGTGCTCGACGCGACATCGTCGGTCCAATCCGCGATGGTCATGACAAAAGCTCGGTCGCCTCGGGTCCCACCCCAGTTATTGAGGGACTCAAAGGAGTTCGGCACGACACTTTGAGAGACATTATTGAGGACGTAATTGAAAGCGACTGGAAGGTTTTTAAAGGTCACCTCCATTTTTTGGAACGAAATGCTCACATTGTAGGGATTGTGCAAGGTAACAACTGGCGTAACAATTAAATTCAATGTATATTCGTGATATTTCCGTGCGTGTCCGCTGTACCACCCAGCCTGACCGGCCAACGGTCTTGCTACCAAGCTGAAGATGGTGTCCACCTTGGCGATGACGGGTGCTGGATTAAAGCCGTCGGGCACCGTAGCATTCGAGATGGAGCTTTGCTTCACAGCTAAGGTCGGGCTGGTGTCTGCGGTGGCAAGGCTGCGGAATGAGTTGTAGTAACCTGCCAACGCACTCCATTTGGGATCGGAGTCGCCGGTTATGCCATGGGTCGAGGCATACAAGGTTTTACCGGAGAACTCGGTGGGCAGGGTGTTGGCGGAGGCGCTGCCCATTTCAAACACTGAGGACAAATCCTGTTTGAGTCCGCCACTGCGTACGTCAGTCATCACCCCAAGTGAATAGGGCGTAATGTCATTGCGGAGCGGCTTGATTTTGCCTCGTGCCGAAGTGAGCAGTTCGGCTTGGTCGAGATCGATGATTTTGCCAGTACTGGCGTTGGCCTCGGTGTATTCTGCTGCGTCAATGTCGGTCGGAAAAACGCTGAGCAGGCTGCCGTCAGCTTGTTTGATGACTGAGGGGTCTGGGCGCTGGCCACCAAGCAACGCGCGCTTTTGGGCGAGAGTCGTGTTCTGGCTTGGGTCGCGATAGAGATTGACGCGCGCTTTCACTGACTCATCCGCAACATGCCAAGCATAGCCACCCTCGATTTTGCCATTATTAGAGACCGGCACAAGACCGGCAGTCACTTTATCAGCGGCGGACGCGGTGGTTCCGAGTGCGCCATCTCCCACTAGTTCGACTGCGCTCCCCGACCATGGGCTCGTGGCGAAGTCCCGCGACTCTGTGGCTGTATCATCGGCATTGGAGACCAGCCAACGCTTGAAACGATCTGCTTTTTCCTGAGTATAATTAGGAGCAACAGACGGATTAAAATCCCACGATTCCCAGACGCCAGTTGTGTTGGGTTTTTCAGTGGTTGCTAGAATTTCAGATGTGGCCGTAATGGCACGATCTGGACCCGCATATTTTTGTAACTCGCCGATGGCAATCATCAGCGCCATGCGGGCGTTGGCTTTCGCATTCGCTTCAGCAGAATTATTTGAACTATTCCGCAAGCTTACCGTTGAAAGGCTTAATGTTCCCAATGAAATGATAACCAGCAGTATCATTAGCATGATTGTCGCAACGAGTGCGAAGCCCTTGTCTGAGGCTGGCTTAACTTGTTTTTGGTGTTGAACGTGGGGTTTCATTGAATTGCTAGAATAGCATTTTCGGGCTTTTAATAATTAATGACTAATAATCTGAATACATTGCACATACAAATTGTATTTTCACCAAGATTATTTGGGCTATGAGAGACATGATATTCAAATGGGTTTGCCGTTAATTCTTGGATAAATGACAAATGTGTGTGCGTACATCATGAGGTGGATAAGTGTGTATACGAAGTATCTACGTCTGCACGTTTACGAATTGCATGATAGCGACTTAAACATTACCTGAAATTTATGAGCTTTCGATCATGCTGTCAAAATGCTAAATTCTTTCAACCTAGACATTTCATGAATAGGTTTTCTCTAAAATCGCCTGAGATTTTTGAAAATGATCTACTTCCCTAATTTGCAGTTGGTGGTGACGGGAAATTTCAAGAACTGAGCATTTCTCTTGCCACATGTAAGGGTAGAAGCGACAACAAGCGCCGCCCGTTTCGGTGGTGCCTCATGAACTGTTGTGCACTGCTGAGGCAGAGCGAAATAGTCCTGAAAATCAATAAGAGCGCCCATCATGCACAGCATTTCATCACGAATCGACAAGGTTTCCCCATCACTCACCCTCGCGGTTACCGCGCAGACCAAAGCACTGATCGCCAAAGGCGAGGAAGTATACGCCCTTGCTGGCGGAGAGCCAGAGGTAGACACCCCACTTCACATCAAAGAAGCTGCCGTTAAAGCACTCATGGAAGGTCGCACCAAATACACACCGTCCGGTGGTATTCCTGAGCTTCGCCAAGCGCTTTCTGAGAAGTTCAAAAAAGACAACAACATCGATTACCCAGCGAATCAGATTTGTGTCACCTCCGGCGCAAAAATGGCATGTTTCAATGCGATTCTCGCCGTGATCCAAGAAGGTGACGAAGTCATCATCCCGACTCCATATTGGGTTTCCTATCCGGAAATGGTCCGTATCGCGGGCGGTATCCCCGTTTTGGTCGAGACCAAGGAATCCACCGGTTGGAAAATGACTCCAGAGCAGTTTGAAGATGCGATGACACCTGCGACCAAAATGGTCATCATCAATTCCCCAGGCAACCCAACGGGTGCGATCTACACCAAAGACGAGCTGCTTGCTCTCGGTGAAATCGCCATCGCGGAAGACATCATGATCTTGTCCGACGAGATCTACGAAAAACTTGTCTACGGTGACAACAAGCACGTATCGATCGCTTCGTTGAGCGAAGATCTCTACAACCTCACCATTACAGTGAACGGTTTTTCCAAAGCTTATTCGATGACCGGATGGCGTTTAGGTTACACCGCTGCCGCGAAGCCAGTGGCGGATGCGATTGATAAAGTTCAGAACCACAGCGTTTCTAACGCAACGACCTTCGCTCAATACGGCGCTCTCGCTGCATTGGAAGGCGACCAGACTTTCATCGAAGATCTGCGTGGTGAGTATGATGTGAAACGCCAGTTCGTTCTCTCACGCTTGCAAGCGATTCCTAACATTCGTGTGGTCGAGCCAAAAGGCGCGTTCTACTTCTTCGTCTACACCGGCCAGATGGGTCTGAAGTCGATGAACCTTTGCGATAAACTTCTCTCCCGTTATAAAGTGGCGGCTGTTCCAGGTATTGCATTCGGTTATGACGACGGCATCCGGATTAGCTATTGCACCACGTTGGACGTGCTCAACGAAGGTCTTACTCGCTTCGAGCAATTCTGCCGCGAGCATTGATTTGATTCTTTATGAAAAAAGCGCACCGGAAACCCGATGCGCTTTTTTTGTTTTAGACTAAATGTTTAAAATCACTTCAAGGTGATGGTGACGTCTTCTTTGGTTTCCATCTTGATACCCTCCAGTTTGCCAAAAGCAGCTTCTGCAGCTTTTCTGTCGGTTTTAGCGGTTTCAGAAATTTTCTTCATCGCGTCTTTTTGATCGAGCATTTTTCCAACTTGGACGTCCATGACAGTGACAGTGTTGCCCTCGACGTGAGTGGCGTTTGTGTTCTCAATGCCACTGGGAAAATTGATTTTAAGAGTCATGCGCATGTCTGCCATCATTTGTTTTGCCATGGCTTCCATTTCTGGATTTTCTGCGCCTGCATCACCCATGTTCATTCCGTCAAAGTCAGTTGGAGGAGTGACGAGTGAAAGTTTGTTGTCGGCATATTTGAACTTCAGGAGTTCTTCCGGCTTCACTTCTACTTCTTCGCCATCGTTCATGGCTTCAAGGCCACCGGCGGGGTTGATGTTGAGCTTGTTGATGTCGGTGAATTTGTAATGCACGCGCCCACCTTTTTTGCCGCCTTCGTTGATCATTTCAACTTTCACGAATTCAACGCCCTCACCCATTTTAGCGATCTTTCCTTTCGATTTCTCTTCCGAGAACATTTCTTGAATAGGATCTGGTTGGCCGGGTTGATTGAATTGACCCATCATCTCCAGCATTTTTGCGCCGAGAATGGTTTGCTCAACGATCGTACCACTACCGTCTTTGTTCAGGCTGATGGTGGTCTCGGTCTGCAAGCATGACGATGCCAAGAGGGTGAGGCTGAGTGCGACGCTCAGTTTTAAGATTTTACACAATGAATGTTTCATAACATTCGAGTTTCTGAGGGAACCAGATGAGTATGGCAAGGGAGAATCGTTGTCAGTTCGGTCAGGTTAGTAGCATTTTGAGGTCCATGCATGGAAAAGGCATTGCATGAAGAGGCGGCTGGCATCAGGTTTTGGTAAGCATGACAGAAACCGTCCCAGCTGTAGAAATCTGCCATTTGGTGAAAGACTTCAAAACGTCTTTTAGGCGTTTGCCGCTGAGAGCGGTAGATGAGGTGTCGATCCGTATCATGCCGGGTGAGGTGTATGGTTTGATCGGGCCAAACGGTTCTGGAAAGTCCACGACGATGAAGGCGTTGCTGGGTTTGGTAGCTCCAACATCGGGTCAGTGTTCGATATTTGGGAAAGATTCGCTGCAGGTGGATTCTCGCAATGAAGTGGGATTTTTACCGGAGAATCCTTATTTCTACAAACACCTGAGTGGTGAGGAGACTTTAAATTTTTATGGAAAACTTTGCGGCATACGCGGCGCGAAATTACGGAACAGGGTTGAGGAGCTACTGGAGTTGGTGGATTTATCGGATGCACGGCACCGCCGGATTGGTGGATATTCAAAAGGGATGTTGCAACGCATCGGGTTGGCGCAGGCATTGATTCAAGAGCCGCGCTTGGTGATTTTAGATGAGCCAACGGCGGGGGTAGATCCGCTAGGTTCGCGGCAGATTCGCGATTTGATTTTGAAATTAAAAGAGCAAGGCATCACGGTGTTTTTGTGTTCGCATTTGTTAGAACAAGTCCAAGAAGTTTGTGATCATGTAGGGATCATTTTCCGTGGGAGAATGGTCAAAGAAGGAAGATTAGAAGACCTAATCGCGATCGAAGATCAGACGGAGCTGGTATTGAAAGACGCGAGTCCGGAGTTGATTGCGGAGATCGAAGCGTTGATCCAAAAAACGGGCGGTGTGGAGCTGATTCGGAAAGGCAAACCACGAACGACTTTGGAGCGCTTATTCCTCCGGGAAACACATAAGCAGGAGAAAACCCATTAATTTTTTCATAGATGAACCTGATTTCTAACATGCAACAAATTCCTGCACATCTGGGTCGCACCGCAGTGATCGCGCGCCATGCTTTCACTCAATTGGTGAGGATGAAGGTGTTTTATTTCCTCGCGGTTTTCGCGGTGATTTTGATTGCGAGTAATTTTTTCAATTTAGTTCAACATGAAGGTCCGGAGGCTGCTGGAGCTCATGTTTTGACAGTGATAAAAAACTGTTCACTTGGCGCGATGAGTTTGTTCTCGGTGGTGTTATCCATTGTTGCTACGGCTTTGCTTTTACCCAAGGACGTCGAGGACAGGACTCTGTACACCATTTTAGCGAAGCCGGTGCCGCGCATCGATTATCTAGCTGGCAAGTTGTTAGGAGTGTTGTTGTTGATCTTCGTTTCGTTGCTAATCATGGATTTGCTGATGACGGGGATCTTGTATTTGCGGACGAATCTCGTTCTGGAACAACAAGTAGCTGCGGCTGTGGAACGCGGTTGGCCGGCTCAAGATATTGCCCTATTGAAGTCGGAAATTCTTGCCCAAGGTTCCACGTTTTCGCTCCAAGGTGCGGTGTTCGCCGTGTTTCTCCGCGCAACGGTGATTGCCTCAATCGCACTATTAATCTCTACCTTTTCAAGTAGCACATTGTTCACCACAATCATTTGTTTCCTGATCTTTTTCATGGGGCATTTTCAAGCCGATGCGCGGGTTATCTATTTAGGCCATGGAGTTGGAACGAGTGATGGTTGGTTGGCTCAGATAATCTCACTACTTGTCGCCCTAGTGCTGCCGGATTTTCAGCTTTTCAATGTGATTGATGAGGTGATTCAAGGACGGATCATTCCGCTGCTGCTGATGGGCAAGCTGGCGTTAGTCGGTTTGTTCTACTTTGTTTTCTATCTATTCGTCTCGTGGTTCATTTTTGCAGAAAAAGAATTTTAAACGAATGACTCAGGTAAAAAAATACTGGGTGCTGGGTGTGGCGATTTTGGTGGCGGGTGCGGTGCGTCTCCCACTCGAACAACAACTCACTTCCGAGTTACAACGTGAAAAATTGTTGTCAGGTAAAATGGGAATCGGGACTGGGGAAAAAATTGGTCAGACATTTTACGCAGTTTCTTTGGGTGGACTACGAACTTTAGTGGCGACCTTTCTTAATCTCCGGGCGTTTGGATATTTTGAAAACCAGCGGTGGTCTGATGTTGCGGATACTTACGACCTCATTGTCGATCTTGCTCCGCGCACGAAGTATTATTGGGATGCGGGGAGTTGGCATCTAGCTTACAATGCGGCGTCGCATTATCTATATGAATCGAAACTCCCGCCATTGCGTCGGAAGCTTTTATGGAAAAGCCATATTCAGGCAGGGCGGAAATTTTTGGAGCGCGGGATTCAAAATAATCCTGAACATCCAATGTTGTATGAGCGTTTGGGGTATCTTTTAGCGGATCCAAATCGAATCACCGCATTTGGTGATCTAGGGAAGGCTTACGAGGCTTCTTACGAGGCGTATCAAGCTGCGGTCAATACAGGTGCTGCGCGAAATTTCACAAAGCGGGCTGCGATGTATTCGTTGGCTCGGGTGCCGGGACGGGAAAAAGAAGCACTGGATCTTTTGTTAGAAATTAAAAGTGAACAAAAAACTCTGCGGCCTACTGCCTTGGCAATGTATTATGTTTTAGAATATCAGCTTAATCCCAATCAATCAGTCATTGATTTGGTGGATAAAGTTTTCCCCTCACGCAAAGTGGCTTACGATATTTTGGGTAAACTATGGTTACGAGGGAGAGATCGTTTTCCCATGCATGGTGTAGCGAGTGCGATCCGTAACCTGGAACTAGAATTTGGGATACAGGAAGAAAAGAGCCTGCTGAAACGCCCGCTGCAACCAACGATGGATCCGGATGATTTTTTTCGCTGAGGATCTTTGGCTCACAGATTCATGGTTGATCTCTGGATTTTTGGTGAAAAAACCGAGGAATTCGCATTTTGTGGGTGAAAAAGCTGACAAAGCCCTTGCGATAGGAGGGGGTTTGAGTGCTTATTCGCTGCGAGCGAACGTATGAGTATTTCCACCGAATATGAGTCCCCTGATACGCTGGGCAAAGTAGCCAAAGCGGTCGAATCCTACCATGAGCAAACTGACGATTTAGTTGGGGAGCGGATGGTGCTGAACATGGGGCCATCCCATCCTGCCACTCACGGAGTGTTGCGGTTGATTTTGGAGCTCGATGGCGAAGTCATCCACTCGGCCGATCCGGATGTGGGTTTCCTGCATCGGGGTGATGAAAAGATTGCTGAGAACATGCATTACAATCAGTTCGTGCCCTACACGGATCGGTTGGACTATCTTGCTCCGCTTGCGAACAATGTGGCGTATGCCTGTGCGGTTGAGAAACTGATGGGCTGGGAACTTCCACCACGTGGACAGGCATTACGAGTGTTGTGCTGTGAGCTGGCGCGGATTTCCGCACACATGCTTGGCGTAGGCGTCTGCGCGATGGACGTGGGCGCAATGACGGTTTTCCTCTACACCTTCACGGAGCGCGAAAAAGTTTACAACCTCTGCGAGCAACTCACGGGTGCACGTTTCACGACTTCTTACACACGCGTCGGCGGACAAGTGCGCGATATGCCACCGGGCTTCGATGCGGCTGTTAGAACTTTCCTCACCGAGTGCGAAGTGACCATTGGTGAAATTTCCAAACTCCTCGATAATAACAAAATTTTCCGTGATCGGATGGTCGACATTGGGGTGATCACTCGTGAATCGGCGATTTCCTTCGGCATGACCGGACCGAACTTGCGTGCTTCTGGCGTGGACAGAGATCTTCGAAAAAACAGTCCGTATCTTGGTTACGAGAAATATGATTTTGATATTCCGATCGCTGATGAAGGCGATTGCTTTGCGCGCTACTTGATCCGGATGGAGGAGATGCGTCAGTCGATCCGTATTTGCCGTCAGGTGTTAGATACCATGCCAGATGGTCCGGTGAACGTGGCGGATTCGAAAGGAATGCTTCCGAACAAAGAGCGGGTGCTGATGTCGATGGAAGAGCTGATTCACCATTTCATCATCGCGACCCAAGGTATCAACGCCCCCGAGGGTGAAGTTTATTTTGCAGCAGAAAACCCGAAAGGTGAGCTTGGATTTTACATTCATTCCAAAGGCGGCGGAGTGCCGAACCGCCTGAAAATCCGCAGCCCCTCGTATTGCAATCTTTCAATTGTTTCCAAGCTGCTTCCAGGTCACATGGTTTCCGATATTCCGGCAATTTTAGGATCGCTGGATTTCGTGATGGGAGAGTGCGATAGATAAAATTTGAGAAAAACAAACTACCGATGTCAAATCCGACCCTTGAAGATTCGCATGCGCCAGCATCCAGCGGACAAAATTTTTTCCCGCCGTTTTCAGTATCCACGGAGTTAGAATCCGAGGCCAATGAGCGCATTTCACATTACAGCGAAAGCAAGCGTTCAGCGGTATTGCCGTTGTTGCATATCGTGCAGCACAAATTTGGTTTTATCTCATCAGAGGCGATCGATTGGGTGGCAGCGAAGTTAGATCTCGAGCCGATTAAAGTGCTCGAGGTCGTGACCTTTTATCCCGGCTTCCGTCAGTATGCTCCGGGAAAATATCATATCCGCGTTTGCCGCACTTTGTCCTGTGCTTTGGGCGGAAGTGCGGAGTTGATGGAAGATCTCTGCAAAGAGTTCGGAATCGATCGCACAGCGGCGGATCCGCATCATCATCCGATCAGTGTTTCACCTTGTGGAAAATATTCGGTCGAGTTCGCTGAGTGCTTGGCGTCTTGCGGAACAGCTCCGGTGTGCTTGGTGAACGACGATTTTTACGAGGCGGTAGACGTCGCGAAAATGAAAAGTGCTTGCGCGGAGTAGTTTTTGCGAGATTGAAAGGTGAGGGACAGAATGTCCCCACGACGGACTGGAACAGAATGTTCCAACTACTGGATTTTCTTCACGTACATCGCTTTTAGGGCGATGGAGATGCCGTTCATTTTGCAGTCGATCTCGTGGTCGCCATCGACGATACGGATGGATTTGGACTTGGTGCCGGTTTTCAGTGTTTCCGATGAGCCTTTGAGTTTGAGATCTTTGATCATGGCGACGATGTCGCCAGTTTCGAGGATGTTGCCGTAGGCGTCTTTGACGACGCGGGGTTCTAAGGAAGAGCTTTCCTCGGAAGTTTGGGTTTTCCACTCATGACCACAGGTCACGCATTCGTGGTGATCGGCTAGGACGAGGACGTCGTCCATGCTGCAAAGCGGGCATTCCATGATGAAAGGTTGTTAGTGACCTTGATTGCCTTTTTTCGGCGGTTCCCATTCGCGGCGGGTGCGTGAGCGGACCGAGAAAATAATAGGAATTCCGGGGGCGGGATGAGTTTCGCGAATCTGGTTTGTTAGATACGCTTCGTAAGAATCTTTCATCAGGGCCTTGTCGTTGACGAAGAGCACAAAAGTCGGCACGGGGATGACGGAGTATTTTTCGTTCAGGGCCGTGGTCGCGTAATAGAGCTTCATGCGCTTCGCCTTGCTATCGGTCGGCGGCGGATTTTTCTGCATCGCGGCTTGCAGCATGCGATTGAGCTTGCCGGTGCTCGGGATCTCTTGTGCGCCTTTTTTAATGGCCAAGGCTTTCTTTAAAACGTGTTCGGTGGAATCGCCCGTTTTTGCAGAGCAAGCGACGAATGGCGCATACGAGAGGAAGAATAACTCGCGTCTAACATGTTCTTCGGCCTCGGCAACGCGGTTTTTGTAATCGGCTCCTGGATGATAGAGATCGAATTTATTCAGAACGATGAGGCAGGGTTTTTTCTCTTCGAGGATGAGCTGGGCGATCTTGCGGTCTTGGGCGGAAACACCTTCTGCGAGGTCGATGACGAGCACGCAGAGATCGGCGCGGCGGATGGCTTTTTCGGAGCGGATCGCTGAGAAAACCTCGACGGAGTTGTCGCGTTTGCCACGAGGCCGGAGGCCGGCGGTATCGATAAGGGTGAAGTTTTCGCCAGCGAAGGAGTAGGGGAGATCGATCGCATCGCGGGTGGTGCCAGCGATTTTGGAAACGATGGTGCGTTCGTCTTGGAGGATGGCGTTGATCAAGGAGGATTTGCCGGCGTTGGGTTTACCGATGATGGCCAGTTTGATACCGGCTTTTTCGGCGACTTCCATGACCTCTTCGGTTTCGATGTGCAGGGGCTCCACGATGGCATCGATTTTATCGACAAATTCAGTGAAGTTGCGGCCGTGTTCTGCGGAAACGAAGACGCTGTCCCGGAGACCTAGCGATGTGAAATCGGAGAAAGAGGATTCGTGTTTGTCGTGATCGACCTTGTTGATGACGAGCAGGACAGGTGGTTTGGCTTTGCGGAGTTTTTGCGCAAGTGCTTGGTCGATGGAGGTGAGACCTTCTTGGGCATCGACGATGAAAAGGATGAGATCGGCCGTTTGCATGGCGATGTCTGCCTCGATGGCGACTTGTTCGCCGAAACCATCGTCGAGCGTTGCGCCGATACCGCCGGTATCGATGAGGGTGCAGGGATGGGTGGTGAGGGAGCAAGGCGCGGAGATCCGGTCACGAGTGACTCCGGGTTGGTCGTGGACAATGGCGATTTTCCGACCCGCAAGGCGGTTGAATAGGGCGGATTTCCCGACATTGGGGCGACCGACGATGGCGACAGTTGGCATGGTGAAAAAAGAGTGAAGGACGAATGGTGAAAAGTGAAAGCGGAAGAGCGCGACTGGAGTCACGCGGTCCGTGGGAGTAATAGCTGAAAGGTATCAGCGGATAAAGAAAAACCCCGCCGAGAGGCTTTTTAGGGCCGTTTGGCGGGGTCAACACGAACAGGGATGGCGGAGCGGACGGGGCTCGAACCCGCGACCTCCAACGTGACAGGCTGGCGCTCTAACCAACTGAGCTACCGCTCCATCCCGTTCGGGTGGGCGGGACGCTATGGAGAGAGCTGCTTGGGTGCAACCACTTTTTTAGCTGAAAGGGTATTTTTTTTCGGAGTCATTAGGGAAGGGGGATTGGTCTGGGGAAAACTAGACCAAACGGTTGGATTTAACCGCGAATGAACGCGAATGAACGCGAATGAACGCTAATGGGTTGAAGATTTGATTACCTAGGGGAAATGAAACCAAAGTGTTTTTTGAAACGCTTCTTCGCCTACCAAATGATTTAATTCGCGTTCATTCGCGTCCATTCGTAGTTGTCTTAATTCATTTGACTAAGTGAATCTGAAGATGGGGTGATATAGAGGGTTGATCCCAAGGCATAAGCCATCTTAGGTAGCGCTGTGATTTTCAGTGAAATGGAATTGTGGTTCGATCCGCAGGCGCGTTCGGGGCCTGAGGCGATGGCGGTGGATGAATGGCTATTGGAGACGAGGCGTTTGCCAATGATGAGGATTTATCAATGGGATGGGGAGTGGGGGAGTTTGGGGTATTTTGGGAAGTTAGAAGAAGCAGAGCAGACGTTTCCTGGGCTGCAATGGGTGCGCCGCTGCACTGGCGGTGGAGTGGTGGATCATCGCGGCGACTGGACTTACAGCCTGATGATTCCGAAACAATTTGAGCTCGCGCGTTTGAAAGGTGGCGAGAGTTATCGAGCGATTCACCAAGTCTTGGTCAATGTCTTGGCTAGTGAAGGTAATACCAAGCCCGCGCTTGCGGCAGGAAAACAACAGGCCGGGAGTGTGTGTTTTGAAACCCCCGTGGAGTTTGATGTCGTAGGAAGTGTCGGCGAAAAACTTGCTGGTGCCGCACAACGGCGTTTTCAGATGGGTCTGCTGCATCAGGGATCGGTTTCGGTGAGAGGAGATTTCACGCTGAGAGGGAAGTTATTCGCGGAACAGATTTCAGAAAGCTGGTCAGAAATGGAGATTTTTCCGGATGAAAGGCAGATCGAAAAACTTGTGGCAACGCGTTACGGGAGCGATGAGTGGTTGAGGAGAAGGTAAAGTTCTGTCGAGGAGGCTTGACCGCATTCGATGGAAAATCTACCACAGGCCATGCAGCCAATTTACGAGGGCAAGGCCAAGCGCCTATGGACGACCGAAGATCCGCACACGTTGCGGATGGAATTTAAAAATGATGCCACGGCTTTCAACGGCGAGAAGAAGGCGAGTTTTGAGGACAAGGGTCGCTTGAACAATTCGATCAGCACCTTGATCTATCAGTATTTGGAAAAAGTCGGCGTGCCGACGCACTTTGTTCGCAAGATCGATGATACGAATGTTGAGGTTCGCAAGGTGGAGATTTTGATGGTCGAGGTCATCATCCGAAATGTTTCCGCTGGAAGTTTTTCCAAGCGCACTGGCATGGAAGAGGGCAAACAATTCTCGCAGCCCATCATTGAGTTTTCATACAAGAGCGATGAGCTAGGTGATCCATTGATCAACGACGATTACATCCGCGAGATGGGTCTGGCGAGTGTTGAAGACATGGCGCACTTGCGGAAATCTGCGCTGAAAGTGAACGAAATCCTGATCGCGTTGTTCGCAGATGCGGGCCTGCGTTTGGTCGATTTTAAATTGGAGTTCGGTCGCTTGGCGAGTGATCCAACCAAAATTGTTTTGGCGGATGAAATTAGCCCGGATGGTTGCCGTTTGTGGGATTTAAAAACCGGAGAGAAAATGGACAAAGACCGTTTCCGCCGGGATTTAGGAAATGTCATGGACGCGTACCGCGAAGTGCTTGCCCGTCTTCAAGCAAGAATTTCAGAGTGATTCTAGCTATCTAACCTATGAAACTGTTCTCTATTGCTGTTCTGAGTTTGTTGATGATTGGCTGCGCCAAGACAACGGATCCGTTGATTGTAAAAATGCAGACAGTGCGTGATCAGGGTATGGAAAACGAAGATGATCCGATGGCACGTCATGAGCGGATTCGCCGTTTTCATGGTGCTGTCAGCATGGCCGAGCGCGCTCAGCGTTTGGGCCAGTATTACACCATTTTGTGGCAAGCCGAGGCAGGTGTGAAGAAGGAGATCTTGTTTGAATATCAACAAGCGAAATCCGGCAGCAAAATTAAGACGATGAAGCGTCAGCTCGATGTGAATGCAGCATCTGGCAAAGAAGAGTTTTCCGTGATTGGAGATAATTATTTTGATAACGGACGCGTGCTCACCTGGCGGATCAGTCTGATTGCAAATGGACAAACGATGGCTTCCGAACAGTCCTACTTGTGGGAGTGATGATTCAGTTCAAATGATCTGAATCATGCGCATCGAAATTCTCAACACCGGCACGGAGTTACTTCTCGGAAACACGCTTAACACTCACGGGAGTTGGTTTGGGCGTCAGCTTTTCAACATGGGTCTGCGGGTTGCTCGCCAATCGACGGTTCCAGATGGCCACGCGATTCGAGAGGCATTCGAAGAAATGGTTGTTCGCAGCGATGCGCTTTTAATCACCGGTGGCTTGGGGCCGACCAGTGATGACCTGACCCGAGAGATTGTGGCGGAGTCGCTGGGTTTGGAGCTTCATCAAGATGAACAAGCACTGCGGACTTTAGAGGCGTTTTTTGCGATCCGTAGCAAGCCGATGGTGGCTGCAAATTTAAAACAAGCTCTAGTGCCGACAGGTGCGGATGTGTTACCTAATCCAAATGGCACCGCGCCGGGGTTGTATCTGCCGCCGCGCATCAATCGGCTTTCGAACTGCGCGATTTTTCTGCTACCCGGACCGCCGCGCGAGCTTTACCCGATGTTTCACAACGAGGTCGCGCCGCGTTTGCGTTCGCTCTCGGGATGCAGCGATGTGGCATCGGTGTGTGAGCTGAAATTCACGGGAATTGGCGAGAGTGATTTTCATCACGGGATCGATGATGAGTTAGCTGCACTCGCTGGGCTGGAGTATGGTTACTGCGCGAGAATGGGTGAGGTGGACTTGCGTTTGATCGGAACGGACCAAGTAATTTCCACCGCGCGGGAGTTGGTGCTAGAAAAGTTTTCGGAATGTTTGATCAGCGATGACGGATCGTCTTTGGAAGCGACGGTGATTCGGTTGCTTCGTGAAAAAGGTAAGAAGCTGGCAACGGCTGAAAGCTGCACGGGTGGCTTGATTGCAAATCGTCTAACAAATGTTCCCGGTTCTTCGCAAGTTTTCACTCATGGATGGGTGACATATGCAAACGAGGCGAAGATGGATCAGCTTCATGTTCCCGCTGAAATGATCGAAGCGCACGGTGCAGTTTCAGAAGAGGTTGCGCGTGCGATGGCGGAAGGCGCGCTAAAAGAGAGCCGTGCGGATTACGTGATTTCTGTAACAGGAATCGCTGGGCCAAGTGGTGGGACAGACGAGAAACCTGTGGGAACCGCGTGGCTTGGATTGGGCGTGCGTGGTGGGGATACTCAGACGGTTAAGGTTTTTCATCCGAGGAATCGTAAAGATTTCAAGCAGGCGGTTTCGCAGTCGGCGCTGAATTTGTTGCGGTTAGAGCTGAGGGATTAAAATTTTCTATCCTCCGTTATCTTCGTTTGCTTCTGTATAATATTTTTTGAACAGGAGGTAACAGAGGAAACGGAGGAGATTCTCGCTTTGCTTTCGATTTTAGAATTTTGGAAAATGGGGTGTGATAGATTGAGATGTTCCAGCCCTCCGTTATCTCCGTTTGCTCCTGTAAAATAATTTCTGAACAGGAGGTAACAGAGGAAACGGAGGAGCTTCGCACTCAGCTTTCGATTTTAGGATTCTGGTAAATGGGGTGTGACAGATTAGGCTGCTCCAGCCCTCCGTTATCTCCGTTTGCTCCTGTAAAAATATTTTCTGAACAGGATTAAAGGCGATTTACAGTGAAGCATTATAGTAAATTCGTTCCGATATCTTCTGTGTCGCTATTGTCTTTATTAGCACCTGGCAGAATGAGTCGATGGACACCTTCGATGACTCTCATTTCGTTGAAGTTGATTAGCAGACCGACAGGAATATTGAGCAGCTTCATGTAGCTGAGTAGTTGAGCTTTATGGATAGGAAGAATTTTCGTCACGGCCTTTGCTTCGATCAATAAGCATTGTTCAACCAATATATCTAGTCGTAGGTCTTCGTCTTTAACGAATCCCTTGTAGGAAATCGTTACCGATTCCTGTTTTACGTACGACAGATTTCTAATCTCTAATTCTTTGGTTAGGCACCACTCGTAAATAGATTCGATTAATCCGGGTCCTTTGTCGCGATGGACCTCGATCGCAGCACTGATGACAGACTCAGTGAGACTAGATGCTTTATGAAATAAAGGATGCATGGGGGGAGGAGGAAGAGTGAGAGTTGTATTTAGGGTATAGAGTTCACCTCTTTGCACAAGATGCAGGTTTTTCCGTCACATCCTCTAGCGGTGCAGTGTTCTCGGCCGTAGAAGATGATTTGGAGGTGGAGTTTGTTCCAGGAGTTGATCGGGAAAACTTTTTTCAAATCACGTTCGGTTTGGACGACGTTTTTGCCGCTTGTTAGTTTCCAACGTTTGGCAAGGCGGTGGATGTGGGTGTCGACCGGAAAGGCGGGAACGCCAAACGCCTGTGCCATGACGACCGATGCTGTCTTGTGGCCGACCCCGGGTAATTTTTCTAACTCTTCGAAACTCTGCGGGACGATGCCGTTGTGTTGTTCGACGAGGATTTCACTGAGTCGGGAAATGGCGGAGGCTTTGGTTGGGGAGAGGCCGCAGGGTCGGATAATTTCGCGGATTTTATCGGCCGGGATATATCGCATTTTTTCCGGAGTATTGGCGAGTTTGAATAAGGCGGGAGTGACCAGATTGACCCGAACGTCGGTGCACTGGGCGGAAAGCAGCACGGCAATTAACAAGGTGTAAGGACTCGTGTGATCCAAAGGCACGGGGGTCTCTGGATAGAGTTCCTCAAGACGCAATAGCAGGTGATCGGCACGTTGTTGTTTTCTCATTCGCGGAAACTTTAAGTTTTAAACGTTAAACCTCAAGGAAGACCATACGGCGATCAAGTTAGGGAAAATCCGAGTTCACTTGCCCTTTGGAACAGTGAAAGAACTGAGTTCGGCAAATTGATATAAGAATTCTGACCACGGAGGACACAGAGAGCACGGAGGTCTTGGTTAGAAACCCTTTGATATTGTAGGAAGGACTCTGTGATCTCTGTGTCCTTTGACTCAGGAATTGGGAATTTGTTCGTCCATGTCCGTTCCACTACCATTGTGGTAAAATTCCAAACTAGCCGGAATTTCACTCCCTAGCTTGATTACCCTGGGAAGACCGGTTTCAAAGATTGATGTGGGGAGAATCTTTGGAGAGGATGCGAGAGTGAAGCGAGTTTTGAAATGGCTACTCGGGGTGATGTTGCTCCTCTCTTTGGGAGGTGGTGTTTGGTGGTTGTGGCGGGCTGAGAAGTTGGGTGGTTTTAATCCTTTCATTGCTAAGAAAGAAAAGCCGGTTCCAGATTTGGCGAGGTATGAAGTTTTGGAGGGGGAGTTGTATCGTTGGCGGGGGGAGTTGGTGGATCAGTATAAGAAAGCACGCAGTCCGGAGCAGAAAGCGGCTGTTGAGCATGATGCGCGAATCATTTTGGAGCTGATCATGCCGGAGATGATGCGGTGCTGGCGGGGGACGGGATATGATTTCAACGGCGTTGCCGAAAGACCCGGAGAGGGCAAGATCGCCTGTGGATATTATGTTTCCACCCTGATCCGCGATGCGGGGTTCAAAGTGAATCGATACACGCTCGCTCAACAGGCCTCGCAAAATATTTTACTAACATTTACCGCGAAAGAAAATTGCCAGTTACGGGTCGGCGAAACATATAACCATTATGCGGAATGGTTAGAAACTCTGGAGCCGGGTATTTATATTATTGGCTTAGACACGCATGTTGGCTTTGTCGTGATTGAGAAAGATGGCATGAAGTTTCTGCATTCATCAGGGATTGATAAAGCCGGAGTGGTTGAAGAACCGCGCAATGAAGCTTTCGCGATCAAATGGTCAAAATGGCGTATGCTCGGTCATTTCACCGCAGATCCGAACGTCATACGTATGTGGTTGGTGGGGGATAATGTGACGGTGGTGCAGTGAGATTTTTTTGACCACGAATTTCACCAATAGCACGAATGTGAAGAAATTATAATCTTGGCGTGGGTAATAGGTGCAAGGATCGTTACCGATTTTGACTATTTGAAATCATCAACCTTGAAAGCTGCGGATAAGAACCGCAGCAGTCCAGAGCCTCCGGCGGTGGAATTCTTTACTTCTCCACTGGCACAACGACTTCCGGGGGCAGCGGATATTTCACTTTGTCCGCCAAGCGATTCATCTCTGCTCTTAGCGGGGTGGTGAAAGTATTATCCTTGGTTAGGTTGTTGAGTTCGTAGGGATCTTTGGCGAGGTCGTAGGCTTCTGTTAGATCGGGTTTGCCGTGGTAGTGGATGAGTTTTTGGGTTGCGGTGCGGACGCCGACGCAGGTTGGGGTGTCGCCGAGTTCTTTGCGGTAGTAGGAAAGAAACGAGCTGCGCCAATCCGCGGGCTTTTTGCCTAGGGCGAGTTCTTTGAAACTTGCGCCGTGCATGCCGGGGTTGGCAGGAAGTCCGGCGAGGTCGAGCCAGGTGGGTGCGAGGTCGATGTTTAAAACCATTTCATCGACCAATTTACCTTTCGGAAACATGCGTGGGTAGCGGACGATAAACGGCAGGCGCAGGCCTTCTTCGTAGAGGGCACGTTTGTCGCCGAGTCCGCGTTCGCCAAGGAAGTAGCCGTTATCGCTGGAATAGACGACGACTGTGTCTTCGGTGAGTTCGAGTGCATCGAGCGTATCTAACAATCGGCCAAGGTTTTCATCGATCCCTTTGACGTGGCGGAGGTAGTCGAGGTGGACGGAGTTTGCGGAGAGTCCGCGTTCTGCTTGGGGATCGGCTTCTGTAAGTGGTTTGTGATAGATGGCCGCGATATCGCAGTTGGGAGTGGGCTTGGTGGTTTTGCCTTCGTAAAGGTTGCGCAGGCGCTCGGGTAAATTCTCAGCACCGCGTTTGTTGTGAGGGCTTTTGAACCCGACGATCATGGAGAAGGGTTTAGTTTTATCGGTTTGCTTGATCCAGGAGATCGCGAGATCGGTGGTGACGTCGTCGACCCAACCTTTGGTATCCGTCATCACGCCATTGATTTCAAAAGGGCAGTCTTGGTATTTACCTTGGCCGATGAAACTGGCGGAGTGTTGGAAACCGGGACGTGGGCCTTTTTGTTCGCCCATGTGCCATTTGCCGAAATAGGCAGTGCGGTAACCGGCATCGCGCAGCAAGGTGGCGTGGGTGACGGACGTTTCTGGAAACGGGGTGCTGTTGCCCATGATCCCGTTGACGTGGGTGTATTGCCCGGTGAGGAAACCGGCGCGACCGGGCGAACAGATCGAGTGAGTGATGAAGGCATTGCGCATGCGGACGCCATCGGCGGCCAAGCGATCTAAGTTCGGGGTTTCGAACCACGGGTAGCGGGCATTCTCGCCTTGCTCGCGTTGGACGGCGCCCATGGCATCCCAGCGGTGGTCATCGGCGATGATGAAGATGAAATTGGGTTTACGCTCAGCTTGGGCTGAGAGGGAGAGTAGTGCGCTAAGAGCGGCGATGAGGAGTTTGGGTTTTAGGGACATGTTAGTAAGAGTTTATCTCGCGCAAAGTCGCAGAGACGCAAAGGAAAGAGTAAATTTGACCTGCACCGACTAGGCAGTGGGAAATGATTTAAGGCCTAGTCCCTGATCCATCCCAAACTTGGCTGAAGCCGTTGCGTTCGATTTCTTTGACGAGTAGATCGCGATGGATGGACATGATGGGATTGATTTCGGCGCCGCAAGCTTCGATGGCTTGTCCAGTCCAGACGTTGCAGATTCTGGGAAAATAGTAGGATTGCGGGGAGTGGAGCAAGAAGCCGTTGCCCCAACTCGATGGGCCGGCGGTGGTGGGAAAGCCTTTGGCATCGGGGATGGTGCAGTGATTGAGATAGGACGCTACGTAGGGGCCGCGCTCACGAGGAATGGATTTCATCCAGATTCGTTGATAAGGAGAAACTTCCGCGACATCCCAATGGATGGGGATGCATTCCATGACGGAGGGAGAGGGCAGAAAGATCGCATAAAAAACCTCGGCTGGGTTCAACATACCCTTTTTGACGTAGGCATTGCGGTCGCCCCATGAGAGGGTGACGTATTTGCAATTGGGGAAATTTTCCGGAGGGATGAAACCAGATTCTAACAGCCAGTCGTAAGGAAACACCATTCCGGTGTGGAGTTTGTCTGCGAGCATCCAGACTTGGATTTCTGGAGGACGCTCTGGCGTATAATTTGCGACGGTGTTTTTCTGAACGAGAGCCGATGATGGTTCTGGTGCGGGAGGTAGAGTGACGAAGTGGCAGGAGCTTAGCGCGCCCACCAAAAGGCCGGTTGCCATCCATGTAAAAAACCGTGTCATCATCGGATCAAGGGTTTAAGAAGCGACGCAGGGATTCATCGCTTAGGAAAGAAATGAGCAGATGTATTGGCAAAGGCCTTCGCTGACTTTGATGTCAAAGCCGCTGTTGGCGGGGACTTCGAAAGAGCTACCAGCCACGTAGGTTTCAGTGGTGCCAGAATCTTTGATGGTGACTTCGCAGGTGCCAGCGGTGATTTCCATGAGTTCTGCAGCGGCGGTGCCGAAATAGAATGAACCCGGTGCGATGAGTCCTAACGTTTTGCGTGAACCATCCGGAAGGTGGATGGTGTGGGAGACAACTTTGCCATCGAAATAAACATTCGCGATGGAATCGACCGTGACATTGGAGAATGAGTTCATAAGTGAGTGGATAGGTATGTTTGGTTATTCAGTAGCAGATTTCCATGCTTCGTAGCCGCCTTGGAGGACAGAAACATCATAACCTCGCTCGGAGAGTTGTGTGGCGACGGTGAGTGCGTCTGGGCAAGCAAGATCTGTGCAATAAAGCACCACAGGAGTTTGATTTTTATTAGCGGCTTTGATCAGTTTTTCGTGTTTTTCGATATCTTTATCGAAGTTCGCTTTCGGAAAACTGATCGCTCCGGGAATGTGGCCCATTTTATAGAAAATCGGCGGTCGGACATCGAAAACGAGAGCTGCCTTGCCTTGGGTAAGCTGGTAGAGATTCCCAAGTGGCATGCGGGTAATCATGCCCGGTGTAATTGGGCCATCAACGACCGGTGCAGTGGGTTCAACGGTCGAGAGGGCTGGATTGAGCGGAGGGATGGGTTTGTCCGGCGGCTTGCCACAAGATGACACAGAAAAGCACGCAACAAGGAGGCAAGTGGCATGAAAGATTTGCTGTCCTTTGGTTTGTAATGCGCGTGGGGTGAGTTTCATTTTGTAACTGGTTTTACTCTTCAGGTGCGTCTTCGTGCTGCATGTCGATTGTGGTACGGCGGATGACGGTGATGTTTCCGAGTAGGTGATCTTGGCGGATAATGAACTGGTTGAGTTTCATGAGTTCCAAGACGGCGAGGAAGGTGACGATGACTTCGGATTGGGTGGTTGCCAATTTGAACAGGTTATCGAAACTTAGCGATTCGCCGGGTCTGAAATGATCGAGGAGAAACTCGATTTTATCGGCCACGGTGAAGCGGTCGTCAACGATGTCGCCGAAATCGTGGGATTCCTCGAAGCGCTTGAGAACGTTCTGAAAGGCGCGGATGAGATCGAAGATGGAAATCTCCGCGAGGGCTGCGGGTTCTTCGGCAGGTTTGTCGCCGGGATCGGGTTGGTGGGCGAAACGGCCTTGTTGATCGAGCTCGCGGAGGGAAAGGAAACCCGCGGCATCTTTGAATTTTTTGTATTCAATGAGCTGGCGGATCAGTTCCCAGCGTGGATCATCGTCCTCGACGTCTTCTTCGGGAGGTTGTTCGTTGCGAGGAAGGAGGGTCCTGGATTTCAGATACATCAGATTGGCTGCCATGACGATGAACTCGGAGGCGAGGTCGATGTTCAGGAGCTTGAAGGTATTGATGTAATCGAGGTATTGCTTGGTAATTTTCTCGATCGAGATGGTGTGGATATCCAGCTCATCTTTTTTGATAAGATAAAGCAGGAGATCTAGAGGACCCTCGAAGATTTCGAGTTGGACTTTGTAATCGGCGTTTTCCAAGGGGAGAAAGTGAAAGGTTGATGAACTGAGGAAATTTAATCTGGCAAGATCGCTTGTTGCTGGGTTTGATGTGGGGCGAACATGAGCGGAAATTTCGATTCAGAGCAATGGCAAAACTTTAATGAGCGGCTGAGCTATTGGATTTCCAAGCAAGGATTTTGGTTTCAGCTAAAGTATTCTCTGCCACAAGGGGGGCGGAAGGGGTCTTTCGTGTATCATTTTGTTCAATTATCCCTGCGGTTTATATTTTTTCTGATTGCTGCGGCACTACTGGGGGTGGCTGTAGTAAAAATGACAGGGGAAGAGAAATTCTCAAAGGCTGTAAGTGAGGTATTTCGTGAAAAATTCTCGGCTGATGAGATTGAGATCCGAGGTGTGAGCCGGGAGCGGGGTAATTTTACGATCACCAGGCTGGCGATGATTGCCGATAAAGGGTCATTTTTCACGGGGCTGGAGTTATCTAATTTGATCTGTCGGAGAGATTTTTTCGTGGATTTCGGGAAAACTTGGAAACCGGGCATCGTGGAGATTTCCAAGCTGAATCTGTCGATACGAGCTGGTTCGGATACGGACGAGGAAGCGCGTGCAATTGGAAATATCTTGTTTCAGGAGTTAGGCAGCGTGAAGCCGGATGCGATTCACGTGGCGAACATGTCACTGAGATGGGGATATACGGAGCGGTCGCGAGGATCGATTTCGGAGAGTCAAATGAAGGCTGTGCCTGTAGCAGATGGCTGGCGTCTAACATTCCGGGGCGGAACGTTTACTCAGAATTGGTTGAAAAATCTTCTGATAGAAGAGCTCGATGTGGTGATCACAAGTAAGGGGATTCGTTTTAATAAGGCAGTTTTCAGTAAGAGCGGTGGTTCGGTGATTCTGGATCAATTCGAGATCGTGGCGGGTCAGCGCCCCATGGTTTCTGGGCAAATGAAAATCAAAGCCCTGAACATTTCGAGCATGCTGCCTGTGGTGGCGACGGCTTTCGTTCAGGGTAAGATATCGGGTGAATTCACCGTCAGCGGATCGACCAATACCACGGAAGGAATCGGATTTAATGGAGTGGTCGAATTGGAAGAGGGTGATGTGATCACGCTAAGAGACAGAATTCCTCTGTTCCGAGCTTTGAGTGTGGTTGATGCAAATCAAACCTACCGTCGTGTGGATTTTCGTGTCGGCTCGTTCTATTTAGAAATGGGAGCGGAAGGTTTGGTGGTCTCCAATATTAAACTCCTCGCAGATGAAGTCATGAGTCTGACAGGTAAGATAGTCGTCCGGAAACCGAAATCTGATGAAGAGCTGGCGTTGGATGATGGCTCGGAATTCTTTAAAGAAATTGTGAATAGCGATGAAACGGTTGAGGATGTTGATATCACTTTGCGCAAAGCAGGTAGGGGATCTAACAATGATGAAATTGGAGTTCAAAAAGAGGTGGATAAATCCCTGTTTGGCCGACTTGAGATTTTGCGCGAAAGCAGGCGCGCTATGGAATTTGAGACTGAGAAGCTGAGTCGGTCCTTTCGCTATGAAGGTGAGTGTAACATTACTCTGATGAAAACTGCGTTCGATCGCTCGCCCGAACTTAAATCAGCATACCCCCCGATATCGGGATCGGGACGGATTCCTATTACCGTCCCAATCAAAGGATTGCTGTATGAGGTTACCGCTGATCTAGCGAATGAGATTTATGAAAAGGGGCGGAAGTAGAATTCATCATTCATTCTGAGTCCCGCGCGGTGGATTATTTTTTCTCAGCACAAGCGCAGCGCCATTCTGGGTTTACGAAGTCAGATGTTGGTCCGGTGCAGATGTTCGATTCAACCAAGTGAGTGTGGTGATAGCTATGAGGATTGCTGCAAAGATCCATGCGGTATAGCTGAAACCTATGGTAGTTGTTAGAAATCCAGCCATTGGATAAGTTAGTCCCCAGCCGGCGTGGCTGAGGGCAAAGTGGGCGGCAAAGATGTGTGGACGCTCCGCTCCTTGGCTGTCTTCTGCGAGCAGTTCGCTCCCTCGCACGCCGAGGATGCTATAACCTGCGCCGATCAGCGCCCAAGCGGCCATCACCACGCCGTAAAGGGGGGAGATAGCGACCCATACGAGGGCTGCCAGCATGACGGGACCCGCGCAATTCACCGATATATTGCGAAGCCACGGGGAGATTCGGGCGTAGGTGAGCGCACCGCAAACTGAACCCACACCAAACGCGGCCATCAACCAAGCATAAGCGGTATCGCTGAGGCGTAGATCATTTTTCACGAGATCCACCGTGGACACGATCACGAACGCACCAGCGATGCTTGTCTGCAATGCGAGAAATAAGGATCGCCGGAGCTTGGTGCGTCGGAACATTGCTGAAATGCCGTGCCCCAGAGACACTCGTTGCTTTATTTCTGTGGAGGCAACTTCCGCCGCGAGGCGCGGCAATCCGAGGATCAATGCGGCACTCACAAGAAATGTGACTCCATCCACCACAAAGCTGCCGCGAAATCCGACGAGGGCGATCAGCAGTGCGGCGAGCGAAGGACTCAAAATGTTTGCCGTATCGTAGGCGATAGAACCGATAGCCGCCGCTTTCGGATACTGCTGTGGAGTGACTACATCCGGGATGATGGCTCGGTAAATGGGAGTGAAAATTGCTGAACCCAAGTTCAGGAAAACGGCCAGCGCATAAATTTGCCAAACCGCATCCGCGAAATAAAATCCAACAAGGACGCCGCACCGCATGATGTCAGATATGACCATGACCCGCCGTGCGCCCCATCTTGCTGAAACTTGTCCCGCCCATGGTGAGACAATCACTATCACAATGATGCGGATAGCTAGCGTGATTCCAAGTACTTCGGACGCAGAAGCCCCGACGAGCTGGTGGGCTAACAACCCAAGCGCAAGCGATGATAATCCGCTGCCAACCAAGCTAAGTGCGTGCGCCCAAAAGAGCTGTTGGAACACGCGATGGTTCCACAGCGATGGAATGACTTCGGAGTTTGGATGGCTCATGGTGTTGCGAGTTGGACTTCTTTAGCATCCTTGCTGCGGAAGATCCGGTAGAGGCCGGGCAGGACGATGAGCGTGAGTAGTGTGGAGGAAATGATTCCGCCGATGACCACAGTGGCAAGAGGCCGTTGGACTTCCGCTCCTGTGCCGGTGGCGAGTGCCATTGGAACGAAGCCGAGTGATGCGACTAGTGCAGTCATAAGGACAGGACGCAGACGCATGAGCGCACCTTGGATGACAGCTTCATCGAGAGCCATGCCCTCTTTCCGCAAGTCGTTGATGAAGGAAATCATCACCAAACCATTGAGCACGGCGACACCAGAAAGCGCGATGAAACCGACACCTGCCGAGATCGACAAAGGAATGTCGCGTAACCACAGCGCAAGGATACCACCCGTGAGCGCGAGTGGGACGCCGGTAAAGACTAGCAGCGAATCCCGCACGTTGCCGAAGGTCATGAAGAGCAGTGAGAAAATCAGAATCAGTGCCACCGGAACCACGATTTTCAAGCGAGCTGAAGCAGAGATGAGTTGCTCGAAAGTGCCGCCCCAGGTAATCCAGTTGCCGGTTGTTAGTTCCACTTCTTGGACTTTCTCCTGAGCTTCTCTAACGAAGGAACCGAGATCGCGGCCACGCACGTTGGCGGTGATGACGACGCGTCGTTTGCCGTTTTCGCGGCTGATTTGGTTTGGTCCTGGGCCGAGTTCAAACTCGACGAGTTCACCAAGAGGAACAAAGGACGGAACATTTGTCTTGGTAGAAGTATGTATTCTAACAGGAATATCCCGCCATGCGTCCATATTGGTGCGGAGTTCTTCCGGTAGTCGCAGGATGAGCGGAAAACGCCGGTCGCCTTCGAAAATCTGTCCGGTTTGTATGCCGCCTATTGCAATTTCGATCACTTCCTGCACTTCGGAAACATTCAATCCGTAGCGGGCAAGTGCCTCGCGCTTCATGTTGATGCTCATCAGTGGTAGTCCGGTGATTTGCTCGACTCCAACATCCTGCGCACCGGGAATGGTTTCGAGGATCTTCCCGATCTCCTTGCCGGTGGAGAGAAGATCATCGAGGTCGTCGCCGAAAACTTTCACCGCGACGTCACTGCGGACACCGGCGATGAGTTCGTTGAAACGCATTTGGATGGGCTGGAGGAATTCGTATTTTGTGCCGGGGACTTGCTCTAACGAGTCGGACATTTTCTGGATTAGCTCCTGTTTGCTCATGGATGGATCCGGCCATTCAGAGCGCGGTTTGAGCATGACGAAACCATCGGCCACGCTGGGAGGCATGGGATCGGTAGCAACTTCTGCCGTGCCGATTTTTGAAAATGTCTCGGCAACTTCCGGGAATTTCATGAACGCCTTTTGCACCGAGTTCTGCATGTGGATGGCTTGCGAAAGGCTGGTACCCGGAACGCGCAAACTGTGAACAGCGAGATCGCCTTCATCGAGGTTGGGGATGAACTCACTGCCCATGCGACTGGCGAGAAGTAGGCTGAGGGCAACGATAACAGCAGCGGCGGTCGCGATCACGCCGCGGTTGGCTACGGAAATTTTCAGTAGCGGGAGATAGAAAGATTTCGCACCTCGTATAAGGAAGTTTTCCTTCTCCGCTATTTTGCCACGCATGAAAATGGCGATGGCTGCCGGCACGAAAGTGACGGATAGAATCATCGCTCCTCCCAGGGCTAACAGAACGGTGTAGGCCATTGGGTGGAACATTTTTCCTTCGACGCCGGTGAGTGTGAGGATAGGTAAATAGACAACCATGATGATGAGTTCGCCGAACATGGTGGCTTTGCGGACTTCTTTGGTGCCATCGAAGACTGTTTTCATGCGCTCTTCCAAAGTAAGCAATCGACCGAAGCGATGTTGCGCTTCGGAAAGCCGTCGAATGCAGTTTTCCACAATGATAACGGAGCCATCGACGATGATGCCGAAGTCAAGGGCACCAAGGCTCATGAGGTTTCCGGAAATTTTCGTATTCACCATGCCGGTGATGGTGAAGAGCATCGAAAGCGGGATGACCATGGCGGTGATGATCGCGGCGCGGACGTTTCCTAACAGAAGTAGCAACACGACAATGACGAGCACCGCACCTTCGAAGAGGTTTTTCTTCACCGTGTCGATGGTGGCATCGACCAGCGTGGTGCGATCATAGACAGGGTGGGCGATAATTCCATCTGGTAGAGTGCGGTTGATTTCCTCAAGACGCTCGGCGACCCGCTTGGAAACGACCCGGCTGTTTTCCCCAGCGAGCATGAGCACGGTGGCGAGAACGACTTCTTCGCCATCGGCAGTTGCGGCACCGGTGCGCAGTTCTTCGCCGAGTTTTACTTCAGCGATCTGATCGAGTGTGATGGGAAGATTGTTGCGTGTGGCCACGACAATGCGGCGGATGGCATCGAGATCCTGAAGCTGGCCTGGTGCGCGAATGAGATATTGCTCGCCGTTGTGCTCGATAAATCCCGCTCCAACGTTGGCGTTGTTTTTCTCCATCGCTTCCATGATTTCTCCGAGATCGAGGTCGTAGGTCAGCATGAGTTTCGGATCGGGCGTGACGTGAAACTCTTTCTGATAGCCGCCGATGGTGTTGACCTCGACGACGCCAGGGACATTTCGTAACTGCGGCTTGATGACCCAGTCTTGGATAGTGCGCAGATCGGTGGGTGTGACTGGTGCCCCATCGGGATTTTTCGCGCCTGCCTCAGGCTTCACGGTGAACATGAAGATCTCGCCGAGACCGGTGGCGATGGGTCCCATCGACGGGCTGATTTCTGGCGGTAGCTTTCCTTTGACCTCCTGCAAGCGTTCGGCGACGAGTTGTCTCGCGAAAAATTTATCGGTGCCGTCTTTGAAGACAACAGTGACTTGCGAGAGTCCGTAACGGGAAACAGAACGGGTGTAATCCATCGCGGGTAGGCCGCCGAGGGCAGTTTCTACGAGGTAAGTGATGCGCTGTTCTGTCTCCAGTGGCGAGTAGCCGGGAGCTTCGGTGTTGATCATCACCTGCACGTTGGTGATGTCCGGCACGGCATCGATGGAGAGGTTTTTATAATTGTAAGCTCCCATCGCAGCAATGGCGAGTGACGCCATGATGATGAACCACCGATGGCGGATCGAAAATTGTAAGACTTTTTCTAACATAAAATTAAATAATTAGGGTTGAACGGGTTCGCATCAATGGTCGTGACTCGCTCCGTCCTTGAGGACATCGGCTTTGACGACGAAGGCGTTTTCCGCGACATAAATGGTTCCGGCATTGAGTCCGGAAAGGACCTCAATCCAGTCGCCATCGCGCTGGCCGAGTGCTAGGATGGCGATCTCGTAGATCTCTCCGTCCTTCATGAAAACCACATCCCAATCGCGGAATGTTTGGAGCGCGTCGTAGCGCACGGCGACGGGAACTTCCCTTTCTTCGACGACAAGTGCGGCACTGACGAGTAGTCCGGTGCGCCATTTGCCATCGGCATTCGGCAGGGTTGCGACGGCGCGGAGGGTCTGAGTTTCTTGGCTGCCGAATGGAGAGAGCCAACTGATTTTTGCTGTGGCGGATTCGCCGGAATCTTCCTCGGTAACGGTGATTTCTTTGCCCATTTCCAACGAGCTAAGATCCGTGCGGCGGACATTGAGATCGACCCAGATAGTGCTGAGGTCGGCGATGGTATAAATGGGTTTGTCGGTGGAAACCGCGACTCCACGCATGACATCGCGGGCGATGACGATACCTGAAAGAGGCGCGGTGATTTCGTAGGTGGTGAGGCTTTGGCTGCTTTCGATGACCGCGATGACTTCGCCTTTCTCCACTTTATCGCCGAGTTTTTTATTGGCTTCTAACACAACTCCGGGAAATCGCGGGGACACCTTGGCCATTTGGTCTTCGTTGGGCACAATGCGGCCGGTCATTTCCGCGAGCTTGCGGATTTTTCGCGGGCCTGCGGTTTCAAATTTAAGATCGACGCTTGCCGCTGCTTGATCGGTGATTTTCACGCGTCCTTCATAGGACTCGTAAGCCCACTGGGATTTTTTGCCTTGGTATTCGGCGAATACTTTCACGTCGAACGAATGGGGTTCTTCCACGATGCGGCTGCCGACGAGGTAGTCGTCCTCTTTCTGATAGGTGAAGGAATCCACGCGGTCGCCGAAGCGGTCGAGTTCCATGGTGACTTTCACTTGGTCGGGATCGATCGGTTTGTTTTTAAAAAACGGATAGATGCGTGATTGCGGCGGGATGTCCGGTTCGTAGATCGTAACCTCGACGGCGAAGTCGCCGTCGCGGAGCATGCGGCCACCGTGCGGGCCGCGTTCGTAATCGGCGGCTGCGGCTTCGCCGTGTTCGCCCGATGCGGAGGTGGCAGGTTTTTCCTTTAGGATGCGATTTCCCAGGAAATAGCCACCGACCACAATGGCGATGGTGGCAAGGATCTTGATGATGATTTTGATAGATTTCATAATGTGAAAAATTTGTTTGTTAGAATTAGCGGACGGTTGTGGCGAGGGCTTCTTCGAGGCGGCCACCGAGGGCTGCTTCGAGTTCGGAGCGGGCTTCGAGGGCGGAGTTGCTGAGTTCAAAGGCGCGCATTCTTGTTTGGATGAGTCTGTTGATAATGGGTTGGATTTGTGAGATGTTGCCTTGGCCTTTCGCCATCGCATCGCGAGCCTCAGTTAGTGCGGTTTCGAATAATGGGATGACTTCCGAGTTGTAACGGACGGCACTCGTTTGCGCGGCAAGCGCGCTTCGATGGCGCAATTTCACAATAGCGGAAACACGGGCGGGTTCTTGTTGCTTGAGTTCGCCGCGTGCGGCATCGACCGAGGCTTGAGCGCTAGCAATGGCGGCTTCGTTACGGTTCCAAAAAGGAAGGTCCATGGTGAATCCGATGCCAACGGCTAGCTCGTCACGATCTGTGTCGCCAGTTAAAAGAACACCCGCTTCCATGGTGCCGAGGCGGTCCGCTTGGGCGATTGCTAACTTGGCGCGGGCGGCTTCTTCTCGTTTCATGAGAGCGAGCCGAAGCGGAGTGCGATGGATAGCGAATTTTTCAAGCGCCGCACTGTCGGCAGGAAGTGCCAATCCGGTGGGACGTTCGACAACGATTACTTCGCCGCGTCGGGATCCGATTCTTTTAGCAAGTGCTGCGCTCTGAGCAAGACGCTGACTTTCAAGGGAAGTTCTCTCTGCTTCCTCACTGGCGATTTCCGCTTCAAGCAGGGCGAGTTCCACTGCGCCACCTTGGCCGGCTTTCACGCTCTTCCCGATGGGTTCGCGAAGGGACAGGAGATCTTCGCGATTTTTTGCGCGGATCGCCTGTAGTTCCTGAACTGCCCAAAGCTCGACATAGCGACTGTAAACATCATTCAGTACTCCGGCGACTTGCGCGCGCGCATCGGCGCGAGCAGAGGTTTGCTCGATGACCGCATAGTTATTACGAAGCCCGAAATAGCTTCGTTTAACTGGCTGCATGAGTTTGAGATCGACGATAGGTTTATCTGAAAGCTCACGAAATTCCAGTTCCAGACGAGGATTGGGAATTTCCGATACTGCCAGAGTTTCTGCTAGACGGATTTTAAGATTGGTATCCGCAATGAGGATTTCTGGATGATTCTTGAGTCCTTCGCGTAGGGCTGATGAAAGTGATAAGGTTTCTGCCGCGAGACAGGGTAGTGAAGCTGTTAGAATCCAACTTAGAAGTAGTAGATTTGTTTTTTTTGACATAAAGATACAAGGTTGATTTGTTGATGGGTAAAGAGAGGTGTGAGGGTGACGCGCACGAGTGAGGAATCCGCGATTGAGTAAACGGACGATGATGCGGAGGTGCTACGACGGCACGAGGGTGCCGGAGCGCTTAACCGATGATTGGTGGTTTGATCCGTTCGAAGAACGGCTCATCTGGTGCCAAAGGGCAAAGGGGGTAAGTGAGAGGGTTAGAGATTGAGAAAACGGTGATGTGAATGGATTCGTCCGCTATGAAAAATAAAGAAGGCGCTAATGAATTTAAGTGGTGGTGGTGTGAGTCATTGCTTTGTTGGTGGTCATCATGAGTTCCGCTTGGGACATGCTCATCTTCATGATCGTCATGGTGTGGGATGTGTTCGTTGCACACATCAGAGTGTGAATGCTTGATGCTGAGAGTAGCGAGATGGCTTGTGAATATTCCAAGTATCATAGCAAATAACATCAATCCTGCGATGAGGATAGTTTGTAAGTTGTTAGGATATGGAAGCCGTCTCATTTTTAGGAAATTAGAAGAATAAGCCGTTCCTCGATTGATTAGAGGAACGGCTTTCAGATAAACGTATAGATCAGTGATCGTGACCGTGATTGTGGTCGTTAAAGAAGTGGTGAGCATCATAAACGACCCGTGCGGTGAAAGGCTTACCGCCTTCCTTGGCGGTGAATTGGAAAATCAGCCACTCGCCGCTTTTTACGACAGGGAAGCTAAAACCAGTCTCGGTCTTGGTTACTTCGAGTTTTGCGGATTTCTCGCGTGTGCCTCCAGAAACATCCAGTGTGGAGTCACCGGCAGGGATAACTTTCTTATCTTTGTCTAGCAGGCTGAGGTGGAATTTTCCGTCCTTGAGTGTAATTTCACCACGGGCAGATTTATCTGCGCTGAGTTCGATTACGCGACCTTTGTTAGGGCCTAGTTCGATGGATGGACCAGCAAACGCGAGGGTAGCGCTGAGAGACAGCATGAGGGTTGTTAGTAATTTTTTCATAATGTTATTTGGTTTCGATTAGTTTCTATCTTGTGGCTGGTGCGTTCAGCCTGAGAGCTTTTTCTGCGGCTTTTCTCCCAATCAGGAAGAAAACTGCGGGGGTGACTACGAGGTCGAGAAGGGTGGAGGAGATGAGTCCGCCGACAATAGCGACGGCGACGGGATGGAGGATTTCTTTCCCAGGCTCGCCAGGGGAAAGCACAAGCGGGATGAGAGCGATGCCTGCGGCGAGCGCGGTCATGAGGACGGGGACGAGTCGCTCTAATGTGCCACGAGTGATGAGCGGGATGCCGAACACTTCGCCTTCGTGACGCATGAGGTGGAGGTAATGAGAAATCATCATGATCCCGTTGCGTGCGGCGACTCCACCGACGGCGATGAAACCGACCAAGGTGGCGATGCTGATGTTGTCGATTCTCCACCAAGTGAAGGCGAGCGCGCCGGCGAGGGCGAGCGGGAGGTTGAGCATGACTTGCAGGGATAAGGAAACGCTGCGGAAATATCCTGTTAGAAGGACAGCGATGACTGAAGCGACGATTCCAAACAGGATGAGAATGCGTTTGGAGGCTTCTTGGCGGGCGAGATATTCGCCTTCGAAACGCAGGGTGTAACCGCTTGGAAGTTTGACTTCTTTGGCAACGGCGCGCTGCCAGTTCAAGACCAAGGATTCGAGATCTCGCTCGCTGGTGTTTGCTCCGATGACGATGCGACGTTGGCCGTTTTCACGGTTGATGACGTTTGGCCCGTTCACCTCGTGAACATCAGCGACGAGGGAGAGCGGGATGTTGCGACCATCGGGCGTCTGGATCAGGAGGTCGCCGATTTTTTCCGGCCACGTGCGCCAGGTTTCTGGGAGTCGCATGACGAGGTCGACTGTGGCCTCGCCTTCGCGTAGCTCGCCGAGCATGGCGCCGCCTAACAGTCTTGAAACCTGGTCGTTGACCTCGCCCGGCGTGAGTCCCTCGAGTTTGGCGCGTGGGCGGTTCACTTCGATGCGGATCTGGGGGATGGGCACTTGGGCTTCGAGGTTGATATCGGTGAGGCCGGGGATGGTTTGTCCGGCTTCTTTGACCTGTGCGCCGAGGCGGCGAAGGGTTTCCAGATTCGGGCCATGGATTTTCACCGCGATCTTTGCGGAAACTCCGCTCAGCATGTGACTGAGGCGATGGCCGATGGGTTGTCCGACGTTGACGAATGTGCCGGGAATGCCCCCGAGTTTTTCACGGATCTCAGCAAAAACCTCTTCGCGACTGCGTGAGCTTTCATGGAACTCGACATCGAATTCGTTGACGGAAACCGGCATGACGTGGTCGTCGCGTTCGGCACGTCCGGCACGGCGGCCGACGGATTTCACCTCAGGGATTTCGAGTAAAAGTTCGACGGCTTTTTTCCCGACCTCGTTGGATTGCTTGAGGGAAGTTCCTGGAGCGCTGGCGAAAGAGATGGTGGCGCTGCCTTCGTTAAAAGTCGGGAGGAATTCCTTGCCCATGCCCGGGTAAAGCATGCCTGCGGCGATGACCAGCAGAACGACGACCGCGATGACGACGAAGGGTGCTCCGAACGCGGCGCGCAGGAAAGTGGCTCGAGTGATATTTTTAAGTGTTCTAACAAGAAATCCGTCGTGGTGTTCTTTTCCTTCTTTCGGTTTCAGTAGGAATGAGCAGAGAACGGGAATGACGGTGAGCGAGACGACGAAGGAGGCGATCATGCTGACGATGGTCGCGATGGCGATGGGATGGAAAAGCCGACCTTCGAGGCCGGCGAGGCCTAACAGCGGGACGAAAACTAGGATAATCAGGATCGTCGCGTAGAGGATGCTGGAGCGGACTTCGCTGGAGGCGGAGGCGATGACTTCGATTTTGGGTTTGGGTAGTTCGAGCGAAGCATTTTCGCGCAGCCGGCGAAACACGTTTTCGACATCGACGATGGCGTCATCCACCACCATGCCGATGGCGACTGCGATGCCGCCGAGGGTCATGCTGTTGACGCTGATGTCGAACCATTTGAAAGTGAGCAGCGTGATCGCAAAAGACAGCGGGATAGCTGTTAGAGTAATGAATGTAGTGCGGAGGTTGAGGAGGAAAAGCAGCAGCACGATGGTGACCATGATCGCGCCATCACGGATGGCTTCTTTGAGATTTCCGACCGCGTTTTCGATGAAATCGCCCTGACGGAAAAGGATCTCGGCTTCGACTCCAGCGGGCAAGCTGGGGCGGAGTTCGGTGAGGGCTTTTTCGATTTCGGCGGAGAGCTTTAACGTATCGAAGCCCGGGGATTTATCGATGCTGAGGACGACGCCGGAAGTTTCCTGTTTGTCGCCTTTATCTTTGAGTGCGATGGCTGCATCGCCGCGCATGGTGGCGACCCCGAATTTCACGGCGGCGACATCGCCAATGGTGATGATGCGGTCACCGACGCGTTTCACGACCGATGCGGCGATGTCAGCGGGATCGGCGGTCATCGCGAGGTTTCGCACCATGATTTCGCGCGGGCCGGACTGAAGGTAGCCGCTGGTGGCGTTTCCGGCGGAGAGGGAAACGGCGGTTTCGAGTTCATCTAACGATATGCCTTCGGCTCGCATTTTCATCGGATCCGGCTCGACGTGGATTTGTTTCACCCCACCACCAATGGCGAGGACTTCGGCGACGCCGGGAATGCTTTGCAAGCGGCGGGCCATATTGAGCTCGGCGAAGGTTCGCAGATCCATCGGAGCGATAGCGCCATCCTTTGAGCGCAGGCCAACGAGGAGAATTTCTCCCATTAGCGAGGAAACGGGGGTCATGCCGGATCGGGTGTTATCGGGTAACTTCGCAGCTTGCAGGCGTTCTTGGACTTGTTGGCGGGCTTTGTAGATATCGGTGCCCCATGCGAATTCGACGAAGACCAGTGATAGGCCGACGTCGGAATTTGAGCGGAGTCGGTCGAGACCGCCAACACCAAGCAAGGTGTTTTCGAGCGGGCGAGTGACTAGGGTTTCGACTTCTTCGGGAGCGAGGCCTGGGGCTTCGGTCAGGATGGTGACCGTGGGTTTGGTCATGTCCGGTAGGACTTCGACGGGGAGTTCCGTCGCAGTGCGCAGCCCGAGCAACAGCACAAACAGCGCGGCGGAGATGACCAGCGTGCGGTTTCTGAGCGAGAAGCGGATGAGGTGGTTAAGCATGATCGTTTAGGCTTTGGAACGGGCGCGTAAGTTAAGGCTCGCGATGATCAGCAGCATCAGAAGCACTCCGCAGGTAATGGTTAGAAAAATCACCAGCGGGCTGATGCCTTCTTGTCCGTGGTCATGGCCGTGATCGTCACCGGATGCGGCGATCTCTTCTGCGGACATTTCGGTGCCATCTTCGTTGTGCGGGTGACCGTGAGCGGCATCCATGGCTTCTCTTAGCGAGGCAGTTCCTTTTCCTGCGAAGGAAAGAGCGTAGGCGCCTTTGACGACCACATCGTCGCCGGGAAATAAACCGGAGCTGATTTCCACGCGTTCATCGGTGGTTTCCCCAACGATGACAGGAACGCGGACAAAGGCATTTTTCAGTTCGTAGTCTTTGATGAAAACGAAGCGGTTCGAGCGATCGCCCTGCAATGCCTCGCGCGGTACGCTGAGCACGTTTTCGCGTTTGGATGCGATGAGGGAAAGCTCGGCTCTCATGCCGGGGCGGAGTTTTGTATCAGGATTCGGCAATTCGAAAACTGCATCTACCGTGGAAGGGTTGGGTTCTTCGTTGGTATTGAGTTGGAGAAAAGCCGCTATGGTTTCTTCAGTTCCGAGGGCTGGGATGCGGATGCGAGCGGTGAGGCCTTCTTTCAAAATTGCCGCTTGATGTTGTGGGACGCGCGCAACGGCCCAGACATTTGTTAGATCGAGAATTTCCATCAGTTCTTTATCAGGCGCTACTGGAGCGCCGAGATGGCCGTCCGAACGAATGACGAGTCCATCAGCCGGGGCTTTTAATTCGATGACCGGTGGCGGATCTCCAGGTTGGCGGCTTTCGATGCGCAACATGACATCTCCCTTTTTGACGAAATCACCTTTGTGAACGACTGCTTCGATGATTTTCCCAGCGATACGGCTGGAGAGGATGGAATGGCTTTCGCAGGTGTGTTCGATTTCGCCGAGCACGGGAATGGTGCTCTCGAAGGTCGTTTCCTCGGCGGCGACGGTTTCGATGCCGAGGTTTTTTACGCCAATTTCATCGAGGACGATGGTGTTTTGGTTGCGCGGGGGAGGTTCGGCAGCAAAGGCGGCGGTAATGAGTATGGCTGTTAGAGATAAGATTTTCATAACGTGAATGGATGAATGTTCAGGCTGGGCGGTTATAAGCCACGGCTGGCTTGGTGGCGGATGTTGGCGAGGTGGAACTCGCGGGTGGCATCGATTTGGGTGGCGAGTAAATCGAGGGTTTGTTCGCGGGAGGTGAGGACGGTTTTTAGTTCTGTCTGGCCTTCGCGGTAGGCTTTTTCGAGGAGGTCGGTTTGTTCTTTGGCGAGAGGAAGGAGTTTGTCGTTGAGTTCGGATATGAGAGCTGACCACTGCCGCATTTCTGTTAGGGCAGTCTGAGCTTCGTGGTCGATGTGATTGGCGAGCGCTTTGACTTCCTGATCCTTGCGGTTGCGGCGGGCGTTCGCGGCATCGATGTTGCCTTGGTTGTTGTTCCAGAATGGTAGGGGAATGGAGACTTTAAAGCCGATGATGCTTTCGTTTTCCAAGCCGTTCGGCGCGTCTTCACTGCGCTCGCCTGCGGCGAAAACAGCGAGTTCGACGTCTTCTCTACGGTTTGCATGTTCGAGGGCGATGCCGGTTTCTGCGGCGCGGAGTTGCAGTTTCGCGGCGGCTAGATCGGGTCGTTGGATAGCGGTACTTTTTGGAACGGAAATGCCCGATGGATTTCCCGAAAGGGTGACTGCGGTTTGTGGTGCGATCCCTAACAGCGGGCGAAGTTTTCCAAGTGCGGCGGTTTCCTCCGTGCTGAGCTGGCGCTCTTGGCTGGTGAGCTTTAGGGCGGAGAGTTTCGCTTGGGCGGCGTCGAGCGGCGAGCTTTCGCCTTGTTTGGTTTTCTCTGAAATGAAGTCAGTTAACTGGGTAGCGAGTTCTTGTTGTTGTTTGAGAAGGGTGTTTCGATCTCGAATCGCGAGAATTTTAACAAACTCCATGCGTGCCTCTGCGATCAAGAGGCGCTCGACATTTTTGACTTCAGCTTCGGCTGCTTGGATTTCGGTGGCGCTGATTTCGTTTTCGATTTTGAGTCGATGAGTCAGTGGAAATTTTTGGGTGAGCCCGATTTCGACGTTGCCTTCGGCGGAGCGAGTGTTGTGAGAAATGCCGGTGTCGAGGGTGGGATTGGAGAGTCGGCCGGATTGTTTGGCGAGGCCGACAGCTTCGTCGATGCGGAAGCGGGCGGCGGCGAGCTCGGGGTTTTGGTTGCGAACCCGCGAGGAAATGCTCTCGAAGGAGAGGATTTCTGAGGGTGCGGCAGTGAGAGGATGCGCGGCGATCAAGCAAATGATCGCGGACGCGGTGAAGATGGATTTCATGATGAATGAACGGTTTTTGAAATGAAGAACGAGGCTTCGCAAAATTGCGCAAGGGCGCGATGCGGCGAGGTGAAGACACAGAAAAGTTCTGTGCTAGAAACACGCGGGCACAAGGGTGCCGCGGTCTGACTTCAGATCAATGGGGGCTTATCCATGGAGAAGAACGGCTCATCAGGGATGAGCGAGCATTCAGTGGAAATTTCCAGCAAGCTTCCATGGAAAGTAGCAAGGCCATGGCGGTCGAGCGAGGGCCGATCCGCAACAGGAAGGTGGCAGCAATGATGATGATGCGTGCTGTCGTCATGATCCTCACAATCATCGGGTAACGGATGATGATCGTGGCCGTGATGATCGTGATGCTCATGGGTTTGAGCGCAACTTTCATGATCGGAATGAGCATTTTCTTGCAATACAGCGGACGCCATTCCTGCGAGAACGCAGAAAGCGATAAGCTGTTTGAAGAAAAATGCCATGTCTTCCGATAGTTCAGATAGGTCGATCAGGAAAGGAATTTTTTGTGATCGAGGGCAAATTTTGCGGTGGCGCTTGGGGTGAGTCGGGGACAGTTTAAGTGGAAACGATGGAGAATGTGACTGTTATCAGCATGCATGCCACCTACGGTTTAGCTGCTATTTTGTTTATTGCGGCTGTGGCGTGGAGAGGTTTTCTGTGTCCGCGAGATCCGACGATTCCTCCTCCATTTCCGATTGGGAAAATATCGATTGGGATTTATCAGTGGCGGGATCTTTGGGTGGTTGGGGGGATTGTTGGGTTTTATTACCTGATGACTCTTCTCAATTCGATGGTTGCGAAGGATGTTGTTCAGCCAGAAATCACTGCGCCGAATTTGATTTTTAATATCGGGCTGCAGTTTTTATTGGCGGGGTTGGTGACGGTAATGGTGATAGGTCGTATCCGGCCGCAACTATGGTTGGGGTTGAAGTGGAAAAACTGGCCATGGGTTTTCTTGATAGGTCCAGCGACGGTGTGGACGATGTGGCTGATTTTTTTTGGGCTATACGCGGTTGGTTATCAGGCGTTCATTGAGAGCTTGGGAGTGGAGATGGTTCAGGACACGGTGGATCTATTTCAGAAGACCAAAGATATGGACGTCTTGGTTTTGATGGCGATCACGGCTGTGATCGTGGCGCCGATTTGTGAGGAAGTGGTGTTTCGAGGTTATATTTATCCGGCTTTGAAAAGATTCAGCGGACCGTGGGTCGGAGCGCTGGTTACAGCATTGTTTTTTTCGGTGGCTCACGGAAGTTTGGCTGCCTTGTTACCGCTTTTTATATTCGGTTTGGTGCTGGTGTTTTTGTATGAGTGGACAGGATCGATTTGGGCTCCTATCGCCGCGCATTTACTATTCAACGGAGCAACTGTGGCGCTGCAGATGCTGATCAGATTTGGTTATATTCCCGAGCAAACGCTACCATGAAGAAGTTAGAGGGAATCGGAGAAGATGAGCTGATCGCGAGGTTGGTGGAGCTGGTGCCGACGGGGCAGGCTGAAGAAGGTCCCGGCGATGATTGTGCGGTGGTGGATGACGGGGGAGTGGATTTGGTATTGTTGAAAACCGATGCTTTGGTGGAAGGTGTACATTTTGTTAGAGAGGCGGATGCAAGGCAGGTTGGCTGGAAGGCGGTGGCGCGGGTGGTTTCTGATTTCGCGGCGATGGGTGGTTTTCCAGAACGGTTTCTGGTGACGCTCGCATTGCCGGGATCGATGAGTTTGGAATGGGTGGAAAATTTTTATCGAGGGATGGGAACATGTTTCGAACGTTACGAAGCAGTGCTGGTGGGAGGCGAGACGTGTCGGGTTCCGCATGGTTCGGCGGCAGTGATTTCCGTGGCGGCGACGGGTCGGGTGGAGCGGGGGAATGTGGTGATGAGATCGGGAGGAAAAGTCGGCGATGCGATTTGGGTGACTGGGGAGCTGGGCGGATCACTGGCTGGCAAACATCTCGATTTCACACCAAGACTCGATCAAGCGCGTTGGTTGGTGGAGCATTTCAAACCGACCGCGATGATGGATCTCTCGGATGGAATAGCGCGGGATCTGCCAAGATTGGCAAAAGCATCGAGCTGCGGGTTTCGGTTAGATTTTGCGGCGATACCTTTAAGCGAAGGTTGCGATGTGAAGCAGGCGTTGGAGGATGGGGAGGATTTTGAATTATTGTTCACTTTTCCCGAAGGTCTTGAGCTGGAGAATGAATGGCTCCAAAAATTTCCTGAACTGAAGCTGACGAAGGTCGGGCGCTTGGTGGAAATGGGTGCCGGGGATGTGTTAGAGGGAGGCTGGGATCACTTTGGTTTATTATGATCACTCTCCTGTCCGATATAGAAAACCCTGACGGGGCTGAGATGACGTTTCGCATGGTGAAGGAGCAGATCCGCGCGGCGCAGCGTTCGATTGTGATTCATATGTTTGTGTGGCGAAACGATGCGATTGGAAATGAGATCGGTGAGGCTGTTCTTGGGGCTGCTGAGCGTGGGGTGGTGGTGCGCATCATCAAGGATGTGGGAGCTTTCATGTACGAGCGGATCGAGATGAACCGAAAGTCGTTTTTCAATAAACCGATCTCTTTCAAAAATCGCTTGGTCTACCGACTTATCCGCCCGACTTTTCCCGACACGTTTTGCAAGGACGATCGTACGGACGAACTCGGTTGGAAAATCATTCATCATCCAAATGTCAGCATCGAATGGGTGAACCACACGCATACGAAATATTATCTTTTTGACGATGAAGTGATGCTGACCGGAAGCATCAACATCGAGGACAGGCATAGAGGTTATTTGGACTACATGATCCAGATCGAAGGTCGCGAGCACATCGAGCGCTTTCGACAACGGCAGTCGCTGCAAGTGCTGCACGATACGACGCGGCGTTTGGAGTTTGTGTTGAACTCACTGCGGGATGGCGCGCGTCGATTCGAGATTAAGGATAGGTTTCTGGAGTTGATGCATCAGGCGAAAACTTCGCTCTATATTGAGATGGCCTACATCGGCGATCCGGAGATCAGTGCTGGAATCGCTGCGGCGGCTGCACGTGGTGTGGAAGTGACGATGTTGTTTTCCCGCGAGGCGAATGTGGGGAATGATATCAATTACAAATCGATGGATGAACTTTATCGCAACACACCGATGAAAGCGTATCTCGCCGATCGGATGATCCATTCGAAATTGATGATGATCGATGACAGCACGGTGATTATGGGATCGGCGAATTTTTCCGTGTTCTCCATGCAGAAAGCCGAGGAGTTGAATGTGGTGATCCAGAATGATGCGGAGTTGATGGAGCAATTTCGAAAGACCATCGCGCATCGCAAGGCGGCGGCGCATGAGGTGGTGTCTGCGGATGAATTTTCGGCATATAATAAGCGGATCGCTTATTTGCAGCAGTTGCATCAGAAGCTGAATGATTTGTTTAATTAAGGTGGGCGCCGCAGGCTTTGGACTGCTGCGGTTCTTATCCGCAGCTTTCAAGGTTGATCTCGACAAACGGAAAGGTCCGTTATTTACGGTTCGCACGATAAACAACGCTCACCCCAAAAGCTGGGAATGATCCCAGCAGTCCAAAGCCTCCGGCCGATGTCTGGAATTTTCTCATATTGGACTAGCCAGTTGAAACTGGGGCGGCTTAGCATCACCGCCTATTAATTTTACCTTATGAAAGCACCTATCACCGTATCCATCACAGGAGCCGCAGGCCAAATTGGTTATGCGATTCTTTTCCGCATCGCATCTGGATTTGTCTTCGGTGAAGACCAGCCAGTGAATCTCCGTTTGATCGAGATCGAGCCGGTTTTGCCTGCGCTCAAAGGAGTGGTGATGGAGTTAGAAGATTGTGCGTTTCCGTTGTTGAAAGAAGTGGTTGCGACCACGGATTTGGACGAGGGATTCAAAGGTGCAAACTGGGCGTTGTTGATTGGCTCGGTGCCGCGTAAGGCGGGGATGGAGCGTGCAGATTTGCTCGGGATCAACGGCAAGATTTTCACGGGCCAGGGTCAAGCGATCGCACGTTCGGCAGCGAAAGATATCCGAGTTTTGGTGGTGGGTAATCCATGCAACACCAACGCGTTGATCGCGATGAACAACGCAGCGGGCATCCCGAATGATCGTTTCTTTGCGATGACGCGTTTGGATGAAAACCGTGCCAAGAGCCAGCTGGCGATGAAAGCCGGTGTGCATTGCTCGGATGTGACAAATCTCTGCATTTGGGGAAATCATTCCGCGACCCAATATCCTGATTTCACCAACGCAAAAATCCAAGGCAAGCCAGTGACCGATGTCATTTCGGATCGCGAGTGGTTGGAAGGCGAGTTTATCAAAACCGTCCAACAACGCGGCGCGGCGATCATCGCTGCCCGTGGCGCATCTTCCGCAGCATCCGCAGCAAATGCAGCGATGGATACGGTGAAAAGTTTGATCACCCCAACTCCAACTGGTGACTGGCATTCAGTCGCAGTTTGCTCCGATGGTTCCTACGGAATCGAAAAAGGCCTCATGGCCTCCATGCCGATCCGCACCAAAGCCGACGGTAGCTGGGAAGTCGTACAAAGCGTGCCTGTCAGCGCGTTTTCCCAATCGAAAATCGATGCTACCATCAACGAGCTGAAAGAAGAGAAAGATGCGGTCAAAGGTTTGATTGCAGGCTGACCCGGAAAGCGGCTGATAGTGGCTTTGATAATATGAAGAAAATTCTGATTATTGCTGGGCCAAACGGAGCAGGTAAAACGTCTTTCGCGCGAGAGTTTTTACCAAACGAAGCGGCGTGTCCGGAATTCATCAATGCAGATTTGATCGCTGCTGGCCTCAGTCCGTTTCAGCCAGAAAATGTAGCGATCACGGCTGGTCGACTCATGTTGCAAAGAATCAACGAGCTGGTGGAATGTGGTAAAAGTTTTGCTTTTGAAACGACCTCTCATCTCGATCGTTTCTTCGCATGATTCCTCAATGGAAAGCGAAAGGTTATACGGTGGAGCTTTGTTTTCTAACACTTCCAGATGTGGAGTTTGCTATGAATCGCGTGGCACAGCGCGTTTCGTTCGGAGGTCACAATATTCCCGTCGAAACTATACGTCGTCGATTTTCCCGTGGTTGGAAGTATTTCAAAAACGATTACATTGAGATTGTGGATAAATGGGCAATATACGATGCTTCTGAAACGCCACCACTCATGGTCGAAAGCGGCGATCAACAATCACCCCCAAATTTCATGGAAGATCCCGTTCCATATCCAAATAATCAGTCTTCTGAGGAATCCGAAAAAGCTCGCAGCCATGCTGAGTGGATCAACGGCATGACCGCCGCTCTCAAACGCGCTTCAGAGAAAGCATGTGCACAAGCCATCGCAGCTGGTCTTGAGCCTATTGTCAGGAAACGTCCTGATGAGAAGTGTGGAGATTAGCATTCTATTCATATGTTATGCGAAAGCAGTTAGATAGTGACGCCTAAAGCCCCAGACCCGGTGGCATTCGAGGAGCAGGGTTTTACCCCATGGTATTGAATCGATCCTTGGATACGCTATGAAGCAATATCCTAGCCCCTTCTTGACACTTTAACCCCCCATTTTGATTACTATGACCCATAGTTGCCAGGAAAGAGCCGTTGACGTTATTCCCAAGGAAAATGAAATGGGGGAGCGCAAATTCAGGGATGACTGCGAGGAACTCGAGGCGCGGGTGGCGGAGCGGACAGCGGAGCTCCAGCGCGAGAAGGCGTTTCTTCAGGCCGTGCTGGAGAATATTGAAGACGGCGTGGTGGCTTGCGACGAGAACGGAATGCTCACCTTATTTAACCGGGCAACCATGGAGCTTCACGGGTTACCCCATGAGTCGCTGCCGGCTGAAGAATGGGCAAATCATTATCGTCTTTTCAGCGCGGACGGCACCACTCTACTCGCTCATGACGAAGTGCCGTTGTTCCGGGCATTGGGGGGCGAATACGTCAGGGATGCCCCGATGGTTGTCGCTCCCGCTTCCGGAGCTCCGCGGACCCTCCTCGCCAGCGGCCAGCCGCTCTTCGATCAAGAGGGCAAGCCGGTGGGAGCGGTGGTTTCGATGCATGATATAACCGACCGTAAGAAGGCGGAAGTGGCGGTGGCGGAAGTCGCGCGTGAGCAGGCAATCCGCCGCGGTGAGGAGCAGGTGAGAGACGTTTTGGAAAGCATCAGTGACGGGTTTCTGCTGCTGGATGCGGAGTGGAAAATCATCTACATGAATTCAGCTGCCGAGCGAATCAATGATCAGCGCCGGGAGGATATTTTGGGGCGAGATTTCTGGGATGTTTTTCCCGCAACTGTTGACACCTTCTTGCATCGTGAATTCCAGCGCTGCGCGATGGACCAGGTGGCGGTGAGCTTTGAAAACCACTATGAGCCTTGGGATAAATGGTTCACCCTTGACTTGTCACCGGCCCCAGACGGCGGGCTTTCGGTGTATTTCCGGGACATTACCGAACAAAAGCTCAGCGGTAAGGCGCTCCGCCAGAGCGAGGCTAGAAACCGCGCAGTGGTGGAGACCGCCTTAGATTGCATCATCGGCATGGATCACGAAGGCCGGATCACCGAATTCAATCCTGCGGCTGAGAGAACCTTCGGATACCATAAACATGAGGTGCTGGGCCTCCAACTCAGCGAGACGGTGATCCCCCCGGAATTGCGGAAAAGTTATGACGAGGGGATGCGCCGCTACCTGTCCGGCAGGGGCGCGCGGGTTCTCAATCGTCGGCTTGATACCCAGGCGATCCGCAAGAACGGCGAATTGTTCGATTGCGAACTCACTATCACGCGCAACCCTGGAGCCCCCCCCAGCTTCACGGGTTTCCTGCGCGATGTGACGGAAATTCGGCGGGCGGCCGAAGCGATTAAAGAAAGCGAAGAGCGTTTCCGCCTGTTGGCGGATACCATCCCGAACTTGGCGTGGATGGCCCGCCCCGACGGTCACATTTTCTGGTACAATCATCGCTGGTATGAATACACAGGCACGACGCTGGAGGAGATGCAAGGATGGGGCTGGCAGTCCGTACACCACCCAGACGAGGTAGGAAAAGTGGTGGAGCGCTGGACCGAATCGATTGCCACAGGAACGCCATTCAGCATGGTGTTTCCCTTAAAAGGCTGGAACGGTGAATTCCGGCAGTTTCTAACACTCGTGAATCCTTTCCGTGACGCCTCTGGCGAGATCCTTTTTTGGTTCGGAACCAACACCGATATAACCGAGCAAAAGGAGGCGGAAGAACGCCTCGCGCTAATGGCAAAAGCCGAACAACACCGCTCCAGCCAACTCGCTCAGGTCGCAGACGCTTCACGCACCATCAATTCGATCCTCTCGTCGGAGAGCATCACCCGCGTGCTTGCAGAGGAGGCCCGGCGGATCGTGGGCGCGAAGGTAGCGGTCGCATACCTCAACGACCAGACTCAACAGGACACGAGCAGTTCTGAAACCAGCACTGCCCCCACTACCCCAGCTTGGCACGCCGCGCTCGGCCAATTTGTATGCCGGACGAACTTCCCGCTTCGACTCACGGCGGCGGCTGTTCAAAACTTTCCGGCGTTTCGCGAACAATACAACCTTGATAAGGTCGGACCCGTGTGCGATTGGCTGGGCGTCCCGCTCATCGGCCACGGCGGCCGGAATCTCGGGCTCGTTTACTTAGCGGCAAAGGAAGACGGCGAGTTCAACGGAGAGGACGAAGCTCTCCTCGCCCAACTTGCCGCGATCGCTTCCGTCGGCCTTGAAAATGCCCGTCTCTACAGTTCCCTGTGCGAGCAGGAAAAGCGGAAGGATGAATTTCTCGCTACCCTTGCCCATGAACTCCGCAATCCGCTCGCCCCGATCCGGACCGGATTGGAAATTCTGAAAATGGATGGCAATGGCGAACTTGCCGGCAAGACCCGGGATATGATGGAGCGGCAGCTCAGACACATGGTGCGACTGGTGGATGATCTAATGGATGTCTCACGCGTGAGCCGCGGACAGTTGGCGTTAAAACCAGAACTCGCCGCACTCCGGACAGTGGTTCAAATGGCGCTGGAAACCAGCCTTCCGCTCATTGAGGCAGCGGGTCACAAGTTCACCGCATCGCTTCCCGTAGAGCCGCTCCACGTCCGGGCGGATCTCACCCGCCTAGCCCAGGTTTTCAGTAATCTGATTAACAACGCATCCAAATACACCCCTGATGGCGGCAGGATCGAGCTATCAGCTTGTCGTGAAGGAAATATGGCCGTAGTCCGGATCACCGACTCCGGACTCGGCATCCCGGCCCCCATGCTCTCGAAAATTTTTGAAATGTTCAGCCAGGTGGAAAGAGGCATGGATCGGTCCCACGGCGGTCTTGGCATTGGCCTTTCTTTGGTCAAACGTCTGGCCGAAATGCATGGCGGATCGGTCCGGGCCGAGAGCCCGGGACCGGGACAAGGCAGCACTTTCACCGTCGTGCTTCCGCTCGTTGAGATGGATGGGCAGGAGCTGGAAAACGCCGATTCGTCAGCCCCACCTGAGAAGCCTGGCCTGCTGTGCAGGGTGTTGGTGGTGGATGATCATATTGATGGCGCGGAGAGCTTGGCGCTGCTGCTTAAATATTCAGGGTATGAGGTCCGCACAGCGTACAGCGGCCCGGATGGTTTGGCCGCTGCGCGAGAATTTCTTCCCGATCTGGTGTTTCTCGATATAGGACTGCCCGGCATGAACGGCTATGAAGTGGCGGCACACCTCCGCAAGGACAGTCAGCTCGAGGGAACCATGCTGGTGGCGCTCACCGGCTGGGGCAGCGAGGACGATCGCACGAGAGCCCGCGAGGCCGGATTTGACCGCCATCTCACCAAACCGGTGGACCCCGCCGCAGTCCGCCGGATCTTGGCAGACTGTATCCCGGCTAGCCGTGATCGAGGATCTGTGGTTTGAAAACGCATCATGAATTTTGAGGTTCTTGGTTTACGTCTTGATGGGCTGGATATTCTTACTTGGGTGAATCGTTAGAGAAAGTTGCTTCGCAAAGTTTTGCATAAGAACCACCCAGAGCGATGAGTTCTTCGTGGGTGCCTTGTTCAATGAGTTTACCTTGGTGGAGGACGCAGATTCGGTCGGCTTTCTGGACGGTGGAGAGACGGTGGGCGATGACAAAGCAGGTGCGATCCGAGCGAAGATTTTCCAATGCCTGTTGGACAAGTCGCTCGGTGTGGTTGTCGAGTGCCGAGGTGGCCTCGTCGAGGAGCAGCAGGGGAGGATTTTTCAGTAACGCACGAGCGATGGAGAGGCGTTGTTTCTCTCCGCCAGAGAAGCGGTTGCCGCGCTCACCTGCGATGGTGTTGAGACCGCCCGGACTGGCGCGGACGAAGCTGGCGGCATTGGCGGCTTCGAGGGCAGCCCAGATTTCATCGTCGGTGGCGGTTTGACGAGCGAGCAGGAGATTCTCACGCAGTGTCGTGTTGAAAAGGAAGCTCTCTTGAGTCACGAAACCGAGTTGGTCGCGCAGCCATTCTTTTGAAACGGTGTCGAGCGGGATGCCGTCGATGAGTATGCGTCCACCGGTCGGATCGTAGAAGCGGGTAAGGAGATTGAGCACGGTGGACTTGCCGGCGCCAGTCGCTCCGACGAGGGCGATGGTCTGGCCGGGCAGCGCTTCAAGAGTGAGATGATTGATGGTGGGCGCCTCGTCCGAGTATGAGAACGAGACGTCTTCGAAGCGGACGTGACCGTTCATTCTATCCGGACGCACGCCTTCTGTTAGATTTACCTCATCCGGGGTGTCGATGATTTTAAAAACGCGCTCTGCGGAGACGATGCCGCGGGTGAAGGTCTGGGCAAGCGAGTTGATACGGGAAATCGGATCAAACAAGAATCCCCACGCGACAAGGAAAGAAATCACCACGCCGGTTTGGATTTCGCCATTGAGGGCGGCCCAAGTACCATAGGCTACCATAAGAATGATGCCGGACTCGGCAATGAATGAAACGCTGGGCCAGACAAACGCTTGGCCGCGCATGACTGTCATGGTTTTTTCGCCCGCCTTGCGCGATGCCTTGTCGAAGTTTTCCAAAGCCTCCGGTTCCACCGTGTAGGCCTTGATCTGGCGGATGCCGGAGAGGTTGTCGTGCAGGATGGCATTGAGCGCGGAGTTGGCCTCGCTGGACTCGCGCCACATCGGCTCAGAGCGGCGGCTCCACCATGTTGTTAGAACAGCGATCAATGGCAGTGGAATAAGCGTTACCAGTGTGAGCTCCCACGAGAACCAGAACATGTATCCCAACACCATGATGAATTGGAGTAGCGCGGCGATGGCTTGGTCCACGCCGTCGATGATGATGCGGTTGGTGGTGGGTACGTCGTTGGCTACGCGAGACATGATTTCACCCGATGAGTTCGAGTCGAACCACTTCACCGGCAGTCGCTGGAGTTTATCATAGAGCTCCACACGGATGAGGTGGGTGAGCTTGAGTTCGAGCAAGCTGTTGTAATACGTCCTCAGGGTGAAAAGTGCGTGCCTCAACAGAATGGCGCCGATACCGATTGCTGCGGTGGGAATGATGAGATCCGGGCGTTTCTTGGCGAGGATTACATCGATGAATTGCATCGTGATCCCCGGAAGGACCAATACCAACAAGGTACAAAGGATCGCTAAGAGTAGCGACAAGGCGCTTTGCATCGGGAAGCGAAACGTGTGGCGGAGGATTCGCAGAAGAGTTGGCATAGTGGTAGAGTGGGGCGAAGAACTAGGCAAGTAGCAAGAGGGAAGTCGGTTGCGAAGCAGGCTAGTGTAGAGCTTTTCCCCTTCACAGATCGGCCCTTCAGGGTATTCACCACGCAAGGTGAAAAAGCAAATTCCTAGCATTTACATTCATTTTAACATTCCACATTTTAAGCTTCATTTTCCGCCCTATGGCCACCACCCGCTACTTCAACGTTATTCAACTTGTTTATCCCATGATACATAAATTCCGCATCGTCAGCGCATGCGCGCTATTCGCTTCTCTTTTTTTCGCTACATCATTGCGAGCGCAGGAGAAAAATCCTGACAATAAATCATTGCGCGTATTTATCTTCGCTGGCCAGTCGAACATGGTGGGCTCAGATTCCAAGATCTCCTCAATCAAGTTGTTTCCGCCATTTGAGGGCTTGGATGTTCCTCAAAAAAAAGTGCTGTTTTCTTATAGCATCGGCCGTGAAACGCAGAACGCATCCAACGGCTGGGTGGATCTTCAGCCTGTGGAGGACATCGTCGGGCCAGAGCTTAGTTTTGCTAGAAAAGTCACGCAAGAAATCAAAGCTCCTATTGCGATTATCAAGTGTGCCTCCGGCGGCACGACCCTCGGTACTGACTGGAATCCGGACGAGCCCAGTGGATTTAAATTATACCCATTGGCATTGAAACTGATTCAATCATCCTTGGCTGAATTGGACAAAAAGAAAATACCCTATCGGATTGAGGGGTTCATGTGGCATCAGGGTGAGAACGATATGTTCGATGAGAAATTCAAGGCGAACTATGGGCCGAACTTGCAGAATTTCTTAACAAAATGGCGCCGCGATCTGAAGACTCCTAATTTGAAATTTTATATCGGCGAGCTTTGCACGAAATCGGTTTGGGGGATGGATAATCGAGACAATATGTATGCCATTCGCACGGGGCAAAAATTTGTCACCAACAGCGATAAGCTGGCGGAATATATTCCCACCTCACATGATGCGATGGAAATTGGTGGTGGCGCTGGATTGCACTATCACTACGGTACTCTTGGCCAACTGGAGCATGGCGTCAATTATGCTGATGCCTACCTAAGGACCATTGGCATCAATACCAAGGTTGCCCGTCCGTTTAAGGTGCGCCCTTTTCCCCAAGGAACTCCGGTGAAATTATTCATCCTTGCGGGACATCGCAATATGGAAGGCGAGCGAGCCTTTAGCAGCGAACTCAGAAAACTGAAGGGCTATGAATCATTGGCTAACGATAATCAAAAAATTGCTTATAAATATGATATCGGTGGCGGCTTCAAAATATCCAATGGCTGGGAACCGTTAGGGCCTGCGGGTTTCTATGACACCTTCGGCCCAGAACTCAGTTTTGGATCGACCTTGAAAAGCAAATTTTCTGGTAACGTTGCGATCGCAAAATTCACTCATAGTGGTTCACAAATCAACGATTGGACGCCTGAGGGCACGGAGGCCAAAGACCGCAATCTTTATCCTCAGTTCATCGCCTTTATCCAAGAGTCGATCAAAGAACTTGAGGGGAAAGGTCACAAAGTCGAGCTAGCAGGTATTTTTTATCACGTTGGGGAAAACGACATGGCGATGGGTGGTTATCGCAATCAAGCGGCGAAATGGTTGCAATCCACCGTAGTAAAAAGCCGGGAAGACTTGGCTCTGCCGGGGTTGAAATGGTTTGTTAGCCAGCAAACTCCGCCAGATCAAGATGGACTTGGCACCATCGATGTGACTTCACAGATCGCTGCTCTGGCCACTACTGATCCGAATTTCATTCACGTCAAAGCGTTCGATTTACCGAAACAAGAGGAACAATTGGTAATCACCACGGAGGGGATTGTAAAACTTGGTGAATTACTGGCTCGCAGTTATCTTGAACATCAATGATCCTATCTCAATCAAGTCAAACCCAGAAACAAGAAACTCATGCGCCCCATTATCAGTCTAACATTTATCTCGCTGGCATCGCTTATCCTTGCGGTTCAAATCCAGGCGAAGCCACTGCAAGTCTACATCCTCGCCGGCCAGTCTAACATGCAGGGCCATGCCAAGATCAGCACCTTCGAGCACATCGGCATGGATCCAGCCACCCAACCCATGCTGGCCGACATGCTTGGAACCGACGGCAAACCAAAGACCTGCCAACGGGTTTGGATTTCTTCGATCGGTTGCGCCAATGACGACACTACCGAACAGACAGGGAAACTCACAGTCGGCTTCGGAGCCACAACGGAGAAGATCGGTCCGGAGTTCACCTTCGGCATCTACATGGAGAAATCCACCGATGCACCCATCCTGCTGATTAAGACCTCGTGGGGTGGCAAGAGCCTCAACACGGATTTCCGCTCTCCAGGTGCTGGACCTTATGTGTTCAATGAAAACCAGCTCGAAAACTTTAAAAAGCAGGGGAAGGATCTTGCCGCGATGCAGGCTGATAAGGAAAAGGCCACCGGCGTTTACTACCGCCTCATGATTGGGCATGTGAAAAAAGTGCTCGCTGACATCAAACGGGTGGTGCCGGACTACGACGCGGCTCAGGGCTACGAACTGGCGGGCTTCGCATGGGTGCAAGGATGGAACGACATGGTGGACAGCAGCACTTATGTGAATCGCGAGAAGCCCGGCGGTTACGACGCCTATAGCACCGCGATGGCCCATTTCATCCGCGATGTCCGCAAGGACTTGAACACGCCAAAACTTCCCTTCGTCATTGGAGTAATGGGAGTCGGCGGGCCGGTTTCCGAATACGGTCCTAACCAACAGCGTTACAAAGCGACTCACCAGAATTTCCGCGATGCGATGGCGGCACCGGCCTCGTTGCCTGAATTCAAGGGCAATGTGGTCGCCTTGCGGACTGAACAATTCTGGGATCTCGAACTGACCCGAGCCATAGAGAAGAACGACGACATCAAACAGAAGGCCAAGAAACTTGCGGTGGAAGGCAAATTGAACCCCGCCGACGAAAAGGCCGCGCTTGAGAAGATGCGGATGGATGGTCTAACCGAACGCGAGCGACTGATACTTGAAAAAGGCATATCCAATTTCGAGTTCCACTATCTCGGCTCGGCGAAAATTCTGGGTGGCATGGGCAAGGGACTCGCTGATGCGATGACTGAACTCCGAAACAACAAGTAACTCCAAATCCCGCAAATCCTCGAAGAAGCAGGCTTCAAACTCCACACCCCGCGCCAGACCACCGTGGAAGTAATATATAGCGGCGGAAAGATCGAGAAACTTGAAGTTTGCCCTGCGGAAAGGCGGAAGGACTTTGCCAGAGTGATGGAAGAATCCCAAAACGAAAGCGGTTGCACGATTCGGAAGAGTCGGTCTAGTCTCACGCGTGCCTGATGTGGAAACAAAACCTTTTGAAGCAATGATTTCTCTCGACGGCGAATTTTTGCGCAGGTCTTTTCAGTCGATGCTGAAAGCCAGGATCTTGGAAAATAAGCTCTCCAGCCTATATAAAGCGGGGAAAATCGTCGGCGGGGTGTATCTCGGGAAAGGTCAAGAAGCAGTCAGCGGATGTTTGGGAACGGCGTTGATTCAGGGGAAAGATTGCTTTGCCCCATTGATCCGAGATCAGGCGGGTCGGACGGCTTTTGGTGAGTCGATGCTAGACTGCACGCGGACGTATCTGGGATCTGTCGAAGGGCCGATGAAAGGTCGTGATGGGAACATTCACCGGGGTCGGCCTGATAAAGGCATGCCGGCGATGATTTCTCATCTCGGCGCGCAGGTGCCGCTGATTGCAGGCATGCTTTTTGCGAAGCGACTCAAAGGGACGTTGGGCGGTTGTGTGGGTGCAACCTGTGTGGGCGACGGTGCAACATCGACCGGCGCATTTCACGAGGGACTCAACCTTGCGGCGGTGGAAAAACTTCCTATGGTGGTGGTAATTGCGAACAATCAATTTGCTTACTCAACTCCTAACAACCGCCAGTTCGCCTGTGGCGATTTGGTCGAGCGGGCGAGGGGATACGGCGTGGGTGGATACTCTGTCGACGGCACGGATCTCATGGCCTGCGCCTCCGTGATCGGTGAGGCTGTCAAACAAGCACGTCTCGGAAAAGGCCCGCAAATGGTGGTCGCGAATCTGCTGCGTTTGTCGGGCCACGGCGAACACGATGACGGCGCGTATGTTCCCGATTCCACACGCACCGGATATTATGGCCGCGATTGCATCGAGGTCGCCATCGATCAGTTAGTTCAAGGTGGTTACGTTACCGAAGCTGAGATCGAAGCTTGGCGTGAAGAGTTTTCCGAAGAAGTTCAACGAGCCGTTGCACAAGCGCAGCAAGAGGCGCTGCCAGATCCTTATCTGGAAAATTGGTCCGCCCTTTCCACAACCTTTCCCTATATTCCATCGTGAGTGTAACCTATATTGATGCGATCCGCGAAGCTCAGGAGGATCTCCTCCGTGAGGATGATAGCGTGTTTCTCTACGGACAGGACATCGCAAATTTCGGCGGCGCTTTCAAAGCGACCAAAGGTCTGGCTGAAGCTTACCCGAACCGAGTTTTTGATAGTCCGATTTCTGAAGACGCGATGATTGGTCTCGCCGTCGGCGCGGCCATTGAAGGCATGAGACCGATTGTGGAAATGCAGTTCGCGGATTTCTCGTCGATCGCGTTCAACCAAATCATCAACCAAGCAGCCACGCATTATTACCGCACGGGGATGCCTATACCTCTAACAGTCCGGCTTCCCTCTGGCGGCACTCCCGGCTCTGGGCCGTTTCACAGTCAGAGCATGGAGGGCTTGTATGCGCAATATCCCGGTTTGGTCGTAGTCACTCCCGCGACCGTTTCCGATGCTTATTACATGTTGATCGATGCCGTGAAAATGAACGATCCGGTGATCTATTGTGAACACAAGTTTCTGTATCGCTGGTTGAAAGCGAAAACCATCAGAGGCGAATATTTACCCATCGGCCAAGCCCGTATCGCTAGACCCGGAAAACATGCCACGGTAGTGACTTACAGCGCGATGGTGCACGAGGCAGTCCGCGCGGCGGATCGTTTGCAACAAGATGGTTGGGAAATTGAAGTGGTCGATCTGCGTTCGATCAAACCGTTAGACATCGATACCGTTTTAGCATCGGTCGCACGGACAGGACGCTTGCTCGCACTGGGTGAAGCCTTCCCTTGGGGCGGCGTCACGGCGGAAGTCGTTTCCCGCGTGACCGAAGAAGGATTTCATTTGTTAGACGCACCCCCGCAGCGACTCAATTCCCGCGATACGCCAGTGCCTTATCATCCAAAACTTTGGGCGGCGCATCGCCCGACTCCTGAGTCGATCTGTGAGGCGCTTCGAAAACTCTTATCCTTTTAGTAACTGCTATGCCAATCGTTCCCATACTTATGCCACAGCTCGGAGAGTCCATCGCCGAGGCAACGGTTATTCGACTAGATGTCAAAGTCGGCGACGAGGTGAAGACAGACCAAGAAATCATCGAGGTGGAAACCAACAAAGCGACGATGGGAATCACCACGCTTTGTAACGGAGTGGTTTCAGACATCCGTGCGGTCGAGGGTGTTTCTTATTCAGTGGGGTCATTGCTCGGTTTGTTAGAAGTGACCGAAGAAGAAGTCGCTCGCACCGGAGTTGACACTTTGGAAACTCTTGAAGCAAAAAATCAGAGCCAACCTCAGGAAGCGAAAAGCGGCGAAGAAAATCTGCACTTTGCGTTGGACGGAGATTCTTATGAAGAAGATCCGAGCATCGTTCCGACGGTGAGAGGTTTACCGGTGCCGACCGGAGTGATGGGCGCACATTACATATCTCCAAGAATGCGTGCTCGCATGAATGACATGGGTCTGCGCGAGGCGGATATTTCAGCCATTGCCGGAACGGGTGCGGGCGGACGAGTGACCGTGGAGGATTTAGAAAGATTCTTGGATTACCTCGAAGCTTGGCCAAGCGCCCCAGCATCGCCCATGCGCCTCGCGGTAGCCGATGCGATGCGCCGGAGTTGGACACGTCCGCTCGCGACGGTGGGACTTCCGGTGTTGTTAGATCGTTTGCTTGAACATCGCCGCCAACAATCTCCGAAACCCGGTTTGACACTTTATTTATTGCGAGCCTTCGCCATCGCACTCAAAGAGCAGCCGATGACAGCGGGTTATTTGATCGGTGAAAAAGTCGTTCACCCACGTTCGTTCGATATCGGCGTCGCAGTGCAAGTGGAGGACGGAGTGGTCGTCCCTGCGATGCGTAAAGTGGATCAGAAAACCCTCTCCGAGCTGGTTGCTGAGTATGATGACTTGGTGGATCGCGCGCGTCGTCGCCGTTTGACCGAAGCTGACTCACGCGGCGGTATCGCGACAGTCACAAATTTCGGAACGTTTGGTCTAACAACCGGCACGCCTATCCCTCTGCCCAATGAAACCTTGATTCTCGGAATCGGTGCAGGGCGCAAAAAACCGGTATGGAGCGAGCAAGTGGAGGCTTTTCTCCCAGCGACCGAAGCAGAGTTGTTACTGACCTTCGATCATCGCGTGGTCGATGGCGGCGGTGCAGGAATGTTATTGAATCGGGTCGCTGCGTTGTTGCAACAACCAGAAAACCTGTGATGTTATTCATTTGTGGATCCTGAAACGGAAAAAAGCGAGAAGGTGGATATTCCGAAAAAGGCGATCTATCGTCTTTCGATCTATCATCGTTGTTTGCAAAAGCTCAGCGATAGCGGCCAGAAAACGGTTAGCTCGATCACACTCGCGAAAGTGGCAGGCGTGAAGCCAGCGCAGCTCCGTCGGGATCTCGGTTACATCGGACAAATCGGCACACGCGGGTTGGGTTATCCTGTTACCGGTTTGATCACCACAATTCGCGAAGCACTGGGCCGGGAACAACTGCAGCCGGTCATTTTGGTTGGCGCGGGAAATTTAGGCTCCGCCTTGCTGCGTTATCAGGGATTCCAGAAAGAAGGCTTCGAGGTTGTTGCTGCATTCGATGCCAAACCGGAAGATGCCCGAGCTAGGGAGCTGAAAATTCCAGTCCTTCATGTTTCGGAAATGGAGGAGTTTATAGTTAAAAATCAGGTCAAATTGGTGATTTTATGTGTGCCGATCGGCTACGCCCAAGAGGTGGTCAATCGCTTGGTTGCCTGTGGGATTCAGGGAATTTTGAATTTCTCGCCCATCATGCTAGAAGTTCCGGCCGATGTGACGGTCAACAATGTCGATCTGGCGCTGGAACTGGAGCATTTGAGTTATTTCATCAGGTAATTCCTTAATGTGAAAAATACTTCCCCTGAAAATTCTGAGCCTGAAACCGATGTGAGCATCCGCGCACAACGGAAAGTTTTTCATGTTTGGACGTGGCCTCTGGCTGCCGTGATGTTTGTGGTAGCTGCGATGCTTATCGTTAACTTACTACCCGCGCCAACTGCTGGAGATGCTGATAGAAAAGTTCGAAGCGGTTCTGACATTGAACGCATGAAAGAATTTTTCGCCGTAGAGAACGGGAGACGTAGCGGAAACAACATCGGACTTCCAATCACTGCAGGCAAATTGAGTTTAACTCAAATCACTAGGTCTATCCGCGACGCTGGGAAACTACCCAGCAGGAAGGACGTCAGAATTGAAGAAATGCTCAATGCGTTTCCGCTAGAAGCAAAAAATTCTGTCGCGCTATGGCAGGGGAACTCACTGGGCGTGGAAGTGGTGCAATGTCCATGGAGTCCTTCGGGCAGTTTGATTTTTGTAAAAATCCGCGGAGCAAGCGATCGTAGCTCCAAGCTCAACGTCGAATTTCAAAGTAATGAAGGCTCAGTCATATCGAGTCATCTGTTAGGTTACGAACTCGAAGAAAACGATCGGCAGCGCAAGCCCTTGCCGCAGAATTTGTCGGCTGGTCAGGAAATTTTGGTGGCGCTGCTTGTGGAGTCGAAAAGCTCCCAACTTGGCAAATTGGTTTGGAGCGTTGATGGCGAGGCTGGCCCCGCTATCGAGTTAGCTAGCGATGTGGAAAAAGAAGCATCCTCAGCTAGCCAGTTTGCCTCCCTGATTTGTGGTTTTGGACTTTGGCTCCGCGAAGAAAAATCCGAGATGATCGATGATGCCCTCATCCTAGGCCTCGCCCGCGAGGTTGCGGCAGAGAGTTTGGTAGCAGACCGCTACGATTTTCTTGAGTTAGTGGATCAAGCCGTGAAGGCGAAAAGCAAATAGTCCTCACTAGCTCTTGGGCTAAAAAGCCGCTTTCAACCGCCCAATTTCCTATCCAAGAGCCGGAAATCTCCTCATCCCGCCGAGTCAGCGTGAATTCCCTGTAAAATTACCCATTTTGCCCTTTTCGGGCTGCCTCATCTTCGCTGTATTCGCCGTGCGGAAATGGATGTTCCGCAAGACTTTCCCATTTCCCATATGCTTACCCTTCTTGTCGCCCTTCCGATCCTTGCTTTCATCGCGATACTTCTCGGTGCCCCAGCGCGCCGAACCGCGTTAGCTGCTTCCGCTATCAACCTCTTCATCGGTTTGGGTTCGGTGTTTTGTTGGAAAGAAGATGTGTGGAACTTCTCGATTCGGGTTCTCGAAAAGCCAGAACTGAATCTCAGCTTTGGTTACATCGATGCGATGAGTTTAATTATGGTCTTGCTTTCCGTGATCGTCACCTTCGCGGCGGTGCATGCGAGCAAAGCTCCGGAAGGTTCCGAGAAACTTTACTACGGCTCTTCATTACTCATCGCAGCAGGCGCGATTGGTGCCTTCGCTTCTAAAGATTTGTTTTTCTTCTACGCCTTCCATGAAATGGCATTGATCCCAACCTTCCTGATGATCGGAATCCTGGGTCGGGGTGATCGCCGTGGGATTGCATGGAAAATCACCATCTATCTCGGCCTCGGTTCGCTGGTGTTGTTAGCCGGTTTGGTTTGGCTCGCTTCACTCACCGGAACGTTTGATTTGGTTGCGATGAAAGATCTCGCTGGAACCATCGATCCCGCTGCGCAGAAAGGTATCGCCGCTTTGTTAATCATCGGCTTCGGCACTTTGGTTTCGTTGTTTCCGTTTCATTCATGGGCAGCTCCAGCATACGCTAGTGCGCCAGCACCGACCGCGATGCTGCACGCCGGTGTGCTGAAAAAATTTGGTCTCTACGGCATGTTACGCGTCGCACTGCCGATGGTTCCCGAAGGACTTCAAGTTTGGTTAACTCCATTGTTGGTGTTGCTATTAGGAAACATTCTTTGGGTTGGCTTCGTGACCATTTCTCAAAAACGCCTCGATACGATGTTAGGTAGTTCATCGGTCATGCACATGGGCTACATTTTCCTCGCGATCGCCGCGCTGATTGCGAACAAGGAAAATGACCTCGCGCTTCCTGCGGCGGTGTTGCTGATGTTCGCACACGGCATTTCGATCGCTCTTCTCTTCGGCTTGGCGGATCGCATCGAACGCTGCACCGGCTCACTCGATTTTGCCGATCTCGGTGGACTCGCAAAATCTGCTCCTGCACTGGCATTCGTTTTCGGTATCGGCGCGATGGCATCCATCGGACTTCCCGGTCTCGCGAACTTCGCGGGCGAGGTGCTGGTTTTCCTCTCCGCGTTTCGCGATTACGATCCTGCCAAAGGCTTCGGCCCCGTGCAGATCGCTTGTATTCTCGCAATCTGGGGAGTGGTGATTTCCGCGGTCTATATGCTCCGCGCGTTTCGCAAAATTTTCCAAGGACCCGCCGTGAAATCGACCATGAACGCGGCTGACCTCACATGGTGCGATCACGTTCCCGCCGTGCTCCTCATTCTTTCTCTCCTTGCTGTCGGTTGTTACCCCAACCTTCTTCTCAACTTCTTCATCAAGTAAGGATTTTAACCGACTTTAACATTCAACGTTTCACGCAATGCCCGCCTACTACCTGGAAGCAATCACCGTCACCCTCGGCTTTATCATCTTGCTCGCCGAGGCATTTGTTCCTTCGAAAAATAAATCATGGGTTGGGCTCGCTGGAGTTGTTGGACTCGTTGGAGTTTTGATTCTCTGCTGCGTTGCAGTTGGGCCAGAATCGAAAGCCGATGCAGCATGGGCTTCATGGCCTCTCTGGAATTTCTATCAGTTCGATGCGCTCGCTCGTTTCTATAAAATTTTCGCACTCACCACCACCGCTGCGGTGTTGTTGATGGCGATCGATTACCGAAAAATCCTCGCACGTTTCACAGAGAATCCCGATTCCGAAGAGGGAACGGGTGAGTATTATGCACTGCCGATTTTCGCCTGCGCTGGCATGATGTGGATGGCTTCTGCGAAAGATCTCGCAGGTGCGTTTGTCGCTTTGGAATTGGTGACCATTACGTTCTACATCTTGGTCTCGTTCATGCGTCGTAATGTCGGTTCACTTGAAGCTGGCGTGAAATATCTCATCCTTGGCGCGCTCAGCACCGGTTTCCTCGTTTACGGAATCGCATGGGTCTACGGCGCAACTGGCACGATGCGTCTCGATCTCATGCCGGAAAAACTCGCCGCGATGCAAAACACCGTCCCGTTGCTGTTTGGTATCGCGCTGGTCTTGGTTGCACTTGGTTTCAAAGTTGGTGCCGTGCCGATGCAGATGTGGATCCCCGATGTCTATCAAGGCGCTCCAACTCCGACGACTGCCTTCCTCTCGGTCGGTTCAAAAGCGGCCGGATTCATTTTGCTGATCCGTTTCCTCACCCCGTTCCTCGCTGAAAGCTCACCGGTGCGAAATCAAATTCTCACCATCCTGCTCATCCTTGCTTGTGCGACTCTCCTGTTCGGAAACTTGGCAGCCATCGCGCAAACCAATTTTAAGCGTTTGCTCGCTTACTCATCCATCGCACATGCGGGATTCTTGCTTCTCGCACTCGCCGCATGGACATCTACCTCGGAAAATTCCGTGACCTCGATCCAAGCCGTTTCGTTCTACCTCGCAACTTACCTGATCATGACGCTAGGCGTGTTTTTTATCGTCGCTCAAGTCCGCATCCATCGCGATGGCGAAGCGATTGCTGACTTCAACGGACTCGGAAAAAGAAATCCCGCGCTTGCGCTTGCGCTGACCATCTTGCTCGCCGCGCTTGCGGGTGTTCCTCTAACAGCAGGTTTCATCGGTAAATTCTTCGTCTTCTCGCTCGCTGCACAATCCGGACTCTGGATCGGACTCGGTGTTGCGGTTGTCGCCGCTGCTGCCGGTTTCTACTACTATTTTAAAACCATCCGCGCCATGTGGTGGATCGATCCAAGCGATAATTCCAAGATTGTCATTCCAATGATCTCCAAAATTTCCATTGCGACTCTAACGGTGCTGACCTTGGTTTTCGGAGTCTATCCGCAACCGATCTTGGCGCTGCTGAAGTGAGATAGAGGTAGGGAGTAGTCAGCCCGTCCAAATTTTGCATGGATTTGCCCCAACGGGGCAGACGGTGAAAGCGAAGGGTGCCAATCGGCACCCTGGAACGACATCGAAAATGATTCGCGCCCCAATGTGGCGCACGGGGTTGGGTAAAACATATCCATGATCTGAACAAAGTTCCGTGCACCCCCGTTGGGGCGCGATGGTATGGAATTGGGATACCAGGGTGATATCGGTTGTTAGATCAAAGCTGCGAGACGCAGCTTTCACGGCCTGCGGCGAGACGCCGCAGCTACAAGCTAAACCTTGGCGACTGCTTGAGGAATGTTAGAGGATTTTCGTAAACGATCTTATCGATCTGTGCGGCGGTGTGTTTGCGGCGTTTCATTTCGAGCGCGCATTTCGGCACGGCCATGGGATCAGAGACGCCCCAGTCGCAGGCGGAGTTCATCCAGATGCGATCTGTGCCATAAGTTTCGAGAATATCGATCGCACGGTTCGGGGTGCATTTGCTTTCAGGATATAGCGTCATCCCGGCCCAGAAACCCGCGTCCATCACGTGTTTCACCGTGTGCTCTTCGACGTGGTCGATGATGACTTTGGATCGATCCAGCTTAGAGAACGATGCGAGCGAATCGATGATGAGCTTCGTTCCTTTCAGTTTGTCCTCAAGGTGGGGCGTATGGATAAGGATGGGTAAATCGTAATCGAGGGCGATCTGGACGTGTTCTTCAAAAATCTGCAACTCACTGCGGGTGTTTTTGTTCAGTCCGATCTCACCAATCCCCAGCACGTTTTCTTTTTTGATGAAATCCGGGATCAGCGCCATGACTTCACGCGCGAAACCCGGATCGTCTGCTTCCTTGGGATTGATACAGAGCCAGCAGAAATGCTTGATCCCAAAACGTGCCGCGCGGCGTGGTTCGTATTCGGTGAGTTGGCGAAAATAATCGTAGAAACCATCCGCCGAAGAGCGATCGAATCCGGCCCAGAAAGCGGGTTCACACAGCGCCTCGCAGCCAGCGAGCGCGAGTTTTTCATAGTCATCCGTCGTGCGGCTGACCATGTGGGCGTGGGGTTCGATATAACGCATGGGCAAAGGATCATATCCGTCGCGCCGCATTGCAAGTTGGAAGAATCAATGACTGCTTTAGACTAACCCAAATCGAAACGGATCATCTGGCTGGAAGTATAGAGTCGTTTCGCCGTTGACCCATGCCTGACCCGTGACGTGCGGCAAAATCGACCCGTCATCTAGATTTTCATAACGTCCCTCAAAAACCTGGTTCAGAATACTCGCCTGACGCCAAATCCCGCCCGGCGCAAGTTTGCCATCGGCCGCTAGGCAGGCAAGCTTTGCGCTGAAACCTGTGCCACATGGTGAGCGATCGTAAGCACCACCCGAGCACAGCACGAAGTTGCGGCTGTCCGAGTGCGCGGGATCGGTGGGCGGTGCAAAGAGTTCTACGTGATCAACTTCCGATCCATCATCGCCAGTGATTCCAGCTTGCTTGAGGGCTTCGTAAACCTTTGTGGAAAAGTCGCAGAGAGCAGGGATGTTGGTTTCAGAAATTTCAGGGCCTTGTCCATCGACGAGGAAAAACCAATTTCCGCCCCAAGCCACATCGCCGCTGATTTTTCCCCAACCAGCCACCTCAACAACGACATCTTTTTTCAAACGATAGCAGGGGACATTCGTGACGGTGACTTTGCCATCGAATCCAAGACTTGCATCGACAACGCCAACCGTCGTGTCGATTCGGCATTTATCGCCGGGTTTGACGCGGCCGAGGTGGGCGAGCGTGACCATCAGCCCGATGGTGCCGTGGATGCACATGCCTAACATGGTGGCGTTGTTAAAAAAGATGATCCCGAAGTCGCAACCTGGCGCGTGCGGTTCGCACAGCAGTCCGCCCACAACCGCTTCGTGGCCACGAGGTTCAAGGCAAACAGCGCGGCGTATGTGATCGTGTTGTTCACGAAACAATCGTGCGCGTTCGGAGAGCGGCCCCGTGCCGAGATCTGGACCACCGGAAATAATGATGCGGGTGGGTTCGCCGATAGTGTGGGACTCGATGAGCTTCATGTTGAAATATTTTGGGTAACGAAAAATCAGGAAAAGCGATCCGGTGCAAGAGCTCCGAGCGGAATGGATGTGGGCTGATTTGTTAGAATTTCCGTCACCAGCTTGCCAGTTACGGGAGCGAGGCTCAGTCCCATCATCGCATGACCAGTGGCGACCACAAGGTTGTCCAAGCGCGGGGCTTTTCCTAGATATGGCATGCCATCAGGTGAGACGGGTCGCAAGCCGACCCAAGGTTCCAGTCCATCGAAATCGCTGATTTTGAATTCGGGGAAATAACGTGTGGCGGCCTTGATGATGCCGCGCACGCGGGCGGGATTGATCTCGGTGCCGAGTCCGCCGATTTCCATGGTGCCAGCAAAACGCAGGGAATTTCCCATCGGGGTCACGGCTACCTTTGCCTCGGCCAAGATCGAGCAGAGTTGCGGTAACTGAGTTGGGTTAGGAAGCGTGAGTGAATAGCCTTTGCCGGATTGCATGGGCAGTCGCAGTCCGATCTGACGGAGCAAGCCCGGGCTCCATGCTCCACCCGCTACGACAAACTGATCGCCTTCAAAGGTTCCGCTAGATCCAGACACCGCGCTGACTTTTCCATCGCGGAAGGTGATTTCATCAATCGGAACGTTATGAAGGATGTGCCCACTCATCTGCTCGATTCTCCGGCTCAGCGAAGCAAGAAAACGCGCGGGATCGAGATGGCAGTCGTCGGCGAAATGCACGGCACCCGCGATGTTCATATTGATGCCCGGATCGAGCAGAGCCGCAGCTTTTGCGTCTAACAATTTAGCGTTCAGGCCGAGTGAGCATGCTTGTTCAGCGACTTCAGCTTCCTCGTCCAGGGTCTCTTGGCTTTCGCAAAGCATCAGCAAGCCACGCGATTGAAGGCCGAAATCCTCTTCACTGGAAAGCTCCTGAAATAACCGACGGCTTTCCATATTCAGCTCGCACAGGATTTGCCTAACTGCATCGACGTGTTCTTGATTGGCATGTTGGCAAAACAACCAACCCCATCGCGCAAGTTCCAGCGACAAACGGGGACGCACATAAAACGGACTTTCCTTATCGAGCATCCAGCGCAGGCCTTTGCTAATCACTCCCGGGGCAGAGAGTGGGATGAAATGGCTCGGCACGATCATACCCGCATTGGCCGATGAACAATTACTCGCATCAGGGCTGCTGCGATCTAAGACGGTGACCTGATAACCTTCTTTTAGAGCATAATAGGCAGTGCTGAGTCCGATGACGCCACCACCAACAATCACCAGTTTCTGTGAGCTTTGCTGCATTGAGTTTTGGGATATAGGAATGATCCGCTTAAAGCATGTCAAGCGGCGTTAAGGGTATTAATTTAACAGCCGGAGGCCTTGGACTGCTGCGGTAATCCGCAGCTCTCTGGGTGGATCTTGGTAGCGGATATCGCCGGTAGTTTGCTATCGCTCCTATTATGGAAGCGCAATGTAAAAGCTGGGAATGATCCCAGCAGTCCAGAGCCCGCGGCTAACAAAAAAGCCACGATCCGTGGGGAACGTGGCTTTTGGGAAATCGTGGATGACGATTATTTTTTAAGCACTTTAAGTTTGTTGACTCCGTAGATGGCGTCGTCGCCGAGTTCTTCCTCGATGCGGAGGAGTTGGTTGTATTTTGCAATACGGTCGGAGCGCGACATGGAGCCGGTTTTGATTTGGCCGCAGTTGGTAGCGACGGCGAGGTCGGCGATGGTGCTGTCTTCGGTTTCACCGGAGCGGTGAGAGAGGACGGCGGTGTAGCCGTTTTCTTTGGCGAGCTCGACGGCGTCGAAGGTTTCGGTGAGAGTGCCGATTTGGTTCACTTTGACGAGGATGGAGTTTGCAACACCGAGATCGATTCCTTTTTGGAGGAATTTGGAGTTGGTAACGAACAGGTCATCGCCCACGAGCTGAGTGGTTTTGCCGAGTTTGTCTGTTAGGACTTTCCAGCCGGCCCAGTCGTTTTCGTCACAGCCATCCTCGATGGAAATGATAGGGTATTTCTTCTGAAGCTTGGCGTAGTAAGCGACGATTTCTTCGGATGATTTGATCGATTGGTCGGACTTCTTGAAGACGTATTTCTTTTTCTTTTTATCGAAGAATTCTGAAGCAGCGACGTCGAGTGCGATGGCGATGTCATCACCGACTTTGTAGCCGGCTTTTTCGATGGCTTTGCAGATGATGGCGAGTGCTTCGTCAGCATCTTTGAGAACTGGGGCGAAGCCACCTTCGTCACCGACGGCGGTGGAGAGGCCACGATCGTGGAGGATTTTTTTCAGCGAGTGGAACACTTCTGCACCGTAGCGAACTGCTTCGGAGAAAGTTGGTGCGCCGATGGGCATGATCATGAATTCTTGGAAGTCGATCGGTGCATCGGAGTGTGCGCCGCCGTTGATGATGTTCATCATTGGGACGGGAAGGGTTTTTGCGTTCGGGCCGCCGAGGTATTTGTAAAGCGGCAAGCCGAGCTGAGCGGATGCTGCTTTAGCGACTGCGAGAGAAACACCGAGGATGGCGTTTGCACCGAGTTTCTTTTTGTTAGCAGTGCCATCGATTTCGATCATCGCTGCATCGATTGAGGCTTGCTCGGTGGCATCAAAGCCAAGGAGTTCTCCGGCGATGGTTTCGTTGACGGCTTCGACGGCTTTGAGGACGCCTTTGCCGAGGTAACGGTTTTTATCGCCGTCGCGGAGTTCGTGTGCTTCGTGTTCGCCGGTTGAGGCTCCTGAAGGAACGGAGGCGCGGCCAACGGCGCCACCTTCGAGGTAAACGTCCACTTCGACTGTTGGGTTGCCGCGTGAGTCGATGACCTCGCGGCCCCTGATTTCTACAATTGTGGTAAGATCCATGATGTTCTGTTAATTTAGGAAAAATGCTTCCTCACGCGTGATAAGCGGAGATGGACTTGATCGTCAATGTTTGCATCTGCTCGGTGTCGAGATCGCGGATTTTCGCGCCGTCGCCGACGGTGAGTCCCATGAGGGCTTTGCCGACGTCTGAGAGATAGGAAACTTCCTTTTTCTCTGGGTTAGAATCCCATGCTCCGAGGACGGTGATGGTTTGTTCGGTGCCTTTGTCATCTGCGAGGACGACGATGGTTCCGATGTTGACGGTTTTGGTATCAGCGCCTTTGAAGTCGGTTCCGCGGGCTTGAGCGATTTCGCGCTCGAGTGCGGTGCGGCGGTGATTGAGATATTTTTCCAAGTCTTTGGCGGACTTGTATTCGAAGTTCTCGCGGAGGTCGCCGTAGGATTTGGCGATTTTCACGTCCTCGCGGTTTTGCGGGATTTTTACGCGAATAAGTTCTTGGAGTTCTTCTTTTTTCTTTTCGAGAGATTCCCATGAAACGAGCAGGGGCTCTTCGCGTTTGGCGGCGTTCTGGCCGGAGACGAGCTCGACGGTTTCGGGGCGGACTTTGATGATGCGCGCCATGAGGGATTTTTTCTCAAGGTCGCCGAAGACCGGGCAGTCGAGCATGCGGCGAGCGAAGTTTTTGGCTTCGTTGAGATCCATGTTCTTCACGAGATCGGAAAGCAGGGCTTTATCGTCGTTGAGAAGGGTTTGGAGGCGGGAAGTTTTGCGTGGTCCGTCGGAAAGGTGATCGTTTTCGAGGAGGTTGAGGATGGAGGCACCGACATCTGCGCCGAAGACGGATTCCGAGGAGGCTTTACGTTCGCGGCAAACCCAGATGAGGGCATCCGGGCCGAGGGCGCGGCGGGCAAGGGCGGAGCTGAGATGCTCCATGAGTCTCGGCATGCCATTGTTTTCGTTCAAAATACGAGCGATCTCGGTGACGCCGCGGGCGCCGACTTGGTCGAACACGGTAACGATTTTATCGATCCATTCGCTACCGAAGGCGGATTCGAACGCTTCGAACACGGCGCGTTGGCGACCGGATGGAAGGGCGACGAGTTCTTCGGCGATTTTATCGAGATTGGAACCGGCGATGAGGTCGCTGAGGCGAACGGCGCTGGGGTCGAGTTCAAGAGCTTTGCTGCTGCCGATGACTTCATCGCGAGCGGCGACGAGTTGCATGGCTTGACCCAACTGGACGCGTGCGGCTTTTTTCGCACCGTCATCAATGTCGAGGAGAAGCTGTTTGAGTGCTTCGGAATCTTGATCGAAGGCACCCATGTCAGCGGCGATGGCTTCGAGAGCTTTGATCATGCCTTTGATATCGCGGGCTGCTTCGAAGTCTGCGAGTAGGGATTGGGCGGCGGTAATGTTAGCATTTCTGAGGACGATGGCCTCGGTGCGTTTGGTTGGGACAACGGCTTTGCGGCTTTCTTTGACGGCCTTCTTGGTAGCGTCCCACCATTTTTTGTATTCTTTGGTTGGGATAACTGCGCCGCTGACGAGTTGCTCGATGGCATCGCCAGTAACGGAACCGCCGTGGCTTTCTAAAATGTGAACGACGAGGGCGACGCTGTCTTTTTTCGCCAACTCGCGGAGTTGCTCGATTTGCTCGATTTTCACGGCGCGGAAGTCATCGGCAGCAATCCATTCGGTTTTCTGCATGGCGAACTGGAGATCCATCTCTTGTCCGCTGGAGTTTTGGAAATCGACTGTGAGTTTTTTGGAGCCGAAATCCCAATCAACGATTTTGCCAGCGCCAAACGACTTGTGCAGGCAGAAATTTCCAGGAGCGAGTTGCGAAAGACGTTCTCCGACAGGTGCAGGTAATTTTCCGGCTTTTACTAATTTCTCAACATCAGGATGCATCCGCATAGTTTGGAAAGCTTGATCGGGAAAGGCAAGGATAAGGGTGAGAAATCTTTTTTGGGGAAATTGGGGGGGTGGAAGGGGAAGATTGACGAAAAAGGTACGGTCAACACGCCGTATTGACCGTAGAATTGAATAGAGTGGCGTTGAAGGAAGGCCCCACGTCCGTCAGATGAATTGTGCGTTGAGATTTTTGATTTGGGTCGCCGGCGGCGCGGCGACCCTACCTGTTTATACCAGTCTCGCGGCTAGGAGCTCTCTCTGGAAAATGAGCTCTTTCGGGAGGTGATCGTAGAGATCGATGAAGAGTTCGCTCTGGGAGACGAGTTCGGTGCGCCATTCGTTGCGGTCGAATTTCATGGCTCTATCGAAGTCCTCTTCGGAGAAGTTTTCCATACCATCGGTGTTGAAGTCTTCGTAATCGGGGGTCCAACCGATTTGGGTTTCGTGGCCGGCGGCGCCGCCTTTGCAGCGTTTCACGATCCATTCGAGGACACGCATGTTTTCCCCGAAGCCTGGCCACATGAATTTTCCTTCAGGCGTTTTGCGGAACCAGTTGACGTGGAAGAAGCGTGGGAGGTGAGTGAGGTAGCGTTGCATTTCTAACCAATGGCCGAAATACGCACCCATGTTGTAACCGCAGAACGGCAACATCGCCATCGGGTCGCGACGGACTTTTCCGATCGTGCCCGCGGCGGCGGCGGTCATTTCAGAACCCATGGTCGCGCCGACGTAAACGCCGTGGCTCCAGTTGAACGCTTGGTAAACGAGCGGCATGGTGGTGGCACGTCGGCCTCCGAAGATGACTCCGTCAATCGGAACTCCTTCGGGGTTTTGCCAATTAGGATCAATGGTCGGGCATTGCACGGCGGGGGCGGTGAAGCGGGCGTTGGCGTGTGCGGCAGGAGTGCCGGAGGCGGGTGTCCAGTCGTTGCCTTTCCAATCGATGAGATGAGCGGGTGGTTCATCGGTGAGGCCTTCCCACCAGATATCGCCATCATCTGTTAGAGCGACGTTGGTGAAAATGGTGTTTTCGGTCATCGATTCCATGGCGATGGGATTGGTGTCCCATGAAGTGCCAGGAGCGACGCCGAAGAACCCGGTTTCTGGGTTGATGGCGTGGAGTTTTCCGTCTTTGTGTGGCCAGAGCCATGCGATGTCGTCGCCGACGATGGAGGTTTTCCAACCTTTGTCTAAATAGGGTTTGGGTGGCACCATCATCGCGAGGTTGGTTTTTCCGCAAGCAGATGGGAAGGCAGCAGTGACGTAGGTGGTAGATCCATCCGGAGCGTGCAAGCCGAGGATGAGCATGTGCTCCGCCATCCAGCGATGCTCGCGAGCGATGTTAGAAGCGATCCGAAGCGCGAGGCATTTTTTTCCTAACAAGGCGTTGCCGCCATAGCCGGAGCCGTAGGACATGATCTCGCGGGTATCGACGAAATGGGAAATGTATTTGTCTTCGTTGCAAGGCCATGGGATATCGGCTTGACCTTCTGCGAGCGGTGAGCCGACTGAATGCAGGCATTTGATAAATTGCCCGTGACCGTCGCGGAGTTTTGGGGCGATTCCGGAAGCTTCGTCTTCGAGTCTTTTTAAAACATGGGTTCCCATGTGCGCCATGATGCGGGTGTTGACTACGACGTAGGCGCTGTCGGTGCATTGGATGCCGATTTTTGCGAGAGGTGAATCAAGCGGCCCCATGCAGAACGGGATGACATACATCGTGCGACCGCGCATCGAGCCGCTGAATTTTTCTGTTAGTAGATCGCGCATTTCTGCTGGATCCGCCCATTGATTGGTCGGGCCGGCTTCGTCGCGGCGTTTGGTGCAGATGTAGGTGCGTTCTTCGACGCGAGCGACATCGGAAACGGCGGAGCGAGCGAGGAAAGAGTTCGGGCGTTTTTCGGGGTTTAGGCGGGTGAAGGTTCCGTGATCGCACAGATGTTGGGTGAGGCGATCCCATTCATCTTGTGAGCCATCGCACCAGACAACTTCTTTTGGGGTGCAGAGTGAGGTGATCTCATCGACCCATGTTTGTAATGCTTGGAAGGAGCTTCCTTTGATTGTCATATGTTTATTCAAGCTTGATTCGTACCCAGTAGCAAGGGTGTGCAGATATTTTATGAAAAGTAGTCAACGCAAAGCCGCGGAGAACGCAAAGGATCGCAAAGAGATGATTTTTAAGGAGCTAAAGTCTCAGTCGAAATCACCTCATCATTGAAATTTTTCTACGTCAGTAATTCGATAAAATGTTTGTGAACTTCATGATTTGGGACGATGCCGGAGAAGCGTTGAGATTGTGGTCCGATAGCGGAGAGCATGGTGGGATCGGAGGTATGGGAAACGCCGGTCCAGCCGATGCCGGTGTGGTTTCCGGCGAACTGGCCGAGTAGTCCGTTTGGATTGTCTAACTGATCGCTCCACTCGACGGCTTTGCCTGTGGTGATGCTGGAATAGAGAGCGGAGGATTCTTCGGCGGTGAGTTTGAAACCGAGTTTTTCTTCGATGAGTGAGGCGAGGCTTTCGGCGGTATTGTTAGCAGATTTTCCCCATTGATTAATGATGGTTTCGTAAGAAGCCGTCATACGCGTAATGGATTTGAAGGCTTCGTTGGACTTCGTGTAATTTTTACCGGTTCCATTGAGGCCGGGGTTGGCGTTGCCGTGATCGCTGGTGACGATGACTAGGATGTCATCACGATCCGAAATCATTTCTAACACTTTCGCGAGCGCATCATCGAATGCGAGTTGATCCCAGAGCAAGCCAGCGGCATCGTTCACATGCGCGGCGTGATCGACTTTTCCGCCTTCGATTTGGAGAAGAAACTTTTCTTTTCCGCTCAGAAAACGTTTGAGCGCGAACTCTGACATTTCTGCGAGTGTGGGGGTTTTGTTTTTTAGGTCGGTGTTATTGAGTCGGTCTACTTCGAAGGGGAGGTGGTTATCGTTAAATAAGCCGAGCACTTGTTGGCTGTTTGATTTTAAAAGGGAATCGCGATCGAAGAGAATTTCATAACCGGCTTTTTGATAAGGTGTTAGCCAATCGCGTGAATCGACGCGTTGTTTCGGATCGAAAAATTTCTTTCCTCCGCCGAGGAGGATGTCGACCACACCGAGGTATTGGGGAGCGATGAGGTGTTCGTCCTGGCGGTTTTTGGTTACAGCAGCGAAGCCGGCGGGTGTGGCGTGGGTGATGGTGGTGGAGGTGACGAGTCCGGTACGGTGGCCGAGTTTTTTGAGATGGCGGAGGATGGGTGTGGATTCGCTGCCATCGGGTCGGACGTTGACGGAGTTGTTATTGATTTTCATCCCGCCGCCCCATGCGGAGGACGCGGCGGCGGAGTCGGTAACAAAGGAATCGGCGGAGCTGTTTTCCAGGAGGCCGCGGGTGGATTTGGGATCGTTGATGAGCTCCCACCAACGAGTGCCCTTGCCGCGGACGATTTGGGAGAAATTTTCCGCCATGGTGAGGACGCCGTGGCTCATACCGTCCGAGACCATGAAGATCACGCCTTTGACTTTTTGAGCCTTGTCTTGAGGTTTTTTCTCGCAACCGCCGAGCAAAGAAGCGACCGCGCCGAGGCCGCCAAGTTTGATTAAATTTCTGCGTCCGATCCCTGTTTCGCTCATTGGGAAAGGAACGTAGTGGGCTCTGCCCATGTTTCAAGGCTGGGGTTTTAACGATTCCGTCATATTCCCACGAAGCAATGCTTGCACGGGGTCGGCTTGTCCACTAGCACATTGCCCCTATGAGTAACGAGCCGGATCAACATGCCTCTTTAGGAGCAATGTACTCTGATTATTTCTTGGATTATGCCAGCTACGTGATTTTGGAACGGGCGGTGCCGCATTTGCATGATGGGTTGAAACCGGTGCAGCGGCGCATTTTGCATTCGATGCGTGAGCTCGACGACGGTCGCTACAACAAAGTCGCGAACGTGGTGGGAAACACGATGAAATACCATCCGCACGGGGATCAATCGATAGGCGATGCGATGGTGCAGATCGGGCAGAAAGATCTGATGATCGACACCCAGGGAAACTGGGGAAACACGCTGACCGGAGACGGCGCGGCTGCTCCAAGGTATATTGAAGCGCGTTTGACGAAGTTTGCGTTAGAGGTGGCGTTTAATCCGAAGACGACGCATTGGCTGCCTTCGTATGACGGTAGGAATCAAGAGCCGCTGACTTTACCGATGAAATTCCCGCTCTTGCTTGCGCAGGGTGTTGAGGGAATTGCGGTGGGTCTGGCGTGCAAGATTTTGCCACACAATTTCAATGAACTCATCACCGCTGCGGTGGCTTGTTTGCGGAAAGAACCGTTTGAGTTACTCCCAGATTTTCCGACCGGTGGCATCATGGATGCGAGCGAGTATCGCGATGGTCTGCGTGGGGGAAAAGTTCGGGTTCGTGCACGGATCGATAGCGATAAGAAGGGGATTCTTCGCATCACGGAAATTCCGTTTGGGACGACGACCGGTGGGTTGATGGATTCGATTGTTGCGGCGGCGGATAAGAACAAGATCAAGATTCAGAAAATCGAGGACAACACCGCAGCGCACGCAGATATTTTGGTGTATCTGCCAGCAGGTGCGGATCCGGATAACACGCGGGATGCGCTCTATGCGTTCACAGATTGTGAACTGAGCATTTCACCGAATGCGGGTGTAATCGTAGATGGCAAGCCGGCGTTTCTTGGGGCGACCGAAATCTTGAAACGCTCCACGGAGTTGACTCGTGAGTTGTTGAAACTTGAGCTCGAAATCAAGCTCACCGAGCTCGGCGACAAATGGCATTTTTCTTCCTTGGAGAAAATTTTCATCGAGAAGCGCATCTACCGCGACATCGAGGAAGCTGAGACGTGGGAGGCGGTGTTGAAAGCGATTGATGACGGCTTGAAGCCATACAAAAAATTGCTCAAGCGTGAGGTGACCGAAGAGGATTTGGTGCGCCTGACCGAGATCCGCATCAAACGCATTTCGAAATTCAATTCCTTCAAAGCTGACGAAGAAATCAAAGCGATTGAAGGCGAAATCACGGAAGCAGAAAAGAATCTCAAAAACCTGACGCGTTACACGATCCGTTGGTATGAAGAGCTTGGGAAGAAATACGGCAAAGACCGCAAGCGCTTGACGGAAATTTCATCGTTTGCGCGAGTGGACAGGACACAAGTCGTCGCAGCGAGTGAGACGCTTTATCTCGATGCGAAGAATGGCTTCGCCGGAACGAGTTTGAAGAAGGAAGAAGCGTTAGAGAAATGTTCAACCCTCGATGACATCATAATTTTCACTGCCGATGGCAAAATGAAGGTTGTCAAAGTGGCCGATAAGTTTTTTGTGGGTCCCAAGCCGTTGCGCGTTGCGGTTTTGCGCAAGGAAGAGGATTTGATTTACTCGATGATCTATCGCGATGGCAAAGACGGCAATGTGATGGCGAAGCGGTTCACGATCGGTGGCATCACTCGCGACAAAGAATACGATCTCACCAAAGGAACTCCGGGAAGTAAGGTGCTGTATTTCAAATGGCACAGCACCAACGAGGAGAGTTCGGCACAGATGCTCATCGTTCACATGAAATCAGGGTTGCGCCTACGCAACCTGACACGTCCCGTGCATTTTGCGGAGTTCGGAATTAAAGCGCGTGGGAGCTTAGGTAACATCGTCACGAAACATCCGATTGAGAAAATCCTCCTCGCTCCGAAAGATTACACTCCTTAATAATAAAAAAGAATTTCAACGCAAAGGCGCTAAGAACGCGAAGTTACGCAAAGCTATTCAATAATGAGGAATCAAACTTCAAAATATTCTTTGCGTTCCCTCTGCGACCTTTGCGGCTTTGCGTTGAAAATAATTACAACATCCCATGATTAAAATTGGCACCAGAGCGAATCTTCGAATCGTCCGAGAACAACCGTTCGGTTTGTTTCTTGATGCGGAGAATCTTGGGGAAATCTTGCTGCCACGCGGGGAGATGCCGAGGGAGTGGGCGATCGGGGGGGAAGTGGATGTTTTTATCTATCTCGATTCCGAGGATCGATTGGTCGCGACTTTGAAAACGCCGCGTGCGATGCCAGGACAATTTGTGAAACTGCAATGTGTTGCGGTGACCGAGGTGGGGGCGTTCATGGATTGGGGGTTATCGAAAGATCTGCTCGTGCCTTTTCGTGAACAGAAAACCCGGATGGAACCGGGGAAAAGCTATTTGGTTAAAGTGTTGGTCGATGAACAAAGCCAACGCCTGATGGCCACGGCACGCATCGCACGTCACATCGATATCACTCCAGCGATTTACGAATCCGGTCAGGAAGTGGAACTGACGGTTTATGGCAAGACGCCGATGGGTTACAAAGCGATCATCAACCATGAACACACCGGTTTGTTGTATTCGAATGAGGTTTTCCAAAAGCTCTCGCTTGGAGAAAAACTCAAGGGCTGGGTCGCAGCGGTTAGAGGCGATGGAAAAATCGATCTCATTCTCACGCCTCCAGGTCGCGCGCGAGTGGATGATTTGGAAAAACAGATCATCGGAGAGCTCGTCGCGCGCGGCGGCTTCTGGGCGCTGACTGATAAAAGCTCGGCCGAAGAAATTTACAGCGAGCTTGGTGTTTCGAAACGCACTTTCAAACAAACGCTGGGAGCTTTGTTAAAGAAGCGATTGATCACGCAGACGGATACGGGGATTCGCCTTAACTAAGTTTCGATTGAAATATTTTACCGCAAAGCAGTGTGAGCGATAGCGAGCTTTACCCAATGGCAACGCCCATACTGCTTGGACGGGAATGCAATGGAGTGAAATACGCAGAGGTCACAGAGGGACGCAGAGCTGGGCTTATGAAAATGGTCTAGGAGTGAATATGAATGCTGGGACCGCGAGTCTATGACTCGCTTCTTTTACTCTTCTATCAGCATGGCGAGTCACAAACTCGCGCTCCCAGCGAAGCGAATATCGACAAGCTTGGGATTTTGCTCATGGTTTGATGATGCAGATGCTTTTTTATCGATGGATCGGGCTTGTGTTGATGGGGGGTGTTTTATTTGGGTGCTCTGAAAAAGTTGAGACTGAGGAGAATACGACGGTGGTTGAGGAAGATGCGAATCCTGTTGATCAGATTTTGGTAAATCGGTTGAGGATGGTCATGATACCAAGAATTGATTTTGTAGATGTATCAATCGAAGAGGCGACGGATTTCCTTCGATTGATATCAACGCAGATTGAGGATGACGAGTTAGATGCTACAAAGAGAGGCATGAGTATGGTGATACGTCGGCCAATGACTCAATTAGATCCTAAGAAGAGCGCTGAGAGTAGTCAGGGTCTTCTGCTGGAGGAAAATCCCTTGCCTGAGATATCTGAACTCAGAGTTCGGAATGTTTCTTTTGCCGCTGCCTTAAGATACATTTGTTTGATGACAAATATGCGTTGCGAGGTGGATGAACGCCTGACGTTTATTCCGAAAAATCCAAAAGCTGCATGGGATTCATTTGGTTCGGTGTTAGAGGAGAAGGGCGATACGTCCGTTGTTTCCAAAAAGTTGAGTCAAATACGACTCGCACGTGTTGATTTCGAAGACACCTCCATTTATGAGGCCATTCATTTCCTTCGCTTTAGATCAACAGAACTTGATGTCACAGAAGTTGATCCAAGTAAGAAGGGAATGAATTTCGTAGTTTATGTTCCGCAGGGAATGGCGGCGCCGCAAATTGATAAACTCCTGATGCAGGATTCTACGTTTGAAGAGGTGTTGAAGGAGATCTGCAGTAAAACAGGGATGCGTTATGAGCTAGATCAGTATTCGGTGATCTTGGTTCCTAAGGATTTGAAGTAAGATGCCTATCTTCCAAATCATCAATCATCAATCGGAGATAAATTTGAATCACGATTGTTGATTTACGAATGAAGAAATACATCTCTTCTACTCCTGATTCTCTTCCCTCCCTGTAGAAGAAAGCCCGAACCTTTCTAAACGCTTTACGCTAGAATTTGGTTCAAGGTCATACTGGGACGCAGCGCAGCAAATGCTTTCTTATCATCCGGCATATAGTAGCCGCCGATGTTGACGGGTTTGCCTTGGACGGCGTTGAGCTCCGCGACGATGGTGGATTCGTTGGCGATGAGTTTTTCCGCGATGGGTTGGAAGGTGGCTTTGAGTTCGGGATCGCTGGTTTGTGTGGCGAGTTCTTTGGCCCAGTAGAGGGCGAGGTAGAAATGTGAGCCACGGTTATCGATGGTACCGAGCTTGCGGCCGGGTGATCTGTCGTTTTCGAGAAACTGGCCGTTGGCGGCGTCGAGGGTTTCGGCTAACACTTTTGCTTTGGCGTTGTTCTGGGTGAGCGCGAGATGCTCAAACGATGCGGCGAGCGCGAAGAACTCACCGAGCGAATCCCAGCGGAGGTAGTTTTCTTCGAGGAATTGCTCGACGTGTTTGGGTGCGGAACCACCGGCACCGGTTTCGAATAAGCCACCACCGTTCATGAGTGGAACGATGGAGAGCATTTTCGCGGAGGTGCCGACTTCGAGGATGGGGAACAGATCCGTTAGATAATCGCGAAGGACGTTTCCGGTGACGGAAATCGTGTCCAAGCCTTTGACGATGCGTTGCAGGGTGACGAGGCAAGCGGTCGCGGGCGGAAGGATGGAAATGTCGAGGTCGGTGGTATCGTAATCGGCTAGGTAGGTTTTCACCTTGGCGATGATCTGGGCATCGTGTGCACGACTTTCATCGAGCCAGAAAATGGCTGGAGTGTTAGAAATTTTCGCGCGGCTCACGGCGAGTTTCACCCAGTCACGGATCGAGGCATCTTTGGTTTGGCAAGCGCGCCAGATGTCGCCTTGTTGGACGGTGTGCTCGAACAGCACGTTTCCGGAAGTATCGCTGACTAGGACGGTGCCATCGGCTGGGATTTCGAAGGTTTTGTTGTGTGAACCGTATTCCTCAGCAGCTTTCGCCATGAGCCCGACGTTTGGAACCGAGCCCATGGTTTGTGGGTCGAGCGCGCCATTTTCGCGGCAGAAATCGATGACGGTTTGATAAATGCCTGCGTAGGACGAATCCGGAATGACAGCGAGGGTGTCTTGAGATTTACCCGCGGCGTTCCACATTTGTCCGGAGGTGCGGATCATGGCAGGCATGGAGGCATCGACGATGACATCCGATGGGACGTGAAGGTTGGTGATGCCTTTGTCGCTGTTCACCATCGCGAGGTCCGGGCCGGTTTCGTAGGCTTTGAGGATGTCTGCCTCAACCGCAGCTTTTTGATCGGCTGGGAGGGTTTGGATTTTTGAAACCAGATCGCCGAAGCCGTTGTTGAAATCGATGTTCAAAGGCGCGAGCACAGCGGCGTGTTTGGCGATGAGGTCTTTGAAGAATACTTTCACCGCATGGCCGAAAATGATGGGGTCGCTGACCTTCATCATGGTGGCTTTCATGTGCAGGGAGAAAAGGAGGTCGGAGGATTTCGCCTCGGTGATTTGATTTTCGAGGAAAGCGGTGAGGGCGTTTTTGTTTAAAAATGTGCCGTCCAAGATTTCGCCTTCTAGCAGCGGGGTGGATTCCTTGAGGATGGTTATCGAGCCATCGTTTCCGATCAGCTCGATTTTGACGTCGGTGGCTTTAGAGACGACGACGGATTTTTCGTTAGAGAAGAAATCGCCTTTGCCGTCCATCGAGCCGACGCGAGTTTTCGAGGTTTTCGACCACGCACCCATGGAGTGTGGGTGTTTTTTCGCGTAGTCTTTGACGGCTTTCGGCGCGCGTCGGTCGGAGTTTCCTTCGCGCAAGACAGGATTCACTGCGGAGCCCATCACTTTACTGTAGCGGGCGCGGATGTCTTTTTCGGAATCGGTGGTTGGGTTTTCTGGAAAATCGGGGATCGCGTAACCGTTGTCCTGGAGTTCTTTGATGGCCTCTTTGAGTTGAGGGACAGATGCCGAAACGTTCGGTAGCTTGATGATGTTCGCGTCTGGGAGAAGTGTCATTTTCCCGAGTTCGGCGAGGTGATCCGGGATTTGTTGGTCCACGGCGAGGAGATCGGGGAACTGGGCGATGATGCGACCGGCGAGCGAGATGTCTCGGGTTTCCACGTTGATTCCAGCAGGTTTCGCGAAAGCTTGGACGATGGGAAGGAGGGAATAGGTCGCAAGTGCTGGGGCCTCGTCGGTCTTGGTGTAGATGATCGTGTTGGACATGGAGTGATTCGTTGGCGCAGTGCATAGGGGAATGCGGGTGGCGGGTCAAGAGGGGCTTGGAAGACACAAGACTTTCAGATATAAGACACAAGAAACAGCAGGATAGCCTGTCAGGGCATGAATTGGCGATTGCCGAGTTGTGGGGTTGGTGTCAAATTGCGCGCATGAAATTCTGGGTTGCGTTGATGATTGGTGGAACGGTGAGTGGTCTTTGCTTTGGCGAAGAAGAGGTGAAGCCACCGGTTACCGTAGAAAAAGCACCAGAAAAGGTTGAAGAGAAAGCGCCCGAAAAGGTTGAGGAAAAACCCGCTTTAGCTGACGAGAAAAAACCAGAGGTTGCCGAGGAGAAGAAAAAGCAGCCTGATGGAGAAGCGCAGATTCCCGATGATTTGTTGGAGGACGAACATGTGCGTGCGGAGTTGGGGGTGAATGAATTTACCGCACCATCGATTGCTAAGTTATTCGATACTCTGAAATTTTTGACGCCATTGCCATTGGTGGAAACACAACGTGAACTTGGCGAACGCATGCCATTGGATCGGGCGGATCTCGCGATCGAGCTCGGTTTCTTGATCGCTGATGGTTTCCTTATCGTGCAAGCGGGTCAGATGGATCAAGTGGAGCGAGTCGCGTCAGAACTCACTCGCTATGGAAAAGCCCTAGGCGCGGGGGATAGAATGAATCGTCATGCTGCAGCTTTGTTAGAAAGTGCAAAAAAGCAGAACATTGAACAATTGAAAAAAGAGCTCGCTGCCACGCAGAAAGATGTGGAAGCGGAGTTGGTCACGCTGCGTGATGCGGACTTGGCGCACTTGATTTCTCTAGGTGGCTGGATTCGGGCACTGGAAGTTTCATCGGTGGCGGTCGATAAACAATTCTCCGCTGAGCGTGCGACCAAGATCATGCGCGAGGATATCGCGGATTATTACACGGAAATCGTCTCAGGCTTGGAGCCGAGAATTTCTGAACGACCCAACTACATCTCGATACGTGATGTGCTTTCAGGTTTGAGAAACGAGATGGTCATTCCCAAAGAAGAGGATCCAACTCATGCGAAGGTGAAAGAAATTAGAGCGCAGTCTGCCAAATTGGTGAAGCTCGCATTGCAACGTCAGGACTGATTTTTTGATCAGCTCAGTTAGATTTTACTATCATGGAAAAGCAGTCGATTGCGATTTTGGGTTTGGGAATTGTTGGCTCTCGAGTGCGCCAGCGATTGCTAGAGGCGGGATACGAGGTTTCGTGTTGGAGTCGGACCTTTCGTGGGCTGGACGGAGAATTTCGCGGCCCGCAAGAAGCGGTGGCGAATGCGGATATCGTTTCGATTTATTTAAAAGATGCGCCGATGGTGCGGGAGGTTTTTGACTTGGCGAAGCAGGCGTTGCGTGAAGGGACTTTGGTGTTGAATCACGCGACCGTTGACTTGCCGACCACGCTCTGGCTGGCGGAGCAATGCGCGGCGAGAGGTTGCGATTTTCTTGATGCGCCATTCACCGGCAGCAAGGAAGCAGCGGGGGCGGGGCAGTTGCTTTATTACGTCGGCGGCTGTGAGGAGACGATGCAACGCATGGCGGAGTTTCTCGCGGTTAGTTCAAAAGCCTGCATGCATTGTGGTGAGATCGGCGCGGCTACCGTTACCAAGATTGGAACGAATTTGATTTCCGCCTGCACGATCCAAGCGATGAGTGAAGCGATGACGATTGCGAAAAAGCACGGGGTGAAACCTGAGGTTTTCGCGGAGGCAGCAATCCGTAATGGTTCGGGTTCGCCGCTGATGGCGATGAAATATCCCGGAATGATGAAGGGCGATTTCGATGCGCATTTCACGATGGCGAACATGTTGAAAGACAGTCGTTATGCCTTGGCTCTCGCGGAAGTGGCGGGTGTGGAACTCCCAGCGATGGCGGTGGTTTCTGCTCAGATGAATAAAATTTGCGAACGTGGGATGGGGGATTTGGATTTCTCTGCATTGATCAAAGCTTATGAATGAGCTGGGTGAACATGCGGGAGTGTTAGAATTTCACGGGCCGGATGCGGTAAGATTTCTCAACGGTCAAGTGACTCAGGATGTTCGTAAAGTGATGGCGAGTAGCGACGTGCTGCCGAGCTGCGTGACCGATACCAAAGGCAAGCTGCAGTTCCGGGTTTGGATCGCGAAAGCAAAAGCGGACGATGCGGTGCTGGTGTTTTGTCGTGGAGAAATGTTAGAAGATCTGGAAGCAAGATTGACCCGTTACCTGATTGCCGATGATGTTGAAGTGAGGAATGTGAGTTCTGAAATCGCGTTGGATGATTATCAATTTCCGCACACCGATCTGAGCGAGCGGGAGAGAATCGAGCAGGGAATCCCGCGTTGGGGAGCTGAGATTAGGGCAGGAATGCTGCCGCCAGAAGCGGGTTTGGATGTGACGGATATTTCTTACAACAAAGGCTGCTACATCGGGCAGGAAGTCATTTCTCGGATCAAAAGCGCGGGTAAGGTGAATCGACGTTTGGTGAAACTTGCGTTCGATGGGGTGGGCGAGTTGGGTGAATTTTTGAGTGCAGAAGGAAAAGTCTGCGGCGAAGTCACAAGTGTGGATGGGGAGATTGGCTTGGCTTATCTGAAACGTAGCGCGGAGGATGAGAAGGAATTTTGGGTGGGCGGGGTGAAGTGTTGGGTTGTTTAAATGAAATATGGCTCATTGAAGTTTAGGGTTTGAAGTTTTTTAAAGAACCCTCTTGAATCCGCCCGCCCCAAAACCATGGCTTTAATTGTTCAAAAATATGGCGGAACTTCTGTAGGTTCCATTGATCGCATCCGCAATGTTGCTGCGCGGATGAAGCGGACTCGTGATGAGGGAAATCAGGTAGTCGGCGTGGTTTCCGCGATGTCTGGCATTACGGATAAGCTGATCAGTATGGCCAAGGAGCTGGAAGAGAATCCATCTGAGCGAGAGTTGGACGTTTTGTTGGCGACAGGTGAGCAGCAGTCGATTGCCTTGGTGGCGATGGCTCTACAAGCGCAGGGCGTGGATTCGGCATCGGTTACGGGTAGGCAGGCAGGAATTTTTACAACAGGAAGTCACACTCGGGGACGCATTTCCAACATGGATCCATCGCTGATGAAGCGGTTTATCGAGGAGGGAAAAACCCTCGTGGTGGCGGGTTTCCAAGGGATCACGGTGGACGGAATGGTCCATACCTTGGGTCGGGGTGGATCGGATTTGACCGCGATTGCGGTGGCGGCTGCTCTGAAAGCAGATGTCTGCCAGATTCTCACCGATGTGGATGGGGTTTATACCTGCGATCCACGAGTGGTGAAGAACGCCCGCAAATTACCGGAAATTTCTTATGACGAAATGTTAGAAATGGCATCGTCAGGATCCAAAGTCATGCAATCGCGTTCGGTCGAATTCGCGAAAAAATTCGGCGTAGTTTTCGAGGTTAGATCCTCACTTAATGATAACCCAGGAACTCTCGTGTTAGAAGAACATCCCAATATGGAAAACGTCGTCATCCGTGGTATTTCGATCGAGCGCTCACAAGCTCGAGTCACCATCTCCGGTATCCCAGATCTTCCCGGCATGTCCGGAAAAATTCTCGGTGTGCTAGCCGATGCAGAAATCAATCTCGATATGATTGTATCGAACACATCGAACGATGACGATCTCTCGAGGCATTCATTTACCATGCATTCCACCGATCTCGGAAAAGCACAAGCGGCACTGAAACCCTTGCTAGCAGAGCTTTCACCGAATGCGCAGATCCAAACGGAAGCTGGCATCGCTAAGCTTTCTGCGGTGGGGATCGGTATGCGTTCGCACTCCGGTGTGGCAGCGACCATGTTCAAAGCCCTCGGCGACAAAGGGATCAACATCGGCATGATCTCCACATCTGAAATCAAGATCGCGGTGACGGTCGATGAAGTGCATATCGAAGATGCGGCTCGTGCTGTGCATGATGCGTTTGAGTTGGATAAGGCTCCGGTATAGGAGAGCCTGCCTCTGGCTGGCTTCATCGCTTGAGTTGAAGAGAATTTTACCACAGAGATCACAGAGGGAGCTATTGCGCTTCAGTTGTAACTTATTCTCGTCTTAGTGATTGAAATTTCAAAACCATGAAGTGATTTGCCATGCATCCCGGTTTGCTTTAGAAAGACGTCCTAACTGCGATGAGCGACGTGAACAAAAAACGACAGCGTGAGGAATTGAGACGGATCGCGTTGTTGAATCGTGCTGCCGATTCCGGAGCAGTGGTGGAAAAGTTGGTTCAGGAGTTGGATCGTCTTCCAAAGGTTCGAATTGTATCGGCTTATATGGCTTTGCCGGGTGAGGTGGATTTGCGGGGGCTTTTCGGACAGATTGAAAAAGCATGGGTGTTTCCGCGAGTGAAGGGGACGGATTTGCATTTTTATCGGGTGAATAATATCGATGAGGAGATGCAGGTCGGCGTTTTCGGAATCATGGAGCCGAGGGACGGGTTGGAAGAGGTGGCGGTTGAGGAAGTGGATGTTTTTCTCTGTCCCGGGCTGGGATTTGATCGCAGCTGTGGGAGGCTGGGTCGGGGGCGAGGGTTTTATGATCGCATCCTCAAGCAAGCGAAACCGGAGGCGGTGAAGATTGGAGTGTGTTTTCCGTTCCAGATCGTGGATAATATCGTCATGGAAGAACACGATGTCCGGATGGATGTGGTTGTTGGGTAAATGCTGAAATTTTTAATGTCATGAACCGATACTTTATTAGCCTCATTTTGATAGGTTTTGCGCTGGCTATCGTGTCCTGTGCGAAACCAGAGACAAAGCCACCCGTGAAACCCCAAGAGGTGGAGATTAAAAGTAAGCCGTTGAAGACGCCGCCAAGGGTGAAGAAGTTAGGAAAGACGACTGGGATGGGGCTCGAAGAATTTTATCTGCTACAGCAATCCGGAGATGTTTTGATCTACGATGTGAGGGTTCCTTATTTTTACGCGATCGATCACATTCCCGGAGCGATCAACTGGCCTCATGATAAATACGAGGAGCAAGTTCAGATGCGTGATATCGAGATCCAGAAAGCTCAAGCCGCAGGTAAGAAGGTGGTGTTTTATTGTTTCGGTATTACCTGCACAGAGGCACGTAATCTTACTCAGAAAGTGGCGAGACGCGATTACGAGGTTTACGTGTTCACTATGGGGATTAATGCGTGGCGAGAGGCGGGTCTGCCATTGACGAAGCCGACTCCGTGAATGTATGGCTCGCGCCGTAGGCTCTAGACTGCTGCGGTTCTTATCCGCAGCTTTCAGGTTGCTGATTTGATAGGGGATTGGGGTTGTTACCTAATGCGCGTTTCATCGGAGCTGAACTTAAGAGCTGTGAATGATCACAGCAGTCCAGGGCCTACGGCATAATGAGAAAGACCGAGGCGAGACGCCTCGGGAACGGCCTGCTGCGGGACGCAGCAGCTACTAGAAATCGAACAGACTCATCTGTGGCGAGTTGGGTTTTGGGAGGGAGTCTTCTAACTGGGTGGTCTTAGGCTTTGGATGTTTTTCTTTGGACTCGGGTTTGGTGGAGTTCATTTCCAAGTGTGAAAGAATGGATTTCGCACGGGCGAGGACAGGCTTTGGTAAACCTGCGAGGCGGGCGACTTGGATGCCGTAGGATTTATCGGCGGCGCCGGGGAGGATTTTGTGGAGGAAGATGATTTCTTCGTTCCATTCGCGCACGGCGACGTTGCAATTGACGACGGCTGGGCGGGTGTTGGCGAGGTCGGTGAGTTCGTGGTAATGGGTGGCGAAAAGGGTGCGGCATTTGATTTCGTCGTGCAAATGCTCGGCGACGGCCCAGGCGATGGAGAGTCCGTCGAAGGTGGCGGTTCCGCGACCGATTTCATCGAGGATGACCAAAGATTTTTCCGTGGCATGATTGAGGATGAGGGCGGTTTCTGACATCTCAACCATGAAGGTGGATTGGCCGCGCGAAAGATCATCGGATGCGCCGACGCGGCAGAAGATCCGATCCGAAAGGCCGATGGTTGCGGAGTCGGCTGGGACGTAAGCTCCGATCTGTGCCATTAAAGTGATGAGGGCTAGCTGGCGGATGTAGGTCGATTTTCCGGCCATGTTGGGGCCTGTTAGAATTTGCAGGCGCGAGGAGTCGGGGAGGAGTTCGGTATCGTTGGGGACGAACTTGGTATCGGTTAGAGTTTGTACGAGAACAGGATGGCGACCATTGCTGATGATGAGTTCGGTGCCTTCGGTTAGAGTGGGGCGGGTGTGGCGGTTGATCTGTGCGGTTTCTGCTAGTGCGCAAAGGGTATCGATGTTTGCGATGGCGGATGCGGTTTCTTTCAGCTCGGCGAGGTGGACGATGATTTGTTGGCGTAGTTGAAGAAACAGTTCGTATTCGAGTTGTTTGGAGCGCTCCTCGGCACCGAGCACTTTGTTTTCCATCTCTTTGAGCGCCGGGGTGATGTAGCGCTCGGCGTTCGACATGGTTTGTTTGCGCGTGTAGTCGTCGGGAACTTTGGCGAGCTGGGAGGTGGTGATTTCGATGAAATATCCGAAGACGTTGTTGAACTTGATTTTTAGGGAATCGATTCCCGTGCGTTTGCGTTCATCTTCTTGGAGGCGGGCGATCCAATCTTTTCCGCCGCTGGCTGCGGAGCGGAGTTCATCGAGCTCGGGATTGTAACCGTCGCGGATGATGTTGCCGTCTTTGATGTTGGCTGGGGGTTCGTCGGAGAGAGCTGTTTCGAGGAGTTGGGTGAGTTCGGGGAGGGGGTGGAGGTTGGAGCTTAGAGCGGGGAGCGTGGAGCTAAGAGAAGATAAGAGTTCCTTTAGGATGGGGATTTGTTGGAGGGATAGGCTCAGGGATTGGAGGTCGCGGGGGTTGCCGGAGTTTTGTGAGAGGCGGGAGGTGGTGCGTTCGATGTCGCGGATGTTTTTTAGGGACTCGCGGATTTTTGAGAGGAGGAAAGGCTCGGCGAGGAAGGCGGCGATGGTTTCTTGGCGTTGGTTGAGTGCGCGGATGTCGCGGAGTGGGTGGAGTAACCAATCGCGGAGGAGTCGGCCGCCCATGGGGGTTTGAGTACGGTCTAACACACCGAGCAGGGTGTGCGATTTTCCGGCACGGGATTCGATGAGGTCGAGATTGCGCTGGGAGGCGGAATCGATGAGGACGTGTTTGTCGTTTTCTAACAAACGTGGCGGGTTGAGATGCTCGCAAGAGCGGCGGAGTTGGTGAGTCAAGTAATGCAACGCAGCGCCTGCGGCGGAGGATGCGGCGGGTTTGTCGGCGCAGCCGAAGCCATCGAGCGAATGGACGTTGAAATGGGATTTCAGGAGATCGACCGCGTGCTCGGGTAGAAATGTGTATCCATCGTAGGGCAGGGCGTGGGGGAAGTTTGCTGAGAAATCGCTGATCTGGTGATCGGGGATGAGGAGCTCGGAGGGAGAGATGCGGGCGATTTCGTCGAGCAGTTGGGCTGCATCCGGGAACTCGGCGATGATGAACTCTCCGGTGGTGTGATCGATGGCGGCGAGGCCGAAGGATTTTGTAGTTTTTGAAAGAGCGGCGAGGTAGTTCGGGCGCTGGTCGTCGAGGAGGGTGAGATCGTCGATGGAGCCGGCGGTGAGGATGCGTGCGATTTCGCGTTCGACGAGTTTTCCGGGAATGGCCTCGGAGGTTTGCTCGGCGATGGCGACGCGCTTCCCCGCTTTCAGCAGGCGGGCGATGTAGTTTTGCGCGGCGTGATGAGGGATGCCACACATGGGCGTTCCTCCTCGCTTCGTCAGGGCGACATTGAGAATGGGGGCGGCGGTTTTGGCGTCCTCAAAGAACATTTCGTAGAAATCGCCGAGTCGGTAAAAGAGAATGATGTCAGCAGGGAGGCTTTTCCTCATGGCGAGGTATTGGGCCATCATGGGTGTGGTTGCGGACATGGGGGGATGCTGGGGGGTGAAATTTCAAAATTCAAATTTCAATTTCCAAATGGGGAGAAAAGCATGGGAGATGTTTTTTTAGACCGTTTGCCAAAAGTCTTTGCGTAAAAAGTGAATTTTGTACTGGTACTTTTTGAAACACTTATTTGAATGAGGCATCGGTCGCTCACTTCAACTTCCCAATCCTGAAACCTGCTCCATGGAAGAGCTGCGGGTTGC
>JANPJY010000104.1:0-9418 GCA_031425735.1 Akkermansiaceae bacterium | reverse complement strand
ACGATCGCCGTCTTGCCCACACCGGGTTCACCGATCAGTACCGGATTGTTTTTGGTCCGACGCGATAACACCTGCAACACCCGTCGAATCTCATGATCCCGACCTATCACCGGATCGATTTTTCCAGCCCGTGCACGAGCTGTTAGATCAGTTCCATATTTTTCCAAAGTCTGATATTTTCCCTCGGGATCGGCATCGGTCACTTTTTGTGATCCACGCACTTCCTTGATCGCAGCCTCAGCTTTTTCCGCATCGAAACCTGCCTCTTTCAAAAGCTTACCAGCAGGAGATTCCCCTTTCAAAGCTCCCAATAAGAAATGCTCCACGGAGAGAAAATCATCACCCATCTTTTGGCGGACCTCATCGGAATCATCTAAAGTCGAACGCAAACCCGCGCTGATCTGCGGTTGGGTAGATGCGCCCTGGGCGCTGACCTCCTTCGCCAAAGCTGAGGCCACGCCAGCTTTCAACATCGTCACATCCACGCCCGCCTTCTGCAAAATCGGCACGGCGATCCCGCCCTCCTGCTGCAACAATGCCAACAACACATGCGTGCTCCGCAGTTCTGGATGTGAAGATTTCGAAGCCAATCCCTGCGCGTTTTGCAAGGCTTCCTGAAGTTTCTGTGTGAGTTTATCAAGTGCCATAAAAAATAAATTTTGTATGTCTGTAACATGAGCGACACCGACCCCATAAGCAAGTTTGCATACACCGCGAATTTTCTGATTCTCTGCGCATATTAGGAGCACATTTGCTTAACCCGCAATTACCTCCAGGTTCTACTAATAGTCAAACGGAGCGCCGCGTTCAATATCCCGTCATCCATGTATTTGAACTGGACACAAACTTACACGGCCAACTATTTTGACGCATCTCCCTTATGAAAACATATTCACTCCTCCTAGTTATATCATTGATCGGCATTCTTCCATCATGTGTCTCGACCAAAAACATCGCTATTTCGTCCACTGATAGAGCGGCAATTAGCGGGAAATCAATAGCGGTCACTAGCCACCCAATGCCAGGCTGGGGCATCATAAAGCCTGAAACCATGCTTGCAGCCTCACTCACAGGCGGAATTGGCGGTGCCATCGCTGGTGGCGTTGCTGAAAGTCAGGGCAATAAAGAAATCAAAAAACACGGGATTAAAGATCCTGCAGAGAAGATTGCTGAAACTTTAGAAGCGAAACTGATAAAAGATGCTGGAGGCAAGCGATTTTCGAATGATAAAACTTACTCTACTAAAAACGATCCTAAAGATGTGGCCGCTCTAGCCCCTAACGCGGACTACATCTTAGATGTTAGAACACTTGGTTGGATGGGAGCATACTATCCGATGACACTCACAAAATATTATGTCATTCACAACGCCCAAATGAGACTCATTGAGCAGAAAACGGGGCGTGTCATCGCTCAAGGATTCTCAAACTACCAGGGCAAGGATAAGAATAATGCGCCTGATTTTGACGGCATCTATTCAAATGGAGCCGCATTTCTTAAACAAGAACTCAAAAAGTCATCTGATCAAGCGACAGGAATTTTTAAGAGCCAACTTTAGGCTGAAAGTATCGTGAAAAAACCACCCCTACATGAAAACCCTTCTCCTTCCTCTTCTCGCAGCAGGCACAGCTGCTGTGGTCGTTTCCACCAAGCCGCCTGAGCCAACGGGTAAATGGGAAGCCCATAAAATCAGTCGCTATTTCTGGGCAGAAGGTGCGTGCGTCGCGGATGTGAATGGCGATGGTAAAACCGACATCCTCACTGGGCCATACTGGTATGCTGGACCGGATTTCAAAACCCAGCACAACATCCACGCAGCCACCAAATCTTTTAAAGCTGCCGACCAAAGTGAGATCCCTGGCTTCGAAGGAGAACTCAGCGGTAAGAATGCCTATTCAGACAATTTTATCTCCTACGCCCACGATTTCAACGGCGATGGTAAACCCGACTACCTTGTCATCGGTTTCCCTAACAAGGAAACGTTCTGGTATGAAAATCCCGGCGCGAAAGCTGGAGAATGGCCGTGCCACGTAGCTCTCGCATCAACCGATAACGAATCCCCCATGCTCGCCGACATCAACGGCGACAAACAACCCGAACTCCTCTGCATGTCGGGCGGCCAAATTGGCTACGCGACTTTCGATCCCGCCAACCCCTCCGCCATTTGGAAATGGAACGCCATCACACCAGTCGATGCAAAATCCTTCCAACGCTACACGCACGGCATCGGCCACGGTGATATCAACTCAGATGGCCGCACTGACATTTTGGAAAAACGTGGTTGGTGGGAACAGCCCGCCGATTGGGATGGCATAGCACCATGGAAATTTTACCCAGCCAAATTTGGCGACAAAGGCGGTGCGCAGATGTTTGGATACGATGTAAACGGCGATGGCCGCACCGATGTCATTTCGTCTCTCGACGCTCATGGTTATGGTGTCTGTTGGTTCGAACAGAACGCAGATGGTTCTTGGAAACAACATCTTCTAACAGACACCCCACAACAAAAAGGCTCCACAGGAGTTGCATTTACCCAGCCACACGCAGTTGATCTAGTCGATCTCAACGGTGATGGCACACTCGATATCATCACCGGAAAACGTTTCTGGGCACACGGTCCGAAAGGCGATGTCGAACTCGAACAAGCTCCAGTCATCTATGCTTTCATGCTCACTCGCAAAGATGGCCAAGCCACATTCACTCCAGAAATCATCGACGCTGACAGCGGAGTCGGCTGCCAAGTCATGGCCAAAGATGTCAACGGCGATAAAAAACCGGATATCATTTCCGCAAACAAAAAAGGCTGCTTCGTGATTTTGCAGAAGTAGAGTTACGCTTTATGAGTTGTTAGAATATCAATCTTTGCTTTTGATTCGCATGCGAAAGCCAGTGAAATGATAGCGATTTTGCAACTCTTGTCGCGATAGCAACTCATGCCCTCGCAGCGGATCACCAATGATGTAGCGATTGCCCTCTAGACCAAGGATGGGAATAAAATGCCCTGCTGCGCCTAGCCGCACACCCACAACTGCGGGGAGATCATCTTCATGGAAAAATTCCGAATTAAAATCAAAGTCGACATTAAATCCACGTGATCGCGCAGCTCTCGCCAGATACCACGCTTCCGTGCCACCTAAGTATGAGTGGGCCTCTGTAGCTATTTCTACTTCGCTCGTCTCAACACCGAACTGTTTCAAGATAGTTGCAGTCGATGCCGCTCCACAAGTTGATGGAGTGGTTTGCATACAAACGTCGCCATCCCATACATCCTTGAATAAATTTCTTGGTATTGGACCGATCAAGGGTTTGAGGGAAGGTATCACCGAAATTGCCAAAGTGCCGAGCAGTGGCAGGATGAGAAGAAGCCGTGGCAATAATGTAGCGAAAAATCCACCGGCAACCCCAACGAACACCATTAGCAGCTCAGTACCCGGAATACTCCGAAACTGGTAATACCAACTCATCTCAGGAAATATATGCGCGTAGTGCACTGCATAACTCATCCCAGGAATCGCTGCGATCGCAGCAAGAACAAGGAGCCACACCCGCGTTTTGAAAGATTTTTGAATCGCAAAGCGATATGCCACCAGGAAGGCAGGGACCGCTAGAATTGCAGATATTACACCTAGCCAGTTAGGATTCATTTTTTAGATGAAGGATCGCTCTTAATAAAATTTGAAATTTCTGATTGCTTCGCCAGATCATCAAACCATCCGCCTCTCGCGGTTACCCATTTGCCTTTTTTGACGATTTTGGAGAATCCTAAACCGTTTTTGGCAGCGGCTTCGAACACGTCCCATGCCTGGCTAGCGAGGATTCCGGAGACGACGAGGTCGCCGCCTTTAGCCAGGGATTTCGCGATCACTGGCCATGCTGCGATGAGAACCGTGGAGAAAAGGTTAGCCGCGACGACGGTGTAACCACTTTTACGAGGTTTCCATTTGAGGACGTCCTGATCTTTCATCACGATCTCTGGGGTTCCATTGCGTGCTGCGTTGCGCTTCGCGACATTGACGGCGAAAGGATCGAAATCGCAGCCCCATACTTCGGTGGCACCGAGTTTTCTGGCCGCGATCGCGAGCAAGCCGGAGCCCGTGCCAAGATCTGCGACGCTCCATGATTGGTCTTTCCGCTCGCGTGCGATATCGACCAGAAACCGGAGGCAAGTGGAGGTAGTGGCGTGATCGCCGGTGCCGAAAGCCATTTCCGGCGGGATGACAATCACCTCACGCGTGGGATGTTGGCGGCTCAATTCTTTGATTTTTTTCGGGTCGGACTCGGCGGAAACGAGAAAGACATCGCGGATTTTGAGGGGTTTGGGTAGCTCGGGAGTCTTGTTCCACTCGGCCTCTTTCACGCGGCGAACCGATCCACCGAACTGCTTTTTAATCCCCTCAGCTTCCTTTTGATTCTGGCAATACACCTGCAAACGCACGGATTTTCCGCCTTTGATATACTCCAACACGAAATTCGGATTTCCCGAGAATCGCTCTTCCCATGCATCGATCCAACGTTCACCTGCAAGCTTTGACCATAAAAACATATGCGCGGAGATTCATCGGGCACAGCCTTTCAGGCAAATAAAAAACCCAGCATAACTGGGTGGCGTCGAACTTTTCTCGGTCGTAGACCATGAGCCCTTCGACGCACTGCGTTTGCTCAGGACACCATTCGACTATAGTGTTTCAGGCAATTAGGGGGAGAGAAGCGCTTTTCTCGGTCGAAGACCATGAGCAATACTTTGCGGCTGCCCTACTTCGCCAAGGCTACGAAGGGCATTCTTCGCTTCCTTCTGCTTATTCAATGGCTTGCCATTCGTAGCTTCCGGCACGGAAGCGAAGAATGGAGCGGGCGATGAGATTCGAACTCACGACATCCACCTTGGCAAGGTGGCGCTCTACCACTGAGCTACGCCCGCGTTGCATAACGCGTGTGCGGAGTTGTTACCCTACCTCCGCTTGCGATCAAGAGAATTTTAGAGAAAATAAAAAATTTTCTTCGCACATGGCTGTCTCGGCTCTACCCATACCCAGCCCGTTTTTATGTCTGACAAACTCGCCCAAATCATCGCCACCAAGCGCCAAGAAGTCGAAGCCCTGCTCCCGCGCGCCGGTCACCTACGTGCCGCGGCCTTGCAACGAAACGAATTTCGCGGCTTCCGCGCAGCCCTCGACCGTGGTCCAAACCACCTCGCCTTGATAGCTGAAGTGAAAAAAGCCTCACCTTCCGTTGGCTTGATCGACCCAAATTTCGACCCCATCCGCCAAGCCGGGCTGTATATCGATGGCGGTGCTTCGTGCCTCTCGATCCTAACCGATGAGAAATACTTCCAAGGTTCATTGGGTTATCTATCGAAAATCTCCGAATTCTCCACCATTCCTCTGTTGCGGAAAGATTTCACCATCCATGAAACGCAGATACACGAAGCCGTGATCGCTGGTGCGGATGCGATTCTTCTCATCGTCGCTGCTCTGGATGATGATCTTTTAAGACGCCTTTATAATGAGGCGAAATCCTTCCAACTCGATGTCCTCGTCGAGGTTCACGATCTTCCTGAAATGGAACGCGCCTTGGAGCTGGGCGCAGATTTGATAGGGATCAACAACCGCAATCTGAAAACCTTTGAGATCGATATGGCGACCACCGAACGCTTGGCGGAAGAAGTTCCTGAAGATGTGATCCTCGTTTCTGAAAGCGGCATCAAAACCCACGACGATGCCCTGCGCGCTTTACGAGCTGGAGCGAACGCCTTGTTGATCGGAGAAACGTTGATGCGTTCTAACGATCCCTCGCGTGAAATCGAAGATTTCCTCGCTCTCACGGAATGATTGGCTAAAGTTTTCCTTATGATTGCAAAAAAACTCTTGCTGGTCGGAATCCTGATTCAGGGATCTACCCATCTCATCGCTGAAGAACTTTCCCCGAAAATCACTGGCAACGAAGTCGGTTGGCGTGCGTTACAAAAAGCGGATTTCGTAACCGTTAACAGCAACCCAGATACGTGGGTCTTCGATGACGCGAAAGCTGAGATCGCCTGTACGGGTCAACCTGTCAGCGTGATGCGCACAGAAAAATCATTCACCAATTTTGAACTCCGCGTTGAGTGGATGCATGAAAAACCTGCTGGCAACTCGGGGATTTTTGTTTGGACTAGCAAAACCGCGTTGGATGAACTGAAAGCTCCCGGGCTTCCCAAAGAAGGCATCGAAGTGCAGATCCTCGATCTCGGATATAAAGCCGACTACGAGAAAAGTTCAGGAAAGAAAAGTGATTGGTTCACCTGCCACGGCGATGTGTTTCCGGTCGGCAAAGCCAAGCTCTCACCCTTCGCTCCGGTATCGCCTGATGGCTCTAGAAGTTTTCCTACCGCAGAAGCCACCAAGCCCTCCGGCGAGTGGAATCATTACTATGTTAGAGCGATCAATGGTGAGATTCGCCTTTGGGTGAATGGCATTGAAGTCTCCGGTGGAAACAATGCTTCACCTAACACCGGATATCTTTGCCTCGAATCCGAAGGCTCACCCATTCGTTTTCGTAATCTTCGAATCCGGGAACTTCCATAACCATGAATTCCCATCCCAACGATCCTCTGCACGGTTACACGCTGGAAACCATCGTCACCCGCCTCGTCGAAGAATACGGCTGGGACGAACTCTCAGATCGCATCAAGATCCGCTGCTTCGCCACTGATCCATCGATCAAATCCACTCTAACATTTCTAAGAAAAACTCCGTGGGCGAGAAACAAGGTCGAGACACTTTTTATTGATCTTCTGAATGACCAAGAGAGAGAATAGTGAATGATGAAGAGTGAATAGTGAAAGCAGAGCGATATGATTTAAATTTCACTCTTCACTCTTCATCATTCACTCTTCACTCACACCTTCGCATCCAGCCAGTGGCCTTTGAAATGTAAGCGAGAGAACAAAATCGCTTGAGTGAACAGATCCAAACTCAGCACGATCCACACCCCGGTCAGCGAAATCAAATCGAAGTTCGAGAGAACCCACAGCACCCCGATCCGGTAAAACAACATACTGGAAAATGCATAACGCATTACCAGACGCGTGGCACCCGCACCGCGCATCGTGGTTTTCAGAATGATACAGGTGGCGAAAAACGGTTGGGTCATCGCACAAACCACAAGCAAAGGCGCTGCCAAAGTCACATGCAGTTCACTGCCAGGAGCTAACAATCCAATCAATAACTCGCGCCCGAGCACAAAACAGACTCCCATGAAAAACATCACGCCAACCGCAAATTTCCATGCGAACCGAACCGTGTGTTTGGCCATTTCTTTCGAACCTGCGCCTAAGTATTGCCCCGTCAACGCAGCAGCAGCGGACGCAATGGCAAAACCGGGAAGAAAACTCATCGATTCTAACCGAACTGCCATGAAATGCGCACCCAACGCACCTTCTTGATTGAGGTTTGAAATCACGCGTAAGCCGTAGGAGTGAATCATCCACATCCCAGCGACTTCGATCGCCTGCGGAACCCCTACCCGCCAGATTCGTAAGATGGTTTCAAAATGAAACACCAACGCTTCACGGCTCCAGCGCAGGCCTTCGCTTTTCCGAAACGTCAACTGGCCAACCACTGTCGCGAGTCCAGCGATCCAGCCAACCACTGTTCCTAACGCAATCCCTTGGACTCCCATTCCCCCAAACGGTTCTGGGCCGAACACGAATAGCACGCTCGTTCCAATGTTCACCAGATTGACGACCAGCATCGCGATGAATGGAGTTTTCGTATCACCTGCTCCACGCAGCGCAGCATTCACCGCGAACATCGCGCCAGCAATCGGGCCAGACCATGCGAGCACGCGGATATAATTTTCAGCATGAACCGCCGCAGCCGATGTTAACCCCATCCACTGAATCAAAAGATCTGTACCAGCTTGCAACACGAGGAACGCAGCCAATCCCGCGAGCGTACCTAACCACAGACCCTGCCCCAAACCGAGACTAGCCAATTTCGAATCACGGGCGCCCGTCGCGCGCGACACCAATGCCATAACACCGGTGGCCACTGCACCTTGGAAAATGAAAAGAAACCAAGCAACGTATCCGCCCAGAGCCATCGCATCGATAATGGGAATTCTTTCCGCACCCGATGCCATCCGCCCCGCGATGAGGATATCCGTCATCCCCACAAAGAACGCGAGCACCTGCTCTAACAACGGCCACATCGCCAAGGTCAGAACCTGCATGGTAAGGCTCATCTCGCCGAGCTTGCCAGGTAGTTTCACTTCCGAGCCAAGCTCTGAAGCTTCTACCGATGTATTGGGTTTATCCATCCGCGCCAACCCTCGCCTCATGCGAGCATGGGTTCAATCCCGAGTTTTAAAAAATCAAGCACGCCGTAAATATTCAGGTCATTGTTCACGTTGATGAGCCGGAGATACCGCGCCACACGCTCGTTTGAATCCTTACACCGTAGCTGCGGCGTCCCGCCGCAGGCCGTTTAAGTGGCGTCTCGCCACACCTTCCATCAATCCATCTTCTAGTTCCCATGTTTCAACTCCTTATCCAAGGGAAAAACAGGGTACTATCAGCAAAGGAAGTTTTAGAAAAATCAGCCGCCTAAAATCTCCTGATATTACCCACACCACCTAACAAATTCCTTGTCGTTATTGAGAAATTTCGATTGGATCTAGAAATCAACCCCGCCTGATATACACACGTGGGACTCTACTAATTAATACTGTTAGCTAAATAAATGCAACAATCATACACACCGCCAGAATACTGGAAATCAGCGTTCCATTGCCCAAACTGTGGTGTATACGCGAACCAACTCTGGGCAGACACAGCGCATATGGCGAATCGGCAAACAGGACATAGTCTTCAGACCTTCAACTCGTTTTCGCTAGCTCTTTGTGCACATTGTGACGGCTACAGTCTTTGGCTTGAAGCCAAGAGCCAGATGATTTACCCATTTTCAGGTATCGCGCCACTACCCAATCCCGATTTACCTGAGCACATTACCCTAGATTATCTGGAGGCTAGGGACATCGCATCGCTATCGCCGCGAGGATCAGCTGCTCTACTACGCCTGTGTATCCAGAAGCTTTGCGTACATCTTGGCGAACCGGGTAAGGATTTAAATGCCGACATCGGATCGCTTGTTAAGAAGGGTCTGAATCAAGGGATACAGAAGAGTCTAGATATCGTCAGGGTGATCGGGAATGAATCAGTACATCCTGGAACGATTGATCTACGTGACGACCCGCAAACATCAGCTAGGCTCTTCATGCTCATCAACATCATAGCAGATGCCTTGATTACGCAACCAAAGATGATTGAAGAGACATATGGCATGATTCCAGACGGCAAGCGTAAGGGTATAGAGAACCGTGATACACCAAAGACAAGCTAACAAGGCGGAGATGGCGACGCCGAGGAAGCCGTCTGATT
>JANPJY010000103.1:0-14938 GCA_031425735.1 Akkermansiaceae bacterium | reverse complement strand
TCCACGACCTCGCCTGCCGCGACTTGGCTGGCTAAGATATCTGGTAAAACGCGGACGACTGGCACGCCACGATTTAGTCCTCACGATCCGCATTCAGCAATCTTCAATTGACCCATTCCCACCGACGACTAGCCTGCCCGCATTCATGGCTGGCTTTTTCAAAAAACTTTTCAACGCAATCATCGATAAAGCAGAGGTCGATTGGGACGATCTCGAGGCAAATCTCATCGCTGCAGATCTCGGGGGAAAACTCAGCATCGACATCGTCGACGAGCTCTACGACCTCGGGCGCACGGTTTCGGCGCAGGACGTGGTCGATATCACCCGCAAGCGCCTTTCCAAAATCCTTCCCGATGATTGCCCGCCGCTACAACCTCGCGCGGACGGCAATCCGTTTGTGATTCTCGTCGTCGGCGTGAATGGCACGGGGAAAACCACTTCTTCTGCTAAGCTCGGCATGTGGCTGAAAAAACGCGGACACAGCGTGATGCTCGCAGCGGCTGATACGTTCCGCGCAGCGGCGGTCGAGCAACTTCAGCGTTGGGGTGATCGACTCGACATCCCAGTCGTCACTGGAGCAGCGAACTCCGATCCATCATCCGTCTGCTTCAAAGCGCACCAACAAGCGATCGCTGAGAAAAAACAATTCCTCATCTGCGACACCGCGGGCCGCATTCACACACGCCATAACTTGATGGAAGAACTCGGAAAAATCAGTCGCACGATCGCCAAACAAGACGAAGGCGCACCGCATCTCACGCTGCTTGTGGTCGATGCTTCGACCGGCTCGAACGCACTCAACCAAGCCAAGGAATTTCATAAAGCCAGCCCACTCGATGGTTTGATCATCACCAAGCTTGATGGTTCAGGAAAAGGCGGGATCGCTTTCACCATCTTCGATCAAATTGGGGTCGCGCCACGTTTCATCGGGACCGGCGAAGAACCCGAAGCGTTTTCGATGTTCGAGAAAGAACGATTTGTGGCTGAAGTGCTCTAACAGACTCATGGATTACAAAGATGCGATAGAGTGGTTGTTCGGGACTCAGCAGTTCGGGATCAAGCTGGGCTTGGAAGGTCCGCGGAATCTGCTCAAAGAATTTCTCGCGTTTCCAAAGCACGGGGTGCAAGTCGCGCATGTGGCGGGAACGAATGGCAAGGGCAGCGTATGCGCGATCATGGATCGCTGCGCCAGGTCTTGCGGGAAACGCACGGGGCTTTTTACTTCTCCGCATTTGATCGATTACCGCGAAAGAATGCGGGTCTCCGGTGAAATGATTTCCGAAGAAAGATGCGCGGAGTTGCTTACCGATGCGCGGGAACTTTGCTCACAACTCGATGTGCATCCGACCTTTTTTGAAATCACTCTCGCAGTTGCGATGCGTTGGTTTCGCGAGATGGAATGCGAGTTGATTATTTTGGAAACGGGAATGGGCGGGCGTTTGGATGCGACCACTGCTGTGCCTTCGGATGTTTGTGTGATCACGCCTATCGGCTTGGATCACACGCAATGGCTTGGCGATACGTTGGCATTAGTAGCCGCGGAAAAAGCCGGGATTTTTCTCGAAGGCGTGCCAGCGTTTTCCTCACCGCAAGAAGATGAAGCGCGGCAGGCTCTCGAAAAAGAAGCGAACCAAAAACGCACGCCACTGAGCTTCATCGATCAGCCACTCGAAGGTTATGGAATCGCTCTACCTGGCAAACATCAGAAATGGAATGCCGCGCTTGCTTTGGCCGCGTTGCATGCGTTGGGCTTAAGGTTGAATTACGAGTCCGTCGCCGAGGGTTTGGCAAAAGTAAAATGGCCGGGGCGATTCGAGCGCATCATCAGCGGTGATTTCGAAATCATTTTGGACGGCGCACACAATCCTCACGCCGCAAAAGTCCTACGCGAAACATGGATCGATGAAATTGGCGTTGGAAAAGGAACTTTGATTTTCGGTGCGGTGGAATCGAAAGACATCGCCGGCATCCTCACCGAACTACGCGGACTGAATCAGCGAATCATCTTCTGCAAGGTCGGCACCACGCGCGGTCTGCCAACTTCTGAGCTAATCAAAAGCCTACCCGCCGATGAACAACTCACTGCTGAGTGCTACGACACTTTCCCCGAAGCCCTCGCCGCAGTAAAACAATACAAGGATCGCATCCTCGTCGCCGGTTCGCTATTTCTCGTAGGCGAGGCAAGAGCTTTACTGTTAGATAAAACATTTCTCGCGAGTGTGCAGTGATTTTCCACACTACGTCTTAAAGTCGCGCGTCTGAAACGCCAGCCAGCCGATAGTGAAAAGGCTGACATTGAGTCCCATCAAAAAGGCATAGCTCTCGATGATTTTTGGCCATGAAAGATGCTGTTCAACAAAAAACACCCAAGCACTCATGCGCCATGTGATGAAATAACTTTCGTAGGGTTTGAAGAACGGGAAACCCTGCAAGATCATATCTATGAACAAGATAGTCAGAGTGATAATCGTCGCGGCTGCAGGCTTAATCTTGAAGCAGGAAAACATGAACGCGATCGATGATAGTGTGATCATGCTGATACCAATTCCAGCAGCAGAGAGTGCAAGTCGACTCGCTCCTTCCCACCAATCCGGATATGCGGCAAAAACTTTCATTTTCGGCTCTATCACAAACATCCCGCCTTCCCATCCCACTGCCGCGACAGCCATCGCGTAGCCACTGACACCCACGAAAAATACGAAGCTAAACGTGTAGAGACAAACAGCCGTGTATTTCACTAGCAGCAAACGGAATCGGCTGATCGGCCTCGCGAATACCATGCGCAAATTTCCATCTTCGTTTTCTTTGGCGACAATATCTCCCGCGACCAAGGCGAAATAAATCGAGCCCAAGATAAACATACTCAGCAGCATGATCATGAACGTGATGGTGAGGGAGCTGTAGTAAGTACTGAACTCCAAGCCGTTTCTCTCCACCATTCCACGCATCCGTTCTTGGCTGGCTTCGAGTTTGTAAACGGTGAGGATTAACGCCTCCATCGCGAGGAACGCGCCGTAACCCATCCACGTCCGTGGCCGCGCAAATAGTTTGCGAAGCTCACCACGAAGTTGTTGTAGAAAAATCATATCAGTTAGGGCTGCCTCGACCGTCGAGAATTTCCATATACACATCCTCCAGCGAGCGACGGACTTTCGCAAACTCGCGAACTCGCACTCCCGCTTTCACTAACTCTTCCACCACTTGCGCGGAATCGACTGAGCCTGGCAGAGAGATCCGCCCCGCATCAAGAAGGCTGCCACCAAAGCGTGTGATCACCGGCTCAGCCGCCGACCACGTTTCCAGATCGACCTGATACGTCGGGACATCATCGGCAAGATTTCGGACAGAACCTTCGAACACGCGTTGTCCCTCACGCAAGATCGCAACTCGGTCGCACATGATCTCGACCTCAGAAAGTAGGTGGGAATTAAAAAGCACGGTCATGCCTTTCCGCTCGCGCAGTTCCAAGATGAAATCACGAAACCATTTGATCCCCTCGGGATCGAGCCCATCGGTCGGCTCATCTAACAGAAGTAATTCCGGCTCGGGCAACAACGCCTGCGCCAAAGCCAAACGCTGCCGCATTCCGTGGCTGTAGGTGCGGACTTTCGATCCGATCCGTTGCTCCAAGCCCACGCGCCCCACCACTTCGCGTGCGGCCTTTTCATCAAAACCTCCCGAATAACTCATCAGGATTTTCAAATTTTCCCAGCCAGTCATGTAATCGTAAAAAGCAGGGGCTTCAAAGATCGCGCCGACTTTACGTAGTGCCTTGCTGCGGTGTTCTTGCACGGAAATCCCATCGATCAAGACCTCGCCTTTATCCGGTGCAACCATCCCGAGAATGATCCCAAGGGTCGTGCTCTTCCCGGCACCGTTGTGACCAAGCAAGCCGTAAATCTCTCCGCGCTCCAACCTGAAGCCAACGTTTTTGAGAGCGGGTTTGCCGCCAAACGTTTTATTCAGATTTCGCGCTTCTAACATAAATGAACTTTCACTCACCTGATACAAAGCGTACTTTGTCTGAACTACTAGAATCGGCGTACAGGAAATTGGTTTTCTCATTATGCCATGCCTCTTTGTCACTCACTAGCGGAATGACCTCGGGTCGGTCTTCGTTTCCGAAAAATGAAAGCTCGCTGATGGCCCGACCATTCTGAGTGATATTCCAATTGTAGCTGCAGCCGCTTTTTCGGAATTCCGTTTTGTCGGATGGGCAGTGGAACACTTCTTCGCTTTCCACGTATCCCGACAACACCGTCTCAAGCACGGGTTCTCGAGATGTTTTACTAGACCGACCCAATGCAAGCACTGGCAAATGATCGGCGTTGTCGTCCAAATACATCTGCAAACCCACCCCGATCTCACGTAGGTTCCCTAAGCATTTTGCCTGCCTGCTTTTTTCAATCAGCGAAATACTTACCGGCACAGCGATTCCACTGAGCACCACGATCACAGTCACTGTGATAAGCAGCTCCATTAAGGTGAATCCGTTTTTATGTGTCGGGTTCATCTTTGTCCAAATTCGTTTCCTCTCAACCCCTGCATGACTTCGTTCATCGCTTCCATCAAAGGAGCGAGATCGAGCTTGGTGTCTGCACTTGCTTCATTAAAATATGCGCGCATGCCTTCTTGGCTGATTTTGGTGAGCAACTCATCATCCATCTCCTGCGCTCTGGCCATTTCCTCCTCGGTTCGACCCTCCTGAATTTCACGCATCCCCTGCTCCACAAAATTTTTCCTCTGCTCCGGTGGCATCTGGTCGAGTGCTTCCATGAACCGTCCCATCGTTTCGACAATCGTTAGATCGACAAATAAGTTCTTCTCCCGGGCATTGAGTTTACGGAAAAAATCCTCCGTGCTGCGGCTCTCGCGGTTTCTCTCCCGTTCCGTAAAATCCAGTCGATTCACCATTTCAGCAATGCGGCGGATTTCTTTCTCTCGCTTTTGTGCATCCCCGGCCGACCCATTGGATTCCGACCAATCCTCAAGTCTCAATCCAACGATTTCTCTGTCCAGCCGCTGAGCGGTAATTTTTTTCGAAGCCGCCATCGAACGCACTGCAAACACAAGCATCCATACCACCGCCAACACAGCTACGGCCTTGATGATTATCGATTTATTTCCATTCACGCACCCATGCTAAACCATGTTCCCATCCACGCAAGGGGTCTGGTAGAGAAATGTGGCGGAGGTGATTTCTAGCCATGGACTCCTTGGCAGAAACCTGTCATTCAATGTCATGCGCTTTTTCATTATCTTCTTTTTATCTGCCGTTATCTCTCATGCAGAACCCGCAAAAGAGATCATCATCGCGATCCAACCGCTGGGCGATGTGAAACAAGTGCGACTCGATATTGTGAAGAAAGGTCTGGAAGATGCATTCGGGCTAAAGGTCGAAACTCTTGCTACTAAGCCATTGCCGAAGGAAGCATGGTATGAGCCGCGCAGTCGTTATCGTGCAGAGAAAATCCTAACATTTCTCGACGATAAGACCGTAGATCAATACCGCATCGTAATCGGGCTGACCTCCAAGGACATTTCAACCACCAAAGATGAACATGAGGATTGGGGGATTTTTGGTTTCGGAGAAGTCGGCGGACGCGTCTGCGTGGTTTCAACGTTTCGACTGAACGCGCGTGGTGCCGATGAAGCAAAGCTCCGTGAGCGAATGAGAAAAGTAGCGATTCATGAAGTTGGTCACGTGATGGGATTGGATCATTGTCCAGAGAAAGGCTGTATTATGCAGGACGCGGAATCGAGTATCGTTACTGTGGATGAGGAAAATGGTCAGTTTTGCGAAACGTGCAAGGTGGTTTGTTGGAAATGAATGAGGCCTCATTGAATTTTACTCTGCGGGCTTTGCCATCCAATCCCATGTCGGCAAAGTCTTGCCATCTTTCAACAGCAGGCCGTCATCACAAACGGGATGTTCACCTTCCTGACCGTTCGGGCTGACCTTGATGCCGACGATTCCCAATGGAGCTAGGTCACAGACTTCGGTGTTAGAAGAAATGCCGTTGCTGTCTGTATCAAACCAAGCACGAATTCCATTGAGCTCTTCGCCTTCAAGCACAGCATTTCCATCATCATCAAGTGCTGCCAAGGCTTCATAACCCGTGTTGCGGAAGATCTGGAACGAGTAGCCGCCGAAAAGTTGACGACCGGAAGTGATTTTACCCTGCTTCTCCGGGTCCCATACAAGCAAAGCGGTATCGGACTGAATCCATGTCGTTTTCCTCTTCGACCCGTAACCGCGTATGTCAATATCGACACTGACATCAGGTGCTAGCAGTTCGTCGATGCTTTTCACACGATTCATCGAGAAAATCATCGGTGTGATGGCACCAGTGTCTGGGATTGCTTCGATTTTTGCCAAACCGTCTTTAACCTCTTTCAGAGCATCTCGGAGATCCGGACTCGCGTCCGCCGGCAAACTTGCCAACCGAGTGAACGCGTTTCCAGCCTCGTAACTTACCAGACTCTCGAAACCGCTAATGGGCTTGTGTTTCAAACGCGCATCCTTTCCTAAGCTCGCGCGGAATGCAGTGAGATAAGCATCACGCGCCTGATCGAAGGTCACTTCTTTGAGGGCCTCCGAGAGCTCGGCAGGTTTGGCGCGTTCCTTCCATTCGGCGATCTGTTCTAACAAGCTCGCAAGACCGAGCTGGTAGAGTCCGTCTTCTGGATTTTTTTTGATCAACTCACGAAAGCCCACCAAAGCATTGTTGGCATGGGCTGCGAGCTTGATTACATCCAGTTCATCGGAACGTTCTTTTCCGATCATCCAGTTTGGTGCGATTGCCGGCTTGCCTTCACGGTCGGCTTCCCTAAATGCGGGAACCGATTCGCTACTGCGCGCGAAGGCAAGATAATGAATGCGAGCCAGAATGTAACGTGCTTCATCAGATTCCGGATTGGCCGCCAAATGAGTTTCGGCATTTTTGAGCAGGCGTTCCACGGGAACCATTTGCGGTTGTGCGAACATTCCGAAGCTGGGGACACTGAGCGTGGCGAAGGTGACTACGAGGAGGAGTTTAAGTTTCATGGTTGTATCTAAATGACACATCGGGAGTGGATTTATTAGGAAAAACTTTGGGGGGTGTTCGTTTCTTGGTTGGGGGAGCCTGTGGTGGTGAGATACTCAGAATAGCTAAGCCTCCGAAATGTAAGCGTATGATTGATCGGAGAGGGAGGGATTGACTCCGCTACGCTACGTCCCTGCAGTGTGCGCTTGCGCGGTGGTGGTGAATGTTTTTGCGTTTCGCAAAACTCGGCAGTCAAACCCCGTTACCTGCGGCAAGGGGTTCTTGGTCCGGCCCTTTAACGCCAACACCCCAACCCAGATTTTCTGGGTTGGGGTGTTGGCGGAGAGGGAGGGATTCGAACCCTCGGTGAGTATTACCCCACGTCCGATTTCGAATCGGGTGCCATAGACCACTCGACCACCTCTCCTTGCAGGGGCGCGAAAATTGCGTGATGCCGGGGGATTTGTAAAGCGAACAATCGCCTACAGCTGTTCGAGCAATTGCTTATGAATTCCGCCGAAGCCTCCGTTTGAAAGGACAGCGACGACGTCGCCTGATTTCGCTCCGGCTTTCACGACGGCGATGATGGCGGCGTTGTCAGCGAGATAATGACTGACCCCACCCAGCGCGACGATGTCCGCTGCGAGTTTAATGGGATCGAGTCGGTCATTTTCAGGAATTTTATGTAGATCCTGAATCGCGGCGACGACGGCGAAGTCGGCGAGTGCGAGGGCATCCGCGAGAGGTTTTTGAAACACGGCACGTCGCGTGGTGTTAGAACGCGGTTCAAACAGCACCCACAATCTTGAATTCGGATATTTCTGGCGGATACTCTGAACAGCGAGCCGGATCGCCGTAGGATGGTGAGCAAAATCATCGATCACTTTGATTCCGTTTTTCTCGCCTTTCAGCTCTTGTCTGCGAGCGACTCCTTCGAAAGTAAGTAAACCATCGCGCACTTCTTCCATGGTCAGCCCCGCGAATCTCGCTGCTGCGGCTGCCATGGCTGCGTTGCGCACGTTGAACTCGCCTGTCATTGGCACAGAGTAGGATTCTTTGCCGAGGAAAAACGAACTACTAGATTCGTCGTAACCGACATCGGTGATTTGCACCGCGTTGTTTTCGCCGAAGCCAATCGTCGTCACCGGACAGGGGGCGTTCACGCTGACGTCCAAGCAGTTTTGTTCATCGCCGTTGACGAATGCCATACCGTTGCGCGGCACGATGTTGAGCAGGCGCTTGAAGGTGAGTTTGATTTCATCGATCGATGCGTAGATGTCCGCGTGGTCGAACTCAATGTTGTTCACGATCACGCATTCCGGTAGGTAGTGGAGAAACTTCGAGCGCTTATCGAAAAACGCGGTGTCATATTCATCGCCTTCTAACACATTGATTTCCGTATCAGGAAAAAGCGCGCCGCAACCGAGATTTTTTGGCAGGCCGCCGATCATGAATCCCGGTTCTTTGCCCGCACTCATGAAAAGCCATGCGAGCATCGAGGATGTGGTGGTTTTTCCGTGCGTGCCGCTGACCACGAAATTCCTTTTCCCGCGCAGGAAATGTTCCTTCATCACTTCCGGCAACGAATGATAAAGCAGCTTCCGATCTAGCGCGGCTTCGGCTTCTGGATTGCCGCGTGAGATCGCATTTCCTATCACCACCACATCGGCTCCAGTGGGAATGTTTTCCTCGCGATATCCCTCGAAAATTTCGATCCCCTCGCCGCGCAAGAAATCGGACATCGGCGGATAGACATTGGTATCGCTACCTGTAACGACGAAGCCGCGACGCTTCATTGCTGCTGCGACCGCGCCCATCGCGGTTCCGCAAATCCCTGTGAAATGAAAATGTTTTTTATGTGGCATGATGTTGGAAGGTAAGGCCGCTAGAATTTCATTTTTCAACGCGGAGCCGCAAAGGTCGCAGAGGGACGCAAAGCTGAGGTTGATCATATTTTTCTAACATGATTAAAAAGTGGGAGCTGCGACAGTTGCGTTATCGCGTTCTTCGATGCGCTTGCGCAGGATGCGGTCTGCCATTTCGGTGACCATTTCTTTCATCAGCAACCACAGATGTGAACCCTCGCGATAATCCGCCGGAGCGATGTGTTTGACCCGCCCCGCATGCGTGCAGAGATCGAAACATTTGCGGAACGATTTACCGGTCGTGTCGTCCGGATTGTAAACGGCGATCCCGTGACCGCCGTTTCGATTCACCACGGTGAAACACGGCACATCGGTCGGACCGTCGCCGACGTAAACCATGTTTTCAAACGGGATAGGCCGCTGCTCCGCGGGCATGTGATCGTTCACATCTTGATCGTAACGCAGCATGCCTTTGTTGATGCGGAATAGAAACTGGGTCTTGGTGGTGTGAGAAATGACGCGTTTCGGGAAACTGATCCGGCCTTCCGCGTCTTCGCCGAACTCGCAGCCGAACATTTCTTTCACGTAAGGCTTCAATCGTGAGCCATCCAATAACGCCTTCAAACCAGACGAAATGATGTAGTGCTCAACCTTGATTCCCGCCATTTCATGCTCCGGACGCAGCGCTGCTTTTGGCAGAGCTTCAAACAATTCCGGCAATCCCGGGAAAAACGTCAGCCCCGCTCCCAGCTCGGTCAGCATCGTGTTCGTGACCCGGTCCATCCCCAAATAATCCAGCAAACACTTCATGTAGGCCAATTCTCCGTCCCATTTCTCATCACTTACCAAACTGTTGCATTTTTTCCAAAATTGCGCGGGATCAATCCCGAATTTTGGGAAAAGCACATCGTCCTGCATGTATTTTGCGCTCAGTGTCTGGTCGTAATCATAAACCAATGCGATCGTGTTTTGCGGGGCAGCCATCTTGTAAATACAGGCAACCAAGCCCACCTCCCACCGACAAGGCGTAAATTTTTTTAAAAAAGTTCCCACTGCCGCATTGACAAGCGCACTCATATTCCTAAAGTCCCGCCCCCGCGCCTTCAAAGGTGCTAACTATTCACCAACGAATCCGCCATGAGCTTCCGCACTTACCAGCCCACCAAACGTACCCGTAAACAACAACACGGTTTCCGCGCCCGTATGGCCACCAAGGCTGGACGCGATTGCATCAAACGCCGCCGTCAAAAAGGCCGCAAGCGCTTGATCCCTAAAGGCGCAGAGCTTCACTTCAAGCGTCACATCACGCAGCACGGCAGATAAAATGGACCGCGTGACTCCAGTCGCGCTTCCCCTTGCCGCTCCAGCTTCACCGGTCACTCATCATGAGACTCCCGCGAAAGCAAAGCATCAACCAAAACGAGGACTTCCTTCGTATCAGAAAAACCGGCCAAGCGAAAGCAGGCCGGTTTGTCATTGTCAGCACCCTGGCCGATCCCACCTTGCCCTCGATCCGCGCCGCTTTTATCACCAGTAAACGCGCCTCCAAAAAAGCCCACGACCGAAATCGCGTCCGCCGCCGCCTCCGTGCCTGCCTCCAGGCTCACGCCGAAAGTTTCACCGATCCTAAGCGCTATCTCGTCACCATCGCCCGCCCCGGTGCAGCGGAAGCCAGCTTCGCCGATCTCGAAGCTGATTGGCTCACCCAATGCAAGCGCCTCAAACTTTTACCCTGAAGTCCACTACTGAGGTTGACCAGAACCCCTAGACCACTTAAGCAGCGCGCGGTCTCTTTCCACTTTCCAATCACCAACTGATTTCCAATTCCATGTACGACCGTAAAACTTGGGTAGTTCTCGCCCTCTGCGGGGTTCTCTTCGCCCTCAATTTCCATTTCTCGCCTAAGAAGCCGCCTGCACCCGCTAATAAAAGCGCAACTGCTGAGAATGTCATTTCCGACTCAGTCCCACCTACTGGCCTTAGCGTCGAGACGCCAACGTCATCAACTTCCGAGGAAATCATCGTTCTTGAAAACGAGGAGGTCGCTTTCACCCTCACCAACATCGGTGCAGGCATCAAATACGCCGAACTGAAAAATCATCAAAACGTTGGCGACAAAACTACCAAGGTTCGCATCAATCGCCACGGCGGCGGTCCGATTGGCGGCTTGGTTGATTCAAATCAAAACCTCGATACCACCTCATTTTCCTACAAGGCAGAACAATCGGATCCCGGCAAATCCGCCGTATACATCGCTAAACTCCCGACCGGCCTGATCGTCAAAAAAACCTACTCTCTGGAGACTTCTAAAATCCCAGGACAGGCATATTTCATGAATCTCTCGATAGCGATCGAGAACACGACTCAAGCCAACTTCGACCTCTCCCAATACTCGCTTTATCTCGGATCAGCCTCACCGCTTTACGAAAAAGAGCGCCCCACGCACACCGGATTTTTCTGGTATGAAAACAAGGCGATGCACTTCGAAGCCGCTACCGAATTCAAAGGCAATTGGTATTCCTCCAACCGATCCAGCATCATTAGCGAAAGCGAAAATCCCATCGCTTATGCTGGCGTGACCGACCAGTTCTTCACCACCGTCGTTCGTCCGAAAAACCCGCAAAAGACCCAAGTTTGGGGCAAACCTAAACAAGTCCGTCTAGCAGAAGGTGGTCAATCCCTCGCCGCAGTCCGTGCCGCTATCACACTTCCCGAAACCAGTCTAGCACCTACCTCACCAACCGTACTCGAATATAAAATCTACACCGGCCCCAAAGCTAACACGATGCTGCGTAAATTGGATAATACCGATGGCGTAGGGACAGGCTGGGGCGATGTGATGCAATACGGCTGGTTCTGGTTCGTTTCCCGCCCGCTCAACTGGCTGCTCAACAACCTGCACGAAGGCATCGATAATTTCTCCACCACCGAGTCATGGGGATTGGCGATCATCTGCCTCACCATCATCGTGCGTCTTTGTATCTGGCCACTTCATGCAAAATCGACCCGCTCGATGAAACGCATGTCCAAGCTCCAGCCGAAAATGGCAGAGCTTAAAGAAAAGCACAAAGACGATCCCACCAAGCTCAACACCGAGATGATGGGTCTCTACCGCAAATACGGCATCAACCCACTAGGCGGTTGCTTACCGATGCTAATCCAGATCCCGATTTTCTTCGGCTTCTTCCGTATGCTTGACTACGCCGTCGAGCTCCGTGGCCAACCTTTCCTCTGGGTCGACGACCTGTCTCAGCCCGACACGTTCGCCATCGTTTTCGGCATCCCAATCAACATTCTCCCCATCGTCATGGCCGCGACCAGTGTCGTGCAAATGGCGATGATGCCTAAAACCGGAGATAAAATGCAGCAGCGCATCATGATGTTCATGCCGCTGATGTTCTTCTTCTTCTGTTATAATTACGCCTCCGCCCTCGCTCTTTACTGGACTATCCAAAACATTTTCTCCATCGGCCAAACTTACCTGATGAACAAATTGCCGGAGCCAGAATTGGTCGCTCGCAAAGATGGTGGCAAAAAATCCTGGGTGCAACGCATGGCCGAGAAACAAGCCCAGATGCAAAAGGCCCAAGCGCAACGCGCTAAATCGGGCGGCAACATGCGCAACGTCACTCCAGAAGCCCCCAAGAAAAAACGTCCACCTCGCACTGGTGGGTGATCATTGCGGATGGTGAAGAGTGAATGGTGAAATTAGAAAGCCGGAGGACTTCTACCCACTATTTCTTCTTTTTCACTCTTCACATTTCACTATTCACTATTCTCCATTCAAATGCTCACACTAGCGCTAACAGGCGGAATCGCTTCTGGAAAATCCACAGCCGTTCGTCTTTTCCAAGAGTTCGTTCCAGACATCGTCGTCTTTGATTGCGATGCCTCCGTGAAAGCTCTGCTCGATACCCCAGAGATCATCTCCAGCCTGAGCGAACATTTCGGCAGCTCCATCATCGATCCTGAATCAGGGAAAATCATCCGTGAAAAACTCCGCCTTGAAGTCTTCGGCCATCCCAATCAACGCAAGCTCTTGGAAAGCATCCTGCACCCGCGCGTGCGTGAGGAATGTCTTGCCCTTAAAGAAAAATCCATTAAACAGGGGGTGCGGTGCTTCCTTGCCGATGTCCCGCTACTCTTCGAAAACGGTTTCGATTTCGGCTACGATCAAGCGATCACCATCGCCACAACCCGTGCCACCCAAGTCGCCAGACTCAAAGCCCGCAATGGCTGGAATGACGAACTGATCGAGTCCGTTCTCGCCGCCCAACTCCCCGTCGACGAAAAAATTTCCCGTGCGGACATCGTCTTCTGGAACGACGGCCAACCCGATACCCTCAGAGCGCAAATCCAGCGATTCTGCAAAATTTTTCCATCACTCTCCATGTCAGAACCAACCGAACCGAGCTCCGTAGCTCCCGAAACCGAAGCACCGGAACCATCCATTGCTGTCGTTGACGAATCGTCAGCCACGCAAGTTGAGCAGCAAGCTAAAGAACAACCCGCGCCCCAACCCCGCGAAGAACGCGTCCCCTACCCGGTTCCTGAAAACATCGATCTCAACGAATTCCGCCTCAAATCCCTCGCCGAACTCCAAAAAATCGCAGCCGACCTCCCACGCAAAATCCAAGGAGGCATCACTAAAACCCAGTTGATTTACGAAATCATCTGCTTCTACGTCATGAACGGCAGCAACGTCACCTGCGAGGGCGTGCTGGAATTTGGCAAAGAACATTTCGCGATGATACGCGATCCACGCCGCTCGTTCCGCCCCTCACAAGACGACATCCACATCGGCGGTCCCGTCCTCAACGACGCCAAACTCCGCAACGGCCAGCTTCTTAAAATCAAAGTGAAGCAACCCGTCCAACGCGACAAATACCTCACCACCGCCGAGATCATCGAAATCGAAGGCATACCCGCCACCGAATGGGTGGAGCCGCAGGATTTCGATAAACTCACCCCCATGTTCCCGGATGCCCGCATCCACCTCGAAGGCGAAGGCACGGAATACCTCGGTGTCCGTGTCATCGACCTCATCGCACCTCTCGGCCGAGGCCAGCGCGGCCTCATCGTCGCACCTCCTCGCGGCGGTAAAACCATCTTGCTCAAACAGATCGCCAAATCGATCAAGGCCAACAACCCAAACATTGAGCTCGTCATCCTCCTCCTCGACGAGCGCCCGGAAGAAGTCACCGACTTCGAAGAAACCGTCAACTCACCCGTATACGCATCCACCTTCGATGAAACCCCAAAACGCCACGCCCAGGTCGCCGATCTCGTGATCGCCCGCGCGCAACGCATGGTCGAGCTCGGTAAACACGTCGTGCTTTTGTTAGACTCCCTCACCCGCCTCGCCCGCGGTCACAACTCCGCCATGCAAGGCGGCCCCATCGGGTCCGGCGGCGTTTCCCCTGCGGCTCTCCAGAAATCCCGCAAATTCTTCGGCACCGCCCGCAACATCGAAAACGGCGGCTCCCTCACCATCCTCGCCACCGCCCTCGTCGAAACCGAATCCCGCCTCGATGACGTCGTCTTCGAGGAATTCAAAGGCACCGGCAACATGGAAGTTCGCCTCGACCGCGAACTCGCCGAGCGCCGCGTCTTCCCCGCCATCCACATCCCCCAATCCGGCACCCGCAACGACGACCGTCTCTACCACCCCGACGAATTCAAAAAAGTCATCGACGTCCGCAAACAACTCGCCGCCCTGCCAATTGGCGATGCGCTGGTTACTCTGTTAGACAATCTAAAACCCACCAAAACCAACGCTGAGTTTTTACTTCGCGGGTTGAGGTAGTTGGATGGAGTTAAACATGATTGTTTAGAATGTTTGCTAAAAGTCCTCACGCAAAAGGTGACTTTTTAGTTATTGGTTTGTGCCGCTAAAGCGGGAACTTAGACCGTTTGCCAAAAGTCTTTGCGTAAAAAGTGAATTTTGTACTGGTACTTTTTGAAACACTTATTTGAATGAGGCATCGGTCGCTCACTTCAACTTCCCAATCCTGAAACCTGCTCCATGGAAGAGCTGCGGGTTGC
>JANPJY010000102.1:0-16686 GCA_031425735.1 Akkermansiaceae bacterium | reverse complement strand
CTTCACAAAACCGTCGATGAAGAAATCAAAGTGCTGAAACGTGATCTCGATCGCGGCCATACTTCTGTGATGGTCATGGATCATAAGCCAGCGCTCCGCAAAACACGTATTCTCATCCGTGGCGCATACGATCAATACGGCGATGAAGTATCCTCCGGCGTGCCAGCAGTTTTGCCTCAGTTAGAGTCAAGCACTCAACCCACTCGCCTCGATCTCGCTCGTTGGATCACACGGCCTGATCATCCACTCACCGCACGGGTTGCAGTGAACCGTACGTGGCAAATGGTGTTCGGACGTGGCATCGTCGAAACCGCAGGCGATTTCGGAAACCAAGGCTCATGGCCGACACATCCCGAATTGCTCGATTGGTTAGCGGTCGATTTCGTCGAAAACAAATGGGACTTGCGACAATTACTCAAAACCATCCTGACCTCAGAAACGTACCGCCGTTCCGCGGCATCGACCCCAGAGCATTTGGAAAAAGATCCGCGCAACGTAATGCTTGCCCGCTCTCCGCGCACTCGTTTGCCCGCGGAGATTTTGCGCGATCAAGCACTCGCCGTCAGCGGCCTTCTCAACCCCGCAGTCGGCGGCCCCGGCGTTCATCCACCGCAGCCCGATCTATGGAGCGAGATTAGCCATTTCGGTTACATGCCGCCTTTCACAGCCCAGATTTTCCTTCCGGGGCGTGGTGCATCCATTCACCGCCGCAGCCTTTACTCCTTCTGGAAACGCACCTCACCGCCACCCGTGATGGCAATTTTCGATGCTCCCACCCGTGAAACTTGCGCGGTCATGCGCGGCGCAACCAACACACCACTGCAGGCCTTGGTTGTCATGAACGAACCACAGTTTGTCGAGGCAGGCATCGCTCTCGGAAAACGCATGATTCAAGAAGGCGGCGCTTCACCGACCTCACGATTGACTTATGGTTTCCGACTCACCACCGGACGTGCTCCAGAACCAAACGAGCTTAAAGTGTTAGAAAAATCTCTCGCCCGCCATCTTGAGCGTTACACCAAAAACGAAGCCGATGCCAAAGCACTCACCGGCACACCCGAACAAGCCGCTTACTCCATTTTAGGCTCCACCCTCATCAACCTAGACGAATTCATCAACCGCCCATGAACGCTCTTGAAACCCATCTCAATTCGATCTCTCGCCGCAGTTTCCTCGGGCTCACCGGTCTCGGCATCGGCGCGATGGCTGCGCGCACTTTGCTTGCCGCCGATTCGAAAGTGTTAGGCGGCGGAGAATCGCTTGCTCGTTCGCATTTTGCACCGAAGGCAAAACGGGTCATCTACCTTTTCCAATCCGGCGGGCCCTCGCACATCGATCTCTTCGACTACAAACCGCATTTGGAAAAAGTCCACGGCCAAGATCTTCCCAACTCCGTCCGCCAAGGTCAACGCCTCACCGGCATGACATCAGACCAGAAAAATTTTCCTGTTTGCAAAAGCATCGCGGAGTTCAAGCAGCGCGGCAAAAGCGGCCAATGGATCAGCGACTTACTACCTCACACCGCGAAAGTCGCGGATGAGATCGCGGTGATTCGCTCCATGCATACGGAGGCAATCAACCACGATCCCGGCATCACCTTCATTAACACGGGTTCGCAGTTTCCCGGTTCACCTAGCATGGGTTCATGGGTTTCCTACGGCCTCGGTAGTATGAACGAAAACCTGCCTGCATACGTGGTTCTCGTTTCACAAGGTACCGGTAAAGTGCCGGATCAGCCGATCTTCTCACGCTTGTGGGGCAGCGGGTTCTTGCCATCTAACCACCAAGGGGTTCAGTTCCGCAGCGGAAAAGATCCGGTTCTTTTCCTAAACGATCCAGCTGGAATGGATCGATCCGACCGACGTGCGATGCTCGACGATCTCGCTGCGCTCAACAACATCCGCCACGAAGGCATGGCGGATCCGGAAATTCTAACACGCATCAGCCAATACGAGATGGCCTTCCGCATGCAAACCTCCGCACCAGAGCTCGCGGATCTTTCTGATGAACCCGATTGGGTCTTCGATCTTTACGGCCCAGAGTCTCGCATCCCCGGCAGTTATGCCTACAACTGTTTGCTCGCCCGCCGTATGGCTGAGCGTGGCGTCCGGTTTACTCAGCTTTTCCACCGCGGTTGGGATCAACACCTTAGCCTTTCACCTCACCTCACTAACCAGTGCCGCGATACCGATCAGCCCACCGCCGCACTCATCACTGATCTGAAACAACGTGGACTGTTAGAAGATACCCTCGTCATCTGGGGTGGTGAATTTGGACGCACCGTCTACAGCCAGGGAAAACTCGGAAGTGGCCGCGATCACCACGGTCGCTGCTTCAGCACATGGGTCGCTGGCGGCGGCGTCAAAGGCGGAGTTAGCTACGGTGCCACCGACGATTACTCCTACAACATCGTCGAGAATCCCGTCCACATCCGCGACCTCAACGCCACCATTCTCCACTGCCTCGGCATGGATCACAACCGCTTCACTTTCCGCTTCCAAGGCCTCAACCAAAAACCCACGGGAGTGGAACCTGCCACTGTGGTGAAAGGGATTTTGGGGTAGGGGAGTCTTCGCATTCAAAAATCAAAAATCGTCATTAGTATTCCCGTCTGAATGACGATTGATGAATGACTATTTTTGATTTTTGAATGAAGAATAAGATATCTCACGGTGAGACACCGTTTAGCCTCATGCCGTGGGGACACGGCAGCTCCTTGAATGAGCGGGCGATGATGATCGGACCCATCTAACGAAAATCACAGTGATCATTTCGTCACCAAATATTTGTGAAGGTTAGATTGTCGACTGGGATAAATTTCCGTCCTTGTTGACCAGTACCCTTCATTCCATGAAACCTCTTCTTGGTAAAATGCGCTACCGCATTTCCGGGGTGCTCTTCATCATGGTTTTATTTACGGTTAACCTGCCACAGGTTTCCGCACACGGGACGCACTCCTCGCTGATGGCGAACGTGGACGCGCGTTTGGCGGAAAATCCTGAGGATGGTGGGCTTTGGTTTCAGCGGGCACTTTTGGAGTTCGAGCACGAAGATTTTCCTGCCGCAGCGGAAGATTTCGCAAAAGCCGAGAAATTCGCGCCGGGGCAATATGCGATCCTCTGGTGGCAGGGGCGGGTTTTTGAGGCACAGGGAAAACTTCCTGAGGGCAAGGCCGCGATTGATCAATATCTGAAACAAGTGCCGCACCACTGGGGAGCACTCGCCTCCAGAGCTCGCATCCAAATGAAGCTTGGCGCAAATGCGGATGCGCTCAATGACTTTCGAGCCGCAATCAAGCATTGCCCGAGCGCCGGACCGGATCTCATTGTGGAGGTGGCCACGGCATTGGCTGCCAATCACTACACAGATGAAGCGGTGGCTATGCTCGAGTCCGCATTGCAACACATCGGGCCGATTCCTTCGTTACAACTAAAACTGCTCGAAGTGGAGGAAAACGCCGGGCGCTTTGATTCCGCTTTAGCTCGGCTGGATGGTTTTCAAAAATCCGCCGTCCGCCCCGAGCCATGGATGCAGAAGCGTGCATCCATTTTTGCAAGGGCAGGTCGGCTCTCACAATCCCGCGGTGCGTGGTCGGCACTCATCAATCACTTGAATGCGCTTCCCACCGCTCAGCGCGAGAGCCACGCGATGATTATGATGGCAGAACACGCCCAACAGGCAATACAGGCGCTCTCCGCTATGCCGACGACGCCCGCCACCTCGGATCCATTCACACGTCTCAAACGATGAAGCTCTCCGCTCTAGCAGCCATCGCGTGCGTTTTGCCCTTCATCTTCGGGACAAATGCACAAGGGCATGGTGCCCACGATGAGCTGGTGAGCGAGTGCCTTGAAATGTTAGAGTCGAGTCCGAATGACCCGACCATCCGCCACCGACTGGCGATCGCCTATGTGCATCACGGCGATTGGGAGCTGGCGCTGGTCGAGTTGGATAAACTGGGTGACTCCGCGACCGACACTCGGTTGACGCGGGCGCAAGCGCTTATGCTGGGCGGCCGCTATGATCAAGCAAAGGGGCTGCTGGATGTCATTTTGGAAAAATCTCCTGATAATTCACAAGCCTTAGTCGAGCGTGCACGGGTTTTCGTCGCACTGAAAATGCCGGCCGAGAGCGTGACGGACTATCGCACCGCGATGAATCTCACCGCGCGGCCCGATCCCGCATTTACCCTGGAAATGGCGGAAGTGCTGAAGACTCAAAACCAGATCGTCGAAGCTCACACCGTGATTCAAAAAGGTCTTACGACGAATGGTGATGTCCCGGCGCTGTTGCTGCGTGCCATGGAAATGGAAATCGTAGCAGGGAAATATGATGCAGCACTGTCATGCATCGCTATTTTGGAAAAACAAGCGCCGCGCCGGGAAACATGGATGGCCCGCCGCGCTGAATTACTAGCCCAGGCTGGCCGAACCGAAGATGCCCGCGCCGAATGGACTGTCCTGAAAAATCACATTTCCTCCCTTCCTAATCTCCAACGCGGCACACCTGATAACTTGGCGCTCATTGCGAAGGCGGATGCCGCGCTCGCATCTCACTGACATCTTCACACCCCACTCCTTCCCCACTGCATCCCTCAAATTTATGAACCGATCATTTGCCCCTATCGCCTTCGCTTTCATTCTTGCCGCTGCCTCGACTACCCACGCCCAGGTGTCCTACACCGGCGGCGTTTACAGCCAGAATTTCGATACGCTGCAAGGCACGACCAACAACACGACTGGTGTTGCCTGGGCGGATAACTCTACGCTGCCAGGATGGTATGCAGCCCTCACGACCGGCGCGGTGGCAACCTATGGAGTTACCAATGGCACCATCGGCGGAACGGCAGCCACGTTTGATGGCACAAGCGTGGCAAACAATGTGGGCCTTTTCAGTTTCGGAACATCAGCTTCAACGGATCGTGCGCTCGGCTCGCGTGCGACCTCCGCAGTAACCGGCCATGGCACCGTAGCCTATGGCGTGCGCCTCGTGAACAACACGGCGCAGACAATCACGGCCTTCAATGTGATGTTCACCGGTGAGCAATGGCACAAGAATGGCGGCACCACGGCTCACACGCTACCGCTGCAGTATCAGCTCGGCGCGACCTCCGTCACCAGCGGCTCGTGGAATGCTGTAGCGACTTTCAGCTCGCCGATCAACACCACCACAATCGCCAGCCTGGATGGCAACGCTTCCGTAAATCGACGCGGTGTCGCCGGTCGTATCACCGGCATTTCGTGGGCACCAGGCGCGGAGCTATGGCTGCGCATCGCGGATGGTAACGAGAGCGGAAACGAGCAGGCAATGGGCATTGATGATTTTATTTTCACCACAGAGGGGCAGAGCGCTTTGTTCTTCGATGGCGGAAGCAATCATGTGACGATGGGCGCTGCCACGAGCACCCTTGGCGCGTCGGTATTCACGCTCGAAAGCTGGATTTTTCGCACAGGGAACGGAACAACGACTTCCACCGGCACAGGCGGCGTCATTGCGTATCCCGTGGTGACGAAAGGCCGCGGCGAATCCGAAACCGCAGGCCTGAACTGCAATTACTTCATGGGCATCGACACGTCAAACCGTCTCGTCGCTGACTTTGAAGCGGCTGCGGCATCAGGCGTGACCACCGGCCAAAATTACCCCATTGTTGGCACAAGCACAATTCCCTTCAACCAGTGGACACATATCGCGGCGACCTATAACGGTGCTGCGGCCGACGGAGAAAAATGGAAGCTATACATCAACGGAGTCAAAGACACAACGAGCGCCACTGCGGGTGTGAACACCATCGCGAACGCTGCCCCCGAAGCCATCAGCACTCAGCACTTTGCCATCGGCACGGCGATGACTTCCGGAGGAGCACGCGAAGGCACATTCCTCGGCATCATCGACGAGGTGCGCGTATGGAACGTGGCTCGCAGCGGCGCTGAAATTCTCGCGGGCAAGGATGTGGAGATTTCGACAGGCACAGGTTTGCTCGGACGCTACGGCTTTGCGGAAGCAACCGGCACCACGGCGGCCAGCCCGGTCGCCGGATCACCAGCAGGAACATTGGTGGGCAGCCCAATCTGGCTCAATGGTCGTTCATTCACACCAAACACAGCGCCCACCGTTGCGATCACCGCACCAGCAACGGGCAGCAGCGTAATGTTCCCGGCAGCGATCAACTTCACCGCCGATGCGGCGGACACAGACGGCAGCATCGTGAAGGTCGAGTTTTTCAACGGTGCGACCAAGATCGGCGAAGATCTCACTGGACCGTCGCCATACACCTTCTCGTGGACGAACGCACCTGTCGGGGGGGCTTATTCGATCACTGCGGTAGCGACTGATAACGGCGGTGCGACCGCGACGTCCTCCGTGGTGGCTGTCACCGTGAACCCGAACAGCAACCAACCCAGTGTCATCACGCTCAATAGTCCCGCCGACAACGCCACCGGAATTAGCTCATCGGCCAATCTTTCCCTCAGCCTTGCCGATCCCGAAGGCGATGCCACCACCGTCACCTTCTACGGCCGGAAAACGACTCCCTCCGCCCCTGGTCCGGACTTCTCCATCGCCACTCTGCCAGACACTCAGTTCTACTCAGAAAATTTGAATAATAACAACCGCAAGGCCACCTACTTTGCCCAAACCCAGTGGCTGCTCGATAACCGAAACTCCGTGGACATGCCGAACCTCGCCTTCGTTAGCCACATGGGCGACATGGTGCAAAACGGCGATGCGATTCCCGCCGAGTGGCTCGTCCCGGATGTCGCCATGCGCACCATCGAGAATCCCGCCACCGCGCTACGCGCTTATGGCATCCCCTATGGCGTCACGCTCGGAAATCACGACTACGGCACGGGCGGTGGCAGCGGCACCACCACCGGTTTCGACCAATACTTCGGCCCATCCCGCTTCGCCGGGAGGAGTTACTACGGCGGCTACTACGGCACGAACAATCGTAACAACTATCAGCTCTTCAGTGCCAGTGGCTTGGACTTCATTGCCATCAGCTTCGAATACCTCCCCGGTGCGCTGAATACCTATCAGCCACTGATCGACTGGGCAGATGCCCTCCTCAAAGCCCACCCACACCGCCGCGCCATCATCACCACCCACTGGATGCTGAATACTGGAAACCCAGCCAGCTTCAGCACTCAAGGCCAGAACATTTACAACGAACTCAAAGACAATCCCAACCTTTTCCTCATGCTCGGTGGTCACGTTGCCGGTGAGGGCCAACGCTCTGATACATTCGAGGGACGCACCGTCCATTCTGTGCTCCAAGACTACCAAGGCCGCACCAACGGTGGCGATGGTTGGCTGCGATATTTCGTTTTCTCCCCGGCGAACAACACGATCACCGCGAAGACCTACCGTGTTTCCAATCCAGTAAATTCCGCCGCTGGCTCCTACGAGACGGATGTGGACAGCCAGTTCACCCTCGCTTATCCCATGCAGTCCACTGCCGCCGCCTGGATTCAGCTCGGCACTGTCAACATTCCGGCAAACGGCACCACCGCCGACCTGAACTGGACCGGCCTGGAAAAGGACTCCCACTACGAATGGTATGCTTCTGTCAATGATGGCGTCAACTCAGCGAACAGCTCCGTTCGTCGCTTCGCCACCACCGCCAATCAAGTGCCCGCCGTGGCCATCACCGCACCGGCAAACAACGCCAACTTCACCGCGCCCGCCAACTTCACCCTTACTGCGGACGCCACAGATGCCGATGGCGGCATCACCAAAGTCGAATTCTACCAAGGTGCCACCAAACTTGGCGAGGATAGCGATTCCCCATACGAATTTGCCGTTTCCAATCTTGCTATTGGAAACTACGCCTTCACCGCCACCGCCCGCGATGTGGATGGAGCCGCCAGCGTTTCCAGTGTGATAAACATCGCCGTCCTCGCTAGCCAGGCGCCCACCGTGGCACTCACCGCCCCCACCGCAGGAGCCACATTTGATGCGCTGGCCAGCGTCACCCTTACCGCAGATGCCCAGGATTCGGATGGCACCATTTCCCTCGTCGAGTTCTTTGATGGCGCGGTAAAGATCGGAGAAGATAGCAGTTCCCCCTATTCCATCACTTGGTCCGGTGTCATCACTGGCAACTACTCGCTCACCGCACGCGCCACCGACAATAGCTCCAGCGCGACCACTTCGACCGCCGTATCGATCAGTGTCACCAATGCAGATAACGTTTCCCCCAGTGTAGCCCTCACCACCCCGGCGAATAACACCACAATCGCCGCTGGCAGCAGCGTGAACCTCACCGCCAGCGCCAGCGATACCGATGGTAATGTTGCTAAAATCGAGTTCTTCCAAGGTGCGACCAAGCTCGGCGAGGATCTCACAGCACCCTACACTTTCACCTGGTCTAACGTAATCGCAGGAAACTATGCACTCACGGCTGTCGCTACCGACAACGATGGCGGCACCTCCACCTCTTCTGCTGTTAGCCTAACTTCAGACGCCTCGCTCTGGGCCTATTCGGAGAACTTTGACAGCATGAGCACGGGCACCTCGCCTCCCGCAGGATGGTCGTTTTATGGAGTTTTCGGCGGTGGTAACTCCACCTTTACCGATTCCATCCCTATCAGCACAGCCTCCGGTGGAACTCTGAACAACACGCTCACTGCTAGCACCACTTTCGCCACATCTAGCAACACCGCGGGCTTCAATTTCCTAGTGCCGTCCACCACCACGGATCGCGCACTCGGCACTGCTCCCACCACCGGCCAGTTCCTCGCGCTCCAGCTCAGCCTCACGAATCCCACCGGCGCTCCGCTCAATGCCTTACGGATGGGTTACGACATCCATCGTTTCACCGCGCCCGCCAGTGCGAACGAACTTCCCGGTTACGCGCTCTTCTACTCGCTCGATAACGGTTCCACTTGGACAAACGTTCCCGCCTTCACTCCCACCATCGCCAATGTGCCTAACACCATCGGCGTCACCAATATCCCATCCACCACCTTCGCACTCAGTAGCCCATGGGCCGCCGGTGCTACACTGTTGTTCCGTTGGCTGGATGACAACGCCGTCGCCACCTCACCGGATCAGATTCACGGATTGGACAATGTATCCATCACCGTGCCCATCGGCCAACCACCGCTCGCCAGTCTCACCGCCCCGACCACTGGCAGCGTCGCCTATCTTGGTGATACCATCAACCTCACCGCCACCGCCTCTGATCCAGATGGCAGCATTACCAAGGTCGAGTTCTATCAAGGAAATACCAAGCTCGGCGAGGATCTCAACGGTCCAGATTACACTTACGATTGGTCTGGCTTCACCACAGGGGCCTATAGCCTCACCGCCCGCTCCACTGACAATGATGGTAACATCACAACCTCCACAGCGGCGAACATCAACATCTACGCTACCGCCACATCCGGCACGCTTACCCGCAGCCCCTATTTGAATTCACCCGGCCACACTAGTATCGTCGTCCGTTGGAGGACGAGCCAGTCCGTCGTCGGGCGCGTCCGCTACGGCACCAGCTCTAGCAATCTGGATCAAATCACGAACGAGTCCACCGCCCGCACTGACCACGAGGTGAAACTCACCGGCCTAACACCTTACACCCGCTACTATTACAGCGTCGGCTCTGCCTTTGACACTCTCACCCCAGAAACGGCGGAAACCACATCCTTCTCATCTGGCGCACCCGTGCCAACCGCTGCGGATTACACTTTCCGCACCTCGCCCACGCCCGGCACGGCGGTGAACACCCGCATTTGGATCATCGGTGACTGCGGTCGTGGAAGCCAGGTCCAAGCGAATGGAAGAGACGCTTACTACACATCTAACTTCACTGGTGGCTACACCGGCACCCGTGTGCCGGACCTCAATCTCCAACTCGGCGACAACGCCTACAACAGCGGCACCGATTCGGAATACCAAACCGGATACTTCAACATGTATGCCAACATTTTCCGGAAAATGCCGCAAATGAGCACGCTCGGAAACCACGATGCTAACAACACGACGCCCAGCGTAGATGGTAATTACTCCTATCCCTACTTCGATATGTTTACCTTTCCCAAGGCAGGCGAAATCGGCGGCGTGGCATCCGGTACCGAGCACTATTACAGCTTCGATTACGGCAATATTCACTTCATCTGCCTGGACTCGAACTCCAGCACCCGCACCGTCGATAATCCGGCCACCACCGGCGTGAATGAGGACGCACCGATGGCCGCTTGGCTCCGCCAAGATCTCGCTAGTACCACCGCCACCTGGATTATCGCCTTCTGGCACCACCCACCTTACTCGAAGGGTAGCCATGATTCTGATACTGAGGCCGCGATGGTCCAAATGCGCACTAATTTCAACCCTATCCTCGAAGCCGGCGGCGTCGATCTCGTCTTCAACGGCCACAGTCACAACTACGAGCGCAGCGTCCTGCTCGATGGAAACTACGGCTCCACTGGCACCATCACCGCCGCCATGAAGAAAAATGCAGGAAACGGCAGCACCACCGGCATCACCACCGTCACTAACGGAAAAATCCGCAACGCGGCTAACGGTTTCACCGCCACTGCCACGACTGCCACCACGATTCCAGCCGATGGTGCTTACATCAAGCCCCTCACCGGCCCACGCGACCGCTTCGGCGCAGTTTATAACACCGCGGGCATGTCCGGCCTGGCAGATACCGGATCCATCGACCACAGCGCGATGTATATTTCCTATAACAACGTCGGCACCGTGAACCTTGACGTGAATGGAACCTCCCTCACCTGCACCTTCGTCCAAAGCGGAGGTGCCACACCGGACAACTTCACCATCACCAAACAAGGTGCTGCCGATACAGACGCAGACGGAATTTCCGACGCCTACGAAATCGCCAACGGCCTGAACCGCTACGGCAGCGATGCCACCACCGGCACCGATACCGACGGCCTTTCAAACCTCTTCGAGTTTGCCTTCGGCCTCAACCCGAACATCAATGATAGCGGCCCCGTCCTCGCCGACATACCCGGCAGTATTCTAACCAAGGCGGGTCAGCCTACTGTTTGGTATCAAACCTCCACTGGTACCGATTTCCGGGTCATCTACACCCGGCGTAAGGACTATATTGAAGCCGGCCTTGTTTACACCCTGCAGTTCAGCGGCGACTTGGTAAACTGGGAAAACAGCGCCGCCACCCCCACCGTCATTGCCACTGTCGGTGAGATCGAGTTGGTCAGCATCCAGTATCCGTTGTTTGCCGCCGGCCTGGATGCACGCTTCTTCAGGATGGGTGTCAGTAGCAACCATTGAAGTCATCTAACCAAATACTTAGCGCTTCGAACTAGCCGATCACATTTGGCGCGTGAAATCATCCCAGACGGAACTGAGACGATTATTCTACAATAAGGAGCAGGCGTGTCTCACCCTCTGATATGAAAACTTACGGTGGGACACCGTTTAGCCTTATGCCGTGAAGACACGGCAGCTCCTCACTTTTTCGGCCCTGCCGAGGAGGACGGAAGTTTGTTTGCTCTCAGTGGTCTCTATGCATCCAGCATCTTGTATGCACGTTTCATTCGGACCTCACTTTTGATAATCATTAATAAAAATACGCCAGCCAAAATCGGTATAATTAGCGTCATACCGAACGAAGGGAAAAACCAGATAACAATAATATTCAATAAAACACTCCCTAAACAGACTGCACTAAGCATCACCTTGGCGCAGCCCTGTGTTTTGAGTGTGGTTGTCCAGCCTGTTGTGAGGTTTTTACATGCGATGGCAGAAAACTGCCCTGGGTTACGAATGCCTACTAACTTCAGATGATCTCCATCGGCAATCATCGCCGGATAGTTCGTCGTAAGCATGACCCGTTCTCCAGCTAGGCTGAAAATGGAAATATGTGATGTTCTGGCCATGGTCTCACCACCACCACTTACATGGTTCGTTCGATCAAGGCCTGAAATGATTCCATCAATTAGTGTGTAATCCATAAGTTTGAATTCTGTAGTGAAACTTTGTTATCTCTTATTCAACTTGTTGGCTTAGTGGTCCAACCAAATCTTGCTCGTCCCGTCTGTGCCCACTTATGAAGAATCTGTATCATCACGCCCCAACGGGGCGTAATTCGATAGCCCAGGGCAACGCCCTGGTAATGTTATGCGAAAAATGTTCAGCCCTGAAGGGGCGTAACACGTGAGATCGTGCGCTGGGTAACGCCCCTTCAGGGCTCGTAACAGAAGGTGGGTATTTCAACCCAGGGCGTTGCCCTGGGCTATCGAATTGCGCCCCGTTGGGGCTGTAGATTTATCTAACAATAAGAAAAGGTAGCGATTTAAATTCGCGGTTCCTTTCCAGAGGCTGATGGATAAACGATGATCCGTGCCTCTGGATTATTTACGATGTAGGCATACGCCCAGCCGAGAAGAACGGAGAGTTTGTTGCGGAAGCCGATGAGGAAAAGGATGTGTATCAACAACCACGCAATCCATGCGAAGAAACCATTCATGGTGAATTTTCCCGCTTTCATCACCGCAGCATTTTTCCCGATGATGGCCATCATGCCTTTGTCGTTGTAACGGAACTGCGGGCGCAGGCTGTGTTTGCTATCGGCGAAGCGGGTGCCTTCGAGTCGGAGTTCTTCTTTTAGAACTTTGGCAATGTGATCGCCCATCTGCGTGGCGGCTGGCGCGACGCCGGGTACAAATTTCTCATCGCGATCCCGCATGTTTGTTAGATCGCCAGCGACAAAAATATCCGGATGACCGGGAACGGAGAGGTCTAGATTCGGTGTGACGCGGCCACCGCGATCCATCTCCACTCCCAGATCTTTCGTAAGTGGATTCGCAGCAATGCCCGCCGCCCATACAATTGCCTCCGCTTCAAGAAACGTGCCGTCTTGGAAAAGCAGTTTGCCTTTTTGCACATCCGTCACGCGGGTTTGATTGCGGATCTCGACCCCGAGGTCGGTGAGTCGCTGTTTGGCGTAAACCGATTGATGCGGCGCGAAATGCTCGAGAATGGTGGGGGAGTTTTCGATCAGAATCACGCGGAGTTTGCTGGTATCGATTCTGCGGAAATTCGATTTCAACGAGCGGTGAATCAGATCCACGCAAGCACCGGCGAGTTCAACCCCGGTCGGGCCTCCACCAACGATGGCGATGGTCATCAGGCGTTTCCGCTCGGCTTCGTCTTTGGTCAGCTCGGCGCGCTCAAGGTTGGATAAAATCCTGCGGCGGATGTTTTGCGCATCGGCCAAGGATTTCAGGCCGAGTGTGTGTTCCTCCCACTGATCGTTTCCGAAGTAACCCGTCCTCGCACCCGCAGCGAGCACGAGGTAATCGAATTGAAACAGTTCGCCAGATTTTCCGGTCAGGCATTTTTCCTTGGGAGAAATGGAAACAACCTCATCCATCAGTACCGTGACGTTTTTCGCGTTGTGGAGGATTTGGCGGATCGAGCGGGCGATGTCCGGAGCGGCGAGGGATGCGGTGGCGACTTGATAAAGCAGCGGCTGGAAAAGGTGATGGTTGGTGCGATCCAGGAGGATTACTTCGAAGCGTTTGTCGTTCGCGAGCTTACGCGCGCACTCGAGCCCAGCAAAGCCGCCCCCGATGATGATGACGCGGCGTGGTGCGGTTTGCTTAGTTGTCATACCTGCAGGGTGACATGCTTTATTCAAAAGGGCAAACTGAGCTTGTGAAAATTTTCACAAGCTCAGAAAATGCTTATTCCTAATCCTCAAACTGATGCTTCCGTCTCGTCGGGGCGCCACACATCACGCAGTTATCCCCGGTCGAGCTTGTCGGTCTGTTGCAAGATGGACAATTGAAAGGTTTGGTGGTGATTTTTCCGTCTAAACGGCCATCCCGAGCGTCAATCTCTAGAATTTTATTATCAAGCTCAGCTTCGGTGAGTGCGGTTCGATCTTTGACCAGTTCCCACATGGCCTGAGAGGCGAGGGAGAGGCGCTCGACATGTCTTTGTAGGCTATCGATATCATCCGTATGACGCTCCGCTTTTGTATTGGCTCGATCTGCGACCCGTTCTGCATTGTTGATTTGATTTTGTTGGTAAAGATCCCAGATCATAAATTTTTTGGTTAACGTAAAAAGCTAGGCAACCGCAAGGTCGAGTGTCGAGAGAGAAGCGAAGGGGGGATATTCCGCCGCAGGCTCTGGACTGCTGCGGTGATCCGCAGCTCTCAGGGTGGATGATGAATGAACGGGAATTTCTGGTAGTCACCCATCCCTCCGATAATCGATCCTCACCTTGAGAGCTGGGAATGATCCCAGCAGTCCAGAGCCTGCGGCGGAAATACAAAGCGGCTTGCATGGCGCGGCATGTGCTGCTTGGTTTCGACTTATGAACGTTTATCGACTCAAAAAACTCTCACTCATCACGTCCCTCACTTTTGCTATTTGCGGTTTATCATCAGCCCACGAGGTCAAGCCGCTGACTCCAGAACTTCTAACAGAATATAATTTGGATGGAGCGTTCTACAAAAAAGGCACGTTGGTGCAGGATATTTTAATCGCTACTTCGGAAAAGGTTCCTGATGTCACGCATTTGGAGACGGCGTATCTGTTTGATCAGATGATGAAGGAATTGAAGCCGGCAATCGCGCAACGGATCCGCGATCAAAAAGTGCTCTGCATTTTAGTGGGTCACAACGAGCTAACTTCGGATGTACCCCAATATAAATCGGAATTAAAAGGCAAGGAACTCAATTTCTACAACTGGCGGCAGCGCGGATTTCTTGATAAGAAAAACGATAGGTTTGTGGTGTTGTTTGCGGAGGAAGACGTGATGGAATACGAGGGCGGAATGCAGATTGAAAGTATCCTGATCCATGAGTTCGGCCATGTGATTCACGGCCCGGGGTTTGATGAAGAACTCAAAAAGAAATGGACGGCGACTTTTGAGGCATCCATGGCAAATAAACGATGGCAGGATGGCCTTGCGGCACAACGTTTCCGCCGGGTGCAAGGAGATGAACCGGTGCTTCTGTTAGATGCGTTGATCAAAGCCTTTCCTCAGCAATCGCCTGAACTTTTGAAGAAATACTTGGATGGCGGAGATGTTTTAGTGAACGAAAAACCCACGACTTCCGAGGTCAAGGTAACCGGAAAAGATCAGGTGCTGATTGTGTTTGGCGGACCGAAAGACTGCTACGCCTCGAAAAACAAAGCGGAGTATTTTGCCGAAGGCGTGCAATGCTGGTTCAACACGAATCGGACGATGGATCACGATCACAACCACATCTCCACTCGCGAGCAACTTAAAGCCTACGACCCTGATCTCGCGAAATTTTGCGAAGAGGTTTTAGGCGACGGTGAATGGCGTTTCGTATCGCCACGCAAGCGCGCTGGAAAAGATCACCTCGCAGGTTATGATCCTGCCAAAGCTCCCGTCGTCGTGGATTCAGAAGAAATCCGAATCGCTGGTCTCGATTACTACGATGAATACTGGAAGGACTACTGGCAGCGCTTGGTTAAGAAGCACGAGGCGAAGTAAAGTTGAGGTTTCTTTTGTTAGGTTTTCCTGCTTTTACTGATTTAGATGCACATCAGATTTACCGAAAAGGAATTGGCGACCTTGGTTGAAATGCTCAGCCTTGCGGTGAGCGTGGCTTCATGGAACCAAAAACCATCGGCTGATCAGAAGATTTCTGAATACGAGGATTTCGAGAGCAAGATGCTCGAGAAAGCTGCGCAAAACGGCTTGGCTGCGATCATCGAATTCGACGAGGAAACCAAACGTTTCCGGGTCAAAAAAGAGGTCGAGGAAAAAATGTTTTACCACGAATGCTACGAGGAATTCCGCAACGAGAGTTTCTGGGATGAGATGACGATCCGTATGGCGGATCGGGATCTAGTCAAATCCATCGGCCTACCCGCATGGGAAGCACTCACCGAAGAAGAGCGTCGCGCTCGCACCGTCTCATGGGAAAAACGCTATTGGGATGAGTTTTCAAAAAACGGCGTCGAGCGCGTTGTCGTCATGTCTCCACCTGGCGAAGGTTAATTTTACTTTCCGCGATCTTCCGTTTGACAAATCCGGTGGGTTGATGCATCTCCTTCGCCCCCGCCGTTGGCGGGAACACGGAAAATGGCAGTGTAGCTCAGCGGTAGAGCAGAGGACTCATAAGCCTTTGGTCGGCGGTTCAAATCCGCCCCCTGCCACCATTCTTCGCTTCCGTGCCGGAAGCTACGAATGGCGAGCCATTAAATCAGTAATAGGAAGCGAAGAATGCTTCTGCGGCATGTAGCCGCTCAATTTATCCCCGTGAAACGGGCGCTCTGCATGGCCGGAGAGTAACGTAGGCAATGCCCTTCGTCTTGTCCGCCATAGCTCGCAGAGCGACGGCGGAAGCTTTAGCGAAGTAGGGCTGGCCTGAAATAAGGACAAAGCACGACTTCCATTAAAATAAAGATCTAAACGGAGCAGGGGAGGTAGCGGAGAAAACGGAGGAAGAGGATTTTGTTTAAGAGAATGCCGAGCGCTCCAACTTCAAAAATCAAAATTCAACACTCATCATTCGGAAATCAAATCCCATCACCTCTTCTCAGTTACCTCCGTTTCCTCCGCCCCTCCGTTTTAGACCGTTTGCCAAAAGTCTTTGCGTAAAAAGTGAATTTTGTACTGGTACTTTTTGAAACACTTATTTGAATAAGGCATCGGTCGCTCACTTCAACTTCCCAATCCTGAAACCTGCTCCATGGAAGAGCTGCGGGTTGC
>JANPJY010000101.1:0-42785 GCA_031425735.1 Akkermansiaceae bacterium | reverse complement strand
TGCCGTCTATGAAGACGAAAATTCGGCAAATTTATCCTAACTGGGGCTTTGTGACCTTATTAAATGGTTATCAATCAGGCGTAATTGGCGGATCATCATTGAATGTCGTTCGTGATGGCAAAGTCATCGCAAAGCTTCTAGTGAGTTCTGTCGAGAGAAGTAGCGCTTCTGCCAGCATCGTCCCAGGTTCGATTGCCGACGACGTAACACTGAGAGTTGGAGATCAAGTAGTTCCAACTCCTTAAGCGCTGAGATTCTCTCAGTCCCCAAAGCATTTATTTATTCTCAAAAATTCCCACACCATGAAAGCTGTTCTTTTATTTCTAGCGATTGCGATTTCTGCAGTGGCTTCCTATTTCACCGTATCGCAGACCAATAAATTTCAAGGTATCCAAGATGAAAGACTGGAGGCTATTGCTACCAACGAAAATGTCAGAGCAGATATCGAGGAATCTACAGCTAAGATTGCCGCAGAAAAAACTAAGATCAAAGCCGCTGAAGATGAGCGTGCAGTTGCCCAATCAAGCCTCACAAATATTAAACGCGAAAGTGATGCAGCTGAATCTGAAACCACTGATGTGACTGCGAAAATTGCAGAGCAAGAGGCAAAGGTTGCCGAGTTGAAGCAAATTCTAGCAAGTGTTAAGGCAGAGTTATCTCAAGTGGGCTATGAGGGAACACTCGCAACCATTAATGATGATTTCAAAGCCTTGAATGCCGCGATTGAGGTCAAGCAAAACACCGATGTGGGATTCGACGAATCGATCGAAAATGAAGAGAAGAAACTTACTGAAAAGCGTGAGGAAGTGAATAAACTTAATGAGCGAATTCAAGCTAGAGCTCTACGTATTGCTCTGAATGAGATCGAAGCTCGTGTTACGGCAGTGAATCACGATTGGGGATTTCTAGTCATTGGTGCGGGCTCAAATTCTGGATTTATGCCAGATACAAGATTGCTCGTTAAACGTGATGGGCGATTGATTGGCTCAGTTAAACCTACGGCGATTGAACCGACTCAGACCATTGCGGACATAGATTTTAGTTCGCTTGCTCCGGGAGTGCGTTTTCAGCCAGGCGATGAGGTGATTCTAGCAAAACCTACTTCGAATTAATTCTTTTTTGGTTAGATACGTTACGGCTCCAATTATAGTTAACCGCCTTCTTTTTCTTATGAAACATGTCATCATTCTCTTTATTGCCTCCGCATTTTTCGTGTCATGTGCAGACACAGAGCCGAAAAAACCCGTTGGGCCTGTTTCTGAATCGAGCAAGCTGCCATGGAATATGCCTCAGAAAGGTCAAGGCGGTGGTCAGTTCAGTATGATGCCACAGAATCAGCATCGTCGCTAATTGCGCAGATTTTTAGTCTCTGTGATAAGGACTGCCGGCGTGGATGGTCTCGATCCGGTAAAGTTGTTCCATTAAGACAACCAGAGCGATTTCGTGCTGCATGGTCATGCTTGATAGAGAGAGGGTCAAATGGCACTGGTTTCTGAGTTCTGGAGTGTGGCCATCGGCGGCTCCGATGAGGAATGCGACGTTTTTCACGTCTCCTGCCATTTTCATCGAATCGAAGGTTTTCGCGAGTTCACGTGTGGTAGGCGTCGTGCCGCGTTCGTCGAGCGCGATGCGGTAACAACCGCTTGATGCTTGAAGTAAGCGCTCGGAGACAGCTTCTTTGTCCCCGGCTTTTACGATAACGAGTTCATAGCTGCCGTGGCGGGTGAGGCGCTTGAGATAATCATCCACGGCCATTTTGGCATAAGGTAGAGCTGGCTTTCCCGCTACGATGATTCGAAATTGCATCGCAAGAAGCCTTGCCTGAAAAGCGAGTCGCCTCCAGCTTCTTTTGACTTCAAATACAGGAAAGGTTTTAGCTTGGTTTAAAAGATGAGTGAAATTTACGAAGACCCCCAAATCTTAGATGAATACTTGCTGTTTCATTATGGCAGGGAAAATGAAATTTTGGATCCCAAGATTCAGTGGCCTGATGGGATGAGGCAGGCGTTGGATTTTGCGGTGCGAACTCCCTTACATTTCTCGAAGAGTCCAGTAGCCAGAGGATTGGATCTCGGTTGTGCGGTTGGACGGTCAGCTTTTGAAATGTCGCGCACTTGTGAAAAGGTGATAGGGTTGGATTTTTCACATCGGTTCATTGTGGCTGCTAACCGTTTGAAAAATGAGAGGAAGGTTGATTACGCACGGCTCGATGAGGGCGTGATCAAGGCGCGGCTGACGGCCGAGCTGCCAGAAGGGATCGAGGCTTCACGCGTCGAGTTCATGCAGGGAGATGCGATGCATTTACCTGAGGACTTGGGCCGATTTGATCGAGTTCATGCGGCTAATTTGTTGTGCCGGCTGCCTGATCCAATCTTACTGCTAAATCGGTTAAGCAATCTGGTCGTAAGCGGGGGCGAACTAGTTTTGGCAACTCCTTGCACTTGGTTGGAAAATTTCACACCACGTGAAAACTGGCCGAAAGCGGATACCTTGGGATGGCTCAAAGAGCATTTGTTAGAGCATTTCGAGCAGTGCTCCGAAAGCGATGAACCATTTTTGATTCGTGAGACCGCGCGAAAATTTCAATGGACCAGATCGATGATCACAGTCTGGAGTAGGCGCTAGGCCGGAGATTATTTCTTCTTGCGAAGGAATGGTGGTAGGTCGAGATCTTCCCCATCCACAACATTTGGATTTTCACCCTCGAAGCGGCCACGAGGTGTTTTCTTGAACGAGAGTTCGTCTTGGTCGACGGGGTGCTTGGGATCCAGTTTGAGTTGCAATGAACTGGCGAGATCCACTTTGGGTTCTCTCGGAGGAGTGACAGGAGCCTCATTTCGAGTCTCAGGAAGAGGAGTGGTCTCTGGTTTCGGCTGCTCGGCTGGAACAGGAGCGGTTGGCTCAGGTTTCACGTCGGCTTTTGCAATCGGTGCTGGAGGGATAGGAGCGTGCGCAACTGGAGCAGGCGCGGGATGCGATGGAATCAGTTCGGGCTCTGCGAAAGGACGGTCGTATTCTCCCGTTTTGGTTGTGTCTTTGGAAAGCTGATCTGCTTTCACGGTTGTGTAGTTCGAATGCTTTAAATCTGGTTGATCTTGTTTTGGAAGTGGCGACTCAACGACGACGTCTGCTTCGGGAGTTGGGGGGGCTTTAGGAGTTTGCGTTTCCAAATCATCAAAAATCTCATCTATCAGTTTGGGTTGCCTAGGCTCCACCATTACTTTTTCAGGAAGCTTGAGGGTCGGTCTTTTCGACTCCGGTGCTTCGATTGGGGTTGGGATGCTTCGCGCAGGCTCTGGAGTGGACTCGGCTTGGGTAATTGGGTTCGAACTTACCAAGACTTCTTCAGGAAGAGAGCTGATTAAGGTGATCGATAGGGAATCGCCCATCGAGGCATCGATGGCGGCACCGAAAAGGATCTGAGTGTGATCGGGAACGTGCTTTTGCAGGCTTTGCATGAGCAGTTCGATTTCGAATAGGGTGAGTGACTCACCACCCGAGAGGTGAACGAGAACGCTTTGAGCGTCTTTGAGAAGCGCGCCTTGATCTAGAAGTGGGCTGGAAAGGGCGTTGCGCAGGGCTTTGGAGGCGCGGTCTTTACCATCGGCGATACCGGAACCGAACAAGCAGCGCGAACGTGTGGTGCGCAGGGCAGTGATGAGTTCGTCCAAGCCGACATGGATCAAGCCGGGTCTAACAACCAAACGGATCACAGCTTTGATCGATTCGGAGATCATTTTATCCGCTGCGCCAAAAGCCTCGTGAATGCCTTGTTTCGCGAGAACGAGTTCTCCCATGCGGTTGTTGTCGAAAGTCACGAGTGCATTTGATAGAACCGCGAGCTGGTTGAGTGCGGCTTCTGCTTGTTCACGCCTACGTGAGCCTTCGAAGAGAAACGGCATGGTCGCGAATACGATGACAAATGCGCCTTCTTCGCGAGCGATGCGAGCAACGATTGGAGCGGCACCCGAGCCAGTTCCTCCGCCGAGGCCAACGCATAGGAAGACGATTTTTTGACCCTTCAATGCATTACGAACTTCGGTTTCCGCTTCCAAGACGGCTTGTTGGCCGAGATCGGGATCGCCACCGGTTCCGAGACCTTTGGTTAAATTGAGGCCGAGCTGGATTTTTTCTTTCGCTAGAGATGCGCCGAGGGTTCGGACATCGGTGTTCAGAGAAACGAGCTGCGCGCCTTCCATACTGTCGAGGGCGATCCTCTCTAACATGTTTGCGCCGGCTCCACCCAAGCCGAGGATTTTGACGGCTGAGGCAGGGATCTCTTGTTTAGGATCGCGTGAGTAGGAAATCATAATTCAAGTTTTTGAGGTTGGTTGTAAGGCCGGTATCTAACGACCGAAGGGCCAGAAGAGGCGTAAGATTTTCCCGAAGAAGCCCGGTGGGCGTTGAGTTTCTGTTTCGATGATTTGGGCGTAACGGATGAGTCCGATCGCGGTGGCGAATTGAGGGTCTTTGAAAGATGGATGTGAAAGATCACTGTTTTCTGGAGTTTCTGGGCGGTAGATATCACGTCCGAAAACATCGAAGGCCAGTTCGGAAAACCCTCGCATTAGCGAGGTGCCACCGGTGAGATAGACGCCGGCACCAATCGAATCGACGGCGCCTTCTGGGAGCCGTTCTCTAACAAGAAGCAAAGTTTCCTCTAATCTCTGACGAATGATTTCGTTGAGGATCGCACGTTTGACTTCGACGTCGGCGAAGCCGTTTTCATCGGTGAGTTTTGCGATGCCGACGGAAAGCGCTGGATCACTGGATGCGTTGCCTTCAAGAATTTTGAGTTTTTCCGCTTTGGAAAATGGCAATCCAGTAACGAGGTGGATGTCATTGGTGACATGGTCGCCGCCGACAGGAATGCAGCCGGATGCGGCGATCGCGCCATCGAGGTAAAGAGCGTAGTCGGTAGTTCCGCCGCCGATGTCGATGAGAAGCGCGCCGCGGAGGCGTTGCTCGCGATCGAGAGCCATTTGGGCGGTGGCGATGGGGGCGAAGACGATGTCGTCCACTTCCAAGGGGCATTCGCGGACGAGCTTGATGGAGTTTTGGATGCGGTTGCTGATGCCGTGGACGATGTGGAAATCGACTTCGACAGTTTTGGCAAAAAGGCCGATGGGCGAGGCGGTTTGCTCAAGTCCATCCACCAAATATTTACGGACGATGGTGTGGAGCGAGGCATGATCGGAGGGATAATGAACATCACGCGCCATTTCCCGAGCCTCTTCGAGATGTTCAAACTCGATGGCCTCGTGGTTGTTAGGTAAGCGGAAAATGCCACGGTTGTTCACGCCTTGCATGTGGGCGCCTGTGACCGAGAGGAACACTGAACCGATTTCGACATCGCTGGAATCCTCAGCGCGAGCGAGTGCGTCTTTCAAACAGGCACGGGCTTGGGGAAAGTCTGAAATTTCACCTTTTCTAACACCTGCAGATTTGGTGACGCCGATGCCTAAAATTTTAACTGCGCCATCGGGTTTGACCTCGCCAACCACGATACAGGTTTTGCTGGTGCCGATTTCCAGTCCGACATGAATTTTGGTGCGGCGTGCCATGAGGGTCAGTTGCGATTTAAAAGGGATTGGAGATCGTTATTTCGTTGGGCGTCTTCGTTGTTGGTGACTGGAACATCACCGACTGGAATGGCGCGTGGAGGTCTTGCCTCGCCGCGCATGGTGATGGGTATATTCTGCTTGGGAATCAAGTTGATCGTGTCGATTTCGTAACCTTTTTTCTGAGCGTGATGGAGAGCTTGGCTAAAATAGTCGAGCTGACGGCTGTGATCGTCTAGTCCAAAGGTGGCGATGGTTCCTGAGCGGGTCGAGAGGTTGATGGACCAAGGGTTGATTTGATTCACGGTTTCAATAATCCGGATGTCATTAGGGAAAATGGTGCGGAAAGAATCAAGCAGATGGACACAGCGGCGGAATTCCGGATGTTTCAAAGTCACGCCCAGTTCGATGGGATGTTTCGGATCGGCTTTGACATGAATGATGGGGAGTTTCGCGGCAAGTTCGAGCTGCTGTTCGGGGCAGGGATAAATGTAGCCGTTTTCGTCGACGAGAAACTGGTTGAGATTGCGAGTGGTCGTAAGGCCTTCTTCCGGGCAGGCGATCCATGCTTGAGGCTGCCGAGTCGCGACATGGAAAATCAAGGTTCCGGGTAGCTCGCGCTCGATTTTCGCGGTGTGGATGGCGGGGATTTCTAATAACTTTTGCTCCATCGCATCGGTATCGAAATCGAAAATGTTTGAACTCAGATCAATGGCGAGATGCTCGACCAAGCCTGACTCATCGATGACGTCGTTGGTGTTGAGCTTGATCGCTTGGAGGCGGAAATCGGGGTTTTGGTGGAAGGTGTATTGAATCGCTTCACGCACGCCGTAGCCGACCGCCAAAAGCACCGCGATCACTGCGGCGATTTTTGTTAGCAGCTTGAGAAAATCGAGAAAATTGAACCACGCGATCCGAGGCGACATGACCTCGGATTTCAGCACCTTTACGTGATGCCGATGGCGTCTATTTTTCGAGCTGTGTTTTCGCATGTTTGCTTGGCTGCGGTAGGTTATTAAACTCATCTTTAATGTCAATGCACTTAAAGGATGAGCGGCTATACGGCGATCAAGCAAGAGAAACTCAAAGCACACCTTCCCGTTGGGGCGGCGGATTGAGCTGCATAGGGTCATGGATGAAAGAAATTCCACCACGGAGGACACAGAGAACACAGAGGCGTTGGTCGGAAACCTAGGATATCGCAAGAACGGCTCTGTGTTCTCCGCGTCCTCTGTGGTAAAACTCTAGGTTTGCTGGGTCTTGGTTCCCTAGCTTAATCGCCATGTGCGTAGCTGTTTGCTTTGAATGTTTTTTGAAATTTAGATTCTCCCCCTCGCGATTGTAAAAATTCTTGCAATCAAGGCCTTTACCCGCTTCATTCCGCGCACCTAGGACGGCTTGGCGATGAACGCTGAGCTTATCCCTTATACAAAAATGAGCGTTAAAACAGAAAAAGCAGCCATCGACCTTAAGTCGTATAAAGCCCACGAAGGAGACACCGGAAGTTCACCTTACCAAGTCGCCCTTCTCACCCAGAGAATCCTTGATCTCACGGATCACCTCAACCTCCACAAGAAGGATTTTTCCTCACGTCGTGGACTTTTGAAACTCGTTTCTCAACGCCGCAAGCTGCTTGATTACATCAAGAAAAACAGCGAAGAGAAATACCAAGAGCTCATCAACAATCTCGGCCTCCGCCGTTGATTTGCCAACCATTTCGCAACAGCAGCCACGGGAGTCTCTCTCGTGGCTGCCTAGCAAAAAGGGTGTGTGTGATTTTCACTACATCCTCGGGATTATCCCGAAAACCTTGATAGCTAGGGCGGCACAGGGCTGCCCTGCTTTGACGTAAGTAAAAGAAGAAATAAGAAAAATGAATATCCATTCCACAACGATCGAAGTCGGAACCAATCCGATGACCATCGAAACCGGCAAACTTGCCAAACTCGCCGATGGCGCAGTCACCGTCCGTTGCGGCGAAACCATCATCTTGGTTACCGCAGTTTCACAAACCAAAGTTAAACCCGGCCAAACCTGGTTCCCACTCTCCGTAGAATATAAGGAGAAAGCAACCGCCGCAGGCGTGTTCCCAGGCGGCTACTTCAAGCGCGAAGGTCGCCCTACCGAAAAGGAAATCCTCACCTGCCGCATGACCGACCGTCCGCTGCGTCCGCTGTTCCCTAAAGGTTACCTCTACGAAACCCAAATCGTCGCCATCCTCCTCAGTGCGGACGGCATCAACGATTCCGACATCCTCTCGATGAACGGTGCTTCCGCCGCTCTGGCGATTTCCGACATTCCTTTCGACGGCCCAATCGGTGCAGTCCGCGTTGGTCGCATCGATGGCAATTTCGTCATCAACCCGACCCACGACGAGCGCGAAAACAGCGATCTCGACCTTGTTTATGTTGGTAACAAAACCGACGTCATCATGATCGAAGGTCAAGCCGACGAACTCCCCGAAGATGAGTTCATCAAAGCCCTTCACTTCGCCCAAGCAGCAGTTGCTAAAATCGTTGCTGGCCAAGAAGAACTCGTCGCGAAATGCGGCAAGCAGAAGCGTGAATACGAACTCACCCTCGCTAAGGAAAACCTCCTTGAAATCGCCTACGAAATCGCTGGCGACCGCATCGAAGCCGCCATCTACGCACCTTCGAAAACCGAGCGTTCTAAGAAAGTCGGCGCACTTCGTGACGAAGTTGAAGCCGCTATCAAACAGCGCGCTCCTGAAGCAACTGATTTCGATGTCGAGCAAGCCTTCGAATACCTTCAGAAAAAGGCATTCCGCATCTCGATCATGGAAAAAGGCATCCGTGCGGACGGCCGCGCAATCGGCGATCTCCGCGAGCTTTACGGTGAAACCGGCACCCTGCCGCGCGTTCACGGTTCCGCGATTTTCGCTCGTGGCGAGACCCAAGCACTGGCCATCACCACTCTTGCACCAGCTGACGAAAAACAAAATTTCGACAACTACGCAGGTGGCGAAAGCGAAAAACGTTTCATCCTTCATTACAACTTCCCTCCGTTCTCCGTCGGTGAGTGCGGACGCATGGGCGGCATCAACCGCCGCGAGATCGGCCACGGCTCCCTTGCTGAGCGCTCGATCGAGCCTGTAATCCCTGCTGAAGCAGATTTCCCATACGCCATCCGCGTTTCCTCCGAAGTCATGGAATCTAACGGTTCCACCTCGATGGCTTCGGTTTGCGCCGGCACCATGGCTCTTCTCGATGCCGGTGTCCCGTTGATCCGTCCAGTGGGTGGTATCTCCGTTGGACTCGTCACCGAGCAGAACGAAGACGGTTCACTCAAGGCACACAAGATGCTCCTCGACATCATTGGTTCCGAGGACTTCTACGGCGACATGGACTTCAAACTCTGCGGCACCGACGAAGGCGTCACCGGTTACCAGCTTGACCTCAAGCTTCCGGGTCTCCCAATCGCCATGCTCGAAGAGGCAATCAAAATTGCTAAAGACGGCCGCACCAAAATCATTGCAAAAATGGCGGAGTACATCGTTGAGCCGAAAGAGCTCAGCGCCCACGCACCGCGCATCGTTTCCGTGAAAATCCCTGCAGATCGCATCGGCGAACTCATCGGACCTGGCGGCAAAAACATCAAAGCCATCCAAGCGGAATCCGGCGCCGAGATTAACATCGAAGACGACGGCACCGTTCACATCTACGCTTCCAAACAAGCTGGACTGGATCGCGCGAAAGAAATGATCGATCGCATGTTCCAAGAAATCGAAGTCGGCAAGACCTACACCGGTCGCATCGTTTCGATCACCGCTTTCGGTGCATTCATGGAAGTGCTTCCTGGAAAAGACGGACTCGTTCACGTCTCGGAGTTGGCCGAAGGCCGCGTCGAGAAAGTCGAAGACATTGTCAAGAAAGGCGATTTGCTCACCGCAAAATGTCTCGGTGTGGATGAAAAAGGCCGCGTGAAAATGTCACGCCGTGCTTGGCTCCGCGACGAGAAAGCCAAAGAGGCAGAAGCCAATGGCACTCCAGTCGAAGAGGTCACCAGTCCTCTCGTCTAATCCATCGCAACGGCGCAAGCCATTGCTACAATATCATCAGTCGGTGTCCGAAAGGGCACCGGCTTTTTTGTGGTCATTTGAGAAATCTAGCGGCGATCTTCGGTCGCCGAAAGTGTGGCATAATCCTTAAGAGTCGATACGTGTCAATAGTCAGTAGTTTCATTGATTGCTGAAATCTAAGCCCACTCGTTATCATTATCGGGGAGATTGTGACCCTCTAGGAAAAAACTAAGGTTCTCATCCCATCCAATTTCAACCTCCTCAGCAAATTGCCGAAGCGCATTAACTTCAGCTTCAGTGAGTGGCTCACCATTGATTGGGTAAGTTCGACCAAGTATGATTCCCACATCCTCACGATGTAGCTGTGAGCGGTGCACTGAAAACGTAGCTATCTTGGCCGTAGCAGCTTATGGAGTAACCGATGTGTATTTATGTTAGAATTCGAGAATTACTTCTTAATGTATTGAACTCCGAGCTTTCCTGAAAAATGAGCATCCTGAGTCCAGAGTGTGGCTGCGTTTCTTTGTGCAATCGTGTAAATGATGGAATCCGCTAAGGCCAACTTTTCTTCTGTGCCTATCGCCGCCGCTTCGATAGCTAAATCAGCATCTAAATCTACCACCTTGCCTTGCTGCATAGCAGCGATTGCCAAGAGGGCTTGATCCTCTCCTTTTTCACGCAAAATGACTTTAAAAACTTCATAGATGCAGATGGCAGGAACGATGAGAAGTTCGATATCTTCGATCGCTTCAGCAAAAAAATCCGCACTGGGCTCGTCAGCAAAATAGGCTAGCCAAGCTGATGAATCGACGACGTTCATACCCGATCGTTTTCTCGAACAAATGAGGTATCGATTCCCTTGAGATAGCCACGAAGTGAGCGGATATTGCGAACAGGAATGACTTCAATACGGTTCCGGAACAAAAGCATGTGTGCTTTTTCTCCAGTACGAAGCCCCATTGTTTCGCGTATCTTTTGAGGAATAACGATTTGAAATTTAGGCGAGATAGTGACTGTTTCCATGCGTATGACGATATGATGATCGATCGCATTTAGCAAGTTCGTTTTAGGGAGTTTCGGTCTCCGACTTAAAAATCACTATCTGGATAAAGCACGTGGTATTTGATCGCCTCCACGGCGACTGCTGCGGTAGTGCCGAAGATGGTTTCTACACTGGCGGTGCGGGGGACTTGTGCGGCGGGACGTGCGAGTCCTAGGATGATTTGGCCGTAGTTTTGCGCGCCTGCGAGGTGTTGCAAAAGTTTCAGAGAAATATGTGCGGCATCCAAGTTAGGAAAAACTAACACATCCGCGCTGTTGCGGCTGACTGCATCGGGGAGTTTGGTTTCGGCTGCGACGGGATCCATGGCCACATCAGCTTGGAGTTCGCCATCGATATTGAGATCTAACAATTCTTCTTTAACTAGGCTTTGCGCGAGTGCGGTTGCAGCGGTAATTTTTTGAGCTTCTTGAGTGCTGGAACTACCTTTGGTGGAATGGCTTAGTAGGGCGATGTTAGGCGTCCTGCCCAGGAAGTGGAGCGCGAGCTTTCCAGTTTCGATGGCAATGGTGGAAAGCTGGGCGACGTCCGGTTGTGGAATCAAGCCCGTGTCTGCTAAAAACAAAGGGCGATCACTAAGTAGTGGAAAATGTGGGGCGACCAGCATGGTGACGCCGAAGATGCGTGAGACTTTTGGATCCGGTTTGATGTTTTGCATCAGTGCGCGGAAATAGTAAGCGGGGATCGCTTGATTACCGCCGACGATGGCATCCGCGTGGCCGTATTGCACCATCATAGCGCCGAAGTGATGGGGACGCGTGATGGTTTCTTCATTCACGAGCTGCGGGTTGTCGCGGTAGCGCGCCATGTTTTGCGCGCGTTTCATGAAAAGCGGAAGGTCTGAAGAGGTTTTCGGATCGATCACCCGGATGAAGTTCATCGGAATGTTGTGTTCCGCAGCTAACGCTTTGATGCGTTGTGAATTGCCAAGAAGGATAGGAGAAACAGCTTCAAGCGCAACAAATCGCGCGGCGGCTTGGATGACTCGAATGTCCTCTCCCTCGGTAAAAACGACGCGTTTTGGGTGATTGCGGAGCTGTTCAATTAAGCGCCGGGTGACGTCGTTGAGGTCGGCTGGGGAGGTTTCAGGCATGAGATTTCGGTAAGATGAAGGGTGCTAGATTGAACTTTGTCGAGAGGGAATCAACACCCTAGATTCCTGAATTAGGATTTCAGCGCTGGTTGAAACGCGACATCTCGCGCTGAGCTTCGCGGAGCTCGACTTTTTTCTTCAGATCTTGGCGTTGATCGGAATGGGTTTTGCCTTTGCCAACGCCGATCTCGACTTTGACTCGGCGATTTTTCCAATAGATCCGCAGTAGCGGCAGGGAACAACCTTTGATAGCCGTTTCGGCGGCGAGTTTGAGAATTTCGCGTTTATTCAGCAATAGGCGCCGTGGGCGTTTTGCTTGATGGTTGAACCATTCGCCGGCGGTTTGCCATGGTTGGATATCGCAACCATAGAGAAAAACCTGATGACCTTCGACGCGTGCGAATGCATCGGAAATATTGATTTTTCCGGCACGGATCGATTTGACCTCAGTGCCTTTCAGTTCCAGCCCGGCTTCGTATTTATCGAGGATGATGAAATCTCGACCGGCCTTGCGGTTGGTGGCGATTTCGGCACTCATCTGCTGGAAGGATCAATCCAAGCGGGAGATCCCAATTAGATCGCCATCGGCTTGTGCACGAGTTTGATCTTACCTTCGATGATTTCGGTAAGAGCAATATCGGCAGCGCCCATGCTAGGAACGGTTGGGATCAAAGGTGAGCGCCCGCTGTTAAGCTGGCGAACTCTCTGGGACACGAGGTTAATAAGGACCAAAGGGTCAGTAACAATTTCTGCAGCTTGATCGACAAGTTCGCTTTTCATAGTGGAGCCGGGTAGTTGCGAGGTTTGCCGTGCTTGTTCGAAAGATACGAGGTTCTTTGGATCAGATGACATGGCTTTTTCGCTCAAAACAGTTTGGTTAAGTCGGAGACGGGCTGGGTGTGAAACCAGAGACTGGGCTTCTTTGCAAGAGCAAACTCTCTTGTGAGCATGAATTTCCCCTATTTTTCGTAAAACTCACTGCAGGTAGGGTTTTACCTTATGGCATTTGGCGATTTTGGCAGATAGCGTGTGCCCATGAAATTCACATTTATCAACGTTGCTTTTTACGCACTGGCCGCAGCAGTGATCGCATTTATGACTTCAGGATGCGGAACAATGCATGGTTTTGGGTCGGATGTCCGTCACGCCGGAAGACACATCGAGCATGCGTCCCATTGATAGGTGGAATTTGAAACTCATCAACCTCCAAGAAAATAATCTCATGTTAATGACCATCGCTATCGTCTTTTTGATTCTCTGGGCCCTCGGTCTTGTGACCGGTGCAACACTTGGTGGATTTGTCCACGTGTTGCTTGTGATCGCCATCATCGTAGTTTTGGTGCGAGTGATCCAAGGTCGTCGGGTGTTATGAACTCGTTGACAGCATTCACCAATTGACACAGGTTCAGGATGTATTGGAAGGGCGGATAATTCGCCGGGCAATTCCCCATGAAAAATCCCCCACCTAACTTTTCTCGACTCTATAAGTCGGGCTTGAGCTTGTATCTTACCGAGGGATCGAAGGCCGCTGCTGAATCGGCAGAAAAAATCTCGAAGCAAGCACTTACTCTTGGGTTATCTAGACTAGATATTGCAGCCGTTCACGAGCAGGTGCTTATCGCTCATCTACTGCCGAAAAATACCGCGAGTAAACGCACCATCTTGTTACGGGATGCGGGAATCTTTTACGCAGCAGTCGTCACTCCAGAGAAAAAAGGAAAAGCAGGAGACGGTTCCGCGAGTTTCAAGAAAACGATCGCAGAACTGAGTGCCCGCAATGTGGAATTGGCGGAGGCTAAGCGGCATCTTGATATCGATATCATCAGGCGGGAGCAAGTGGAGGCGGATCTCCGGACTTGCCACGAAGTTTCCTCGAAGACGCTGAAAGAATCCGAGGAGCTGAAAGATCAGCTGCGCGGATTATCCCGTCAGATCATGAAGATCCAAGAACAAGAGCGAAAAAAAATCAGCCGTGAGCTTCATGATGTCATCGCCCAAACATTGCTCGGCATCAATGTCCGCCTGGCAGCTCTTAAAACCGAAGCTGGCAAAAAAGCCACTAAACTGAATCACAGCATCTCACAAACACAGAGACTGATCACGAAATCAGTGAGCATCGTCTATCAGTTCGCGCGCGAGCTTCGTCCAACCGTGCTGGATCATCTTGGACTGATTCCTGCGCTTCACTCTTTTTTGAAAAGTTTTACCACGCGCACCGGCGTCCGCACTCATTTAAAAGTTTTTGCGGGGATCGAAGAAATCGATCCAGCGAAGCTCATTGTATTGTACCGGGTGGCACAAGAAGCATTGACCAACGTGGGCCTGCATGCTCGTGCGAGCCGGGTAGATTTAACAATCAGCGAGGAAGTTGATTCTGTAAGCATGGTAATCTCAGACGACGGGAAGTCGTTCCGAGTTCAAGACGTCATGATGAGGAAAAGGCGACGTAGACTCGGTTTGCTGGGGATGAGAGAGCGCGTCGAAATGGTCGATGGGACTTTCAAAATTGATTCTTCTCCTGGCAATGGTACGACGATTACCGCTATTATACCGACAGCGATTAAACCTAAAAGAAAAGTGAGACAACGATGAGCAAGATTTCTGTTTTAATTGTGGAAGACCACACGGTTGTGAGAGAAGGCCTAAGTGTAATGCTTGGACTTGAGTCCGATATGGAAGTCGTGGGCGAAGCGCAGGATGGCCGTAAAGCCATTGCCCTCGCTACAGAGCTAATGCCGAATGTGATACTGATGGACATCGCAATGCCTGGGCTTAACGGCCTGGAGGCTGCGCGCCAACTTCTTCATGCGCTACCAACCCTGCGTATCATTATTCTGACTGCGCACAGCGATGACGTTTATGTGAATCGCGCGGTGGATTGCGGCGCTAAAGGGTTTCTGCTGAAGCAAGACTCCACACGCGATGTTTACAAAGCCATACGCGAAGTGCATCGTGGTGGTATTTTTTACAGTTCATCGATAGCGAAACGCTTCACTCGAATGAATCCGAAGTCACAGGATCGTTCGGGAAAAATGCAAATGAAACGCAATCTTCTAACATCTCGTGAAATGGAAGTGCTACAACTCGTTGCTGAGGGTAAAGCCAATAAAGAGACGGCGGCTGAGTTGCGCATCAGCATCAAGACCGTTGAAAAGCACCGGGGAAATCTGATGGATAAACTTGACATTCATGATACCGCCGGACTGACCCGTTACGCTATCGCATCGGGTATCATCGAGAGCAGCGTGCAAATCACCATGATCTAGATCGCGTGCCGCTCCCGATGATAAAGCAACGCAGAGCGTTTGCTCCGCGGTTAATTTTTTAGCGGTTTTCCGCATCAATCTTCACCTTGGCGGCTTCCGCATCGGCATCGACTGCGACTTTCTCAGCATCTAGTTGTGCTTTGAGCGCTTCTTGGTTCGCCTTGATGTTAGCTTTATTGATATCCGCGTTCACATCGGCTTGCTCGATCGCATATTTCGCATCTGCATCGACTTTGTCTTTACGTGACTCGATGACGGCTTTATCGGCATCTTTGGTTTCGTTGATAGCAGATTTCTGTTTATTGCAGCTGATGACGAGGGCGACAAAAGCGGTGGCAATAACGGCGCGTAGGATATTTTTCATATTGGTATATTTCTATCGACCCTGACATAGAATCGCCATGGGGTGTTTTACCCATTAGTTGGACTTAAAAGGTAGGGAAATACCCCATAGTGTTATGGATGTCGGTCATCCAATTTTATTATGAAAGGACGGGCATAAGCCTCGTTCTGAAAAAGAATATATCATGAAAACTAAACACCTGACCCACACCGCGCTCTTTCTTTCCATTGCAGCGTTCAATCCATTAGTATCTGCTCAAGATGCACCGGTTGAAAAATCTGTGCTAGTGGAAAAAGCCACCGTGCAGCCCGGCACTCTTACTACTGTCATTGCTGATAGTGTAACATTTTCAACCCTCACTCGTGCCCTCAAAGCTGCAGAGCTTGATATCACACTTGGAGGCAAAGATGAGTTCACAGTTTTTGCCCCAACTGATGAGGCATTCGGCAAATTACCTGCTGAAACACTTACCAAGCTGATGCTTCCAGAAAACAAAGAGAAGCTTCGTATGTTGCTTCTCTATCATGTAATCGCTGGCAAGGTCGTCTCTGGTGCAATGATCGATGGCGATGTTAAAACAGTAAACGGAGAGAAAGTTAGCGTTGATGTTTCGGACGAAAAAGTCGAAATCAATGGAGCAAAAGTATTCAGCCCCAACGTTGCTGCAACGAATGGTGTGATGCACAGCGTTGGTGTCGTTTTGGTTCCTAAATCCCTCGATGGATTTGTGGGTCTCGATAAGTAATTATCCAGCATATTTACCCTGAGTAAAAGAGACGTCTGCAGAAATGCAGGCGTCTCGTTATGTAAGAATGATGCATCATATAAAGCAGGATTTCACCCCATTGAGTATGAAGAAGTCATCGCGTAATTTGGCCAACATATGAAATCACCACACACCGGTTCCGAGAAAAAATATCAGGATCTTCAGCAGCGCGTATCTAAGCGCACGGTAGAGTTAGCAAAGCTCGCGGGAAGGGCCGCGCACCAGATTAAACAGGCAGATTACGAACAAGCGAAACGGGAAATCCGCGCTAATTTATCACATTCACTTGGGTAGGTAAGTTTGACGTGGAAGTATCTTTTCCGAACCCGTTGATGTTTCAAAATCTCTCAGGACCGATCAGGGAAATTTTGTTTCCAAGTGATCAGTGAAGATTGAATTTCGCTGGACTGTCGGGAAGGGCTGAGTTCCCAGATGAGCGGGCAATCAGCGGGAAAATAAGAGAGGATGGATTCGTAGTTTAGCGTTCCAGTGAAAGGAGTGCGGTGATCGCGAGCGGGCCATTCCACATCGTGCACGTGACCGCCGATGAGGAAAGATGAGATAGCTTTCAGCCATTCTTCATGTTCGAGAAGCCCCAGATTATGCTTGAGTTGGACATGGCCGAAGTCATGCCAGTAGCCGATCCATGGGTGGTCTTTGAAATGTTCCTGAAGTTTCAACATTTCGCGCTCATTAGGCATGTCTTCAAAACGTGAACGCGACTCAACCGCTAGCTTGATTTGGTATTCCTCTGCTTTGGGCGCAAGCTGTTCAAGCGCTTCGATTGCACGTTGGTAGTAAAGCGCTGCGATTTTTTCGCGTTTCTTGATGAACTCGATTTTTTGTTTGATGAAATCTGGTTCGTGTTGGCGACCCGCGGCTACGAGCTCAGTGAGCGGCTTGGTATATTTTTTGGGATTTAATGGGGTCGATCCCATGTGAAGCACGACGTAACCAGCATTGAACTCAGAAGCAAGTTCGAGGGTTTTCAGAGTCATGTCCATAGCCCGTTTCCGGTCAAAGGCGCGGTGCGAGGTATATTCATAGGCGTCTGGCGCATCGATCATGACTTCGACGGGAGAAGGAAAATAATTATGCACCCCAGAACATGTGAACTTCCCCGTGCGGTATGCTTTCTGGATGCCGGGCAGCTTCGCAATGGTCATGCCATGAGAAAGCTCGATGTTAGAAAATCCCAGATCGATTATTTCATCAATCATCGTTTCGCCATCGGAGTGGCGGGAATTATTCCAACAGGTGGAGAAAGCGAGCATCGGACAAGCTTTATACTTTAAGATCAATGGTTGGAGCACCTACATCTTTTTGTCCGAGAGCAGCGCGCGGGTAGCGAACGCTGTCGACGAGATCTTCGATGTGTTTCGGTGGTCGTGCGGTGCAGCAAGAAACGATGATAGAGATCACAAAGTTGATGATCATTCCGACCATGCCGATTCCTTGTGGGGAAATGCCGAGGAAATATTGATCAGGTGCGCCACGCATCTCTGCGGGTGCGAGGTTGAAATACCAAATGTATGCGCTGGTAAAGGTTACCCCAATCAGCATTCCGGATACGACGCCAATCCAGTTAGTCCGTTTTGTGAAAATACCGAGTACGATAGCTGGGAAGAATGACGAGGCAGCAAGTGCGAAGGCAAACACCACCACATCCGCAACAAAGCCGGGAGGATTAATCCCGAAATAACCTGCGACAACCACCGAGACGCCGGCCGCAATCCTAGCTAATAGTAGTTCTGTCTGATCCGAAATCGATGGATTGAGGGTGCGTTTTACGAGATCGTGAGAAATCGATGTTGAGATAACCAAAAGCAAACCAGCTGCTGTGGATAGGGCCGCGGCAAGTCCGCCTGCAGCGACAAGGCCGGTGACCCAGCCTGGTAGTTTGGCGATTTCAGGGTTCGCCAAGACGATGATGTCGTGGTCGAAATAGAGTTCGTTGGTGTTTGAAGTGGGCTCATTGAGTAGGATCCTCTCACCTGAGAAACCCTTCTCATTTTGAATGTCATCGACGACGAAAACGGGCTCCACTTTGCTCCGATATGGATGTTTTTCAAATGCTTCGCCTGAACCGTCATAGGTGACTTTGCCATCCGCGTTTTTGTCTACCCAAGCAATAAGGCCTGAGTTCTCCCATTTTTTGAACCATGAAGGCAATTCTGCGTAAGGCTTTTCGCAAACTGTATTGAGAAGGTTGGTGCGTGCAAAAACAGCGATTGCAGGCGCTGTGGTGTAGAGGACGCCGATAAACAGTAACGCCCAAAATGCGGATTTTCGTGCATCACTGACTTTTCTGACCGTGTAAAAACGCACGATGACGTGAGGTAAACCAGCCGTTCCTGCCATTAGCACTAAAGTGATCGCTAGTTCATCCAGCCATGATTTATTGCCATCTGTATAAGCATTGAAACCGAGTTCTTGACTCAACCCATCGAGTTTTTCGACGAGACCTACGGATTCTCCCACCGCATCAGTGGCGAGTCCAAGTTGAGGAACAGGATTTCCAGTCAGCATGATAGAGATAAAGATTGCTGGAACTAGGTAGGCGAAAATGAGCACGCAATACTGCGCCACTTGGGTGTAAGTGATCCCTTTCATACCACCGAGTACAGCGTAGAAAAGGACGACAACCATGCCGATCATCACACCGGTGTCCACGTCTACCTCTAGGAAACGAGAAAACACCAGACCTGTGCCGCGCATTTGTCCGGCGACGTAAGTGAAGGAAATGAATATGGCGCAGAAAATAGCGACCAAGCGTGCCAGAGTTGAGTCGTAGCGATCGGCAATAAAATCTGGAACTGTGAATTTTCCGAAACGGCGCAAGTATGGAGCGATCAACAAAGCCAAGAGAACGAAACCACCGGTCCAGCCCATAAGGTAACATGAACCATCACGACCCATCACCGAAATCATCCCAGCCATGGATAGAAAGGAAGCGGCACTCATCCAGTCAGCGGCAGTCGCCATGCCGTTGGAGATGTTAGAAATTCCCCCGCTTGCTATATAGAAGTCTCCCGTACTGCCGGCGCGTGACCAGATGGCAATTCCGATGTAGAGAGCAAAGGTGAGCCCAATAAATATATATGTCCAAGTCGTTACATCCATGATCAGGGTTTTTAAAAATTAAAGATTCTAGTGAAAAATTTCAGGTGCCTTCTTCAGCATTAGTGCCTTCGAGTAATTTTTTATCGAGACGGTTCATGGCCCATACGTTGACTGTAATTAGTATAATGAAGCAATAAATACTGCCTTGTTGAGCGAACCAGAAGCCAAGCTTGAGATTGCTACCGGGAAGTTTGAATTGATCTAAAAAATCAACGAAAAGAATTCCGCAACCATAGGAGACGAACGCCCATATACTGATGAGAATGACTAGCAAACGCAGAGTGGCTTTCCAGTATTCTCGTTTCGCTTCTTCGCTTGGTAATTTAATCATGGGTTTGATTGGAGATATCATGAAAAATTAGACAGCCCAGCCGGATGAGGGAAGAAGAATTCGCGCTGTGTGGGTTTCTGTCATTGGGGCGAAAGCATCCAGATCTATATGGTAATGCTGTGGCGAGCCCAGAAGGTACGCAGATCATTATCGCTGCCTTTGAAAACGTTTCGCTCCATGGGGTGTGAAAGATCACCAAAATAGCGAGGACTGCTCCACGCTGGAGTATTGTAATGTTTGGCTTTCGATCCCCCTTTTTCCCACACGACTCCGCCGTATTGCCACATCGACCAAGTATTCCAGATGCCGTATTGTTCTTTGAGTGAATCAGGTGTCAACGCACCGCCAGCCATCACGCGTTCAGTGCCCCCTGGGCTGTAAAGCGCGAGCCAATAAGGGGAATTTCGGATGACGCTTTTCTGAGCGGGTGTGGCGCAACTCAAGCGGGCACGCAGTCCGTCGCTGTTTTCCAGATAGGTTACTGGATAGATACCGGTGCGTTGGTGGACGCGTTGGATGAAATCGACCAAACGATCTGGAGTGGAATGCGTATCGAAATCACCGACCAATAAAATTTGCCTACTCGTTAGACCGCGGGCACGGGCGATGGCTTGGACTCGATTGACGAAACGATCCGCTTGAAGTGCAGCAGGTTGATCCATCGTGACGAAATGATAGGCTCCAAGCATCATTCCTTCACGGTCGGCGGATTTCAGGAAATCACCAAATTTTTCATCAAGTAGAGGGCCTTTAGCTGAACGGGCGATGAGTGCCAATCCACCATTTTTTCTGAGAGCAGAAACGTTGTGTTCTGAGAAACGACTGCCGCTGCGTTGTGCTTCTTTGGGATCCCAGCCGGATACGTTGAGAACGACAGGTGAGCGGGAAACACTGGTTCCACCGAAGCCGCCTCTACCGCTAGTCGGGTAATGTTGAGGCGCGTTTTGATGACGATTACTAGGAGCTTGGCTCGAGCATTGAACGACAAGTGGTAGAAACAAAAGGATGCAGAGAGGGGATTTCATAGGGATTTTTTTGTGGGCAGAGATGTTACATTTTAAAATCTTCACCAAGATAGTATTTCCGTGCGATGGGATCATCGACGAGTTCGTCAGAGGCACCTTCGAGAATGACGCGTCCGTCATGAATCAAGAAGGCACGGTCAGTGATAGATAGTGTTTCACGAACCGAGTGATCCGTAATTAAGATGGCGAGATCGTCTTTTTCCCTGAGCTCGCGGACAATACGTTGGATGTCCTCAACCGCAATGGGATCGATGCCGGCAAAAGGCTCATCGAGCATGAGAACTTTAGGATCGGAACACAGTGAGCGAGCGATGGCGAGTCGGCGTTTTTCTCCGCCCGAAAGGGTGATGGCTTGGGACTTCGCAAGCTTGGTGATATTGAAACGCTCGAGTAGATCGTGAGCGCGATCCTTTTGGTCACTGCGGGAAAGGCCGGGTCGAGTTTCAAGAATGGCTAGTAGATTATCGAGCACCGAGAGTTTGCGAAAAATCGATTCTTCCTGAGGTAAATATCCAAGGCCGCGGCGCGCACGTTGATGCATGGGAAGTTTTGAAATATCCTCGCCGAGAAGGTGGATCGTCCCGTGTTCTGCCGGGATCAGGCCCGCGATCATATAAAACGAGGTGGTTTTTCCTGCGCCGTTGGGACCTAGCAGTCCGACGATTTCCTTGGGCTGCACCGTAATCGAAACATCATTCACCACCACGCGGCCGCCGTAAGACTTTTTTAATCCTTCGGCAGCAAGGACAGCTGTATCGATGTGAGTGCAAGTGGAGCCGGGATCGTGCGTCATTTGGATGAAACTATAAATTTTAGATGTTAAACCTCAGGCTTCAAGATCAGCGCCCGTCGAATTTGAGGTTGCCGCCCATTTCCCAATTTCCTTGGGTGGTGAAGGATCCGTTGTTAAGTAGGCGGAGTGTTAGGTTGGGTTGTTTGGCGCGAGCGTAAAAGGATCCTTGTTTGACCCATGGGTAGCGCTGACTGATAATGATTTCTCCTTTGGGAACATCGTAGGTAAGGATTCCACCGCTGGCTTCGACGGGATCTTTCCCGCCTACGCTCTTCTGAACAAGTCGGACGGTGCCGGTTGCGATGAGTTTTTTGACATCCCCAAAGTTAGCAGTAGGGCCGGAAACCTCAGGTTTTTTATCAGTCGGTTTTTTGTCGGTTGGAGTCGGCTTCTTAGTATCTTTCTTGTCGAAGAAAACTTTGAGCTCATCCGCTCCGGTTAGATTGAAGCGGGGATCGGCGACGGAGACATTTTTTAGATAAACGAGGACACCTGCTTCGGCGTCAAAATACATCCCACCGTCGCATTTGATGATGGTGTCGTTTGGGCCGGGGGCGACTTCGAGAGGCGCACTTTCTGCGGCGGGTTCACTGGAAATATTCTCTAAATTTCCAGCTTTGACGAAGCCATGGGCGGCAGCTGAGGCTTTTTCTGCCGCAGCTAGATCCGTGTTAAGGGCGGCTTCGACGGTATCGCTCTGGTTAGCCAGTTGTGGTTTGGTGGAAGCGGCAGCGGATTGGATTTCGGCAAGCTCTGCTTCGGATACGTTGGCGGGTGGTGCTGCGATAGCGAGCGATGGAGCAAGACATAGGGCGAGAAGAGCGGCTGTTTTTGTCGGGGTGGAGCGCATTGAAGTAGCGGGTTCAAGATTGGAAATCCAAGTGGTGGATGGGCCGATGAGAAATCCTTGGCCATTCTGGAAAGCATAAATCAGGCCGCTGCCTTTAGCGACTAGCCTGTCGGTGGTGATTTCAACGGGCTCGTTGGCTTGGAGTTGGGAAGTGGTTTGATTGAATACGGCTTTTTGGAGCTTCACTCTACCGCGCAAGGTGCGGTCGGGTTTGTAAAATTTGATCAGGACGTTCTCGCCCTGGATTTGCTGCGAATTCATCAAAGTCATGATTTCTGCTTTAAGATCACCAACCAGATTACGGTTTTCGTCATAACGGGGAAGCAGAACTCCGTGCAACACGCTACCATCCGGGAGAAGAGTCATGGGATTTTTCGCCGCCTCAGCAATGGGATCTTTAGCATATAAAATACCAGCAGACAGAAGGAGGATGGAAATGCGGAAGATCAAGAGCTGAAATTGATTCGATATGGAAAGATTAGCGAGTCGAGAGATGGAGACAACCATGGATTTTCACGAATGGCAAAATGGCGAGAAGCTGCACCGTAGGGATGAATTGGCAAAGCAGGAGTTGATTTGCGGCAAGGAGAGGGCGAAGCTCGCGGGATGAAACCAAAGGTTGGCGATATGGCGCCGGAGTTCCGTGCGACGGTTGTAGATGGAGAAAACGAATCTCAGGTAGCGCTCTCGGATCTACGCGGCGAGCGGGTGGTGCTTGTTTTTTACCCAAAAGACAACACCCCTGGCTGCACGATTCAGGCGTGCTCACTGCGGGAACACTGGGCAGATATCCAAGGAAAAGCACGAGTCTTCGGCGTCAGTGCTGATAGCGTGGCGAGCCACCGGAAGTTCATTTCTAAGAAAAATCTGCCCTATCCATTGATCGCGGATGAGGATAAACAAATCGTTAACGCCTACGGTGTGTGGGTGCAAAAATCGATGTTGGGCAAAAAATTTATGGGAATTGAACGCAGCACCTTTGTGATCGGCGTAGATGGCAAGATCGAAGCGGTTTTAGAAAAAGTCTCGCCGCTCAGCCATACAGAGAAATTGTCTGAAATTCTGGGTTAATGGATCACAAGCCTCATAAACATCCAGCACATGTCACTTTCGCAACGTTCGCGATTGCTCTGATGGCGGTTGGCCTCGCGGCAGGCTTGGAATTTTTAAGAATTATCGAGCGGGTGGATCACTGGATCGTCACAGTCATGCTAAAACCTGGGTTTTCTGCGCCTGTGCAAACGTTGAATCCCTATTTGCTCTGGAGCGTAACGGCGCTGCTGGCGCTGTGCTTGGCTTCAGTGATGCTAAATATTTCAGGCAGCTGGCGTCGCCTCTTGATCTGGGCTCTGGCTTTGATTCTTACCTTATTCTGGGTGCCGGTATTGTTGCTCGCTTCACACAAACCAGAAATCGGCGTCGCTTTGGTAGGCTTGCTCTGGTCTGGTTGCTGCGCAATGGTCTACACTATGAATCACGAAATGCCTGCAGATCTAACAGATAACAGTAACCCAACACAAACTGATGCCACGCGCTGATTTTCCTGATCCTGTTAGAAATTTAGTCGCGGAGCTCAAACGCCTTCCCGGGGTTGGTCCGCGCAGTGCAGAGCGGATGGCGGTGTGGTTGCTACAAAATAAAAAGGCGGATCCCATCAAGCTTTCCGAAGCCGTGATCCACGCGCATGAAACCATCATCCCTTGTCCGGTCTGCGGGTTTTTTGCGACCCGTGAAATCTGCGATATCTGCGCCGATGAGAAACGCGATGAGTCGCTACTGTGCGTAGTCGAGCAAGCGACCGATGTTATTCCGCTCGAGCGCGCTGGAGTTTTCAAAGGCAAGTATCATTGCTTAGGTGGAAAATTGTCTCCATTGGATCGGGTTTCTCCTGAGGACTTAAATATCCCGCAACTCTTGCAACGCGTGGATTCCAAGGACGGAAATATGGAGATCATTCTCGCTCTTGGCGCAGATGTAGAGGGCGAGGCGACCTCAAATTATCTGGCGGATATGTTGCGTGGAAAATCCGCCAAAGTTACCCGCATCGCCCAAGGTCTTCCTGCCGGTGGTGGGCTCGAACACGCAGATGAGCTAACATTGATCCGCGCCCTGCAAGGCCGACGCGATTTTTAGTCGGCCGACTGAGTTCTTGCGCAAATTTTACTTTGGAACTAGCTTCCGAATTGATGTTTCCAAAAAGTTTTTACCTAGCACTCGCATCACTGATTGTATTCACCGGAGTGAATGTCCATGCGAAGTCGATACCATGTGCAATCGATCCCTTACTCAAAGCGACGGAGAGTTGGAAAATGACTGTTGATGAGTTTGAAAAAGCCTTCACCGAAAATGGCAACAAACACTACGTATGGGTAACCCTTGATCGCACTCGCGCCAAGCTGAGTCGGAAGCTTTACGGAAATGTGGAAATCGATCTCATCGCATTTGATGGTCAAGTGCCGGTGCAAGAAGCGATCGTGGATTTTGCGGATGGTCGGCTGAACCTCATTTCGATCTCAATCTACAACCGTGCGGATAGCGGACCCATCACGACCGAATTATTTGCCGAGCGTTTCAAAATAGCTGGAAAAGTGGTGGGAGAAATTTTAGCGGCGAAACCGCAGCGCCGCGCAGCAGATGCGAAAAACGGACTTCTTACGGAAGGTTTTTCATGGAACTCCAGAGAAGCCGGTGTGGCGTTGTTAGAGCATAACGAAGGAGCTTTAGATAAAGCAGAACGTGAGTTTTTAAGACTCCGTATCGCACGGCCAAATGCAACGGGCCCATTGGCTGCTTCCATGATCCATACTCGCGGCGGAGCGGCGGCCAAACTTGGCGACCTCCCAAAAAACGTTAAAAAAGAAGCCAACGGCGATGTGCTTATCGGCAACATGCCCATGGTCGATCAGGGCGATAAAGGTTACTGCGTGGTCGCGACCGTACAGCGAGTTTTTGAATACTACGGCATCGGCGCAGATATGCATCAGATCGCACAAATCTCCGATGCTGATCCTAACAGAGGCACCAGCACACTCACCATGGCGAAGGAACTGGATAAGATCGATTACCGTTTCAAAACCCGCCTAGACATCATCGGCATGGGTCAGCCATTGACTGAAGTGAAAGAAGAGAAAGGCGAATACTACGTCGGCAAGCCCGTCGATGACCGCAAGTTTTTCAAAGAAATGCGCACCTACATCGACAGCGGTTTACCCCTGCTATGGTCGTTGGAACTGGGCCGCTATCCCGAAGTCCCACAACTCAGCCCCCAAACCTCCGGCGGCCACATGCGCCTCATCGTCGGCTACAACGATAAAACCGAAGAAGTCATCTTTTCCGATTCCTGGGGCGCCAAACACGAAGCCAAACGCATGAAAATGTCCGATGCTTATAACGCTTCGCACGGACTTTTCGTCCTTAAACCGACGGTGAAATGAGGGGGAAGAAGGGGTTTTCAACCTCTTGGTATTTATTTCCTCAAAAAGATTTCAGCGGAACATCAATTCTTCGCTTTAACAAACACACCGCGGTAAGGCTTGGTTAGATTACCTTTTTTGGTGAGAATACCCGCATCGACGAATGTTTGCTGAATTTCGTCTTTATTCATTTTCGCGAGACGCTTTTTAGCGCGTTCCCAAGCAACGGTAATGTCCGATGTCCTAGGTTCAGAGGCGACTGATTTTAACTTTGGTTTCATGTGGTTACGATGGTCTGAAGTAGCCGATGATGCAAGCTGGAGATAGAGTAAGTGCGAACGGAGCGTTGAAATCAAATAATGCATCAAAAGAACAGTATTTGACTCATCGTCCATAGACTAAACCTGCCTCATTAGATGGACTATCAGTCATGATTGGCCATGACACTGTCCTAGCTTCGCTCGGCTCAAATATCCGTAAAGCCCGCGAGATTAAAACTCTAACTCAGGAGAAACTGGCAGAGATTGCCGACCTTGATCCGACGATAACTAATCGTTCATTATTGCTGGAGCTACATATTCTTCCACAGTCATCGCGTCGTCAAAATCCCTCTCGCCATTTAAAAACTCGTTGAGCCGTGTGATGATTAAATCTGCTATCTCACATTGCGCTTGCCGTTCAGTCTGAAACACCACGGCTTTCCCTTCCGCATCTAACACAAATGAAACCGTTCCTTCGCACACGGTATCGATGAAAATACTAAAACCCGCACCTTGGGGGACGTTTGTAGAATGTATTTTTTCGGCTTTTAAAACACAGAAAATTCAGCGACTCATGACTGTATGGCCGCCGGAAAACGTTGGAATCGTGATGAACTGCTCATCGTCCTAAATCTATACCACAAACTACGATTCGGTCAGTTCGACCAACGCCAACCCGTCATTATCGAACTGTCACAGCGCCTCGGTCGCACCCCCAGCTCTGTGGCGATGAAATTGAGCAACCTCGCGTCGCTAGACCCAGCCCTCAAACTTCGTGGTATCAATGGCCTCAAAGGGGCTAGCCAACTCGATCGCGACGTTTGGGATGAGTTCCATTCCAAACCGGATGAATTCGTTCCGCTTAGCCAAGAGCTCTTTGATGCGCTCTTCGTTGATGCTTCTAGCGAAACCACGGAAGTTATCCCTGGCATTGGCATCCGCCGCGCCCGTAAGGCACCAATTGGGAATACAGAAATCACTCTCCTCACAAAACAACGGCGCGGGCAAGGCTACTTCAGGGATGCCGTGCTCAATAATTACGATAATCGGTGTGCAATAACGGGTCTTCCCATCCGCGAATTACTTATTGCCTCGCACATTCTGCCTTGGGCTGGATTTGAAGTCGAACGTCTAAACGTTCGAAATGGAATAGCACTCAATCGACTTCACGATGCGGCTTTTGATCAGGGGTTAATTGGTTTCGACGATGATCTTCAACTTTTACTCTCCAAGCGATTAAGAAAATTACTGCCACAGGAAGCGGTAAAATCTTCGTTCGAGGCTTATGAGAAGGCTCTGCTCAAATTACCAGACGATGCCATCACGCCTAATCTAGTTTTTCTGGCTCAGCATCGCGTTAGATTCAACTTACGATAAATCAAACAACATTCTAGAATTAACTTTGAGGCAAAAGTTTTGACTGATTTGCGTTTGCTTCTTCGTTGTTGTTAGGAAGTATCTCCAAATGCTTAGGGAAACGATAAATTTGATCTTTAGGGTATAAGAAAAGATATTCGTATATTATTCCCGAAGTCGGCTCTAGCCAACAGTCGCCGCCTAACTTTTTTATGAACATATGTGGCTGCGCCAAGCGGCAGAAACTCAATTCCATAATCAAATATTTCAGCGTATTTCACCCTTATAAAACAAGCTTTCTCTACTGATAGCTTGTGGTCGTTGCTCGTCCCAATTTTTATGCTGTCTTGACGGAGGAAAATGATCATGCAGCTCTATACGTCCAATCGGTTAATTTCTCAAGCTTCTAATAATTATTCTGTTAGATAACATGCGAACATGTCTTTGACAAACATCTTGAGGAGATGTTCGTGCCACTAATAATCACAAACAAAAAAGCCGCCTACATTTCGTAGAGCGGCTTTAATTGCTGTTTGGCATGGCGGATGCAATCCGCCGCCACGTTTCCTTAAGCTAAAATCTGCGCCAGCACGTATGGTAGAATTCCACCGGCACGGTAGTAGTCTTTTTCCACCGGCGTATCGATGCGGACGACAACCGGGATATCGAAGCTTGATCCGTCGGCTTTGTGGACGCGGAGGGTGGCTTGTTGCATGGGTTTGAGGTCGTTGTCGATGCCGAGGATGTCGTAGGTGGCATCGGCGAGGTCTTTGACTTTTTCGTAGTCGTCTTTGTTGACGAAGTTGCAGGGCAGGACGCCCATACCGACGAGGTTGGAGCGGTGGATGCGCTCGAAGGATTTGGTAACGACGGCTTTGACGCCTAACAGGTTGGTGCCTTTTGCGGCCCAGTCGCGGGATGAACCCATGCCGTAGTCTTCGGCACCGATGACGATGGTTGGGATAGATTCTTCCTGATAGACGGCGGCGGCATCGTAAATGGCGAGTGTGGATGCATCGCCGTTGGTAAGAGTTTGTCCTGAGATGCTACCGTTTTTGAGTTCATGACTTTCGGACATGAGGTTGCTTTTCTTCGGAGTCTCGGAGCTGAAATATTTGGTGACTCCGCCCTCGATGCCGGGAACCATGAGGTTTTTGATGCGGACGTTGGCGAATGTGCCGCGGGTCATGATGCGGTCGTTGCCACGGCGGGAACCGTAGGAGTTGAAGTCCGCAAAACCCACGCCTTTTTCTACGAGGAACCGTCCGGCTGGGCTATCCATCTTGATCGCGCCAGCGGGGGAGATGTGGTCGGTGGTGACGGAGTCGCCAAATATACCGAGTGGACGCGCGCCTTTGATTTCCAGAATGTCACGCGGGTTTGGTGTGAAGCCATCGAAGAATGGCGGCTCTTGAATGTAGGTGGATTCGCGATCCCATTCGTAGACGTTTCCGGTAGAGGATTTGATGTTGTTCCACTTTGGATTCTGATCGGCGAAGCCGGTGTAGAGTTTTTGGAAAACGTCTGGGCGGAGCGAGGAATTCATCGCTGCCTCGATCTCTGCAGAGCTTGGCCAGATGTCTTTGAGGAAAACAGGTTTGCCATCGGAACCGATGCCGAGGGGTTCTGTTTCCATATCGATGTTCACTGTGCCGGCGATCGCGAAGGCGACGACGAGTGGTGGCGACATCAGGAAGTTGGCTTTGATCGATTGATGGACGCGGGCCTCGAAGTTGCGGTTTCCGGAAAGGACGGATGCGGCGACGATGTCCTCTGATTTCACGACGTCTTCGATGCCTGGATCGAGCGGGCCGGAGTTTCCGATACAGGTGGTGCAACCGTAGCCAACGGTTTGGAAACCGAGTGTATCGAGTTCTTCTTGGAGGCCGGTTTTGTTGAGGTAATCGGTGACAACGCGCGAGCCGGGCCCGAGTGAGGTTTTGACGGAAGGTTTAACAGTTAGACCTTTCGCGTTAGCCTTTTGCGCGAGCAAACCGGCGGCGAGCATGACGCTCGGGTTCGAAGTGTTGGTGCAAGAAGTGATGGCGGCAATGAGCACGGAGCCGTGTTGGATCGTGTCTTGGACATCGTCTTTAGAATCGACTGTGACCGTAGCGGTTTTGCTCTCAGATTTTGCGAAGCCACCATCGGCGATGGGTGCTGCGAGGAGTTGGTTCCACTTGGTTTTGAGGTTGTCGAGGTCGATGCGATCTTGCGGACGTTTCGGTCCTGCTACGCCGGGTTTGACGGTGGAAATATCGAGATCGACAACTTGGGAAAATTGCAGTGCATCGCGATCGGTTGGGATGCCCCAGAGGTCTTGGGCTTTGTAATAGTTTTCGACGGTCTTGCAGAGTTCCGGCGAACGGCCAGTGCCTTCGAGGTAGCCGGTGGTGATTTCATCGATGCCGAAGAAGCCCATGGTTGCGCCGTATTCGGGAGCCATATTGGCGATGGTGGCGCGGTCTGGGAGAGAGAGGGCTTTTGCGCCGGGGCCGTAGAACTCGACAAATTTTCCAACGACTTTGGTTTGGCGAAGCATTTCGGTGACGCGTAGGACAAGGTCGGTCGCGGTGACGCCGGTGGCGAGTTTACCTGTTAGATAAACGCCGACCACTTCGGGAACGAGGAAAGTGACTGGTTGACCGAGCATTCCGGCTTCGGCTTCGATGCCACCCACGCCCCAACCGACGACGCCGAGGCCGTTGATCATGGTGGTGTGGGAGTCGGTGCCAACGAGTGTGTCTGGATAAAACACGCCGTCTTTTTCAAGCACGCATTTCGCGAGGTATTCGAGGTTCACTTGGTGAACGATGCCGATGCCCGGAGGCACGACTTTGAAAGTATCGAAGGCTTGTTCGCCCCATTTGAGGAATTCGTAACGCTCGCGGTTGCGGTGGAACTCGAGGTCCAAGTTTTTTTCCAAAGAGAAACCTGTTCCGGCGTAATCGACTTGCACCGAGTGATCGACGACGAGGTCCACGGGCACGAGTGGCTCGATCATTTTTGCGTCTTTGCCCATGGCGTGAACGGCGGAACGCATCGCTGCGAGATCGACGAGCAAAGGCACGCCGGTGAAATCTTGAAGCACGATGCGCGCGACGACGAAGGGGATTTCATAATCACCGGGAGATTTCGCGTTGTAGTTCGCGAGGTTCTGGATGTCTTTGTCGGAAACTTTGAGGCCGTCGTTATTACGAAGTAGGGACTCGAGCACGATACGGATCGAGACGGGGAGTTTGGAAAGATTCGGGAAACCCTTTTCGGCGAGTGCGGGAAGGGAGTGAAATTTGCCTTCTTTGCCGGAGCCTGTGGTGAATGTGCGGATGTAGCTCATGGATCGTGTTTTTCTAAAAAGAGATTCTGTGCGGGGAGGGTTGGGGATTGAGAGGAATTTGTCAAAAACGTTCCTTGTCGACGCGCGGAAAATGCTGGGGGCTGGATTTGCCCATCGTTCCATGTGTTTTGGCCTATCCCCTCGGGCAATTCTTGACTCGCCATGTCTCGGTTGAGGCGTTAACTGTGCAACATGGAAACGCTGGGTAAGACGGTGGGCAAGAGGAAGCCGTCACAGAACACGCTCGACCCAAAAGCACACAATAAGGCCAGCGCTGCAGCATGGCAAGAGGCGTTTTCCAACGGAGGTGTGCCCAGAGGCGTTTATAAATTTCATTCCCACGAGGAAGCAGATGCATGGACATGGAAGATGATTACTCGCAAGAGGAGGAGTTAATCTCCTGTGAGCGGACTGCATAGACTCAGAAATTCAAAACCTCTATGGATAGTTTAAAGATTGTCGCTGGGGGTTTGCTTTGATTGAGTAGCGCTATGAAATGGGTTTTAACGATAATTGCGGTTTGTGTGTTGGTGGGATGCGTTGCGAAAACCCAGATTCCCGTCCCCGATACCGCGATGGCGGCGGAAAGCGGTCAATCTTTGGAATCCCTGCAGCGTGGGCATGCGGTTTACGTCACTCAATGTGGGCGCTGCCATGAGCCAATCATACCCACGAAAGTATCTGATGTGGACTGGCACGTGGTGGTCCCCGGGATGGCATGGAACGCAGGTATTTCCAAATCGGATGAAAATGCGGTGATGAAATACATCCATGCAGTCCGAAAGGAGTCGCATTCCAAGCAATAAAAAACCGCCGCTTTGTGGGCGGCGGTTTTGATCGAACGCGGATCGCAGACGAAAATTTAGTATTTCACTCCGCAACCGTAAGGCTTGTTGGTGGCGTTGGCGACTTCTTTGCCGGCGAGCACGGCATCAAGCGCGTTGGCGAATAATTTATCGGCGGTCGCGATATCCTCAACTTTCGGTGATGAATTCGAATCGATCGCACCGGAGTAGGCGAGCTTGCCGTCTTTGCCGATAATCATCATGTGTGGAGTGACTTTCGCATCGTAGGCTTTGCCGATTTTGCCGTCGGCATCGATGAGGAGTTCTGTGGCTTTGCTACCCTCGGCGGTGGCTTTTTCGAGAAGTTTGTCAGCGGCTAGATAGCCTTGTTTGTCAGCGGCTGAAGAATTAACCGTAAGCCAGATCACACCTTTTTCGGCGTAAGCAGCTTGGAGGGTTTGCATATTTTTTGAGGAATAATGCTTTTTGACGAATGGGCATTCGAAATTGAGCCATTCGAGAACGACGACTTTGTCTTTATAATCCGTTAGGCTAACTTCTGTGCCTTTGGCGGTTTTGGCCGTGAAGGCAGGCGCGGCTTTGCCGACTTCCGAGGCAAATGATGATGTGATGGCGATAACTCCGACGATGGCGGCTGTAATAAATGGTTTCATAAGTTGTGGGGTTGGTTGTGAAACACCGATATAGCGGTGCGAACTCTAATACATATCTGCAAAAAAGAATATTTCCTCTCATTTTTTCAGAAAAATGCGCTCGCCTCGTTTGAGGTTTGGAACTTTGGGATTTGGTGATTAGAAAACGCCAGATGATTACGCAGGCATTTATATTAGGAGCGGGGCTGGGCACGAGGTTGCGGCCTCTGACCGATGCGTTTCCCAAGCCGCTTGTGCCGCTGTTTCACAAACCGCTCGCGGAATGGGCGGTGGAGGCTTGCGAGGCGGTGGGCTGCACAAGGTTTGCGATCAACACTCATCACTTGCCGGAGAAATGGCAGGAATTTGGAGCGGAAAGAGAAATCACATTTTTTCACGAACCTATTCTGCTAGAAACTGGCGGCGGACTGAAAAATATTGAGAGCTGGTTGGAGGAAGGAAGTTTACTGATTCACAACGGAGATATTTTTTCATCGATGGATTTGAAACAATTGGTCGATGCGCATGAATCCAGTGGCGATGAAGTGACGCTGGCACTGCGTTCAAGCGGTGGCGAAAAACGCATTTCGCTGGGAGAAAATCGTCGTGTGGAGGATGTGCGGAGCGAGGTTCGCGGTTTGCCGGGGACGCATGTTTTCACTGGAATTTACTGCGTGAAAAAAGCCTTTCTCAAAAGAATTCCGGCAGGGGAAATCATCTCAGTCATTCCAGCTTTTCAGGAACTCGTGCGTGAAGACGGAATCGGTGCAGTGGTTCTCGATGAAGGCGATTGGATGGATCTCGGCGATGTGGAATCTTATCTCGCCGCGCATCGGGTGCTGATGTTGGAGGAGCTGATCCATTCCGAAGCAATCATCGAAAATGGAGCGGTGATTGAAAACAGCGTGATTGGAAAAGGTGCGCGTATCCGTAGCGATGCGCGGGTGATCAACAGCGTTGTCTGGCCGGGAGTTGATGTTTCACGCGAGGTGTTGAATGAGGTTGTGATGTAACTAAAGGTAGGGTCGACTGGCCTCAGTCGACCGTGATTCATTTCAATATGGGATCAGAAGAGAATTCGTTAGAGTGATCATGCATTCGGGGTTTTAGTTACGGACGACGACGGCGCGTCGTCCCTGCCTTTGAAAGCAGCCGGTCGGAGACCGGCTCTCCTATAGCGTTGCAATCAGCCGAACAAATTGGCGGCCGTATTCCACGTATGAGTTGTAGCATTGATCCCAATCGACAGCGGAGGGATCCGGTGCATGGAACACGGTAGCGACGTGTGGCTCGATAGCGATCCAGCCTTTATAATTCGATTGGTGAGCGTCTGTTAGAATTTCACGAAGCTTCGCTTGGCCGAGGCCGGGCATAGTGTATTCTGGCTCGATGTCGTTAGAGAGTGGATTGATGCAGTCCTTGATGTGGATGTGGGCGACGTGTTCTTTCACTCTGAGCCAAAACTCCATGGGGTCTTGCCAGGGGAAAGGTTCGGGCTTGGAGCGATCGAGTTGGAAAACAGGATTTCCGGTATCGAAAACGAGTTTCAAGCCGGGGACTTCTTCGACGAGGCGCAGTGAATGCTCGGCAGAAAATCCGCCCCAGTTCATGCAGTTTTCGTGGATCGCGGTGAGGCCTTCGTCGGCGAAACGTTTGACGATTTCGCGCAGGCGGCGGAAGCGCTCGGCTTCGTTTTGATCGGTGCCCCATGGTTCCTGCGCGTAGGACATGATGCGGATCATCGGAGTGTTGAGGCGCTTCATGCGTGGGATCGCGCGCTCGATTTCTGCGAGAGTGATAGAAAAGTCCGAGCCGATTTTTTTGCCCCAGTTGCCGATGGCGGAACCAAATTCTGGCACGCTAATCCCTGCTGCATCCAGCTTGTCTGCGGCTTTCTGGAAATCGTCTTCCGGCATATCGTGGATGTTGGTGTTGCCAACCATGCGAGTGGAGATGGCTGACCAACCAAGCTCTTGGGTCGCTGAGATTTGTTTATCGATATCGCGGGAGGCTTCGTCGGCGAAGCCAGTGAGTCTTTCAATGGAGAGCATGCGCGGACGCTAGGCTAAATTTTCAAAATTCAAATTTCAAAATTCAAGGAATAGAATGTGGGAATGAAGATTCAGAAAGCCAACCGCGAATGGACGCGAATATCCGCGAATAAGATCATATGGCATCATTAAAATTTCAAAGTGAGGATTTGATGTGTGACAATGATCAAGATTCTTCAAATTAGCGTCCATTCGCGTTCATTCGCGTTCATTCGCGGTAGAAAATCTGCTCATTTGAATTCGTGGTCTTTTGCTTGATCACACTAAGAAGAGGAGACTTTCAGAAATGTTTTGCTAGAGTCGCGGAATGAAGCGACGGAAATGGATGGGATTGTTCGGTGGTTTTTGTTTGGTGGTTTGTGTATATAAAAAAACGGCGGTGGATGTCAGTGCTGCGGAGTTGCCCTGGACTGAGATGAAAAATGAGTGGGAGGGCGCGAGCGGGGGGATTGTAGAAGAGGGTGAGGAATTAAGCATCGGTTGGGGTGAGGGACTGACGAATGTTCGCTGGAAAGGTGAGGTGCCGACTGCGCCATTTGAGCTGGAGCTCAAAGCGAAACGGGTCAACGGCACGGATTTTTTCTGTGCAATAACATTTCCCACACGAGGCGTGGAAGAATGCGTGACCCTGATCGTCGGCGGTTGGGGAGGGAGCTTGGTCGGGATTTCCTCGATCGATGGCAAAGACGCCTCGGAAAACGATGCTCAGAAAATTCACACCTTTGAGACCGACGTCTGGTATCAGATCCGATTGTTGAGGGACGGGGAAAAAATCATGGTTTGGATCGACGGAGAGAAGCTCATCGATATTGATACGACGGGCAAAACCCTGTCGCTAAGGCAGGGCGGAATCGAGGAATGCGCGCCTTTTGGCCTAGCCACCTGGCAGACCTCCGCGCGAATCAAAGACATCCGCTGGCGGGGGCTCTCGGAAGAAAAGTGAAAACAGCCGTTAAATCGGTGTCCGGCGCTTATCTGAACCCATTTCCCAGCAAGACTTTCGGCTTGCAACGGTCTACGAAACTGAATTACAAACCTGCAACGAACAACCTCTGCGACATGGAGAGTGGGTCATATACCCACTCTTTTGCGTCTCCAGAACCTTCATTCACATCAGGAAAAAGCAATTTTTCCACCAACTGCCTGTCCACCGCTAGCTATGACCAACGACATCGTCGCACTCATCGAATATTACGAAAAAGAAAAAGGAATCGACCGTAACAAGATTGTTTCGGCTCTCGAGTTTTCCTTTGTTTCCGCTTATCGCAAAATGGTTCCCGGCGCTGACGCGATCGAGACCCTGCGGGCTGAAGTGGACACTAAAAAGGGCACCACCAAGATTTTCGCAGCGCTTAATGTGTGCGCAGACGGCGAGCAAACGGACAAATTCAACGAAGTTCCGTTCAGTATTGCACAGAAAAAGAACCCCGAGATCGAGGTCGGTGGAGTTCTGGAATTCAACGTCACACCTAAAGATTTCGGACGTATTGCCGTCCAGACTGCAAAACAAACGATGATGCAGCGCCTCCGCCAAGCGGAGAAGGAAATGATTTACGAGGAATTCAAAGACCGTGCGGGCGACGTCGTCTCCGGAACGGTTCGCCGCTTCGAGCGTAACGATGTGATGATCGATCTCGGAAAATTCGAGGGAATCATGCCGAATCGTGAGCGTGTCCAAGGCGAAGATTACAATATCGGTGATCGCATTCGCTGCTACGTGTTGGCCGTTGAAAACGAAGGTCGCGGCCCAGAAATCATCCTTTCCCGCAGCCACCCGAACTTTGTGCGCCGCTTGTTTGAGGCCGAAGTTAATGAAATTTCCGACCGCACGGTCGACATCCGCGCGATCGCACGTGAAGCCGGTTTCCGCACGAAAGTCGCGGTCTGGAGCAACGATCCAAAAGTCGATCCCGTCGGTGCTTGCGTAGGAATGCGCGGTGCTCGGGTCAAAAACATTGTCCGCGAGCTCAACAACGAGAAAGTCGATATCATCCGTTGGAGCGAGGATCCGGCCGAATTGGTCCGCGAGGCGCTCAAGCCAGCCGAGCTGATTTCGATCTCGGTGAACAAAGAAGACAAAATCGTTCTCGTTACTGTTAGCGAAGAAGATCTCAGCAAAGCAATTGGCAGAAAAGGCCAGAACGCCCGCTTGTCCTCACGCCTGATGGGCTGGGACGTCCAGGTCCGCAAAGACGAGACCAAAGAAGAACAATTTAAAGAAAAAATCGGTGGCGTCGCTCATACCTTGGGCGAGCAACTTGGCATTTCCGATGAACTTGCCGCGAAACTCACCCTCTTCGGTGGAGTCAGCGCTGAGATGATTGTCGACATGCCAGTGGAGTTCCTCACTAGCTCGCTTGAGCTCAGTGTCGAAGAAGCAGAGAGCATCTTGGAAAGAGCAAAAAGCATCGCTTCAGGAGAAGCTGCCACCAACTGAGATTTCGCCACCTAACATTTTTCAAACCTTTAAGATAAAACTTTAGACCAATTCCTCTCATACTCAGAACGCCGAATGCCTAAAAATAGCGATACTTCCTCAGACAAGCCTAAAAAAGTCCTCGATCTTATCGACGATAAGAAGCCTTCACGTAGAGAGCGTCAGCGCAAGGATGCGGAAATCGCTACTGCGCCGAGTAAACTGGATACCGCAAAAGCGAATGCGTTAGATTTGTTCACCGAGGAGAAGAAACCCAAGGCGAAAAAGAGCGCGCGGACGGGTAAGGACGTATTGGGAAGTATTTCTAAAACCTTAGATAAGGAAAAAGAAGATCCGAACTTCATCAAGAATCAGGACATCGCTCCCATAGCTGCGGCAAAGGTTTCAGTGGCCGACTCAAGCGATTCATCCGATACTTCCGATTCGAAGTTGATCGTCATCAAACCACCGATCTTGGTTCCTGATCTCGCAGCACGCCTCGGCTTGAAGCCATTCAACGTCATGGCGGATCTGATCAAACTGGGAGTTTTCCCAGCACCGAACCAGCCGCTTGAGCCTGAAATCGCGGCACAAGTTTGCGAAATTCACGGATTCACTTTTGAGCGTGAAAAACGCGATAAGGAAAAAGGGTTCCACAAAGTCGAGGAAGTAATCGTCGAGCCAGAAGCTCCGGTTCAAGAGCCAAAGAATTTACTCACTGTTAGGCCGCCCATCGTTACGATCATGGGTCACGTCGACCACGGCAAAACCTCGATCCTCGATTACTATCGCAAGAGCAAAGTCGTCAGCGGTGAAGCCGGCGGAATCACTCAGCACATCGGTGCTTATCAGGTGAACCACAACGATCAGCTGATCACGTTTCTCGATACACCGGGTCACGCCATCTTCTCCGACATGCGCGCACGCGGTGCGAGCATCACCGACATCGCGATCATCGTGGTTGCTGCAAATGACGGCCTGATGCCGCAGACGCTTGAGGCAATCAAACACGCGCAAAAAGCCAAGAAGACGATCATCGTCGCGATTAATAAATGCGACCTGCAATCAGCCAATGTCGAGCGCGTGAAATCACAGCTCGCGGAAAACGGTTTGCAAACCACCGACTACGGTGGCGATACCGAGTTCGCCTGCATTTCCGCACTCAAAGGTACCGGAATGGACGATCTGTTAGAACTTATCGTTCTCCAAGCAGAAGTGCTTGAGCTAAAAGCCAATCCAAAAGCCACCACACGCGCAGGCGTGATCGAGGCCCGCGTCGTACCTGGCCGCGGCACCACCGCAACTGTCATCGTCGAATCCGGAACTCTAAAAGTCGGCACTCCTTTCATCTGTGGTCCGTTTTCTGGAAAAGTTCGTTCATTGATTAACGACCTCGGCGAGAGCGTCAAAACCGCACTTCCGGGAACTCCCGTCGAAGTCATCGGTTTCGAAGAACTTCCTAACGTAGGCGATCACCTAACAGAAATGAAGACGGAGCGCGAAGCGAAAGCACTCGCCTCCGAGCGTCAGGAAGAGCTGAGATTGAAACGTCTCAAACCACAACACCGCAACCGCATGGAAGACCTGTTCAGCATGGTCAACGATGGCGGCGGAAAAAATCAGCTCAAAATCATTCTCAAATGCGACGTTCAAGGTTCGGTTGAGGCGATCAAGAAAGCGATTGAAGGCATCGAATCCGAAAAAGTGGATTGCCAATTCATCACCGCAGCTGCGGGTCCGATCACCGAATCCGACATCACTTACGCCAGCTCATCCGAAGCGATCATCCTCGGCTTCAACGTAAAAGTGGAAGCCAAAGCTGTGAAATCTGCGAAAGCAGCCGACGTGGAAATCAAACTTTACTCGATTGTTTACGAACTCATTGATCAAGTTCGCGAAGCAATGCTCGGACTTCTCGATCCGTTGTCTCGTGAGTTGATTATGGGTCACGCTGAGTGCCGACAAGTTTTCAAAGTCAACAAAGGCAAAGCCGCCGGTTGCTTCATCACCGATGGCAAAGTTCACCGCAAAGCTCACGCCCGCGTAATCCGCGGCGGAATTCCTGTGTTCGACGGCAGAATGTCCACGCTCCGTCGCTTCCACGAGGAAGTCGACGAAGTCAGAACCAACTTCGAATGCGGTATCCGCCTCGGCGAATTCAACGAATATCAAGAAGGCGATATCATCGAGTGCTACACTCTTGAAAAAGTCGCACAGACTCTCTGATTTCCCCATGTCCCGCCGTATCGATCGAGTCAACGAACTGCTTCGCCGTGAAATTTCCACGGTGATCCAACACGATTACGAATGGCACGGTAAAATGGTTACGGTCAGCGCAGTCGAGGTCACCGATGATCTCAAAGAAGGTCGAGTTTGGATCGGCGTGATCGGCGGTTCTGCCGAGCCCATCATTGAAAAACTCAACAAAGCTCACGGATCGATCCAAAAAGCCGTGATGAAACGGGTGGTTTTAAAGTCAACTCCAGTGCTCCGCTTCAAACACGATAACTCCGCGATCCGCGGTGTGGAAATCGTCAACTTGCTCGAAGAAGTCGACAAACTCCCGAAAGCTCCGCTTGAGGACGAAGAGGTTTGATTTAAGGGAGAATCTTGCGAGATGGCTGCAAGATTTACAGGTTGATTTCTGTATGCTTCGTGGTTTTCTACACCATTCGCTTCCATCAATGAATTATTTCAAACCCGTCCTTTTTCTCGCCATCGCTTCATCCACGTTACCCTTAGCGGCTGAGGTAGATTTCGCGCATGAAGTGGTGCCACTCATTCAGAAACACTGCATCGAGTGTCACACCGGCGCTAAAGCAAAAGGCGGACTTTCAATGGATACCAAAGCGTTGCTTCTCGAAGGGGATGTAATTGAGCTCGGGAAGCCAGACAAATCTCTAATGATCGAATTGGTCACGTCAGATGATTCGGAAGAAAAAATGCCGCCACCGGAGAAAAAGAAAGCCGCGCTGAACGATAAAGAAATCGATGTATTGAAGCGTTGGATCACCGTCGGTATCCCATGGACGGAGGGCTTCACTTTCGCCAAAGAGCGATACGAACCGCCATTGAAGCCACGCAAAGTCTCGCTTCCGAAAGGGCCAGCGGGTGCAAATCCTATCGACCTCGTCCTCGCGGAGCATTTCAAAAAGCAAGGGCAGAAATTCCCCGAGCCTGCTGACAACGCGACTTTCCTGCGTCGGGTGAGTGCCGATTTAAACGGCCTCCCACCAAGTGCTGATGCATTGGCAAAAGTTGCCTCCTCTTCGACCTTCAATAAAACCCAGGTGGTGGATGAGTTGCTTGCAAATAAGGAAGCCTACGCCGTGCATTGGATGACATTTTGGAATGACCTCCTGCGCAATGAATATGCCGGAACAGGTTTCATCACCGGCGGCCGCAAACAAGTCACCGCATGGCTTTATCCAGCGCTGTTAGAAAATAAACCTTACAACACGTTCGTCACCGAACTCGTTGCGCCGAGCCCTACTTCCGCAGGATTCATCGACGGCATCGAGTGGCGCGGTGAGGTCAACGCCAGCCAGACCCTCGCCGTCCAGTTTTCCCAAAACGTTTCCCAAGTTTTCATGGGCATCAACATGAAGTGCGCATCTTGTCATGACAGTTTTGTGGATCGCTGGACTTTGAAAGAAGCTTACGGTTTGGCCGCGATTTATTCGGATAAACCTCTAGAGCTAACTCGGTGCGACAAACCAACCGGTGAAAAGGCCATCGCCGCATGGTTATACCCAGAGCTCGGCCAGATCGATGCATCCAAACCTAAGCCTGAGCGACTCAAACAACTAGCCAGTTTGATGACGCATCCTGAAAACGGAAGAATGCAGAGAACGCTCGTGAATCGTCTGTGGAATCAGATGATGGGTCGCGGAATCGTTCATCCGGTAGATGCGATGAACACCGAACCATGGAGCGAAGATCTGTTAGACTTGCTTGCGAACCATTTGGTTGAGTCAAATTACGATATGAAAGCCGTGCTCCGTTTGATAGCGACTTCCAAAATCTACCAAGCCCGCGCTCATGTTCTTGAGGATGAAAGCAAGCCTTACGTCTTCAACGGCCCGGTCCGCAAACGCATGACAGCCGAGCAATTTATCGATTCGGTTCGCACTGTCGTCGGTGTCTGGCCGCAGCCGGACAAAAATGCTTTCAAAGTCGCAACCGGACAAGGTGGGCAACTCGATGTCGTGATGAAAACTCACGCATTGCCAAAATGGGATGACAGGCCGATCCGCACCGCCTTCGTTCAGCGCGATTCATTGCAAGCAGTGCTGGGCAGACCCAACCGCGAACAAGTTGTCACTTCAAGACCCGATCAGTTGACCACACTTGAAGCGATCAATCTAGCCAACGGCCCTGAGCTTGCTGGCCTGATCCGTGAAGGCGCTCAGAAGATTGGTAAAGTTGCCGATGCAAAATCATGGGTGACAAAAATATATGAGTCATCACTCAGCCGCAAACCGACGACGGCGGAAATGGATGTCTCACTGATTATGTTAGGCACAGATCCACAACCCGAGCAGGTTGAAGATTTGTTGTGGTCGATTTTCATGCTCCCCGAATTTTTCTACATCAACTAAGACGATGAACTCCGAAACTTGGTACGACGAAACCCTTCCCGAACAATCCCGCCGCAATTTCCTGCGGATGATTGGCGCATCCACAGCGGCTACATTTTTAGGCGGCGCACCTCGCGCAATGGCGTCCGATAAACTCAAACATCCCGCCGCCAAAGCCGATGCCTGCATTCTACTTTGGATGGCAGGCGGAATGGCATCGCCAGAAACGTTCGATCCGAAAGCTTACCTGCCTTATGAGGTTGGCACCCCGGTTGAGAAAATCATCAGCACTTTCCCCGCGATCAATACCGCAGTGGATAACATCAAAATTTGCCAGGGCTTGGAAGGCATCGCCGGAGTGATGGATCGCGCGACCTTGATCCGTTCGCACGTCCAAGCAGATCTCGGCAGTATTTTGCACTCGCGTCATCAGTATCACTGGCACACGGGTTACGTTCCTCCGCAAACCGTCGCCGCGCCGCACATTGGTGCGTGGATTGCGAAAGTTTTAGGCGGTCGCAACGAAGTGATGCCGCCTTTCATCAACATCGGCCAACGACTCGAAGGTTTCGGTGAGAGCGAAGAGGTCAAAGCATTCACCACCGCAGGATTTTTCGGCAGCGAATTCGGCCCGATGAATTTGCCTTACCCTGACCAAGCATCAAAAGCCGTGCAGCCTCCCGGCGGAATGTCGGCAGATCGTTTCGCGAAGCGCTACAAAGCGTTGGAAGCCTTGCTCAAGCATTCACCACGCTCCGGTGATCTCAGCGATTATCATCAGGAATCCATGTTGCGTTCATTAGATAATGCGCATCGCTTGCTCGGATCGAAAGAGCGTGACGCCTTCGATCTAACAAAAGAGAAAAAAGAAGTGTTCGACGAATACAACACAGGTCGCTTCGGCCAAGGTTGTTTGCTCGCGAGGAAGCTGGTGGAAAACGGCGCGCGCTTCGTGGAAGTGACTACCGAATACGAACCGTTCTTGCATTGGGATACTCACGAAAATGGCCACACCACCGCAGAGAAAATGAAAAAGCAGATCGATAGACCGATCGCGCGTTTGATTAAAGATCTCGAAGAAAGAGGATTGTTAGATCGTACTTTGGTCATCGTCGCCAGTGAGTTCAGCCGCGACATGATGATCGAGGGAGTTCCGGGATCGACTGCGAAAGATCAATCCCGCGCAAAAACCGATGTGATCAAGGAGATGAAACATTACGGCTTACATCGTCATTTCACCGGCGGTTCATCGGTCCTAATGTTCGGCGGCGGAACGAAAAAAGGTTACCTCCACGGGGCAACTGCAGATGAACGCCCATGCTTGGCTATCGATAAACCCGTGACGATCGAAGACCTACACGCAACCATCTTCACCGCTATGGGCATTAGCCCGAAAACCGAATTCGAAATTGAGAAACGCCCGTTCTACGCAACGAAAGATGGCATCGGTAAAGCGGTGATGGATATCTTTGCGTAGCAGGGATTGCTCGGGTTGTGTTGGATCTCGCGCAAAGGGGCCAAGACGCAAAGTAAAAATGAATTGTTAGACCGTTTGCCAAAAGTCTTTGCGTAAAAAGTGAATTTTGTACTGGTACTTTTTGAAACACTTATTTGAATAAGGCATCGGTCGCTCACTTCAACTTCCCAATCCTGAAACCTGCTCCATGGAAGAGCTGCGGGTTGC
>JANPJY010000100.1:0-8319 GCA_031425735.1 Akkermansiaceae bacterium | reverse complement strand
GCCATTTTTCAACCTTAACATCATTAATTTCGTAGGCTCTTGCAAAAACTGTCGATGTTACCGGCTGATTGAGTGTAGCCTCGTTGCTTTTTAGCTTCTCAAAATCATGAAATATGGAATCTACAACCAGCTGAGCTTCTACACCGAGCTTAGCGCGATCCGCTTTTTCCGAGGATGCTTGGAGCGTGAGGACCAACCAGCGAAGCTGCTGACGAAGAGCAAAGCTGTAACCGGGATCGGAAAACTTATCCATCTCTTTGCGCTTCCAATCACGGAAATCGGAAGATTTTTTATCTTGGTCTAAGTAGTTCACTTTCTGCACGCAGTTCATGTAGAGATCAATCGCTGCAGCATCGCTAGCAATAGCTTCGCGATAAGCAGCAAGGGCGACACGGTATTTAGAATCCACTTTAGATTTTGCCGTTTGCTGGAGCGTCGCAAGATTTTCTAAAAACTTATTACGGTCTGCATCAGACAAGGACTGTGCCTGGGCACTATTGAAACCAAAGACAAGGCAAAGCAGGATGAGAGAAATACGCATATAAAAATTGATCGCAAATCCATAAGGCTGAGCCAAGCAGGAAGAATGATAATTTTGATCACCCACTATCACCCAAAAGGAGCAGCAATCTTGTGCCTACATCAGCACGTGGCTCAATGAATACTCAGAAATACGGGTTGTGGATTCAACTTCTCGCTCAACGGTCACGTCGTCCAGCTTCATCAAATTCGACCAATAGTCCGTTTGTGAAGATGCTGATGAAGTTGTAAATCCACGCGATGATGAATCCGCTGATTGCCCCAATGATCGCTGCGAGAAAAGGATAAGCTATGGCAAAAAACAACATCTCTGTACCACTACCTGAAAACCTAATCGGACCACTGATTACAAACTGGCTTCCGATCAACGCAGCAAATATTCCGAAGACTCCAACGAACAAGCCACAGACAAAATAAAATATGGCAAGTGTGGCGGCGAGAGAGCTGGGGGAAATGCGTCGCAAGCGAAGTTTCATATCATTTGGGGGATCTGCGTTGTTTATCTGAAATTAAAATATATCGAGACGAACGATTAAAAAATCAATCCCCGCTCTTCAGCACTTTGATGAAAGCATCCTGCGGGATGTTCACTTTACCGAACATCTTCATCTTTTTCTTACCCTCTTTCTGTTTCTCTAACAGTTTACGTTTACGGGAAATATCACCGCCGTAGCATTTTGCAGTTACGTTCTTACGCATCGCGGAAATAGATTCGCGGGCGACGATTTTTCCGCCGACTGCGGCTTGAATGGCGACGACGAAAAGGTGTGATGGAATTACTTCCTTCAAGCGCTCCGCGAGTTTACGACCGTAGCCCTCGGCTTTATCGCGGTGCACAATCGTGGAAAATGCTTCGACCGGATCGCCAGCGATGAGCATGTCCATTTTGACCATTTTTGCTTCGCGGTATCCGGCGTGCTCGTAGTCCATCGATCCATAACCTTTGGTTTGGGATTTCAGGCGATCATTGAAATCGACAAGAATTTCCGAGAGCGGCAACACGCAGGAAAGCATCACGCGCATGTCATCGATGGTTTCGGTATTGGTAACCTCTCCACGCTTTTCCAACACAAGCTGCATCATGTCGCCGATGTATTCACCAGGAACCATGATATAGACATTCACGATGGGCTCGCGGATTTCCTGAATGACTTGGGTATCTGGAAACAAGGTAGGATTATCGACGATCACTTTTGTCCCATCGGTTAGATCGACATGATAAATCACCGATGGATAAGTCGAGATCACATCCATATCGAACTCGCGGCGCAGCCTTTCCTGAATGATTTCCATGTGCAACAGCCCTAGGAAACCACATCGGAAACCAAAGCCGAGTGCGGTCGAGCTCTCTTGAGAAAAGGTGAATGCTGGATCGTTGATCTGGAGTTTGCCCATTCCCATTTTCAAGGCTTCGTAATCCGATGAATCCACCGGATAGATTCCCGAAAACACCATGGGCTGAATTTCTTTGTAACCCGGCAAAGCTTCCGGGCAAGGGTGAGTGGCATCGGTCATCGTGTCGCCGATCTTCACTTCGCTGGCCGATTTCATGTTCGCAATCACATAACCCACATCGCCGGGCTGCAGGATATCCCGTGCACTCATTTTCGGTGTGAACACGCCGACCTCTTTGATCTCGTAGGTTTTATCTGTCGCGAAAAGTTTCACCCGCTGACCGCGCTTGACGGTTCCGGAAAACACCCGCACATAGGAAACCACGCCGCGATAGGTGTCGTAGAGCGAATCGAAAACGGTGGCACGCAGCAGTTTGTCGGGGTTTTCCACCGGTGCGGGAACGCGTGCGACGATGGCTTCTAAAATTTCTTCAATCCCGATCCCAGCCTTGGCCGATGCAGGAATGCAATCCTCGGCGGGGATGCAGAGAATATCCTCAAGCTGCTTTTTGCACTTGGGCACGTCCGCGGCTGGAAGGTCGATTTTGTTGAGGACCGGGATGATTTTAAGATTCTGCTGCTCGGCGAGGTGGAGGTTTGCTACAGTTTGGGCTTCAACGCCCTGCGCTGCATCCACCATCAGAATCGCACCTTCACACGCGGCCAACGCACGCGAGACCTCATACGAGAAATCCACGTGACCCGGTGTATCGAGCAGGTTGAGTTTGTAGGTTTTGCCATCCTTGGCCTTGTATTCCATCGCCACGGGGTGGGATTTGATCGTAATCCCCTTTTCCCGCTCCAAGTCCATGGAGTCAAGTTGTTGGGCAGAACTCTCACGCATCGTCACCGTGCTGGTCATTTCCATCAAACGATCGGAAAGCGTCGTTTTCCCATGATCAATATGGGCAATGATCGAAAAGTTACGGGTCAGTTCAACAGACATGGAAGATAAAATCTAAAGCGGGAGTTTCCGGAGTCGTCCGTCAAACCCGCCGCGCGCGGATGGATTGCACGAAACCAGAGGAATTACAGCAAAAAACATCTACAAAATCTCAAGCCTCTCTGGCCATCAGCTCAGCCTCTTCCTCATGAGAATGGATCTGCAAGGTCACTTGCACGCCCTCTTTTTCAGCAGCAGCCTTTAAAACACTACGAATCGCCGATGCCGTAAAGCCATTCCGCCCAATCAGCATCGCCACGTCTTCCCGACCCAGCACCAGCTTGAATCTCAACCGTTTCGGCCCGAGCTCAGCGACTTTCAGCTGCGCCTGCTCTGGTTTATCAATCAGTTTCACAGCCACAAACTGCAGGAAATTCTTTAATCTGTCGGTCACGGCTTGCATGAAACGAATGTTGCGCAACTTCGCCCACACCGCAAGAACAGAGAAATTGGTAAATTTGACCGATTTGGACCGCGTGACTCCAGTCGCGCTCGAAAGCTGCGTATTGACTTCACTCTTCATGCGTCTCCCTCCATTCTTCAAAAAGATGTCCATCACCCTAACTCACCCATCCGGGATAACCGCCAGCGTCCACCCTCTCGGTGCCACCTTGCGCAGCCTATGCGTGCCGGATCGCGAAGGCCGCATGGCGAACATCCTCGTGGGTTTCGACAGTGAAGAGAGCTGGTTAAAAAACGATCCGCATTTCGGCTGCACCATTGGGCGCTACGCTAACCGCATCGCGAACGGGCAGCTCACCCTCAACGGGACGCTTTACCAACTTTCCCAAAATCAGGGCCTTCATCACTTGCATGGCGGCTTCAAAGGTTTCAGCGGAGTTGTTTGGGAAACTGCAATCATCTCAGATCACGTCGTTCGCTTTTCCTACCATTCCCCCGCAGGCGAAGAAGGTTTTCCCGGCAACGTCGATGTAACGGTCGATTACATCTTGGGAGAAAAATTTCTAACATGGAAAGCATGCGCGACCACTGATCAGGCATCGCCAGTCAATCTCACCTGCCATCCCTACTTCAATCTAACTGGAAATTCCAAGCAATCTGTCCTTCAGCACGAACTTCAAATCCGAGCGCAAAAATACCTCCCAGTCGACCCCACTCTGATCCCAACCGGAGAACTCCGTTCCGTGGACGGCACAGGCTTCGATTTCCGCACGCCGACTCAAGTCGGAAAAAATCTCGAAGCCGCCACCAGCTTCGATCACACTTTCGTTCTCGATCCACTTTCCCAACAACCCAACGCCCGCTGCTACGATCCAGCTTCGGGTCGGGTCATGGAACTGACCACCAACCAACCCGGCCTACAATTCTACCTCGGCTCACCATTTGGACACGACAACTCAGGATTCTGCCTAGAACCTCAAAAATTTCCCGATTCGCCCAACCATCCTCACTTTCCCAACACCATTCTTCTACCAGGAGAGACTTACGAAAATTTTATGACTCTGCGTTTCCCTACGTCGATCTGAGTTATTTTCGATAAGTGCCATAAGCGGGATGTCTTCGCTCATGTTTCACCACCGTGACCCGCAAAACCTCTTTGTCTATCAAACGAAATAGTATCACATAGGGAAAACGCTTCATTAGTGCTCGTCGAAGATTTTCACGCACAAGCATCCACCGCTCTGGCATGGCTGCGATTAAAAAAATCTGCCTCTCGAAGTCATCGATGAAATCATCACCGAGTCCAGCTGATTGAGTGTTGTAGTAGTCACGCACTTCTATCAACTCCCTTTCTAGAACTGGATGATACTCAATCCTCATTTCCGCACACGCTTCATGAACTCATCATGGGACAAGGCAGATACCTCACCATATTCTATTTCTCGATCTCTCAAGACAGCCAGTGAAATTGCTTCATCATCCTCTATATCCACAGCAAGCTGATATGGGTCTTGAATGCTCTCCCACAGCGTAGCGGCAAGCAAGGCACGCTCTTTGGTCGGTAAGCGGAGCGCTTCGGGGGCGATTTGATCGATGCTCATGCCATCACATTATGCCTAAACCACACTAAGGAAAGTGTAAATTCTCTTAAAACACCAATCCCGCCGCTGCCAGCGCTGCATGGATTTTAAAATCGACCATCAACCCTTCGGATTGTTTTTCGGAAAGAAAGTCGCGTAATTCTGTTAGATGAATTTTATAAACGGAAATATCCTCACTCGCGTTGCCACCTCCTTCATTTTCCTGAACCAGATCTGTTGCGTAAAATAGATGAGTAATTTCAGGCGTCATGCCCGCGGAAGTCGGCGATGAAATCAAAAGCTCGATGCGTCCCGCAAGGTAGCCCGTTTCCTCCAACAACTCCCGACCCGCCGTTTCCGCGAAACTCTCACCTTGAAATTCCGGCTCATCGCCCACTAAACCAGCGGGGATTTCGATGACTCTTTTTCCCATCGGAATTCGGAATTGCTCCACCAATAAAATCTCCTCCTGATCCGTGATCGCAAGGATACCGACACAAGCATCGGAGTTCGGACGGCGCACATAGTCCCAATGTCCCCTACGATAGAGACCGAGCCATTGGCTTTCGAAGAGCGTGATTTCATCAGACATGAAAGAACCATCCGTGAAAACCCAATCCCGCAAAGCCTAAAAATGGGCTCAGTCACTTTCGGGAAAGAAAGGTTGGCTAGGTGCAGTAAAACAGCTTACTAACCGCTCTCGCCCAACTGGATCTCATGGATCGCCACGACTTCGACATCCCCATAACCTTCAAACATCGTGTGATTTTCACACGTGACGCATTTGCTGTAGCAAATTCCGCGTTGGCTGATGTGCTCGCAGAAGGTGGCGGACGAAGAGTCTTAGTTTTCCTCGAAGACACTGTCGCCGCAGCATGGAAAGCTCTTCCGGATCACATCCATACCTATTTTCAAAAGCTCGATTTCGATTTCCGCGGAGTCAGGATTTTCGCTGGCGGTGAAGCCTGCAAAGCAGATGAAACCCTCGCCCGCGAAGTCTGGCGAGAAATCGATATGAGCCACATCGATCGCCATTCCTACGTGCTCGCTATCGGCGGTGGTGCGTTTTTGGATGCGGTCGGCTATGCGGTTTCTACAGCGCACCGTGGAGTGCGACTCGTTCGTTTCCCGACCACTACCCTCTCCCAAGATGATAGCGGAGTAGGTGTGAAAAACGCCATCAATGCATTTGGCAAAAAGAACTGGATCGGTTCGTTCTCGGTTCCGTTCGCCGTAATCAACGATTTCAAACTTCTCGAAAGCCAAGATCCAGAATCGAGCGTCTCAGGTTTGATCGAAGCCGTGAAAGTCGCGCTCGTCAAAGATGGTGAGTTTTTTGAATGGATCGAAGCAAACGTTACCGCGCTCTCCCAACTCGACCGCGAACCTTTCGAAGAATGCATCAAACGCTCCGCCTTGTTGCACGCGCGCCACATCGCGTTAGGCGGCGACCCCTTCGAGACCGGCTCTAGCAGACCTCTCGACTTCGGTCACTGGGCCGCCCACAAAATGGAGGCGCTCACCAACTACCAACTCTCCCACGCCGAAGCAGTATCGGTCGGCCTCGCGCTCGATACGATTTACTCTCACAAAATCGGTTTTCTCCAAAAAGATCACGCCGATCGCATCCTTCACGTGCTTCTGAATTTGGGCCTGAAAACCTATCATCCGTCGCTCGATTGGACCGATGCAAAAGGCAACCGCCGCGTCCTGGCTGGCCTAGACGAATTCCGCGAACACCTCGGCGGCGAGCTAACCGTGCTACTCCTAGCAGATCTCGGCAAAGGCGTGGATGTCCATGAATTCGACACCAAACTTCTTGAGGAAAGCATCGAGCAACTCAGAGAAATGTGGGAGCTGGCGGATATTTCATCGTAGCTGCACCGTCCCGGTGCAGGCCGTGCATCCTGCGTCTCGCTGGATGATGACTCCGATTGCTCCCAGAAAACGGACGGAAGGGAATGGGATTTTTGGAGCGCGGGTTTGCAACCCACCATCTCACACACCCATGCACAGAAATCGGCTACCCGACAGTAGCCTTTCCAGTCCCGGCGCAGCGGCTTTATGCTGTTGTCGGTTCGGGTTCCGGCGGTGCCGGACCACTCTCCATGTGGGAGGCTTGATTCCATTCGTGGATCTTGTCGGGGTCGGCCGAGTATTTATTTTGGATGGGGCCGTTGAGGCGGGTGACGGCGTTGTTTGCCTGGTGGAAGAGGGTGGCGACGGCTGCTGCGGTGTCCAAGTCATCCTCGTTGTCGGCGTGCGTGCGGGTGTAGGCGTCGGCGAGGGAATCGCGGTCGGCGCGGAGGGCGCTGACGAAGCCCGGATCCATTTCATACTCGGTGAAGCGTTCGCGCAGGGCAGCCTTTCGCGCGAGGTTGGGGACGGTGTCCCCGTGCTTGGCATCGAGGAGAGTGAATATGGCATCGGCGTGGGTGGCGGCACTGTTCTCGCTGTAGTCGCCCGCGAAGCGGAAGACCTCCTCTGGGAAGGACGGGTCATCCGAGAGAATGGAGCGGGCGGTGCGGGCGATGTCCTTGAAACGCGCAATCAGTGACGCGACAATTTCCTCCTTGTTGGCCAACAAGCGGATCTGGGTGACGCGGGCGGCGTTGAGTGTGGTAAGGAGGCCAGTGACCTCGATTCGGGTCTGATCGACCACCGAGCCGGTAGCGAATTCGCCGATGTGGTTTTCGAGGAAGGTTTTCACCCGGTCGAGCCGCTCGAGGCGGAGCACGTCAATGTCTTGCATAGCTTTGGGGTGTTAGAATTTACTAGTTATCAGATAATCATCCGTAGGGCGAATTTTGTAAAGCTGGAACTACGTTAATGAATGATAATGAGTTGTTAGGAATTTGCTTTTTCACCCAGGGCGGAGAATACATTGAAGAGTCAGTCAGGGAATGGGAAAAGGGGGGTTCGTTTTCTGGCTCCTTGTCTGGACTCTGCGTTCTTCGCTGCACCGCGTGACCCCATTTCTCCGTCTACAGATCTTTGTAGGGGATAGAGAAGGTGTCGCCGTCTTCGAGTTTGCCACTTTGTAGCCCCTTTTTGAACCAGCGCATACGTTGAGCGGAGGTCCCGTGGGTAAAAGCATGGGGAAGCACTCGGCCCTGGGCTTTCTTTTGAATGGCGTCGTCGCTGATCGCGTTGGCAGCAGTCATTGCTTCTTCAATATCTCCTTGATCCAGATAGCCCTGCGAGTGTTTGGTCCAGACCCCGGCAAGAAAGTCGGCTTGGAGACCTCATGAGCTAACACATACGCCTGAGCAAAATCCCCTGATGCCTGGAAGGTTTGCGCAAGCCGAGGAAAAAATGATTAGACCGTTTGCCAAAAGTCTTTGCGTAAAAAGTGAATTTTGTACTGGTACTTTTTGAAACACTTATTTGAATAAGGCATCGGTCGCTCACTTCAACTTCCCAATCCTGAAACCTGCTCCATGGAAGAGCTGCGGGTTGC